>CALJOK010000044.1 GCA_937981555.1 uncultured Saprospiraceae bacterium
TTGGAATGTATGGTGGAGTTAATTTTACAAAAAGAAATTTAACTGCAAGAGGTCCAGATGCAAATATATTGTTACAAAATCGTGAGAACTACGAAACACCTTTGGAAACTTCTCAAGTTGGAGTTAATTTTTCTTATAAAATAATTAATAAAGAGAAATACAATTTAAAGATTTCCACCGGTCTGCAAATTACTTCAATTGCAGAACGCTATAAAAATTACAATTCTACCATTTCTGAAAAAGAAGTAGATGGTGTTGAATTTTTGAGTTATGGATTAGGAACAACGCCAATTGAAATAATGGGGTTAGTTACTGAAACCCAAACGATCAAGTACGAAAAAGAAATTTTCAATACTTATCGAATGGTCGATATCCCTATTTTGATTAGCTACAATCGTTCAATTGGTAAAAAATGGCAAGCAGGAATTCAAGGTGGAATTTTTGCAAATCTTTCTTTAAAAACAGAGGGAATAATTCCTAACGCTGAATTAATTGATCTTGATATAGCAAATGATGAACTCAATGTTTTTAAATCTAATGTTGGTTTGAGTTATCATTTGGGATTGAACTTTAAAAGAAAATTATCGAAAAATTGGGAATTGAATTTTTCACCAGCGGTGCGATATTTTGGTAATAATTTAACTACTGATAATTATGGGTTGTCGCAAAAATATATTTTGTTTGGAGGGAATGTGGGAGTGAATTATTCATTTTAAAATAAGCCACAGACGAACATCGACTTGACTGAATTTCCCCATAGTAGATTAATAGAAAAAGTCAGTCAAGTCGGTGTTCGTCTGTGGCTTATTTTAAAAATACTGTCCTAACCCCAACACAATCCCCCGCTGATTTTTATCAAAAATATCCACTCCATAATCGACTCTCAAAATTGCATCATAAATTCGTTTGTAAATCACTCGAAATCCACCTCCCACAAATTGCCGTAATTCATCCGTCCCCAACA
The DNA here is from genome assembly GCA_937981555.1 of uncultured Saprospiraceae bacterium. Taxonomy (GTDB): domain Bacteria; phylum Bacteroidota; class Bacteroidia; order Chitinophagales; family Saprospiraceae; genus CAJQQY01. Next base: position 965 of record CALJOK010000044.1, read on the forward strand.
ATTCATTAAGCTGCCCTCCTGGCGTTCGCCAATTTCCTAAATCAGTAAAAACAACACCTTGCACCGCCCAATTATTCAAGTCAATAAAAGTATGTCGATACTCCACATTCAAAATCGCCTGTGCTGTTCCTCTTTCAATTCGATTACCAGAACCTCTTAAATTGACTCGACTATCGACAACAAAAGGAGCAAAAGGAGAATTATTATTTGTAGAAATTCCTAGTCGTGCTCGCAACGCTAAATTTCCCTTTTGTCCAAAACGATGGAATTTTTTTCCCTCCAAAATCAAACTATTAAAAATCGAAGTATCATCAAAGTTATAAACCGTTTGCCAAATTCCACGAGCTGCCCAACCTTTTAAATAGAAATCATGATAATCCAAAAGATTATGAATGTATTCCACTTTCGAAGAAACTTTTGGCTGCACCAAAGCATCTGGGCCAGGTGGATTATCCAAAATCTGCGATTCACTTTTCTTATAGTCTTCCCTAAAAAAATCTGCTCCTAACTCCAATCGTTTTCGAAATCCAAAATTCCGAATCACCGTCATTCCCAAACTAAAATTATCATAATCATAGTCCACAGCACCTTCTGGAAAATACAACGGCTCGCGTGATCGCCATTGTAAAAGATTAAAAGCTACTCCCCATTTTTGATTTAAATATGGTATTCGATAATAGATTTGACCACCATGTCGGTTATCTGTATTTTGATAAAAAGCTAAAAACTGATGTCCTCTACCTAGCCAATTGAAATCAACAAATCCTGCTTGAAACCAAACGTTATTTTTGATTCCACCAAAATTCAAAATAGGCAAAAGTGTTTTTTTCTCTTTTAATTGAAAGGTGATTTTTATTTTTTGATTGGCGAGCGAATCAACTTGAGCAGCTACTTTTTGGTTAGTTCCGACATTCCAAAGTTGTTGAATATCATTTTGTAAATGTATTGTTACAAACTCCTCCCCTTCTCGAAGTTGTAAAAATTGACGCAAATAATCTTCCTTCGTTTTTTCCAAACCTTCAAATCCGATTGACTCAATAGTCCAACCCTCTTCTTGCGAAAAAAGGAAATTAACACCTAGTAATACAAAAAGGAAAAGAAGAATAATTTTTCTCAAAGTCAGAAATTACGTTAAAATAAAAAATGCAAAGATAATTGAAAAATTAAAAAACCCCACGATGATTTTCGATCGTGGGGTTTTTTAATCTTGATTGGATTTCTTGTTTTTGATTTAGAATGCTTCCATCTGCAAACTAATCCTAGATTTTGTCAATTCAATTTTTTTCCGAATTCGATTGAAATACCATGACCGTTGTTTCTCCCCTTGCACACTCATCAAAACAGACTTCGATTTAATCTTTTCAAAAAACGATTGTGTAAAATTACACATGCGTTGGTCATTGATTTTCAAGAAATTAGGGTTAGTATAACTTGAATACACCGCTTTTCCAGCAACCGTATCAAATAAAATAGTATTATTACAATACACCATTTCATTATGATATAAATTGATCTCACCACCTTTGATTTCTTGCGATTGATTAGGCATAAATTTATACCCTAACTTGGCAGTTGTTTCCATGTGATTCGCCAAATCATCAAGTCGTTTGCAAAGCGTCATAGCATCTTCCAAATTAGAAAAATGACCACTATTCACATGATATTCAATTTGGTTTAAAGTATTATCCAAAATATCTGTCGTCCACAATTCGGTGCTCGGAAGCTTCACATAATATTTCAACATGTCTTGCGCCATCTCCATTCCATGCGGTCCAATTACGTTAAAATTAAACTTCATATCATCCAAATAATCAAACATCCAAACTGCTCGTCCCCAAATGTAAATTTTGAATTGTAATATTTCAGGGAAATAAAAATACACAAACAACGGCACATCCGATGTTGCATAATACATGCTCGTATTGGGCAAGTGCTGTACTTTCCCCATCAACTTATGAATGCCTTCCAAATAATCAGAAACATTTTTGATTTCTTTGGTAAAAGGATTGAAGCTGCAAAAAACAGTATTTGCATCTTCAAAAACGTAGGAGTCCAAAGACAGATTAAATTTTTGTGCAAGCGCTGCTAATTCATCAGGTGCCAAAAGTGTATCTCCACGCAAACGTCGATAAACGGCATCCTTACCCACACCAAATAAATTAGTGAGTTCTTCTACGGCTATTGATTTTTTGGGAAACTTGGCAAGTACATCTTCAAAAAGTTGATCTTGTAACGTTTTATTCATTTTACTTATTTGTCTTTGTAGTAGTCGTTAGGTTTTTCTAGGGCCTAATTTAGGTAAAAAAATTGAAAGCAATAAACTCAGAAAACACTTTAGAAGTTCTAATATTTTCATCTGTTATTTTTTTCAAAAAAAATAAAAAAGAATTGCTAGTCCATTAATTCTTCACTTAAAATTATATTAGTAATATATAAAAAGTCCTTGCAAATTATAAAAACTTGCAAGGACTAATTAATAACTTCTAGTAATTGACTTCAATTCTACAATTTACTCACGATAAATTTCTTCGAAAACCGTTTGTGATTTTCTACCTTAAATGAAATTGTGTATAAACCACTCACAAAACCACTCACATCAAATTGCATCGCTTGACTAGGAAAAGAAAGGTATTTTCGTTCTAACACTTTCTGTCCAAAAGTATTATAGATTTCCACCGTTCCTTCCATACCTGCAAAGTCTTTCATTTCTGCATGTAATTTTTCTTCTGTTGGATTTGGATAAATTAATACATTCTCAAAATTGATATCAAATTCTACTCGTCTGATTTTTGAATAAAAATAATTTCCATCATTTGTATTTGCTTTTAGACGATAAAAGTTTTCTCCATAAAATGGATCAACATCTCTCGTTTGATAATGTCGAATTGTAGCACTTTCTTTCGAATTTATTTTTTCCAAAAACTTAAATCCTTCAAAGTCTTTCGACACTTCAATTTCATAAAAATCAACATGCTCATCTTTATTCATCACCCAATCTATAACTGATTGTCGACCTTCTTTTTTTACAGAAAAATCTAAAATATCAGGTACTGCAAAAGATGTGCTTGCAATGCCATTAGTGAAAGTAATGGTCTCTGTGATGTTACAAACCTCTACCCAATTGTTATCAAAAGTTTGTACTTCAACAATGTAATTTCCGTCTGGTAAATTTGCATAAACCTCTGGTTCATTACAAGGTGTTCCCCACAAATTACAATTGGACAATAGAGAGTAACTTTGATCAAAAACATTTACAGAAACAATTGCATCCGTCAATCCTGAAACGGTAATTGTAGCGTTTGCACCTGTTATTGAAACATTGCAACCATTTTGCGAAACAGTACCTTCACAAGTACATCCATCAGCTAAAATCACATCGTTAATTGTATTTGCATTGCCATCATTACAAGATGTTCCTGCTGCCGTTGGCACATTTGGATTACTATCATCACAATCTTCATCTGCGCAAACGCCATCATTATCTGCATCGCCTCCATTATTTGAACATGGTCCAGGCCCAACAACTCCTGTAATTTCTACAGGAATAAATAGGTCGCAAATCTGATTCCAGTTGCTGTCAAAAGTTTGGATACTTACAAAGTAATTTCCTTCAGGAAGACTCGTTACAATCTCTGAAGTTCCACATGGACTTCCCCAAGGATTACAGTTAAAGACTTGGTTGAAACCAATATCTAAAACAGATGCTGCCACAATCGGATCAGTCAACCCTGCAATTGTAATTACGCTACCATCGCTGGAAACATTGACATTACAACCTCCTGAGTCAGGTGTCCCTTGACAGGTACATCCATCAGCTAAGATGACATCATTAGAAGTGGAAGCATTTCCATCATTACAAGAGGTACCTTCTGTAGTTGGTAAATTTGGATCACTATCATCGCAATCTACATCTGCACAAACTCCATCTCCATCAGCATCTCCACCGTTATTATCACATGGATTAGTGCCATTATTTGAGATGGTAATCGTTTCTGAAATATTACAGATCCCTACCCAGTTCCCATCAAAAGATTGAATAGCAATATTGTAATTTCCGTCAGGTAAATTATTCAACACTTCATTCGGATTACATGGTGTCCCCCAAGGTGTACAATTAAACACTAAACCTCCAGTATTGTCATATACAGAAACTGAAACAATTGGATCAGTCAAATTTGAAATATTAATTGAACCATTCGAACTTGTAACAATAATATTACATCCTCCTGAAGTTGGTGTTCCTTCACATGTACAACCGTCTGCTAAAATCACATCATTATCTGTATCAGGATTTCCATCATTACAGGTGGTTCCTTGGGTAGTTGGCAAATTTGGATCATTTGGAGCACAATCTTCATTATCACAAATGCCATCTCCGTCAGAATCATCTGTTGCCGCAAGTGGACAAATATCACAACCATTTGGTGTGCCATCATTATCTGAATCTGAGAAAAATGTCAACGCTTTATTAAAGGCATCCTCTCCTATTTTTTCTCCAATCAAACGCCCTGGCGCATCATCAGCTGGTGGATGAATTCCTCCCCATATTCTAGACAAAGCAGATTGATCTGCCGCATCTCGATAAGTCGCCCATTGCAATTCTACATCAACACTTGGTCCATCTTCGAAGACCAAAAATTCATTTTGCACCGCAGTAAAAGTTCCCATTCCTCCTGGGAAATATTCGTCACCCGTGAAGTTAGTCAACACTTCTGCCGCTGCTCTTGAGAATGTTGAATGTCCAGATACATAACCTGCAAAAGGTGGTGTAACAAAAGAAGGTCGTTGATACGGCACCCACTCTTCTGCCAAAATCCAATCAACTCCTGCTTCATCTGTATCTACATTGTTTATCGCATCATGACCTCGCCATGCTTTTAATTTTATTTTTCCAACATTAATATTTCCTGCTCCAGCTAAAGGATCACCTGCAGCAATTAATTCAATATAATTAGTCATCAATGGAATTCCTGCAGGATCATAGTTTGGTAAATTTGGATCAGAACTTTGACCCAAATCTGCCAATCCTCGAATCGCAGATATTGGTCGAAGGTAATCGTACCAACCTTTGATTCCCCATGAAGTTACCGCTACATCATGCATCGCTCCTCCAAGTGTAAAATATGATTTCACATCCCATTCCATATCATCTACAACAGCTCCTTGGCCTTGAATTTTCTTTTCCAAACTTGGATGATCTGAAACATTATTCATAATCGTAAACCAATGTCCAGGAGGTGTTTCTGAGTCAGGACCATCTGCCCAAAACTCCGCTAAAACTCTTGCAAAATCTGCTCGTGGAACTTGGTTAGCTGTATAAGCTTGACCAGTAATAGGATTGGTTGCATAACCGCTACTTTGAGTTCCTCCATCGACTTGATTATAAAAACTAGGGAAATCTGCCCATGTAGTTGGAAGCATATTTGAGTTACCTATAGATGCTGGAGAAATATCCATCATCACTCCATCAGTTGCATCTAAATGAGAAGACCAAATAGCAACTGTGGCAAAACCCCATTTATAAAAATCAGACTCTCCATTTCCATCCAATTGCATCAACGGTGGAGTACCTGGATCATGATAAACATTGTAATTAAATCCGTCACGTGTGTTTATTGTTAAGTCAGCATCTGAAAGGGCAAATGACGAAACTTGCCCCCACTCAGGGCTTAAAAAATCAGGCGTATTTCCTGGTATCTCATTTCCACTTTGATCTATAAAAAGTTGCAATGTCAATGGCTGCCATCGATTGTAATCAGTAATATTTGGATTTCCTGGAGCATCAACAATCATTGCTTGATTGACTGGTTCATAAAATTGATTCGCATATTCATTTTGCTCATTCGAACCATCTTGTAAACCAAAATCAATGATGCATTGTGCTATATAATTTCCCAATGCTGCTGCCGAACCAGTTGCATAATTTGTCGAAGTAAAACTGATATCATATCCCAAAGTTGACATATGGTTATCATATCCATTTTGTAAAATATCCGCTTGTGGAGAAGTAGAAAATCGATGAGAAAATATTCGATATGCTGCATAACTAATTGCTTCATCTCTAGCAGCCTGAACATTCGCAGGAATATTTATCCCATTAAAATTACAAGCAAAACCATCAACAGTATTTCCTAATAAAAAAGTACAAGAGTTATCATCATAGGCTGCCCACGCATCCCACATTGCAATCGAAGTATGGAAAAGATTTCGAGCATGAACAGTTGGTCTAGCAAAGTCTCTTCGAATAGATTCCAACAACATTTCATTCCATTGTCGAGCAACATTATGATCTGTTGAAATGATCGGATAATCAACTGGATCTACACAATTGGGATCAGGATTATTTGGGCAAGGATCACAAGCATCTGGAATTCCATCTACATCAAAATCCGAAGCTCCACTAACTAAATCACAATTGTCAGAAAGAAAAACACCATAGCCCGAACATTTCCCCAAGATAAAATCATCTAACCCATCATTATTAATATCCAAGATTCCAAAGTCATAAGTATTTGTCGCCCAATCATATGCAGTTGTTCCATAGGAATCAACTAACACTCCATTTACATTTTCCAAAATAGCAAATCGTCGAGTCGAATTACAAGGCGGAATATCTACATCTACATCAGACACTCCAATATCATAATCTCCATCCAAATCAAAATCTGCCGCATGTACATTTCCACCAAATCCATTGACGCTGGTTGAGTTAATTATTTGAGAGGTAAAAACAATATTATTATCTGGAGTAATCGTATTCGAAGTCAACAAATAATCACTTCCATCATCTACAACATACACATCTAATTTGTTGTCACCATTAAAATCCAACACCTTAATCATGTAAGGACTTCCACTTACTGGTTGACTGATATTCTGCCAATTACTAAAATTCCCAGTTCCATCATTATATAAAATAATTACCCCGCGACTATTCCATGGTGCTACATTATAAAGTGTGGTTACTTTAATCACATCATTATCTCCATCATTATCGATGTCTAAAATTTCACCAGCAGTTCCAAAAGCCGAGTTTCTCAAATCACCTAATCGAGCTTCACTTTCATCAGTAAAAAAACCATTTCCATCATTGATCAAAAGAAAATCTTTTGCGACACCTCCTCCGCCATTTTGTTTGTAATTGACAAAATAAATATCCATCGCTCCATTACCAGTTATATCTCCACCCCAAACTGCACAAATCAAAGGTACATCTCCCGTGATCGTAGGAAAGCGATTCGCAGAGTCGTCGATCAAACCTAACCAATTTCCATTGCCATCATTTCCTTGATTTCTATAATAAAGAGGTTGTTGATTAAAAGTATTCGCGACTACCACATCTTTCCAGCCATCATCATCGAAGTCTCCAATAAAAACATCTCTCGCAAAAGTTGGATTAGAAATAAATTCAGGTGCAAACAAACTTGTTTGATCAGTTAAAACTCCATTGATATTCATTAACAACAAATCTGATTTGGCAGGTTCAGTTGAATTTGAAAATGGTTCCTTCCGTACTACAATGACATCTGTATAGCCATCATTATTCAAATCACCAACTTCTATATCTTTTTCTTCATCATCAGAATTGGCAACAGAACTTAAAGTTAAGTTCGTCGCAGTAATGTCTTGCCACTCTAACCATTGAGCAGAAATTAGCATGGGGAAAAATAAAACCATTAATAAGGGTAAAAATCTTCTTCTGTTCATCTTGAATTTGTTTGTAATTTATTTTTATGGAAAAATCAGTTCCTCCAATCCATTAATGAATTGAAAAAATAAAGTCAATTATATTTTTTTAATGATAAATGATGCTAGGTGAATAGAATTTGGAATTCATCAAAAAGAGCAAGTCTTTTCAATAAAATAATAGAGGAAGTAAGTTTTTATGGATATGAAATAATCGGTAAGTCGGAATGGAGATCAAAATTAATACTTTTTCTTAAAAAACTAGATAAATCAACCATCATTTATTTTACTATTTTTAATCACTTTTTAATGCTTTCCCCACTTCATTCCTTATATTCAAATAAATATCTTGCAAAGAAGAAATGAAATAAATCTTTCCCATTTCAAAAATGGTATTTATTTCATACAGCTTTTCGATAACAAGGGGCATCCTTTAATCGTTAAGAAACTAGTCAAAATTGAATAACATCTTATGAAATATATTTTACTACTTTTTGTACTCCCTTTTCTTCTCCAGGTAGAAGAAGGTATCGAATGGATTACTCCTATCGAACATGACTTTGGAGATATTCTTCATAAAGAACCGGCTGAGTTTCATTTCGAATTTAAAAATACCAGCAGCGATTCCATCCTCATCGACAATGTGCGAACGACTTGCGGTTGTACTACCCCAGATTGGACATGGGATCCAATTCCACCAGATTCAATAAGCCAAATCAAAGTTGTTTTTGATGCTAAAAAAACGGGTTATTTTAAAAAGAAAATAAAAGTTTACTTTAGCAATCAAAGAAAAGGAACTACGCTAAAAATTAAAGGATATGTCGAAACACTTGATTAATGAAATGTTGGACGTAAAACGTATAATATCAAATTTTCTCATCATTTCATTTCTATTATTTTTTCAAAATACAAGTATGGCTCAATCAAAAGCTAAATTAATTTACTTCGGTGATCCTATGTGTTCATGGTGTTATGGATTTTCTCCAGAGATGTCTGAGACGTTGGATAGTTTATCAGAAGATGTTGACTTTCAATTAGTTATGGGAGGTCTGCGTCCATACAATACCGAAACGATGGCTGACCTTGGCGATTTTTTACAACATCATTGGGAAGATGTCAACAAGCGAAGTGGGCAACCTTTTACTTATGACATTATAAAAGATAAAACGTTTGTTTACGACACCGAACCTGCATGTCGAGCAGTCGTTTTGATGCGAGCATTAAAGCCTGAGTCAGAATTTGATTTTTTTAAAAAAGTACAAACGTTATTTTATCAAGAAAATAAAAATACGAATCTGACAGAAACCTATGCTGAATTAGCAAAGGAATATGGATTAGATAAAACGGAATTTGCGAAGAAATTTGAGTCAACTGAGTATAAAGCAAAAGTGAAAGAAGATTTTACTTACTCTCAAAATATTGGCGTTAGAAGTTTTCCAACTTTAGTTTTGAAAAATGGAGATGACCTTTATTTGATTGCTCAAGGATATGTCGAGGCTGAAACGATCATTGAAAAATGTAAAAAGATTTTGGTTGCTAAAGAGTAATTTTTTGAATTATAATAAGGCATTTAAGAAACAGATAAGATTTTCATAGCAGTCTTATTATGTTTCTTAAATGCCTTATATGGTTCAAAACCTCTCCCCTGTCGAAAAAAACTAACCACTCTTCTACATTAAGAAAACCATAACATTTTCTAATTCACATTTTAATTTATCTTTGCGAGATTGAAGAATGAAATTATGGAACATCAACCTCTATTTTTCGTTTTTTAATAAGAAGATATTGAAGATTTTATTTTAAAAACCAAACAGAAAGAATTGTGAGTATTTTTCTTTTTTTCCTAATTACCTATTTACTGACTTGCTTCACTTTGCAAAAATTATTTGAGAAAGCGGGCGTTGAAGCAAAGAAAGCGTGGATTCCTGGAACCAACTTTGTCGAGTGGTGTAAAATTGTTGGACAAAAACCATCACATGCTTTGTGGATGTTATTTCCAATTGTCAATTTTTTCATTTGGGCAGGACTTTGTGTTGACATGGTTCGATCATTTGGAAAACATGATTTTGGATCAGCAGCTTTGGCTGTAATTTTCCCTCCTTATATTTTTTGGAAAATCGGAAATGATTCCAATTCAAAATATGATGGGCCAATCTTGGAAATGGAAAAAAAATATTTCGCAGAAATTCAAACTGCTATCGAGTCCAACGATAAATTCAAACTTCAAAAATTACGTACTAAAAATCCATATCAAAAAGGTCCTGTTCGAGAATGGGCAGAGGCAGTTGTCTTTGCTGTTTTTGCAGCAGCATTTATTCGTATGTTTTTGATCGAAGCATATGTAATTCCAACACCTTCGATGGAAGGGTCACTCTTGGTGGGTGACTTTATGTTTGTGAGTAAAGCACATTATGGAATTCGAACGCCAATGACGGTGGCGATGATTCCGCTTTTACACAATACGATTCCTTACTTGAATTCTGAGTCATATTTAAAAACTCCAAGTTTAGGTTATCACCGATTGCCAGCAATTGCTGAAATAAAAAATAATGATCCCATCGTTTTTAATTATCCTGAGGGAGATAGTGTATATTTTACAACCAATCCAAATTCACGAAGACTTGTTTGGACGGCTGAAGATGTTAGGCGAAATCCAGAAGTAGCTAAATATGCTAAAAAAAGAAATCTACGACTAAGACCAATCGACAAAAGAGATCACTATATCAAAAGATGTATTGGTATTCCTGGTGATGTTATGGAAATAAAAGATCGACAAGTTTTCATCAATGGAAAGCCTCTTAAAAATTCTGAGAATATTCAATTTCAGTATTTAGTTCAAGGAATCGAAGTGACAGACAAAACAGCACAAGATAAATTTTTTGAAAAGTTAGATGAAATTGGAGTAACCACCGCACCTTCTGTTGGAGATATTTCAAGAAATAGAGAAGGTACCGGCTTCAATATGCAGCTCAGCGAAAGTCAAAAAAATACTATTAAAACTTGGTATCCAAATGCAGTTATCTCAGTCGTGGAACACAAAGCAGATCCAAGAACGGCTAAAGCGAGAATTTTCCCACATGATGCACGATACTTTGGAGATTGGACAGTTGATAATTTTGGGCCATTAACCATTCCTAAAAAAGGAGCAACGATCTCTTTGAATAAGCAGACCATCGCACTTTATCGTCGTATCATTAATGTGTATGAAAAAAATACACTAGTAGAAAAAAATGGCACCTTCACCATCAATGGTCAACCTGCTACTGAATATACTTTCCAACAAGATTATTATTGGGGCATGGGAGACAATCGTCATGCTTCGGAGGATTGCCGATATTTTGGATTCATTCCAGAAAATCACATCGTGGGAAAACCGCTTTTCATTTGGTTCTCTACCAGAAATGGAAATATGAAAAATGGAATCAATTGGAGTCGAATCTTTTCAGGCGCATATAAGATGTAATTGAATTAGTCCTAACCTTACTTTTTCAAAAAACCCTTTTGTGAATAAAATCGCAAAAGGGTTTTTTAGTTTTACTTTAGAAAAACTTTGATTTTGATTTTGATTTTAATTGATTAATTTTAACCAAACAATCTAATCTATACCGTATATGTTACAAGCCATTATCGATTTTTTCAAAAATCTTTTCTCCTCTTTTTCTGGAGATTCAAAAGATGCTACTTCTCCCCCTTCGACAGATCCTGTTGATATTCCTACAACTGAAAATGAACTACCCGAAATTGTCGATGTAGAACCTCAAGATGGAGCGGATATGCCATTGGAAGAATTGGATGAAGATGTGGTTCTGGTAAATGTAGAAGTCGATGTACCCGTCGTCGATGAACCTCCTGTAAAAACTTCTGATCCTGATCCTCCAAAAGAAACAACTCCTGAACACACCCCTCGCTATCTGTGGATATTAGATAATGGTCATGGTAAAAAAACAAAAGGTAAGCGTTCACCAAAATGGAATGACGGAAAACAAGTGTTGGAATATGAACTCAATCGAGGCATCGTCAAAAAAATTATTGAATCACTTGAAAAAGAAGGTGTCCAATATCATAATCTCGTTCCAGAAGAAAATGTTGGTAATATTTTAAAAACTAGAGTGGCTAGAGCAAATGCATTGAAAGTACAATCCGACCTTCCTCCTGTTTATATTTCTATCCATTCAAATGCTGGACCAGAAGATCAAGCTGGTAATTGGTCCTCTGCAGAAGGTATCGAAACTTGGTATTATCGAACTAGTCTGGATGGAAGAAAAGTGGCTAAAATTTTTCAAAAACACTTGATTTCAAAAACACGGTGGGTTAATCGAGGAGTGCGTACAGGCATGGCTTTTTATGTTTTAAAATATACTTCGATGCCTGCAATCTTGACCGAAAATGGTTTTTTTAATAATAAAAAAGAAGGTAGAAAATTACTTGAAGAGGAAACTCGTCAACTCATTGCTGATGCTCATGTAAATGCAATTATGGAAATTGAAAAATATGGCTTCAAAGGTTTTCAAGGATAAAATTTTATTTTTGTAATTGACTTAACCTTTTCATAAGATGACTTTGAGTCACCATATGATTACGCAATAGCATCTATCTAAGAATAACAAATAACGAAACATGAGAAAAACCCTAATTTTATTGACGTGTGTATGTTGTTGGAATCTAGCTTCCGCACAATTACCCAACACCAATATTTATCTTTTTCAAATGGAACAACAAGGCGACAGTTCGTTCCTTTTCAAAAATCCACAATTTCTAACTGGTTTTAATTCAAGTGGTTACAACAATCAACCTACGTTTATTTCTAATGATGAAATTTACTTTTCGATGGGTTCCACTTCAGAAGAATCGCAAACAGATATTGTTTCTTTGAATTTGAGAACTCTGATAAAAACGCAAGTCACTCGATCAGAAGATCGAGAATACTCTCCTACTCCTCTCTTGGAACCTTACTATTTTAGTTGTGTCAGACAAGAGGCCGATGGAAAAAATACGCAACGACTTTGGTTTTTCCCTACCGACAGGTCAAGCAAAGGAAAACCACTTTTACCTGTCCAAACTAATGTTGGATATCATTGCTGGTTAAAGAATGAAATGGTTGCACTTTTCATCGTTGGAGAACCTCACAAGTTAGCGATCGCTAATACTTTGGATAAATCAGTTGTTACTTTGACTTCTAATATTGGAAGATGTTTGCAACGGATGCCTAATGGAAATTTGGCTTTTATTCACAAAGGAACAGAAACCAATTGGACCATCAAAGAGTTGGATCTCAATACAATGCGAAGCAAAACTATTGTAGCCACAGTTTCTCAAAGCGAGGATTTTGTTGTACTTCCTGACAATACTTTTCTGATGGCACAAGGCAGTAAATTATTTAAATACAAAAAAGGTTGGGACACCAATTGGCTAGAAATAGCTGACTTTGGAAAACATAATTTGACCAAAATTACTCGAATGGCGATTTCTCAAAATGGAAAAATTGCGTTGGTCAATATGAAGTGATTTTATTTAAAAGTATCGGAGATCTTAAAGGTATCCGATACTAATCCGCAAATTTCAAAAACTAAAAACATGAAAAAACTCGTTCTCCTTCTTCTCCTAATTATTCCATTTTTAACTTTTTCTCAAAGCAAAAGAGCCTACAAAAAAGAAGTCAAAAAATTTCGCAAACACTACAAACAAGAATTTTTAGACGAAGCTCGTTCCCCTTTTTATAATGATAAAAAAGGAATGAAAGACATGCGATTTTACAAAGCCAATCGAAAATATAAATTGCCTGCCACTTTTAAACGAACGCCTGATGCAGTTCCTTTTAAAATGTCCACTTACTCCGGCAACACGCAAGATTATGTTTTGTACGGAATCGCAAAAGTTAATTTAGATGGAAAAGATGTGGACGTTCACATTTACCAAAGTTTACGATTGAGAGATATGGACGAATATAAAGATCATCTTTTTATTCCATTCAATGATATAACCAATGACGAATCTACTTACGGCGGAGGAAGATATATTGATTTAAAAATGAATGACATCAAAGGCGATAAAGTCGTGATTGATTTTAATCGATGCTATAATCCTTGGTGCGCATTTAGCGATGGATATAATTGTCCGGTGCCGCCGAAGGAGAATCATTTTGAGGTAAAAATTGAAGCGGGAGAAAAGATGTTTGTGGGAAAAAAGAAAAAGTAAAATTGTTAGCCGTTGAACGTTTTACGCTCACACACAATAATATTTTTGAAAAAAAAGCTGAAACCTCGAGAGAGATTTCAGCTTTTTCTTTTTTTATTAAACGATTTAATTAATTCTTTGTAGCCTCAATTGTACAAGTTCCATCAAGAACATCATCTACAAATGTGGTCCCATTAAATATGATAGATCCAGTAACTTCACCTACAGGAACTGTTGCTGTATAGGTCATACTTGAACAATCAAAAGATAATGTTCCTGTTCCAGGAACAACATCACCTGACGTTGATGTAAAAGAAATTAATATTTCAGTATCCGTTGATCCTTTTGAAAATTCATATAATCCGAAATCACAATTTGCAGATTGACCACTAGTAACAGTCCATATTCCTAAAATATCTTCACTACAATGAGTCCCACAATCTGCTCCAGAATATCCTGTTGAACAATCACAAGTCCCATCAAGACAGATTCCATCATTTAAGCAAGTTACACCTTCACATGGATCATCCTCACAAGATTGAAAAAGTGCAACAGTTAAGAATAAAGCTAACACAGTTAAAAATTTAATAGATTTCATTTCATTTAGTTTTAAGAAATTAATGCTTACTCTCTTTCGGATTTTCAGCTTACTCCTTAGTTTCGATGCGAAGATATGATTAGATTTAATAATTGGGAATTTTAAAAGGAATTATTCTGAATCACATTTTTCCAAAAAAAAACTGAAACCTCTTGCGAGATTCCAGCTTTTCGATTTCAACAATTCAGCGAAATTATTGCTTCTTCGTTTTCTTATTTGTCTTGACCTTAGTACTCAAGTTCAAATCCATTGCAGCTTTGGCACCCATGATTTCCATGAAATCTAAACCTGCATTTCCTCCTCCTCCTCCAGTTTGAAACTTAGGAACTAAGTCACCTTGGTAATTTTGGAAAGCTGTTGCCCACATACCTTGCACCTCTTTGTACGCTTGCAGCTTTTTATCCAAAGCACCATCTGCCGCCATGACTTTCGTTTTTGCATAAGCTTCTGCTTCCGCTAACGCTTTGATTTTTTGAGCTTCCAATCTTGCTGCATCTAAGGCAATCTTTTGCTTCAGCAAATCCTTCTCAGCCAATTTTACTTGCGTCTCCGCTTGCACGACTTGCTGAGTTTGCACTTGCTTCTCTTCATATTCAATTGTTACTAATTGTCGACGACCTTCCGCTTCCGCAGTCATTGCTTCCTGCTGAGCTGTGACCAGGTTTTGCTTCGAAACTGACTCTCGAGTACTCGCCTCTATTTTCTTTTTTAACTTCTCATCAACCTGAGATTCGTAGTCAACATTTTCGATCGTAGCACTTGCAATCGAGATTCCAAAAATTTTCAAATCAGATTTCTTCCTCACCTTGTCACCCTCTCTATTTACTCGAATTTTATTCGCATAGATTCTTTTATTCTCACCTGTCAAAGTATCCTTTGCAAAAGTTTCTTGAATATCCAAAATGAATAATCCCTCCTCTAATTGATCTTGAAAATATTGTGATAACTGTGCTCGTCCACCTGAATAGTGTTGCTCGGAATCCATCAACTGTGCTGAGTTTTTCAAACACTCAATCGTAAATGGTGCTAAACCTTTCATTGCAATATATTCGCGGTTAACATATTCAGAATGAAGCATTAACATATCTGATTCTACATCAGGCAATCGAAATCTTACAACCGTTTGTGCGTAAGCTTCAGTAGCATCATTAAATCGAATCAAGATTGATTTTGCATCTATTGTTGATCCTGTAGCTTCTCCACCTCGATGACTGATCGTGATTACATTTGGGTAAGTAGTAATTTTTGATCCAGGGAATTTAAAATAAACTCCATTGCTAAAAATTACATACTTTTTACCCGTTGGGGTTTCGACAATTTCTCGATATCCCATATCATTATATCCAAACGGATTGACTAAGATTAACATGATGACTGCGAATAAACCAGCCATTCCATACATAATGAATTTACTATTTAATTTTTCCATGACTTTAATTTTTTGATTAGTTAATAATTGTTTTGAACACTCATAAAT
The DNA here is from genome assembly GCA_937981555.1 of uncultured Saprospiraceae bacterium. GTDB lineage: Bacteria > Bacteroidota > Bacteroidia > Chitinophagales > Saprospiraceae > CAJQQY01. The sequence continues at coordinate 16,900 of CALJOK010000044.1, forward strand.
TGTAAGTTTTATTGGAAAAATTAAATAAATCACGACTTGACAAGAGAAATGTTAGATAAACGTTAATGAAATGGTTTTATATTAATGATTGACTAAAATAGTGGTTATTATATAAGGTATCCTTCAATTTTGAGTAAATGAATTTTGAATTTGAAATTCAAAATCTCCGTTGTGTTATGGGAACTCGGATGATGCGAATTGAGTGAATTTTAGCGGATTTGACGATTACAATATGTTGGGGAGAATCCGCATTAATCCGCCTGATCCGCAGCATCCGCGTTCCTATTACAAAACATTATTTTAAAAAATATTTTCCCCATCTTTGACTTAGTTTTTATCAAAAAATTAAATAAAAAAAATGCACCACATCGTCATCGATCAAATGCAGCGGGAAGTAAACATTCCAACTCAACCCAAGCGAATCATTTCTCTCGTTCCTTCGCAAACGGAATTGCTTTTCTATTTGGGGCTCGATAAAGAAGTAGTTGGGATAACAAAATTTTGTGTGCATCCTCGCGTTATGTTTAAGTCAAAACCAAGAGTCGGTGGTACGAAACAATATAATTTTGAAAAAATAAAATCACTACAACCTGATTTGATTATTGGAAACAAAGAAGAAAATGATCAAACTCAAATTGAACTTTTGGAAAAAGAATATCCCGTTTGGATGAGTGATATTTTTACGTTAGAAGATGCGTTGGATATGATTTTGGAAATTGGAAAATTGGTCAATCGAAAATCAGAAGCAGAAATTTTGATCGAAAAAATCATAGTTTCATTTCATCAAGCAGAACAAGTTATTCGACAATTAATCCATCGTCCACGAGTCGCATATTTCATTTGGAAAAATCCAACAATGGTCGCAGCTAGTCAAACTTTTATTCATGAGATGTTGGAAATGGCGGGTTTTGAAAATATCTTTGTAACTGAATCTCGTTATCCTCAAATCTCAGATGAACAATTGGCGGCAGCACGACCTGATTTGATATTACTTTCATCTGAACCCTTCCCGTTTAAAGAAAAACACGTTAAAGAAATACAAACTGTTTGTCCTGATGCTGATATTAGATTAGTGGATGGAGAGATATTTTCATGGTATGGAAATCGCTTATTATTAGCAGGTCCTTATTTTAAAAACCTAAGATTAAGTTTCGAAAAAAATAGTTAAAAATTAAAATAAGTACCTAAAAGTCAACAACTTACATATATTGTTATTAAATTTTAAGAAATTAAAAATTAAGAAATATGAAATCCCTTTGGACGATTCTTTTAATCATTTTAACCTTTCCTCTTTTTTCCCAAAAAGAAAATTCATCTGTGCGATTTATTCCCAACGAATTTATCATTCAATTAGAATCAGGAACTAACCCGTCTGCTTTTTTCCAAAAAATAAAAAACCAATGGGGAGAATCAGGCATCACTTTTCAAAAAGAACATCGGCTTTCTGAAAAACTCAACCTGTTTTCGTTAAAATCAATCACAGATATTAAGGATGTAAATACATTGTTAGAAAATTTAACTAGCCAACCCGAAGTAAAAGTTGCAGGTCAAAACTTTCAATTACAACCAAGAGAAAAAATTCCGAACGACCCGATGTTTACGAGTCAATGGGATATGGAAATTATCAATGCTCCAGAGGTTTGGGAAACTACAATAGGAGGTGTAACTGCCTTGGGGGATACGATTGTAGTAGCGATGATGGAGAGTGGCGATTGGCGACATGATGACTTGAAAGATAATGTTTGGATCAACTGGAATGAAATAAATAATGATGGAATTGATAATGATGGAAATGGCTTTATTGATGATTATTTCGGATGGAATGTTGTGGATTCTTCTGACTTGATTGGATTTGATTTTCAAGGTCATGGCATTCGAGTGGGAGGAATTATTGGAGCAAGAGGTGATAATGAAATGGGAGTTGCGGGAGTCAATTGGAATGTAAAAATCATGTGGGTGCAAAATAATTTGCAAGTCGATAAGATCATTGAAGGCTACGAATATGTTTACCAAAATCGAAAATTATTCAATGAAACAAATGGTCAAAAAGGAGCATTCGTCGTTGCTTCCAATGGTTCATTTGGTATTGATGGAGATAGTCCAGATTATCCTGATGGATTACAATTGACCGATAATCCACTATTTCCTCTTTGGTGTGAGGTTCATGAAATGCTTGGAGAAGTTGGTGTTTTAAATGTTGGTTCTACAAATAACAAAACGCTCAATGTGGATGAAGTTGGCGACATGCCTTCGATTTGTCCGACAGAACATTTAATCGTCGTAGCCGAAAGTAATAAGCAAGATGAATTAAGTTCTGCCTATGGAAAAGTCAATGTAGATTTGACTGCTCCTGGTGATGGATCTCCAACAACTGGCTCTGATAATACATATGCAACGATTGGTTCTACCTCTGGTGCTGCGCCACATGTGGCTGGCGGAATTGCATTGTTATACAGTTTGCCTTGCGAAAAATTAGCACTAGCTGCACGGGAAGATCCGAAAGGAACTTCGTTGTCGATGAGAGATTTTATTCTAGATGGCGTCGATACAAAAGAAGATCAAATTGGAAAAACTTCTTCGGAAGGAAGACTTAATTTGCAAAAAAGTATGGAGTTGGTCAATGACTTTTGTGGAAGTGGAATTGACCTTTTGGCCATCAATTCTATTTCTCCAAATCCAACTTCTGATTATATTGAAATAGAGTTTACGCCAAATCAATATGGTGATTACGAGATTCTAATTTTTAATTCGGTTGGTCAACTTATGGCAGAAACTAGTTTTACAGCAAGAGAATTTCTGCCTGCTAAATTTAAGATTGAAGGAGTTGGTGCATTGAAAACTGGGATTTACTTTTTAAGAATCTCGAATGAATTAGATTATACGACAGAGAAGTTCTTGGTAGCGAAGGATTAGAAAAATTAGAATTTTTATTAAACGAAAAAAGCCATCTTGAATATTCAAGATGGCTTTTTTCATTTTCGGAAATTGGTTTTTGTTTTTTCAACAACTTAGAAAGTCATTTTACGGGAGCTTAGGTTCACCATCCTTTTCATCAAACCTTTTGAGTAATTCTTTGATGGGATGCAATTTTAAGGATAACACTTTTTCGGTATCGGAGTGAGCAGACTGCAATGTTGATTCATCATATAATGGAATCACTTTTCCCAAATGTTCATGCAGAGTATTGATCTGATTGGGTTCTGCATTGTAGGAAGTGATGTCTACTTTTTCGACATCAATATCCTGAATATCAACGAGTTGTGAAGCCAAAGGTTTAGACCCCGGGCTTTCAAAGGTAATCGCTTTCGAATTATCTTTTACTGCACATAGTTCCGCCAAAACGGCTCCAAGCGAATGTCCTGTATGAATTATTTGGGGTTCTTTTTTATATTTTTCAACATAACTTTCTTTTACTTTTTTGACGAAATGCTGTGCCGCTTCAAACTGCTGCAAAGGAATCTTTCCATGAAAAATATCATAGTCATCATCCATGTCTTTTAGCATGTCCCAAATTTTTCCATCATCGATAGCAATTGAAATTTGATTGAGCGACAACTCATTTATTTTTATATTCAAATCAGTTCCTCGATGTGCAATGATTAGATGGTTCGTCTTTTTATTGACATAAGCTCGCCCAAAGTATCCACCTCTTGCAAATGTTTTGGCGCCAACATACGGAATCAACGCACTCCAATCTTCATTGTCCACCATATCAATAACTTCACCCAAATCAATATTCAATCGAGCTTTATAATTTTTTTCATCGAAGTCTAAAAATGGATTTAAGTGGTCAGGTAACTCATCACGATCTTTGTCATCATAAACATGCGCGCTGAGCAAAGCATATTCGTAAGGTGTGGTCACTCCGTGTTTTTGACAAGAAGTGAGAAAGGATGAAAAAATTAATAGGTAAAAAAAGATACTTCGCATTTTGAGTTTTTTTTGAATATAAAAATACCTTTTTAAAACGAATTTAGAGGGAAAGATAATATGAATGACTTAGAATAATAGATAAACACATCGTAGCGAGAGTCTCCAGAGTCCCGCTACTTTGCGAAATCAAAATCGTAAACCAGTTTCAATCCCAACATGATAAGTAGTTTTATCATAAGAATAATCAGCAGGAATTAACGCAACTCTCCCAATTGTTTGGATAAAAAACTTTGGTCCATTTCTAATCTCAGATTCCCAACCAAAAGAAAAATTAGAAGTTAAATGCATATCTCGAAATCCATTGGTCCGTTCTATTTTTTCTTCTCCAACATCACCACCAAATTGTTCAAAATATTTTTCTTTCCAATGTGAAAATATGTACGCATTAAACTGAATTCCGGTTTCCAAAAATAATCTATTTTCACGATTAATATTTTTCAAAATATACCTAATTCTAAAAGGCACTTCTGCAAAAAAATCTTGGGAATTGACTCGATAATGATTAGCTGCAGGAGCTTCAGGGTTACGGTTACTTCCTATTATTTTAAAATCCTCATAAGAAAACTTCGAAGCTAATCTAAATCCTGAAACTAAGAGCCATCGATCCGCAATTGGATAATTTACATTGGCCCCAATTCTCAAAGTTTGAATAGGCGAGATAAAACGATCATGCATTCGATCATTTTCAAAATCAATTCGATCTCCATAATCATATCCAAAAACCAAATCGGTATGACAATTTTTAATTCCATATTGAGCAGAGACAAAGGCAGGCAAAAAGAGCAAAACAATAATTAAGTTTTTCATATTAAATGTATTTTTTTGATGTTTAAAAATAACGCTATTTTAAATATGATATTTCAATGTTAAAATTCATTGCAACTGTTATAATTATTGCTAAAATCACTTAAAAATTGAATAAAAATCTCTCTCCGATTTCTCTAAACTTCTTTCTTTAGCAAATGTTATATTCTTATCTTTGCACCCGATTTTGAAATAGAAAAAAGACAATGAGTACCAAAATAGAAAAAGAAGAAATAACGATAAAATTCGCAGGTGATTCTGGCGACGGAATGCAATTAACTGGTAGTTTGTTTACTGGAAATACTGCTTTGACGGGAAGTGATTTAGCGACCTTCCCAGATTTCCCCGCAGAAATTAGAGCTCCAATTGGAACATTGGCGGGAGTTTCAGGTTTTCAATTACATTTTGGAAGTCGAAAAATTTATACGCCTGGCGATGAATGTGATGTTCTTGTGGCAATGAATGCTGCAGCACTAAAAGCGAATTTGACCAACATTAAAAAAGCTGGAACGATCATTTTGAGCACCGATGGTTTTGATAAAAAGAACCTTCGTTTGGCGAAATATGCAGATGGGGAAAATCCTTTAGAAAATGATTCTTTGTCCAATTTTGAAGTTTTTAAAATCGACATAACAAAGCTTACACGAGAAGCATTAAAAGATTCACCACTCGGCACGAAGGAAAAAGATCGATGTAAAAACATGTTTGTTCTAGGTTTCCTTTATTGGCGATATGATCGAACGATGCAAGGAACGATTGATTTTTTAACACAAAAATTTGCTAAAAAACCTGACGTCCTCGCAGCTAATATCAAGTGCATCAAAACTGGGTATCACTACGGCGACACCACCGAAACTTTTACCACTCAATATAAAGTAAAACCTGCTCCACTAGAAAAAGGAACTTATCGAAGTATCAAAGGAAATGAAGCTTTGGTGATTGGATTAATTACCGCTGCACGAAAATCGAAGTTGTCGCTCTTCTATGGAAGTTATCCAATTACACCTGCCTCTGATATTTTACACGGTTTGGCTAAACATAAAAACTATGGCGTCAAAACTTTCCAAGCGGAAGATGAGATCGCAGCGGTTTGTTCTGCCATCGGAGCATCGTATGGAGGCGACTTGGGAATCACGGGAACATCCGGTCCAGGCTTGGCACTCAAAGGTGAGGCAATTGGTTTGGCGATGATGTTGGAGTTGCCATTGGTTATTGTGAATGTGCAACGAGGTGGACCATCGACGGGTTTGCCGACGAAGACCGAACAGTCCGATTTATTGCAAGCGATGTACGGGCGGAATGGTGAATGTCCTTTGCCAGTAATTTCTGCCAGCTCGCCTTCTGATTGTTTTGAAGTTGCGATGGAAGCTTGCCGAATTGCTGTGAAACATATGATTCCAGTTATTTTATTGAGTGATGGATATATTGCCAATGGTGCTGAACCTTGGCGTTTTCCGAAGGCGGAAGATATTCCTTCAATTGAGGTTAATTTTAAAAAACCGATTGGGGAAGATGAAACATATTTCCCTTACGAACGAGATGAAAAGTTAGTGAGAGAATGGGCGTTGCCTGGCACAGCAGGTTTGGCCCATCGCCTAGGTGGTTTGGAAAAAGAAGCGAATACGGGAAACGTATCTTACGATCCTGCAAATCATGAATACATGGTCAAAACGCGGGAAGCGAAGGTCGCAAAAATTGCAGATTTTATCCCTGAGCAAAAAATTACGATGGGTGTTGAGAAAGGTGATTTGTTGATTTTGGGTTGGGGTTCTACTTATGGCGTTATCGAATCGGTGACTAAAGAACTTTCAGAGGAAGGTCTTCAAGTGGGACATACTCACTTGAGATATATTCGTCCTTTCCCTAAAAACTTGGGGGAGATTTTGAAAAATTATAAAAAAGTAATGATTCCAGAAATCAATAATGGTCAGTTGTCAAAAGTGATTCGTGACCATTTTTTGATTGATGTGATTCAGTTTAATAAAATACAGGGAGTGCCGATTATGAAGGCGGAATTGAAGTATGCGATTAGGGAGGTGTTGGAGAACATGTAGTTTTTTTTCAGCCACAGACTTACGCAGACTTTACTGACTTTCCCAATGGGAGAGTTACACTATGTAAAAGTCAGTAAAGTCTGCGTAAGTCTGTGGCTGAAACAAATAATCGCTAAGCCCCAACGAATAATCATTCAACCTTCCCACTTCCAAAAACTACCTTTTAAAAGTAAAAGGTTGGATGCATCTTTGAACTATACAAAATGAAATTATTCACTTAAATAGTTTAAAAATGAAAATTATCCAAGTTTTGATATTGATGTTATTATGTCTTGATTTTCAATCAGTTAAGGCAAATTCAACTTATGATTGGGGTGACACTTTACATGTCTGGGCGACGTCGGGTTTGAATATGCGAGAAGGACCAGGAACGGATTTTCCAAAAATGAAAAAACTCGAATATGGAGATAAAGTGCAAGTGATTGATGATTATTTGAGATCGACTCCTTTGAATATAACTGTGGTTAAGAAAAGTAAAGATAGTGATGCTTTTGTGATGAAAGGTCATTGGGTAAGAGTCATAATTGGTAGTCAGGAAGGGTATGTTTTTGATGGGTATTTGTCGAGGTTGCCAGTTATAAAAATAAAACAAAAGTCTAAAAATGAACCTTTAAAAAAATATGTAGTATCTGAAAACATCTTATTTTATGTTGGAAGAAATTTTTCAAAAATAAAGGAAACAGAAGTTGGAGATCTTGAAAATGGAGAAGAAGACTTTACTCACACTATTTATTATGAAAAAGACATTGAATATTTCACAGGTGGAAACAAAGCATGTGGATGGGAAGGTCTAATTATTAAAAATATGTCTTTAAATGAAGCTTTCTTATTTTTAAGTGTCGTTCATCAACTTGAATTTCAAATACAAAAATATCCTTCATTTGAATTTTATTTTAAAAAAAATAAAAAAGGAGAAATTCAAATCTCACTTTTAAATGGAGATAGTGAAAATGTTTATTTTGAATTTGAAAATAATACGGTCAAAGTTTATACTGAAGGCTGCTGCTAAAAAAAAATATCATGAAATTAAAATTCATCATCACTATTTTTTTGGCAATCATTTTAAGTGAGTTTTCCATTGCCAATTTTTATAAAAAAGGAGACACTTTACATGTTTGGGCGACGTCAGGTTTGAATATGCGAGAAGGACCAGGAACGGATTTTCCAAAAATGAAAAAACTCGAATATGGAGATCAAGTGGAAATCATTGACCAATATTTATTTTCGACTCCATTGAGTATTTCTATCGTCAAAAAGAGTAAAAAGGCAGATGAGTTTGTGTTGAAAGGATTTTGGGTAAGAGTGAAAATTGGAAGTCAGGAAGGATATGTTTTTGATGGGTATTTGTCGAGAATACCTGTTATGAAATTCAAACAAAATGCAAAAGGTGAAAAATATATTGAAGAATTTATTACTTATGCAGATCGAGAATTTGGAATTAAAACTCATGAAGATATTGATAGTTCTAAATTTCCAATGCAAGAAAAATTTCTTTTTCAAAATGAGATGGAATGGATAGCTTCATTTTATGAATGTTCCAGTATTACTATAAATCTAGGATTCATTTCCTTCAATGAAGCATATTTATTTTTTAATCACCTTGGCAAATTTGAGCATATTTTAAAAAATATAATTCCTAAATACCCAAATGATTCTTATAAAATTGAATTGAAAAAAGGAAAAAATAATAAGCATTCAATTTATTGTAGTTACGAAGGAGGAGGAATTTCATTAAAATGGGAAGATGGAAATTATATTATTGAATATGGAAATTGTTGCTAAATAAACAAATATGAAAGAAAATCCCCTACACCGTCTATCCAACGAAACCGTCAAACAACGACGCAAAGAATATCTCCTTTGGGGAATGATTCCTGCGGTGGTTTTTATTTTGTTGGAAGTTTACATTACTTACAATCCTCAGTACAAAGGAATGGAAATATATGCATTGGGAGGATTATTTCTAAGTTTTCCATTTATTTTCCAAGCGAGCAAATATTCGAAAGAAGCACGAAGAAGACAAAAAAAATAGCCACAGACTAACACCGACTTAACTGACTTTCCCAATGTAAAAATCTTATTATGGGAAAGTCAGTCAAGTCAGCGTCAGTCTGTGGCAAAATCATAAATCATGACAAAAAACAATTTAAAAGCAAAAGACTTTGCCACCGACCAAGATGTTCGTTGGTGCCCAGGCTGTGGTGATTACAGCATCTTGGCGCAAGTACAAAAAGTTTTTGCAGAGATGGAAATGAATCCAGATGAAGTAGCGATCATTTCAGGGATAGGTTGTTCTTCCCGTTTTCCATATTATATGAATACATACGGCATGCACTCGATTCACGGTCGTGCGCCGGCAGTAGCTTCAGGTTTGAAGATTGCTAATCCAGATTTGAGTGTTTGGATTATCACAGGTGACGGAGACGGTTTGAGTATCGGAGGAAATCATTTACTTCATATTTTACGAAGGAATCTGAATGTAAATATATTGTTATTTAACAACCAGATTTATGGTTTGACCAAAGGACAATACTCGCCAACTTCCGAAGTGGACAAACGAACAAAGAGTACGCCCATGGGTTCACTCGATCATCCAGTCAATCCATTAGCGATTGCGATGGGTGCTGATGCCACTTTTGTAGCTAGAACAATGGATCGAGATCCAAAGCATATGCAAGCGATGTTGAAGCGATCCAATCTACATCAAGGAACTTCCTTTTTAGAAATTTATCAAAACTGCAACATCTTCAACGATGGCGCATTTTTCACATTTACCGACAAAGCCACTAAGAAAGCTTCCGCTATATTTTTGGAAAATGGTCAACCTTTAGTCTTTGGAGAAAATGACGAAAAAGGAATTCGACTCGACGGTTGGAAACCACAAGTAGTTGATTTGGAAAAAGATAATTACTCAAAAGAGGATCTTTGGATTCACGATGAAAGTGATTTGTATAAAGCTCAAATGTTAGCTCGCTTTTTTGATGATCCTCGACAAGCGGAATATTTGCCGAGACCATTTGGTGTTTTGTATGCTACGGAAAGAGTTTGTTATGAGGATCAATTAATTGCGCAATTGAATGAAGCGATTGAACAAAAGGGAGAAGGTGATTTGAATGAGTTGATTGCAGGAAGTGTGACTTGGGAGATTTAAACCCCCAACCCCTGAAGGGGAGTTTTGAGTTTCCTTTCAATTTCACTTTTGGCTTTCATTGATTTTATATTTTACTCTGATTTAGGATTGGGGAATTATTTTTCTACATAGAGGAATAGTTCCCCTTTCTCATTTTAGCCACAAAAGCTAAATCAATGAAAGTAAAATATTCATAAAGAAGAAATAAAAAACTCTCCTTCAACAGGCGGAAATTTAATTCCCAAATCTCATTATTATCCCAAAATCAATGAAAGTAAAATCTCCATTGAAAGGAAACCCAAAACTCCCCTTCAGGGGTCGGGGGGTTAAATACCCAAAATAAATATATCTTCATTCTTTCTCATTTCTTTGGTTTTCCATATCGTCTTTTCTATCTTCATAACACTAACGTAATGAGAAAAGAGAAAGCCTTTATAAACCTAACATTTGGCTTCTATGAGAAAACAATTATACGATAACCACGGTCGCGTGCTTAACTATGTGCGCCTAGCAGTAACTGACCGCTGCAACCTTCGCTGCTTCTACTGCATGCCTGAAGAAGGAATTCAATATATCAATAAGACGGAATTAATGAGTTACGAGGAAATCCATCGTGGGATTAAACTATTAGCTCAAATGGGTATTGAAAAAGTTCGCATCACCGGCGGTGAACCATTCATTCGTAAAGATATGATCAAACTCCTTTGGGCCATTAGAAAGACTGAAGGAATTCGAGATATTAATATCACGACGAATGGAACAGTACTCGAACAATACATTCCTGAATTAAAAAAATTGGGTATCAGATCTGTCAACTTAAGTTTAGATACTTTAGATAAAGCAAGATTTTTTGAGATCACTCGACGAGACGTTTTTGATAAAGTGATGCGGAGTCTTGATTTATTATTAGAGAATGACTTTGACGTAAAGATTAATGCTGTCGTCATGGCGGGCAAAAATGAAGATGATATTATTCCATTAACTTCATTGGCTAAAGATCTTCCCATCGCTGTCCGATTTATCGAAGAAATGCCGTTCAATGGAGAAGGGGCTCATTATCCCAAACTTCAATGGACATACAAAGAGATTCACAAAAAAATCATAGATCATTTTCCTGATCTCCAAAAATTGCCTGATCCCCCTTCATCGACTGCAATGAATTACAAGGTACCTTCACATAAAGGATCCGTTGGAATCATCGCAGCATACAGCCGTACTTTTTGTGGCACCTGCAATCGAATTCGAATTACTCCACAAGGACAATTAAAAACTTGTCTTTATGATAATGGGATATTTAATATAAAAAAATTGATGCGTGAAGGAGCTACTGATGAGCAACTTCACGCTACTTTCCTCGATGCATTTAGCAATCGAGCAAAAGATGGATTTGAAGCTGAGCAAAGTCGTTTTGGAAATGGTGTTTCCGAATCCATGGCGACTATCGGTGGATAATTACTGTTCAACTGTGAGTGTTAGCGGTGGACGATGAACATACTATGAGTAGGCCTAATTGGTTTTTTCTGTTCACCGAAGGTCGCTAACTTTTTTTATAAAATAAATTTTGAAAGTTATATTTAGGAGGTGTTTGTCTGTTTGACAAACACCTTTTATTTTTCATCTAAACTTAAAGTTCATGTTCAAAACGAAATCATTTTACTTTATTCTTTTTTTAATAATTATTATTTCCCAAAGTTGCCAACAAGAACCTCCTATAATGAAAATCGCTTTCGGTTCATGTGGTTGGCAAGATCATCCGCTCCCAATCTTTAACGAAGTAGTCAAACACGATCCAGATCTTTTTATTTTTTTAGGAGACAATATTTATGGTGATACCAAAGTCATGGATACGCTTCGAGCAAAATACAATCGACTTGGAGAAAAGGAATCTTATCAAAATTTAAAAAAGAATGTTCCCATTTTAGCTACATGGGATGATCATGATTTTGGGTGGAATGATGCAGGGCGACACTACCCTTTCAAGGAAGAAGTCAAAGAAATATTTTTTGACTTCTTTGATGAACCTTCAGATTCAGAACGTAGAACTCGCGAAGGAATTTATGGTTCATACGAATATGATTTGCAAGGAAAAAAAATTCAGATCATTATGCTAGACACTCGAACTTTCCGAGATAAACTTTTGATCAATCAAGATTCTGTCAACGAAGATCGACGGTATTTTTATCACCTTGATTATACGCCACACACGACTTCTGATTCTACCTTTTTAGGAAAAAAACAATGGGCCTGGCTCGATCAAGAATTACAAAAATCTGCCGATTTTAGAATTATTGGTTCGAGTACTCAATTTGGAATCGAATATAATGGCTACGAAGCTTGGGTTAATTATCCACACGAGCAAAAACGTTTTTTGGATTTGATTAAGAAAAACAAAGCGAGTGGTGTTTTGTTTATTAGCGGAGATGTGCATTATGCGGAGATTTCAAAAATGGAAGTTCCCGACCTCTACCCTATTTATGATGTGACGTCGAGTGGTTTATCTTCTACTTGGAAATTTGCCACTCCCAATGTAAATCGAATTGAAGGACCAATTATGGATAACCACTTTGGTTTGCTAACAATAAACTTACAAAATAAAAATCCTGAAATTAAATCCGAAATTTGGGACGTGAGAGGAAATCAAAGAGTAGAATTTACGATTCCTTTAAGCGAAATAACTTTTTAACAATTAAGGAAAAGGAACTAATTCTTATAAAAAAATTTGAACAAATAAAATAGGATGAGATACCTTAAATATTTAAGCTTTTGTTTTTTGATTTTGATGAGTGGATGCTTTGAAGAACAAAACATTTATGATCAATCCGATAATCTAAATGAAATTGAAAATTTGATTTCCCAAATAATTCAAATCGATTCTGTCGAAAATTATTATCCTGATTATAAAATAGTTGCTGTCTTACCAAAATACATCAGTAGAAAAAATCAAAATGGATTTAAACCAGCACCACCACCAAATGGAGATTATTTGTTTCCTGATTTAAAAAAAGAATTTAGTGAGCTGAAGGAAACTAAATTTTCTTCTGCGGAAAATATTTACATCAAAAAACAAGAAGAAGATTCAAAACCAATAGAGTTGAGTGAAAAGATGTTTGGAAAAATAAAAACAACAATCGATTTCAAATTTCAAGGCACTTACATTTATTTTTCCATTCCTATTTTTAATAAAAGTAGAAACCTTGCTTGGATAAAAACTGGAATCTCCTGTGGAAAATTATGTGGAGAAGGACGAACTTTAATTCTCCAAAAAATAGATGGCAAGTGGAAAATCATCTATAAAAAAAGTGATTGGATTAGTTAAAAAAACAAATTTCCAAAAATAAAAGAGAGTAACAACCAGTCAATTGTTACTCTCTTTTTTTTACAAAAAAATTCAAATCATGGGAATATTAACCATTCACCGTTAACAGTTCACCATTAAAAAAATTATCTTTTCTTGCCTGGCCTTCTCGACTTTTTCTTCTCTGCCATTCTAGCTTGGCGTTTTTCTTTCGCTCGATTGACCTTCATATTTTTGTCTAACTTTTTATGGAAAGCACCTTTTGAATTCAGTTTTGGCGCTTGATAATAAAATTTATCACCACCCATTTTTTCTTTTTCAAACTCCAGCAATTCCGTCGAAACGACCAAACCTTCTGGCGTAGGAAGCACCGCTACTTCAATCCCCATCAACTGCTGAATCGCTTCAAAAATCTCGTCTTCCTTTTCAGAAATAAACGAAATAGCAATCCCTTCTTTATCTGCCCGGCCTGTTCGACCAATCCGGTGCATGTAATCTGCAGGCTCCTGTGGCATCTCAAAATTAACCACATGTGAGACTTCTGCAATATCCAAACCTCTGGCAATAATATCCGTCGCAACCAATACTCGTAATTTACTTTCCGCAAATTCGTCGACCATTCGGAGTCGATAATTTTGCGATTTATTCGAGTGAATCACTCCAACAGACTCAGGAAAAATGGCATCTAATTTTTCATGAAGTTTATCCGCTAATTTTTTAGTACTAACGAAAACTAACACTTTATTCATCGACTCATCCGCTTTCAAAAGAAGTTCCAGCAGATTTGTTTTGGTATTAAAGTTAGCGCCGAAGTATCCATTTTGACGAATTTGCTCCAAAGGTGTTCCGTGCGGAGCAATTTCAATTTTTAATGGTTCAAAGAAATAATCATTGATTAGATTTTCAACATCTTCCGTCAACGTGGCAGAGAATAGTAAGTTCTGACGTTTCTCAGGAAGCATGTCCAAAATGTTTTTCAACTGTGTTCGAAAACCCAAGTTCAACATTTCATCCACCTCATCAATCACTAATTTTTTCAAATACTTCGCTTTAAATGCCCCCGACAAAGCAAGGTCAAAAAACCGTCCAGGTGTTGCCACCAAAACATCAGCTCCTTCCATCACCGCTAGCTTTTGAGTATTAATATTAGTCCCTCCATAAGCTCCAACTGTTCTTACAGTCATGTAAGTAGTTAACTTTTTCGCCTCTTCGGCCACCTGTACTACTAACTCCCGAGTCGGTACTAAAATCGCAATTCGTGGATGTCCATCTGTCGAATAAGACAACATTCGAAGCAAAGGCAAAAGGTAGGCAAAAGTTTTTCCAGTACCTGTTTGCGCCACACCGACCACATCTTTGCCCGACATAATTGGTGAAAAAGCAGCTACTTGAATTGGCGTTGGATCCATGTATTCCAAATCTGCCAAAGCATTTCGTAATGGATTATTTAAATTTAAATCGTCAAAAGTCACAGTTATTATTTTAGTGATTAAAGATAAATTTATGACTTAAGTCAAAGGTTATCTCTAAATATTTCCGCAAAAGTACATAATATTTTACTAGCACAGTAAAACGACTCTCCGAGTCGTATCTGACAAACCTGTCTTGGTTTTAACGACTCGGAGAGTCGTTTTACGTTAAACTAGCCCTTCTAGCACATCATCAATTTTCAATTTAATGGAATCTTTTAACTCTTTTTCCAGAATGGGGAATTCTGCTTTTTCAAATGTAGTTTTGATAATTCCATTTTCTAATAAATTAATTCGATCACAAATCCGAGTTAACGATTCAATAATATGGGAAGCGATGATGATAATTTTATTGGTTGATTTCAATCGAATAAGTAGTTGGAGTAGTTTTTCATTGCTTTCAATATCTACTCCATTAAATGGCTCGTCCAAAATAAGAATTGGTCGATCCATCGCTATCACTCCTATGAACGCTAATTTCTTTTTCATTCCTGTGGAGTAGTTTTCGACATATTCATGTAGCGGCAACTCAAATAATTCGTTCCACTTTTTGATGTCAAAGTCTTGGTTTTGGATGCCCAATAATTTTAAATATTCCATACCGGTCATCAATGGATAAAAATAACACGACGTTTCCATAAAACCAATATCTCCATTTTGAATCGTTCGATCTTGGAATTGTGCACTTCCCGCATTTGGTTTTTTAAAACCATAGATCGTATTAAACAGAGTAGATTTCCCTGCTCCATTAATTCCTAAAACGCCATGAATCATTCCTGCCGCAAAAGTCAAATTGACATTTTTCAACACTTCATTTTTCCCGTAGGAAACCGCTAAGTTTTTTATCTCAAGCATAATAGTAAGCTAAATTTTTATTGGCTTTCCGCCAAAAATAAATGATCATTCCAATACTCGCCAACACTAAACCGGGCATAACTAAAGTAGCGAGAAATACAGCTTGAAAAGTATTGCTAAACATTTTTGGAACATTCGGACGATAGGAAGCATACTTATAAACGATATTAAACATGATCCCCAAACTCAATCCAATAAAACAAGCTAGCCCCAAATACCACATTTCAAAATGGTAAAACAGAAACAGTAAATAATGTGGCAATAAAGCTATTTGAAAAATAAGGAGATGAGTAAAAATTTTGTTTTTCAAGAAATTGCCTTTTTCATATTCCAACACAATCATTTCCTTGGGCTCAAAATATTCAAAAAAAGCAGGCAACAGCATCAATAGAAAAATACTAAACAAAATTAACGTCCCAATAAAAAACGAACAACTTAAAGCAACAGAATATAACAATACAATTCCAAAAAACATTTTCCTTAAACCTAACTTGACCTCAAAATATTTAAAAGGTATTCTATCTAAATTAATGAGTGGAGCAATTTTATTATTCTTAAAATTTCCTGCTGGAAAAAATACAATTGGTAACATTCCCAACTGCCAATATATCGCAGGTTCTATTTTCCCTAAAAATAATAACAATACACTTACGGGCAATAGAAGTAAACTATATTCAGCCAAAAAGAGTAATGGCCGAGATACAGTTAAACTTTTTAAGAAGTGAGTATCCTTACGAGCTAAATGAATTGATGCAATTACAATCAAGGAAAAAATTCCCATTTCGATTCCTTGAACTTCTGATAAAAAAACTAATACTTTAAAAGTAAGCCCAGTAGTCACGAGAAGTAAAATGAGAAATAGAGGAATTCCAATTTCTCGAATCGATCGAAAAAATTGTTTTATTCTGAAATTTAAAAATGTAAAAATTGTATTCATTATTTTTTCGTTTAGGCGGTAACTTCCAGTTACCTCCTAAATTTAAACCATTGATCTAAAACAACTTAGGAGATGACTGGAAGTCATCGCCTAAGACGAAACTTATCCGAGAAAACCACCTATTCTAGAATAAACCATTTCAGGATTCCACGTTTTCATTTTCCCTAAATACATAAACGTAGCATCTCGAAAATGGGTGTATTTATTTTGCATTAATAAATCAACAATTGCCGTACACTCTTCAGGCACGATGATTCTCTGCTTCCCCAATGCTTCTCTTTTTTGGAGAAATTCAAAACCTGCAATTGTGTTGTTACAAATGATTACGCCATCGCCAAGCGTTGGTATAAAAAATCCTGAAATTTTATTTTCATTCGGCTTTTTATAAACAAACGATTGTTCTACTTCCATAGCTAAAACTTTACTTCGATCCTCTCCTATCGCTTTTCTATCCAGCTTAAAAAGCTGATCCTTGAAAATTTCTTCGTACGGAATTATATTAGTGGACGAGTTATTTTCTGGTAACTCAATGTTTTTTTCGCCCTTTTCAAAAAAGAGATATTTTCCTTTTTCATGAAAACCTAGTTTTTGGTAAACCGATTTCCCCAGAGGAGTTGCTAACAAATAAATGGATTCGCAACCATTGGCATTGGCAATTTCGATTAATCGTTTTGTTAATTTTTTTCCTAAACCTTGATTTCGAAAATCTTTACTGACGATGATATTTCCGAGCCAACCATTTTCACCATTGATGATTAATTCTCCTACTCCGATTACTTTATTTTCAACAACCAATTTGATTGGAAAAAAATAATCTTGATCTAGATGCATCTCATATAGCGGAGTCACATCATACCAGCCAACTGGCGTAAGGCCTGAAATATATTTCAAGTCATCAGCTAACAGCGTTTCAATTGTAAAAGATTTTTCCATAAAAAATTATTGATCTATCGAATTCCAAATATCTAAATAAATCTTCCATTCGCCCTTAACTTTTCTCCAAACGATCACATATTTCCTATGAAACTCAAAAGTTTCTCCTTTGGCGTTCTGACTGATATCTTCGTAGTAATTCAATTTATTAGATCTCTTTCCTTTAACCATTTAAAAATGATTTTATCGACAGGAGACACATCTTCTATATCTTTGAAATTAAGCCAAATCATTTCTTCAATTTCAGCAGCAGGTTTTAACGTTCCATTAAATTCACTTGTGTAACATTGCATTTTTACGATAATACCTTCAGCATGTCCATGAGCTTGCCCTTCAAAAATTTTTAAAAACTTTATCGATCCTTCCAATAAATCCACACTAAGTTCTTCTTTAATTTCACGTTTCAATGCTTGAAGATCACTTTCTCCCTCTTCCCTCTTGCCTCCAGGAATGTAGTATTTATTCTTGCCTTTGCTACGAGTGCTGAGAATGGATTTATTTTGAATTTCGATCCATGCGAGTTTGTCAATTATTTTCATTTTGAGTTTTTAAATAACGCACACTTTCGAGTAGGATGAGCAGGTTCAATTTTGGGATGATTAAATGTTCCGATTTTTTTGAAACCGAGTTTCTCCATCACATTTTGCGAAGGGACATTTATCACCGGTGCGACAGAATAAATTGTTTCAAACTTCATCTTTTCAAAGCCATAATTCATCCATGCTCTTGCTCCTTCAGTTGCATAACCTTTTCCCCAAGCAGCCGTTTTTAATCGCCAGCCAATATCTACAAATGCTGAAAGGACTTCATCTGATTGCTCTAGATTAATATCATATTTTTGATCTGACATTCCGATCATTCCAATAAATTCCTGATTGTCTAAAATCTCAACAGGCAAATAGGCATACCCATTTTTCTCCAATTGAATTTGCATTCTTTCCATCAGATCCATCGTTTGTTTTTCAGAAAGTAAGGATGGAAAATATTCCATTACTTTTTCATCTTGCCCCATTTTGGCAAATTCAGGAAAATCACTATCTCTCCAATTTCGAATTCCTAACCGCTCTGTTTTGAATAAATACTCACTCATGTTTTTTATTTTTTTTTAGAAAAAAACGAAACTTTTTCACAACAACCAAATAGTTTTATTTTTATTAATATAAAATAATAATCTGTCACTATTGGCATAAATTATGAATACTGTTCTAGATAGAATATATCTCCCCCCTTCCTAATTCAAGGAAAATATTAATTCTAAAAAATACTATCATTTAAAGTTAAAGGTAACATTACCTTCAAATAGTTTTCGACAGAAATATTGCCTTTTGGTTATTTTGATAATCATACTATTGACAAAATAGTTTTGTTTCAAATTTAATTAAGAGGTGGTATAAATATCAAAAATTTTAGATATGAATATAATTCCAGATTATTTAATTGCGATGGCTCTAACGAATAATACTACCTATTCAAGACCGAAGCAGTATACAATTGCTAACAGTAACTCTGACAGTTGTCTAGATTCATTGAAAAATCAACCTGGAGTTTCTAATTTTAATTTTCCATTTCCATTTCCAGGTAAAACAGATGACTATTCTATTAATATCGAGAAGGATGATTTGGATAATATTTTTGAGTTAGAGTTAAATGATACTTCCATTCTAGATGACAATGAATTGAATTTGATACTAAATGCAAATGATCAAATCCACTATATTTTTATCACAGATGATTTGGGCAAAATTTGGTACGAAAAGGAGATCGATCCATTTCAACAATTTTTAAAAATTGATATCAACCAATTCCTGACTGGAAGTTATAATATCTTGATTGAAAATGATGGATCGTTTTTCACAAAACGGTTTGTCAAAACTAAATAATTTTTAAGGTTTTATATTTTCAAAAAACCAATTAAAGCCGGCCTTCTACAATTGTTTGTGGAGGGTCTTTTTTTTTGAATCTCCAATAAACAAAAAACCCGAAAGGGGGCAATCCTTTCGGGCAGTTTTTAGTTCCAATTTTAATAAAAACAATTGTTGGATTTTCGCTTTGCAGATGAATTGAGACAAAAGCGTTAGAGGTCAACGATGCGCAATTTGCATTTTGATTTTAGTAATGATAGACTCTAAATTCAGACAAATATTTATTGGAAAAAAGCCAACGTCTCCTCTATTAAAAAGATAGTTTTCATAGCTTGCCTTTGTATAGACAATTCATTTAATGAAAAGAAAAAATTGGAAACTTATAAGGAAGAAAAAAAGGTTTGGGAAGAGAGTGAAGTTTTGAGCGATAAACTTTCATGTTGCTGTTGTTTTGTTAAAAGATTAAGGTGACTTATTTGGCTATAAAACGAGAAGGGTCGCTTTATTTTATAACGTAATACAACTTTAACATTTGAAGAAAAGTGGAAGATCCAACACTCCATAAAAAATGTCCAATTTCCAACAACTGCTTCTTAGCAATAAATTAAAAATTGGACATTTCTTATTCCATCTTCGATATTCTCATTTAACTATTCTTTGTCCGGTCCCATGGCCCAGTAATCGCCAAGGTCAATCCAAAGTGTTGAATATTTACAAAAAAGGTTTTCCCTGAAGGAGAAAAAACGCCACCAGCAAACTCTGATGGTCCTCCAATATTTTCAGCTATTCGATACATTTCTCCACTTGGCGTTACACCTACAATATTTGGTGTCGCTCGATCTTCACACATAATGATATCACCCCAAGGAGCAACTGTTAGGTTATCACAATTTTGGAGCAGCTCTCTATCATTGGGCTCGAGGAATAGCTCAAGCGTTCCAGGTTGTTGATTTTCCAAATCAGTTCCTTCATTCGGACTTGGCACATATCGAAATACTTGTCCCCACTTTTTCTTACCACCACTAGTACACGCAAAATAAACTTCTTTGTCTCCAAACCACATACCTTCTCCTCTTGCAAAAATAGCAGCACCTTGTTCTTGTGCCTGATATCGAATGGAATCTTTAGATGGATTAACGTCCTTAATATCTACCCATTCTACCTCCATTTTTTTATTGATCGGCATTGGGTCGCCTTCCCAATTTCGTGTATCTTTTTTCTGATTAGATTTGATAACGAGTGCTTGCAATTTTCCTCCAGCTTTTAAGTTCCCTTTTTCATTTGGAATAAAACGATAAATAGAACTGTCATTTCGATCTTCTGTTTGGTAAACAATTCCTGTATTTGGATCGACGCAAATTGCCTCGTGGTTAAATCGCCCCATAGCTATCAATGGAATCGGATCCGCTATCGAAGGAGTCAAAGTCGCAGGTACTTCAAAGTTATACCCATGTAATTTTTTCAAATTTTTACTCTTCCCAACAAATGTTTCTTCACACGACACCCAAGAATTCCAAGGCGTACTTCCTCCTGCACAATTCCGAATAGTTCCTACTAAACTCAACCAAGAAGATTCAATTTCGCCAGTAGTTTCATCATAAATAAAAGTAGTCGTTCCACCTTTGCAGCGAACTTTGGTACTTCCTAAATCATAAATTTTCTCTGGTGGAATATCAGGATTCACTTCATTTGTTTTTCCAGCTGCTCCAAAGTCAGCGGAAACTAATTCATGATTTCGCACGACAATAACCTTTCCTTCTCCACCATCAAAAGTGGCCATTCCATCTGGCAATCCCGGTGTCAATAATCCATCACTCATTTTGTCTCCTTGCCGAGAAATTATTTTATACGTAAATCCTTTCGGCAACTTCAACATTTTTTTCTTATCAGCAAACAACTGCCCGTAAGGCATATTCATTTGTTGGAGGACACCGCTTGGAGGGTCATCACAACCTTTCATGATAAATGATTGCAATCCAAAAAAACCCATACTTATGGCAGATGATTGTTTCAAAAACGTCCGTCGCGTCGATTTACTTTTTCTCATATTCTTATTGTTTAAATGTAAAAATAGGGAGAAGTGAGGAAAACTTCTAATTAGTGATGATGATTTATTACTCTTTTTTGATTTTCGAAATCAATCATGACTTATCTAAAACCATTTTATTTTTTTCAATTTGGGAGTTGAGCGATTTCATTTTTTCTTAAAATTGCTTTTCTGAAATTTCATTAAGTCAACATCTCCTAAAAGATAACGAATTTTATTTACAAGTCTAACAAGAGGTTGCTAATTCCTAAAAGTAGTAACTTTTTTTTAAAACGACATTCATTAAATGTCTTTGCGAAAGCCATCAATTGGTTTTTTATTCAGAATAAATAAAATTAAATAACAATACAATTACAACTTAACATCTGATAATATTTTGCAAACAATAAGTACATTTGATATATGAAGAGGCAAATCAAAGAAATAGATTTTAAAAAAGAAAAGGATGGCAATTTCTATTTTGACCTAGTAGGGTTAGAAGATATTTTAGAAAGAAAGCCTAAAGCTCATGACCAATTTGATCATCATAAAATTTCTTTTTACGCCATAGTCTTCATCACGCATAACAAAGGGAAACATAGTATAAATTATAAAGATTACCCTTACAAAAAAGGTACAGTTTTCACCTTACGAAAAAATAGTATTCATAAATTTTATAAAAGTAATGCTAAAGGCAGGTTTCTCATTTTCACCGAAGACTTTGTTATTCGTTTTGCAGGAAAGACAGAAGCTTTAAATTTATTTCAACTATTCAACGAAATGTTGAGTTCTCCTAAACTTCAATTAAAGAATAGTGATTTTATAGAAATAGAAAGTCTGATACATCAAATAGAAAAAGAATATTTAAATGTAAAAGATAACCATTCCATTGAAATAATTCGGAGCCTGATACAAATTTTAATACATAAACTCTTTCGAATCAAATTGAAAGGATATGACAACTCAAGAGATAATAAATATCAATTACAGTTTATTACCCTGCAAGAACTAATAGAAAGAGGCTGTTTTGAAAACAAAAAAGTCTCTTATTATGCCAATAAAATGGGCGTAACTACCAGAACTCTAAATAATATTACTCAAAGCATAATCAGTAAACACGCTAAGGCTCTTATTGATGAGATTATGATTCTTCAAATCAAAAGACTTCTAATTAACTCCCAACTTACCTTCACCGAAATTGCCTACCAAGCTGGATTTGATGATCCAACTAATTTTTTTAAATACTTCAGAAAAAAGACTGGATACTCTCCCAAACAGTTTAAAGAAAACTGCAAATAATTATACTTTCCCATTTTTACCCTAAATAAACTTTTTTTTACCCTTCTGCTTTTCTAGTCCAATTTACTTTTGTTCTATTCTTTTACCTATTAATTATTGATGTCAAAACGAATACTAACCTTATTAAGGGTTAGCCTATAATATTAAAAAACAAAGATCATGAAAGATTTCACAATATTCATTTTAATACTTACGGTAGTATTAGGAGGGTGTAATACTCAAAAGAATCTAGCTGCCTCAAATTCAAAAAAAATTATGAAAAACAAAGAAGCGATAAATGCTTTTTACAACAAAGCATTAACTGTAAATAGTCAAACTAGACCTACTACAGTTTTAACTCCCCTTTTTGCTGAGGGGTACAAATCCTCAAGTTCAGTTGATTCTAAAGGGGCAGAAAATTTGATGGGACAAGTAGAATTCTTTTGGAAAATCATTCCTGATTTAAAATGGGAACCTCAAGAAATCATGAATGAAGGTGATACCTATATAGTAAGAAGTATCGCAACAGGAACACCTAATGGTGATTTTATGGGAGTACCAACTGATGGTACAAAGCCTTTCAAGATTATGACTATTGATGTACACAAGATGAGAGATGGAAAATTTGTCAGTACGCATCATGTTGAGGATTGGGCTACCGCTATGAGACAATTAAAGCCGAATGCAGGAGAAATTAAATCGGATAAGCAAGCAGATGAGACGATGAAAGTTGCGATGGGATTTATGGACGCAATGACAAAAGGTGAAATGGAAAAGATGATGGGGTTTATGCATGATGATATGGTTTGGCAAAATGGAGGTGACAAAAGTTTGCCATGGATAGGGGTTTGGGAAAGCAAAAAAGTAATCCTAGAAAAGTTTTTGCCAATTTTTGGAGCCAACTTCCAGACAATAAAATGGGAATCTGAAGATGCAATATCTGGTGGAGACACAGCAGCATTCTTTGGTCAGATGGCTGGGCTGCTTACCAAATCTAATCAAAAAACAGACGAATTCACCTGGGCATTACGAGTAAAAGTAAAAGACGGAAAAGTTATTCTTTGGAACTGGCTTGAAGATAGTTTTGAAGTTTCTCAAGCTTATCATAATCGTTAAAAATTAATACCCATTCCATTAAAAATTTTAAATAAAAAAATCATGAATTTTAATAAAATATTTTTCCTCTCTCTTTTGGGTATTTTAGTTTTCTCATCTTGCAAGGATGACGAGGACAACACACTTCCACTTTCTGAAGGAGTAAACATAACTCTAAGAAATACTTTGCAAGATCCAAATGAAGCTGAGGGAACCTATGCAAGTTTATTCGGACAAGCTGATAATGCTTTTGATGAGGTTGCTACACTTTCAAATTCAGTTGCGGAATTTTCAACCGCTTTGGCTCAAGATGGTACACCAATAGGTGATATTAGTGGACTGTATAATATTGATTTCACAGACAGTAAAATCGATTTCACTTTATTACCTACAGCTGACGATCCTTTTTGGCAAAATGTTTTTGGCGTTTTCCCTGCTGGAAAATTCGATAGATATTATTTTACATTCTCCGAGCCACATAACATTTCTAGTTATAGTAGTAATAATAGTTCCGTCAATTTAAGAATTGATTCTGAGACAGTTATCGTAGTAGAAATAAGTGAAGCGTATGATATGAATCCTGGTATATCTTTTAGTATTACCTTAGATTAACCAAAAAGATAATTAATTAAAACGAAATTGATTTAGGATACCATACGCTACAAAAGAAAATTTTAATATTTTGTGAAGCCAATGCAATTAAAATTGCATTGGCTTTTTATATTAGAAAAAATAAAAATTGAATAGCATGAAAAAGCACGAAGTTGAATTAATGATCGTTGGTGTAAATATGGGAAAAGAGCAGATCTTAAATATGAAAATATACAAAGACGGAACGCTTTGCAGAAGTGGTTGTGGCGGAGTGCCTACCTTTTCAATATCAGGAATGACACTTGAAGGAGACAAAAAATATTGGGATAAATTGATTTCACTCATCGATGAGAAAATAGTAGAAACTCCAATTAATTATCAAGATGAGAACATATCTAATCCTCTTGAATATTTTGTTGCTTTCTATGGTGTAAGTAATAATGGAGAAACTGGCGAAAGAGCCAATTGGACAAAAACCAGCGGAGTTAGATTTCTACTTGATAACAATACTTCTTTCCGACATCCTTTACTTGGATTTTTAGATCACTTTGCCATTCAATCAGCGGAGGTAACCAATGAATGGTTTTTTGATATTGTGATGACAGCAGTTTATAATTTAGAGCCAATCAACTTTAAAGATACTTTTGTTACCGTCCCAAAAACCGAAGGAGAAAAACAAGAAGCATTGTCTCGATATGTCAATCAAATAATGGCAAATAGCCCAAGAGGTTGGGACATCGTAAAAATTGGAAATGGGAGAAAATATAAAAACAATGAGGGTAAAGAGCTAACCTCATCTGTCGTAAATAATGCTGGACAAGTTTCCATAAATTTCCATGAGGTTTTTGGCAAAAATGATATTAAAGCAGCTAATAAGTCACTAAAGGAAATCTTAGAAACAGACAACAATGTTCTAACCTCAACTGAAAAAACAGATTCGAAACAAAAACCAACACCAATAAGATCAGAAAAGAAACCATCTAAAAACTGGTGGGAATTTTGGAAATAAAGAATTAAACTAGTTGAAATATATGCAAAAGCGTTGTTAGCACTTAAAATGCTAACAACGCTTTTACGTAAAAATAAAACCTTACATCTCAGCCAAATAACTACTCCACTAAAACTGATACTGCGTTAAAGCCTCCCAAAATCTAGACTCCCCTTCCTTCTTATCCATATTAAAAGAAAACTGTAAATTCAATTTCTCTTTTAATTTCAACCCAATAAAACCAATCCACACAGGATCATATTGAGTTCGGTAAGTAGTCCCAATTGTATATATTTTTTTGAATGAAATATAAGTAGAATAGTCGTGTTGTTTTTTATTACTCAAATAGGCATAGGTAGTAGGATAATAGTTTTCATAAATAACCTCCTCTATAATTTCATGATTATAAAACCTTAGCAAACAAGCTAAACTCAAGTCCCAATTCTTAGAGAATTGGAAAGTATTAGCAATAGAAAAATTCAATGTTCTTTCCGTGTCAACTTGGTTGATATAAGTTTCAGTTATTTCACTAAACTTAGCAAAATCTTTTGGAATTAAATTCTGAAAACTCATTCCCAATCTTAACTGCTTGTACTGAAATGCCATTCCCAAATCTAAGGAAGGAAAGTTATACCATTCATCTTTATCAAGCAGCAAAGTATAATTATTTACATTTACATGAATTTGAGAAAATTGAATTCCAAGCCTCAGTTGGGTATTTTCTTTCCAACGAAATCCATAATTATAAGCCAGTCCATAACGATGCATTTTATTTGAATTGTTAATATTATATTCATAATATACCCCAAGAGCACTATTGATAGAAGAAATTGGTTGTTCGTAAGATAAGCTAACAGATTTTTCAAATTGTCGATTTCTATTGAAATTAAATTGTCTTTTATCTTCAATACCTGCCATAGCAGGGTTGAAAGCATAAGGATTAAAAAAATGATAATTAGAGATCGAATTAAAATCAAGAACGTCAGTACTAGGGCCAATAGACAATCCAGGAAATGGAAAAAAACTATTGGCAACTTCCAAATTTTGTGCGGAAGAATTAACGGAATAGCCTAAGCAAAAAAAGAGAATAAAAGGTAAATATTTTTTCATACTAAATTGTTGTTGTTTGTTTCATTTAATACACTCTTCACGTTTAATCAAACCACTACTCTATTCATTCTAGAAAGCTAGTCTTAACTAAAATTGATACTGAACTAAAGCCTCCCAAAACCTAGGAGCATTGTCTTCCTTTTTCAAATTAAAAGAAAACTTTAAATCCAATTTCTCTTTTAACTTAACTCCTACAAAACCAATCCAAACGGGATCAAATTGAGTTCGGTAAGTAGCACCTATAGTACATTTTTTTCGAAAAGAAATATAGCTAGAAAAATCGTGTTGTTGGTTGTTACTCTTATAACTATAGTAGTAAGGATAAAAATAATTATATGCAAAATCGTCAATAACATCATGACTATAAAACCTCAGTAAAAAAGCAACACTCCAATTCAAGTTTTTAGAAAGTTGAAAAGTATTAGCAGCAGAAAGATTTAAAGTTCTTTTAGTATCAATTTTGTTTAAGTAATTACCATTCTCTTCATTAAAAATAGGAAACTCTTCTGGCATTAAGTTTTGAATACTTACACCTAACCTTAATTGCTTATGTTGAAATGCTAATCCAAAATCCACAGAAGGAAAACTATACCATTCGTTTCCTTCCAATGGTAAAAAAGAATATTGCTCAACCTTAATATTAACTTGAGAAAATTGCATCCCTATTCTCAATTGAGTATTTTTTTTCCAACGAAATCCATAATTATATGCCAGTCCATAACGATGCATTTCACCATAACTTCTCACATTATATTCATAGTGTAATCCAATTGCGCTGTTGATTGTAGCAATAGGCTGTTCGTAGGACAGACTAGCAGAATTATTAACCTGTCGATTCCAACCAAAATTTAATTGTTGTTTTTCCTCAATGCCCGCCATAGCAGGATTGAAGTTAAAAGGATTAAAAAAATGATAATTAGAAGGAGCAAAAGATTCAGATGAAGGAAGTCTATCGAAATTAATAGCAGGTAAAATAGATTGTGCAGTAAAACTGAGAGAATAACCTAAGGAAAAAAAGAGAATAAAGGGGAAATATTTTTTCATAAGAAATTAATTTTCTTTACAATGTAAAATACATACTCAATAATAAAGACATTCGCCGAAGAAAAAAGGTTTGGTTGACTAGGTACAAAATTTCTTCACAATCTAACAAAGACTCTTTCAACGAAAGTCGAAAATGTCAAATGTAGACTAAACCATAAACATAGGTTTTCCTAAAAAAATAAGAGGCTGTTATCTAGCTGTTAAAAATTGATAAAAGAATCTTCTCATTTATTACCTTGAAGAATTGAAATTAAACTCAGGTCTAAAATGTAAAAAAAATGAAAGTAAACCAAAATAATAACTACTCTATAATTCTTTGCTTGGCATTTCTGATGGCTACGTTCAGTTCTTGCTCCACTCAAAGTCAATCAACTCCAGATACGCCAAGTCCTTCTACTCAAGACACACCCGCAATACAAGTAAGCACCAATATCACAGCCGTTGAAAATATCCCAACCAATGAAAATAAAGTTGACTCTTCCGTACTTTTAAATTTACGATCTGGCATTCGAGCCATTTTAGAAGATAGCAAAGGCAATATTTGGTTTGGAAGTCACCAAGAAGGTGTTGCAATGTTTGATGGAAAAAAGCTAACCTATTTTACCATGGAAGATGGATTAAGTGCCAGTCAAGTTAGATCCATCTACGAAGATTCAAATGGGATAGTATGGTTTGAATGTGGAAATGGCATTAGCAGTTATGATGGTAAAAAGATTATCACGCACAATGAAA
This sequence comes from uncultured Saprospiraceae bacterium, assembly GCA_937981555.1. Lineage (GTDB taxonomy): Bacteria > Bacteroidota > Bacteroidia > Chitinophagales > Saprospiraceae > CAJQQY01. The sequence goes on from CALJOK010000044.1 coordinate 45,036, forward strand.
AAAATTACGACTCTTTAAATAACTGGCAATCTGGTAAAGATGATATTTGGTTCAAAGGAGATGAAAGCATTGGATACAATGGAAATGAGACTCAACATGGCGTCTACCGATACGATGGTAAACAACTGAACTATCATGCATTTACAATCACTTCAAAAAAAGCAGATCAATTTTCCCGTTCCATTTCCACTCCCTTCATCAAAGGCAAAAATGGAATGGTCTGGTTTGGAACCTATGGAGCTGTAATTGGATATGATGGCACCTCGCTGCCTTTAGTTCTCCAGCTGAACAAAATAGAGCATCATAATTTCACTATTCTCAATGACCAAAATCTTGGGTATGATCCAGGTTTTCTCCACGTTCGCAGTATCTTTGAAGATCGCAAAGGAAATCTTTGGATAGGAAATAACGGAATTGGCGTCTTGAGGTATGATGGAAATACCACTATTAATTTTTCAGAAAAAAAAGGATTAATCTCTGAAAATAGTTTACGTAGTGGTGGCTTCAGTTCTCCACCAGGAAGTCTCGAACATGTATTTTCAATTGGAGAAGATCCTGAAGGCAATATGTGGTTTGGCGATCGAGATACCGGAGCTTGGAAATATGATGGAAAAACTATGAAAAATTATACCAAAAAAGACGGACTTACTTGCTCTCATATTTGGCAAATTTACAATGCTAAAAATGGGGAATTATGGTTTGCCATGAATGACGGAAATGTATTGAAATTTAATCCAACTGCTGAGCAGGAAGGAAGGAAATCATTTGAAAGAATATTTTAGAAAAAAGGAACAATAAGATTTACAATCATTCTAATTTTTATCATCACATCAAATTTCAGTTTTAGTCAATTACCCATTATGAATAAAATAACATCATCAGCAGAAAAAATCGTCCAAAAAAATCTTGACGCCTACAACTCTCTCGACATCGAAACATTTATGTCTTGCTTTCACAACGAGATCAAAATGTATAATTATGGAATTGAAAAACCAAGTGCGCAAGGTTTAGAAGAAGTTCGAAAAATTTATCACAATCTTTTTGAGCAATCACCAAAGTTGCATTCAACTATCATCAAGCGAATCGTTTTTGAAAATAAAATCATCGATCACGAATCTATCACTGGAAGATTAGGAAATGAAAATCCAATCGAAATGGTTTTAATTTATGAAGTGGAAGAAGAAAAAATAATTAAGATCACCGCCATAAAAAAATAAATACTTTCCGTTCCTTTTCCATTTGCTACCACTTTCTTTTTTTATCAAAAGAATTCACTACTATTTTTTTTTATCAAAAGTAAAAACCTTATATTAGTAATTCAAACATCTTATCAAAACGAACCAACCATTTTCACACGGGATTTTTGTAAACAAATTCAAACTAAAACCATGAATGTTTTACATCCCGTAAAGTCATCCCCCTTTTCTTTAATTAGTTATCATTTACGTTTCAATCATCAATTAATAACAATGTATACACGTGTGTTACATTCGTTAAAAAAAATTCCTCTTACTCAACTAAGAAATTTGTAACTTGCAATGGAAAGTATTCACTTTTCAATCCTTAATTTAGGCTATCCCAAATAGTAATTCATTTGGAATAATTCGCTAGTTACATTTCCAAAAACCCCGTAATCATTTTTTGAATCTCAACTATTAATGCTAGAGCACTAATTTTGACGAATTGTTTTTGGTCTATTTTTCCAAAAACTCATTTGTCAGAATTCTTAATTTAATAATGACTTAGCATTTTACCGAACTAAAATACGACGTATTTGGCAGGTAACTTTTGTGCGCATTCTTCTAAACAAAGTTGAATTCGTCACTCCTATAAACTATTAATAATCAATCATTTATATCAAAGACCAATTGTTATTTTAATTTTTCATCAATTAAGTCAAAGCATAAGAACCCAATTTTTTACACCCTATTTAATTTTCTAAAATCCAAAAACACGAAACAGTCATGCAAACTAATGATCCAAATTACTACAAAATTCTACTTTTACTTTTGTTCTTTTTGTCAGGACATAACAATGCTTTTACACAAACGCCATCCTATACTGCCAACGATCAAGTAACTCCTTATAATGGTCCATTCCAATTTGGAACTAACATGGGTTATTATCCAGGATGGACTGATGGTCAACTAGGTGATCTAGCCATAGGCAATGGAACTTTAAACATTCCAGGTATTGGAGCAACTGCGCTGCGACCAGGATTGTTTGAACATTATTTAGAACAGTATGGTTACGATATCAATCTTCCATGGTTCGAACATTTCGATAGTTTGGGTTTGGTAGACAACACTATGTTTGTCGGAGATCCTTCGGAAGATCATCGCGATCCCACCAATTATTGCCCTTCCAAACCTTGGTTAAAAAACATGGGTTTTAAAAACATGTACGAACCCATTTGGGATAATGGTGCCAACGGCACACCTGTCAACGATGAAAATTACTATGCTCTTTTTATGTACAAGATGGTTACGATGTACACTCCTTATGTTAAGTTTTGGGAAATTACTAACGAACCAGATTTAGACTTTTCAGATCAAGGAATGGGTTGGCGAGAGCCAGGCGATCCAGTTGGAAGTTGGTGGGACAACAATCCTGAGCCATGTGATTGTCAACTTGCTGCTCCCATTTTTCATTATAATCGAATGCTTCGCATCAGTTATGAAATCATCAAAAGTATTGACCCTGATGATTATGTGACAGTTGGTGGTTTAGGTTTTCCAAGTTTCCTAGATGCAATTATGAGAAATACGGACAACCCAGTAGACGGAAGTGTGACGAGTGAATATCCATTAAAAGGAGGTGCTTATTTTGATGTTTTGAGTTTTCACTCCTATCCACACATCAATGGAAGTTTACGAATTTGGGATCCGATCAATGGGACCACAGGATATAAACGACATTCTGATGCTGCTATCGAAGGAATCACCGAAGACCTTAATGAGTTCAAATTAGTCATGGCAAATTATGGTTACGATGGTGATACTTATCCTAAAAAATTAGCCATCATGACGGAGTCAAGTATTCCTCGAAAAAAATTAGGAGACTATATTGGCTCGGAGGAAGCTGCGCGGAATTATGCCATCAAGTTACCTATCGAGTTACAAAAAGAAGGCGTCCTTAATTTTCATTATTATGATTTAGGAGAAAAAGAAACTTTCACCAATGCGCTCTATCCTTTTCAAATGACAGGTTTTTATGAAAAACTAGAAGGAACTGCGGTCGGAGATATTCAGCGAACAAATAGTGGCATTGCTTATAAAACAGTTTCTAATTTACTTTTTGAAAAAACTTACGATCCTACTAAAACGGCAGAAATGCAATTACCTGCTAATATTGATGGTGGTGCATTTCAAGCTGCAAATGGACAATACACATATGTGCTTTGGGCTATTTGCGAAACAGATGATACTGAAACAAGTGCTGCATCTTATTCATTTCCAGCCAATTTTAATCTGACAAATTTAAAAATACATAATTGGGATTTTTCATTGACCGACCTGCAAACAATTTCAGGATTTATAAATATTCCATTAACTGGTTCACCTCAATTTTTTACACCAACTAATCAACAAATAAGCTTTAATTGTCCTTCAGATATTAATTTGACTTTACCTTATACGTCGACTGGGCAAGTAATTACTTGGGACCCAATTTCTGCAACCTCACTTTGCTCCATCGGAACTGCCAATGTTCAACAAACTGGTGGTCTAATTAGCGGTAGTTTTTTCCCAACCGGAACTAGCACGATTACTTATTTGATTTCTGATGATTGTGGAAATACCGAAGCTTGTAATTTTAATGTCGTGCTCGAACTTGATGCACCTCCTGTAGTCGATTGTCCTTCCAATACTCATCTTGTAACTATTACGATCATTGGAAATGGCTCTGTTGATATTGAATTTATTGATCCAAGTGGAGTGACGGAAACGTGTACAGAGGGAACATGTTCTTACTGCGTCAATACTAACACCCTCATAAAACTAGTAGGTATTCCAGAAGCCGGTGAGACCTTTCTTGGATGGAGCGGCGGCGGTTGTACAGGCAATGATGTTTGTTGGAAAGGTATCAGTTGGGAAACCGATATCACCGCTACCTTTTCTGAAAACACTTCTAATCCAATCGAACTTTCTACCACTTCAACAGACGTTACTTGCAATGGCGAAAACGATGGATCTGCGCAAGTAATTGCCACAGGTGGAACGCCTAATTATTCTTACAGTTGGAGCAATGGACAATCCACCTCACAACTTAATGATGCTTCCGCAGGAAATTATGTCGTGACAGTAACTGATGTTTTAGGAATGACTGCAACAACTTCTGTTCAAATTAATCAACCTACTACTCCCCTATTTGGATTTATTTCAAATCAAACTAATCCTAGTTGCTTAGGAGGTAATGGTGGATCAACAGAGATTAATGTATCGGGAGGAACTTCGCCTTATCAATATTCTTGGTCCAACAATAGTACAGACTCTATTGCAAGTAATTTATCTTCAGGTACTTACACCGTAACTATTACAGATATCAATGGCTGCACTACTACTTCTTCTTCAACTATTCTAGATGGTATTTCGCCTGCCCCAAATTCTGATTTTTCAAAAACCATCAATGGAGTTAGTGTCGACTTCGAAGATTTTTCTACAGGAAATCCGACTAACTGGATGTGGGATTTTGGAGATGGAAATACAAGTACATCTAATTCTCTGACGCACACTTACGCTGCAGTTGGAAACTACTTAGCTTGCTTAACGGTCAACAATGATTGTGGCTTGAGTACTTCTTGCCAAAATATTTCCCTCGGTCAAACGGATAATATTTTAATCAACCTTGAATCGGTAAATGGGAATACAGGTACGGTGGTACAAGTACCAGTTCGAGTTGAAAAATTTAATAATGTTGTTTCTTTTCAACATTCATTTAAAATTCCAGATACGACGAAGGCTGTATTTGTGGGCACCAGTAATTTTATTTCAAATCAGTTAGGTAATCTTGCTACCATCAATGTTACTGCTGAAAATATAAATACTATTTGGTTATCTGCAAGTAGTTCTTCTGCTAGTTTGATCGACGGAACAATCTTATATTATTTAGATGTTTTAGTAAAAGGTTTACCAGGCGATTGCGTCGAAATTGAATTAGACAATCAAGCCTTGCCAACTGAATTTGTTATTATGGAAAACGGAAACATTGTACAAGTTGGCTATGATTTTATTGCAGCAGAAATTTGTTCCACCCCTGGAGTAATCATTTCTGGAAATGTTCAAACCGAATTTGGAACACCAATTCATGATGTAGAAATTTTTAATACTAATAGTATTAATTTACTTGCAGCTTCTACCAACATCAATGGAAATTACGAAACTACTCCATTCCCAATGGGGAGTTCTGTGACTATTGAGCCGCACAAAGATGTTAATTATGTCAATGGAGTTACCTCGTTTGACTTAGCGACTATCCAACAACATATCGTTGGAAACGAAATTTTAGATTCTCCTTACAAACTCATTGCTGCTGATGTTGACCATTCCAATAGTATCTCATCTTTTGATTTATTCTTAGCTCAACAAGTCATTGTTGGTAATGTAGATACTTTTCCAAATAATGAATCTTGGAGATTTGTTCCTGCTGATTTTGTTTTCCCTACCCCAACCAATCCATTGGGAAGTGCATTTCCAGAAGCCATTGAATTGACTAATATTAATTCCAATATTGCTGATCAAGATTTTATTGCGATCAAAGTTGGAGATGTCAATGGTACTGCTCTTCCTAATTTCACAGGAGGTGGTACATCAGGAGTGACTCGGAGTTCAGAAGGTAATTTTGAGTTATTTTTACAAAAAGAAAAAACGGGTAAGAACGAATTCTACATAGAATTTATGGCTAAAGATTTTAAGCAAATGAGTGCATTCCAGTTTGATCTATTATTTGAAAAAGATAAAATGCAATTGACTGAGGTAAAAGAAAATCAATTAAAAATAAAACACGGGAATAGATTGTTACATGAGGGTGTTCTTACGCTTGTTTGGTTTGGTTCAACAAGTGAAGGAAAAACGTTAAACGATAACTCTAGTTTGTTTAGAATTTATTTTACTGGAAAAATAGAAGATATTTCTCTCGTCGATGATATTCAATTAGTAGAAAGAATTACGCCTAGTGTGGCATATTCACATTTAGGGATTCCTCAAAACTTAACCTTTTCTATTTTAGAAAAAACTGAACTAGAAAACTTAAATCAATCTATTTTAGTTTTTCAAAATCAGCCAAATCCCTTTTCCAAAAATACTCGCATTTCGTTTGAAATGATGATAGAGGAAAATGTTCAAGTAGAGGTGGTTGATCAAAATGGAAAAGTATTTTTTGAGTTGGAAGAAATCTTCTCAAAAGGAATTCATCATTTAGATTTTGATGGGAATGATTTTTCTAATGCAGGAGTTTACTATTATACTTTTACGACTTCGACAGATCGAATAATTAAAAAAATGATTGTCCATCGATAGAAACTAATTATGAAAATATAATTTTAGAGGATAGGAAAGATGATTTCTTATTCTCTCTTTTTTAATACATAACAACACATTTACAAAAATAAGAAAGTCGCAATTTCAGGTTATGAAATGCGACTTTCTTTGTAGTGATTTTTTTACTTTATTTCTCTTAGCGTTCTTTAGCCTATCATACTTTGCCAACGAACTCAAAAAAGCCCTTTTAATTATTACTAAATTCTTCTCGTTTGTTCTAAGTAAAATTCTTTACTAAGTTTTAAAATAAAAATTTCATCTACGGTTTAAATGATCTGCTAAAAAACATTCCTAATCACCAAGATTAATCTTTGGCGTGTGTTAGTATGGTAAATAAGGAATAAAGCTTTTTTTTCATTTTGGATTCTAAAGGGCAGGAAAAAAATAGGACAGTAAAATTTATACAAATAATACTGTCCTGAGTAAACTCTCTCTATCAAATTTTTAAAAAACTAAAAGGCATGACACCATTTATACCTACTATATATGAAATTTGATGCCAAATTTATAAGGTGCTGATAATCAAAGTTTTAAGGAAAATTACCATTTCACTTTGTTCCCAATATGGGAACATATGCCCCCTGATGGGAATAATGTTTTTATTATTTCTTCTTTTGGATAGGTATCATTTTTCAGTACTTTTGGCTTTTGTTTTTAAAACAAAAATTAAAGATTGGTAAAATTATAAATATGTCAGATCAAAATTTAGATGAGCTTATTGAAAGTAATCCTACCCCATACGAATTTAAGTTTCAACAATATTTACACCATGGATTTGAAACTTGTAATAAATTTGCAATTGGATTTATTCTGTTTTTTTTACTGTTCATGTTGATTACGGGAACGGTTGATTTACTATCAGGGTTAGGTGATATAATTAATCGGATTTTTGTAACTCCGGTATTGGGTGTTGGGGTCTATTTTGTTGCTAGAAATATTAGCAGAGGTAATGAGTTTAATTTTGATCAATTCTGGAAAGGGTTCCAATTTCTTTCTCCATTAATTTTGATGGCTTTAATTGAGACAGCAATTTTTCTTTTATTGATCTCTCCAATATTAATGTCTGGCGATATTAATTTGTATTTAGAATGGTACGAGGAATGGCAAAAAACGCCCTTGACAATAGATAGTTTTCCTGGCTTCCAGACTTGGTATTTATTTTTATTGTTGCCGATTGTTTATTTATCCATTGTTTGGATTTATGCTCCATTGTTAATTATCTTTTATGATTTGCCAGCTTGGGATGCAATGGAGACTAGTCGAAAAATTATTTCTAAACAATGGAGAACTTTTGCTTGGTTTTACTTTTTAGTGAGCATTATTTCAGTTTCAGGAATTCTGTTTTTCAGTATTGGAATTTTATATACCCTTCCATTAGCAGCATGTATTCTTTATGCTTCTTTTGAAGACATATTAGATTTTTATGTAAAAAAAGAGGCCGACAACGACGATATGATGGATCCTTTAAAGGATGCGTTTAGGTAAAGTGAACTGAGTTAAAATGTAATAAGGTTGTGTCTTTTATATTTTAATTGAAGAAGAGGATTTTTATGACGTTGACTTTTTATGTTTCTTAGATTCTAAATATTGCTATAGTTTAATAATTAATGAAGGTTATTTCTTAACACCTTTTAAAATTGTTTTGAGGAATAGTTCTTTTCAAAAAAGAAAAGGCAGATTGGAAAAATCCAATCTGCCTTTTTATATTTTATAAGAATTTAGAATTAACGTCTAAGCGCAACATCTCCTTTCAGTACTTCTCTTCTTCCATCGATATATTCAATATCAAGGTAGTAAACAAATACTGCAGGATTCATTTTCTGACTTCCAAGAGTACCATCCCATCCATATTCATCAGATAGATCAAATGGATCGTAATTAGACACTCCGAAGACTTGCTCTCCCCATCTATTGAATACTCTAAACTCATGTACTTTAGCTACTTCAGCTCCAGGGTAAACTCTAAAGTGATCATTATTACCATCACCGTTTGGAGTAAACGCATTTGGAATAAATACTTCTCTACCTTTCTCCACATTAAGTGTGATTTGGTCAGTCGTAATACATCCGTTGCCATCCACTACAGTTACAAAGTAAGAAACTGTATTGAGAGGAGAAACAGAGAATTCAGGTTGATCTGCACAAAGAGAATCAGGACAATTAGCTGACCACATGATCGTATCATATGCTCCAACAATCTGAGCAGATAATTGGAATTCATCACCTAATCCTATAGTTTGATTATCTCCTAATTCTACTAATAATTCTTGCGGATCAGTAATTGTGATTGATTGATTAGTTTCACAACCGTTAGCATCCTGAACAAGAATATTATATTCTCCTGCACCTAAGAAACTGAATTGATTAATCGGTGCTAAAGCGCCTCCATCAATTGAGTATAAGTAAGGTTGTTGACCACCTGTTACATCGTCTAAAGTAATAGATCCATTATTTTCTCCAAAACAATTTGGGTCAATCGCTTGGAATCCTGCAATAGTTGGAACATCAGTATTAGCCGATACCGTTACAACAGCAATGGAAGTACATCCATTTCCATTATCGGTTACTAATAAAGTGTAATCTCCAGGAGCAGAAACTACAGGGTTGAAAGTAGTTTGACCACTTTCGATAACGCCTGTTACTGTTGACCATTCATAAGAGATAGTTGATCCAGTCGTTGAACCATTTCCATCTAAAGTTACTTCGTCAGTAATACAATCGAATTGATCTGTTGCATTTGCAAAAGCATTGGGTGCATCAAAGTCACCATTAATTGTAGTGGTAATTGAAATATCACATCCACTAACCGTATTTTCTATATTCAAAGTATATACACCTGTAGTAGAGACGGTAGGATTTAATGTTGTCTCACCAACAATAGTTCCTGGTCCAGTCCATAGATAAGTATTATTATCAGGGTTAACTGAATTGTCCGTTGCAATAACTGGAACTTCATCAACTATACATGATAAGAGACCTGAAGGTGCAATAGTTACATTTGGAACATCATCACTCACATCTACATCCATAATAATGGAAGCTGTAGTACAACCGTTAATAGTATTCGTTACCTCAAGTACTAAAGTTCCTGGTTGAGAAATTTCAACTTGATCTGAAGTTGCACCAATAATAGGATTATTATTTAGAACCCATTGATAAGTTAATGTTCCTCCATTAGGATTATTAACACTAGAACCTGCCCCAGTAAATACTAAACTAGGTTCTGTACATGAAATAGTCGAACTCGTAATTGCTTGAATATCAGCTGATGGTGGGTTTACATCTTGCTCAATAGTAAAGCTTTGTTCAGCAGTACAACCATTCGCATTATCAGTAATTAATACTGTATAAGTTCCTGGCGCATCAAATGTAGTGGTTGCTGTAGTTGCTCCATTCTCCCAAAGATATTCAATAGTACCATTTGGAGATTGGATAGTTGAGTTACTTCCGTCAACTGTAAGTTCAGTATCAGTACAAGTCAACATTCCTGTAAAATCAACAACTGCGTTAGGAACATTAATATCTTGATCAACTAAAACTGTAGAAGTTGATGAACAACCATTAGTTGTATTAGTAATTAATAATGTCCATGTTCCAGAAATAGATGCCTCTACTGTTGCAGTAGTTGCTACTACATTAATTGGATCATTAGGAGCATACCATGCATATGTGATCAGATCACCATTAGCAGAAGAGTTACTTCCATCAAGCGTTACATCAGTTGATCCACAGAATAATGTTTGAACAGGTCCTGCATTTGCAGTTGGTTCTTCTATATCTTGTTGAGTTGAATAACTTTGAGATGTAGAACAGCCATTAGCATCATCAGTAATTGTCAAAATTACCTCATCAGTAGTTGATACATTTATAGTCTCCGTATTACTTAATATATCTCCATTAATATTTGTCCATACATATATTAAATTTCCTGCTGCTGCTGTTGATCCACCTGCATCAAAAGTAATAGTCTGAATATCACAATTAAGAATTGAATCAGAAGGAACCATATCAATCATAGGAATATTTATGTCTTGATCTACGATTACAGGATCTGAAATTGTTGAACAACCATTATCTGAATTTGTAACAATAATTACATATTCACCAGATGATGTTGCATTATAAGTAATATCATCTCCCACCGACATTTCCGGCATTCCATTTACAAATGTCCACCACTCGTAAGTAAAGTTTCCATTTGTAGAAGAACCAAGTCCATCTAATGGTAAGTCTGTTTGACCACAAAGTAAAGTTCCACCTGCACTAGTAAGCGCAATAGGTGTGTCAACATCTTCTTCTACTAAGAAAATATCAGTAGAAGTACATCCATTATTTGTATCTGTAATATTAAGCGTTACTTCTCCTGGAGTTATAACAGTTAATTCAGGTCCATTAGTAATATTTCCAGCTGCATCAATCCACTCATAAGTAAGCGTACCACCTGCAGTTGAACTCAATCCATCTAATAAAACATCGCCATTCGCACAGGTTAAAATTCCATCATTAGAAATTACTGCCGTTGGTACATCAGAAGATTGGTCTATTGTAATTTGATCACTTACTGTTGTACATCCATTATCTGTATTGGTAACTACTAATTCATAAGTCCCTGACACACCTGCATCATAAGAAATATCAGTAGCCAATGGAATTTCAGTAGATGTTCCACCTACCACTTCAAACCATTGGTAAGTGAAGTTTGCGCCTATGCTTGAACTTGTTCCATCTAAAGTAATAGTTGGATCAGTACAAGTTAAAGTAGCTGTGTTTGAAGTTGCTACAGCATTAGGTGTTGCAATTGATTGCGTTACCGTTACTGGAGTAGTACTTACACATCCATTATCAGCATTAGTTATTGTTAAAATGTAAGTCCCAGGATCCTCTGTTGTATACATTAGATCTGTACTCAAAATAATGTCTGGGGCAGTATCTAATGTCCAAGAGTAACTGAAGTTTGTTCCTGTATCAGAACCAGTACCATCAAGAATTGTTTCTGTAGTGATACAATCTAATGCACCATTACTTGAAGCAGTTACAGCGATAATAGGATCTTGTGTTGTATTAGAAACAGTTACTTCCATTTCTGAAGAACAACCATTTTGATTATCAAAAACAGATATTGTAATAACACCTTCATTTGCAGTCGAAAGAGTAGGCGTTGTAGCTAACGTGGTTCCATTCAATACCCAAGAGTAAGAAAGGTCAGTACTAAATGACGAAGTAATCGCACTTGTTAACTGAGCTTCCATATTGTTACAGTCAATATTATTTAATGCAGATGCATCAAATACTGGTGCTTCAATATTTTCAGGAACATTAACCATTTGAGTTATAGAACAACCATTATCCATATCTGTTACTACAAAAATATAGTCACCCGCAGTACCTGTCATAAAAGTATTGTTAACTTCTAATGGTAAATCATTCCCCATAGAATCTTGCCATTGGTAAGTGATATTAGTTCCACTTGCAGAACCAGTCGCATTAACTGTTATCATCTCATTATTACAATCAATAATTGGAGAAGGAGTTACATCAATTAATGGTGCATCAGTATTTTCCAATACAGTAACTAATTGAGAAAGACTACATCCATTTCCATTATCAATTACAATAAATGTATAATCACCCGGAATTGTTGTCGTATATTCATCGGTAGGAGAAACTGTTGCACCTGTCGCATCTTGCCATTCAACAGTAACTGTATTACCAGCATTTGAACTTCCTGTACCAACTAATGTTGATGTAGAATTATTACAATCCAAATTTACAACTGGATCAATACTCAATAAAGGAAGATCAGCATCAGGGCTAATTGTTACCATTTGTTGAGCTGTACATCCATTATCAATATCTGTTATTTCTAAAATATAATCACCTGGAGAAGTAACATCATACGTACTCATAGTCCCTACAATAGATCCATTTAATATCCATGAATATTCAATATTACCGCTATTTGTAGAACTAGCACTTCCATCAATAGTTAATGAAGTGGCACTACAAGATATAACACCATTGTTTCCAGCGACAGCTGAAGCAACAGGAGGTGTATTATCTAAGATTACAGGAATGAGAGAAGACATAACTTCACATCCGTTATCTACATCAGTCACTACTATTTGATAATCACCAGCATTAGTTACAGATAAAAGAGGAGTTGTTTCATTTGCTATTGGCGAACCATTGAATAACCAAGAATAGGTTATATTATTTCCAGTAGTAGAAGCTGTTCCATCCAATATTATTGAACTAGTAGTACAAGTCAAATTATCAGGTGCTGCAACTACTGCAGTTGGAAAGTTTGTGTCTTCCAAAACAGTAACCTCCGTTGATCCTTGACAGCCTGTAGTTCCATCTATAAGAGTTAAAGTATAAGTTCCTGGATTCATTGTAGTTAAAGTTGGTCCAGTCGTTGTATTAGTTCCATCAAACCAAGAGTAAGTTGGGTTAGATGAACCAGCTCCACCTGAAACATCCAATGTTGCAGATGTCTCAGTACAGGAAAGATCATTACTTACTGATGCAGTAACAGTTACTGTAGTTGTATTATCTACAACTGTAACTTCTTCTGTATCAGTACAACCATTATCCATATTAGTAACAGTCAATGTATAAGTTCCTGCATCCGTAGCATTTAATGTTGCTCCAGTTCCAGTAACTGGACCAGCCCATGAATAACTTAAGTTAGCACCTGTAGAACTACTTCCATCTAAAGTTGTATTTGCATTGTTACAATCAATTGCTGTTGGAGCAGCAATTGCAGCTACTGGAGCCATTACATCTTGAATCACAGTAACATCATCCGTTGCAGTACAACCATTATCTGTATTAGTAATTGTCAAAGTATAAACTCCTGAAGTAGTAACATTATTAGGATCAGCAGCAGACCAACTTGCAGTTATATTACCACCAGTTGAAGAACCTGCTGTACTCAATACCACACTTGTGTTATCACAGTTTAGTTCTCCACTTACACCTGCTACTGCCATTGGTGTATTATTATCACTAGTTACATCAGCTGTAATATCAGGACTACTACATCCTGTATTGATATCAGTAACAGTTAAGGTAACTGATCCTGCACTAGAAACGGTAATAGTAGGAGTCGTTTGACCTCCTGGCATCCATAAATAACTCGGGTTACTTGACCCTGTAATATTTATTGCTGATAAAGTTACCGATCCATTAGTACAAGTTATTTGCCCTTGTACATCTATATCTGCTGCAACTGTTGTTGAATTATCACCAACCATTACAGATACTTCATCTATACAACCATTACTAATATTAGTAACCGTTAAAGTATAAGATCCTGCTCCCATATTAGTAGTTGCAGTAGAAGTAATATCTCCTGTAGACCACAAATAAGTAACGCCTGTACTTGAACTACTTCCATCTAATGAAACGGTCGGATTATTACAATCAATTGCATTAGGTGTAGCAATACTAGCTGTAGGTGCTGCACTATCTTGAGTAATGGTTACCTCTTGAGTACTTGTACATCCATTTCCACTTGAAACGGTTAATGTATAAGTTCCAGGCATATTTACAGTTGGATTTGCTCCTGTTGGACTTCCTGGCCCTGACCATGTATATGTTCCTGGATCAGAACCTGTTGTTTCAAGTGTAGCAGTTATGTCATTACAATCTAGATTGTTAGATGCAGATGCCATTGCTACAGGAAGAGTATTGTCTCCTGTTATAGTAACTTGCGTAGTTGAAGAAATACAACTAGTAGCTAAATCAATCACAAAGAAACTATATACTCCTGGTTCACAAGCTTCCGGGAATTGTTCTGATGAATTAAGATTTGGGCCTATCCAAGAATAAGCATATGTACTTGTATTAGATGTTAAAGGTCCTCCTAATGTAACACAACTATTGCCACAATCAATCACACCTCCTAAACCTGGATCTGCAAATGGAGGAGTTGTATTTTCAGTAACAGTTACTGAGAATGTTGGAGAAACACATGTTACACCACCAACAGTTTGCTCAGCATATACCTCATATACACCTCCACAACTTACCGAAATATTTGGATTCCCAGGTACACCTGGTTCTATACAAGGCCCTGACCAAACATACATTATACTAGGATCAGTATCAGTTACAACTGCTGAAACATCAACAGGAAGTCCTGAACAATCAATCTCACCAGTTACAGGAAATATGCCTGTAGTTGGATTCAATACTGTCAAGTCTAACATAACTGTACTATCACACTCATAGTAATTAGTTAACAAATCATAGGTATAATTTCCACTTGAAGTTTCGCCAGTTGATGATGATTCTCCTTGACAAATAACTTCTACTAAGTTAGTCATCTCAATAGTTCCTACCTCAACATTTACAAATGTTTCAATCAAACAACCTTGTGCGTTTGGAATATCTGTATTTAAAAATGTACCCGCTGTAGAGTACACCGTAGATCCATATGTTTCTGATTCACCTGGACATAAAATAAAATCAACATCTGGAGATGTTGGAGCAGGCCCCTGGGAAACATTAAAAGTAGATCCTGCACCTGATTCACATCCATTGGTAGGTGTTGCTGTAATTACTCCCGTAGTTCCAATAATTCCTCCAAAGTCAATAGTAATACATTCGCCATCATCTGCTCCAACTATTGTTGCACCTGCTGGAATTGTCCAATCATAAAAAGCGGCTCCAGCAGAAGGTGTTGCACAGTAAGTCACAGAAGATGCTCCTGGACAAAATTGCGCATCTCCAACAATAGGTCCTGCTGGATCTGGTACTGGAGGAGTCGTACTTCCTACCGTCACTTCAATAGTATAATCACAAATATCCCCAGACCAACCATCTGTCATCAAATAATAAACATTTCCTACAGTCAAATTTGTCATGATTAAGGTACCAGTAGTCCCTGGTAAAATCGGTCCATTCGTTGGATCTCCTAAACAGTTGGAAGGAGATGTCCATGGCGCACCACAAACTGAATAAACTTGTGCTTGAAGACCAGTCCCTTGTGTTGTTCCTCCACAGATTCCTACAATAAAATCAAGGTTAAGAACAGTTGAACCTGCTACAAAAGCAAACCATTGATTATTATTAACACCACCACAAAATGTGGTAGGGTCATCAGTATTATTTGCTGCACCTGTAGTTGTACAATAACCATCTAAGTCACAAATTACTGGAGCACTACTGCAGGTCAATGCAGGTGGAAATGGAAAATTACATTGAGCATTTAAACTCAAATAAGTAATAGAAAAGAATAATGCGAGTAGTATTTGTTTTTTCATACCAGGGGCATTTTTTTGATTTTGGTTAAAATTAAATTTTTGCTTTACACAGCAATCAAAATGAATTGATTACCCTTTAGTTTTAGTTATCTTAAATATCCCTGGTGTAGAATATTCGTTTAGCTTAATATTTTTATTTTGTATTTTTTGTTGTTGCTTTATTTTAATCCGCCGAAAATAAGAAATTTCAAAAAGATTACTTAATTCTTCATCTAAAAAAAAATAAAGTAATAGAGTAAGACTCTTTTCAAGAAATCCGTTTTTGGCTATAAATCCATTATTTTTTTATTTAAAAAACCTTGAATCTCATTGGTCTTTAAATAAACCAGAGCATCGTTAAATGAGTCTGATTATTTTGGAAAGGGTGTAAATTCTCTTTTGACAATAAGTTTACAGAAAATTAGAGCCCTCAAAGTAATATTTTGCTGCCTATTGTTGAAATATCTTTTCCATTCGTTTTCCACATTTACATACACACAAGATAAATCATCTATAACTTACTGTAAATCAGCAAATTACAAAGTAGCATTACTTCATTCTTCAAAAAAATAAACTTTTCTATTATTTACTTTTTTTTGAAAAAAAAATTAAAATTGGAAATTAAATGGGTTTCTAATATTCGGAAGTAAAATTGAGGTAAAAAAACTGATCTACTTTAGTAGATACAATCAGCAGTTTTGCTAAAAACAAAGGTTTTTGAGAAGGCTATTAATATCTATTTTTAGAAGTTATGAAAAAGATTTATAAGAGGAATTAAACTATTCTTTTTCAAAAAGGAGGGAAAATTATGTCCTTTAATATTTGTAAGATAGGGCAATAATAATTAAGATGAAAGACCAAACGCCTAATTCAATTACATATTTAATTTTAAAATGCTCTTTCTACCCAATTCATTTAGAGACCTTTTAATCAAAAAATTAGTTGGATTAATATCCAGTTTAATTGTTCAAATAACTATTTCAAGAACAAATCTCCTTTCACTATTTCCGTCTCTCCGTTCGCGTATCTTATTTTTGCAAAAAATACAAAAACCGCTGGGTTCATTTTTTCTCCATTAAAAAATCCATCCCAGCCCATTGTTGGATCATTTGGTTGGAAACTATTTTTTTCAAAAACTAAATCACCCCATCGGCTATATATTTGGAAGTCTTCAATTTCCTCTACTCCTAGTCCTCCATAAATCATAAATACATCATTTTGTCCATCACCATTTGGGGAAAATGCATTTGGAATAAAAATCCGTCTTTTATTATTTACATAAACGATCACCTCATCTTCCGTCACACAACCATTTTCATTCATCAGAAAAACGCCATAACCTGTTGTAAATAGAGGGGCTACTTCTTGCTCCAAACAATCCTCACATGCTAGGCTATCAATATTCATCCAACTCACCGAATCCAAATCAAATGTAGAAATATTAGTCATTGCTTGAAGCACCGTACTTTCTCCCAATTCTAAAAATATGTCTTCTCCTAAATCAACCATCACATCCACCGGTGCTACAATTTCAAACATTGAATTCCATTCACACCCAGATGCATCTTTGATCGTAATTAAATAATTCCCTGCAGGCAAATTTGAAAAAAGTGGATACTCCGTAAAGTTGTTTCCATCAATCGAATAAAGATAAGGCGCCTCCCCTCCGATCACTTCCAGCACCTCTAGACTTCCATTATAATCACCATAACATAAAGGCGAAATAATTTCCAATTCCACATTTTGAGGAACATCTAAATCTTGTGTAACTATAGCCTCCGAAATCGCTGTACATCCATTGATTTGATTCGTCACAGTTAAAACATAAGTTCCAAATGCATCTACAATCGGCTGTAACGAAGTTGAACCAACCGTAATATTTCCATCATCTGTTGTCCATAAATATGTAAACTCTGCACCTTGGGAAGCGTCTCCTTGTAACATCTTGACCGTTTGAATACAATCAAATTCATAGTTACCTCCAGCGTCTGCAAAAGGCGCATCTGCATTTTGATAAACCGTTACTACTTCTGAACTCATGCAGCCATTATTAGTATTTAAAACAGTTAAAGTATAATCTCCAAATTCATCAACGGTACACTCCAATGTTGTCTCGCCTGAAACGATATTTCCTATGGTATGAGTCCACAAATATTCAAACTCATTTCCTACCGAAGAACCACTTCCAGATATCGCAACTAAAGTGTCTAAACAAGTCAAAGTATCTGGTTCTAAAATCTGTACAATTGGCAATTCAAAATCACCAGTAATTTGCACCATTTCAGTTGCAGTACATCCATTAATTCCATTCGTCAAAACCAACAAATAATCACCTTCCAAATCTACTTCTGGGTTTGGGTCAGTACTCCCCATCAAAATATTTCCGTTGGTACTACTCCATTCAAAACTCACATTTCCATTCGGCAAAGAACTACTTCCATCTAGCACAATACTGCTTATATTACAATTTAAAACCAACCCGCCAATTGCATTAATTTCAATTTCAGGTGGTGCGATATTTTCCAAAATTTCTACAAAATCAGAAGACGTGCACATATTGTTACTATTCGTGATTTCTAGTTGATAAATTCCTAATTCATCAACTTGTGGATTCAATGAATTTGTTCCATTGACAAAATTTCCGACATCAGTTGTCCATTCATAATTAAATTCATTTCCTACTGACGAACCATTTCCAGAAAGTGTCAAGACAGTATCAACACAAGTCAATGTCATCGTAACACCAGCTTCTGAAATTGGAACAATCGTATCTTGCATTACTTCTATAAAATCAGTTGCCGTACAACCATTTCCATCATTTGTCACTACTAAATTATAAACTCCGCCTTCACTTACTTGTGGATTTAAAGAAGTCGCTCCATTATTAATATTACCATTATCCGTATTCCATAAATAACTATAAATCAACCCATTAGATGAATTACCCGCAGATAGAATGGTGTTTTCAATTACACAATTCAAGGTGTCAGCTATATCAACAATAGCTATAGGAGCAGTAATATCTTGAAATACCTGCACCGTATCTATTGACGTGCACATATTGTTATTATTGATTACAATTAATTCATAGTCCCCTATTAAATTTATATTTGGGAAAAGTGAATTTGCACCATTTTCAATATTTCCGTTAGAAGTTTGCCATTGGTAAGAAAAATTATTCCCACTAGAAGAACCACTTCCATCCAAAGTTAAAAGCGTATCAACACAAGTCAATCCCATCGTTATACCAGCTTCTGAAACTGGAACAATCGTATCTTGCAAGACGGTAATCGTTTCGGTAGAAGAACAACCGTTTTGAGTATTTAAAATAAATAATTCATAATCACCTCCATCATTAATTTCAGGAGAAAGAGAATTGATTCCATTGACTATATTCCCATTCGATGTTTGCCATTGAGTAGTAAAATTATTTCCAGTAGAAGAAGTCGTTGCATCCAAGTCAAACTCCGTCAAATCACAATTCAACACGCTCGCTGGTTCAATAAATATCGTTGGAGCTATTGTATCAATAGTTATTAAAATTTGATCACTTGCTTCGCAAAAATTTAGCGTATTTAATATAGTTAATTCGTAGGTTCCAGGTTCATTAATTTGCGGTGAAAGTATCGTGAAATCACCAACGATATTTCCATCACCAGTAGTCCACTCATAGACAAAATCATTACCCATCGAAGAACCTAATCCATTCAAAAACAACATAGTATCTACGCAAGTAAATTCTACGGGGAAACCAACATCAACCGTTGGCAAAATTGTATCTATTTCAATCAAAACGGAAGAGGTGGCAGTACAACCATTTTCAATATTTGTTACCTCTAAATTATATGTTCCATCTTCATTTATCAATGGATTAATCTCATCAAATCCACTCACAATATTTCCATTGCCTGTTGTCCATAAGTAACTAAAAGAACTTCCCATCGAAGAGACACTTCCATCTAAATTCAAACTAGTAATCAAACAGTTTAAAGTATCAGTAATTCCTGCATCAGCAATTGGATCGACATTATTGATTTCAACCATAACAGAGGCAAAGGCAATTTCATTCGTTAATGTATCCGTCAAAGTAAGTTGATAAGTTCCTGGTAAACTCACCTCTACCATTGGCAAATTATTAACTCCTACAATGTTTCCATTGCCTGTTGTCCATTCATATTTGATCGTTCCCCAGTTGGAAGAAGCACTTCCATCCAGGGTAATTTGAGTTACCACACAAGTCAACGTATCTGGCAAATCAATCATCACCATTGGTGCACAATTAATTGAATTAATCATGACTTCATCAATTGCGGTACAACCATTGGCAGTATTTTCTACCGTTAAAAAATAATTCCCTCCAGTTGTAATCTCTGGAGAAAGTGTATTGGTATCTGCTAAAATATTTCCATTTGAAGTCGTCCAAGAGTAGAGAAATTGAGTTCCCATAGAAGAACCACTTCCATTCAAAAACAAACTTCCAACTCCGCAATCAATCATCTCATCCATCCCTGCATTTGCCGTAGGCGCAATAAAATTTGAATTAATAAATACAAAGGAAGAATCAACACATCCATTTAGATTATCAAAAACTACCAATTGATAATTTCCGCTTGAATCGACTTGAGGAGTTAAAGTATTTCCTCCATTTAAAATATTACCATCGTCCGTCGTCCACTCATAAGTAAAGTTTCCTCCTTGAGAAGAAGCCGTTCCATCCAAAGTCAAAATTGAATCAATACAAGTCAATACATCACTTATTCCTGCATCAACAATTGGAACAACAAAATCCCCAGTAACCAAAACTGAACTTTGTGCAAAACAACCGTTCGTGGTATCTGTCACTTCCAAAACATAAGTTCCAATTGAGTCTATCAATGGATTTAAAGTTGAATCTCCTGAAAGGATATTTCCATCTGAAGTTGTCCAATGATAAATAAAATTATTGCCAACAGAGGAACCACTTCCATCTAACGTAAATTCATTGTTATAACAATTTAATTCCGCATCCATTCCTGCATCTGCAAACGGTAAATCATTATCTTGAAAAACCTCAATACTATCTATTGTCACACATCCATTTATGTTGTTAGTAATTTCCAAAAAGTAAAAACCTGTTTGATTGACGGAGATAGAATCATCTCCAATTACAGCAACAATATTCCCATCATTTGTACTCCATGAATATAAAAACCCAGCCCCCATGGAAGAGTTGCTCCCATCCACTAAAACAGTAGTATCTGTACAACTTAACAATGTATTCACGGACAAATCAACAATAGGAAAATTAATTAAATTATCCACCAGAACTGTATCTGTGGCAACAAAACCATACAGCGTATTTTCGACTGTTAAAACATAAGTTCCACTTGCTCCCACCGTCGGCATCAAAGTAGTCGTATCTGATAAAATAACACCATCAGAGGTGGTCCAGAAATAAGTAATTCCAGTTCCAACTGAAGACCCAGAACCATCTAAAATAGTAGTAGGGAAATTACAATCAATTTTACCATCAGCACCTGCAAAAGCAATTGGCCCACAATCTTCTAACACTACATTTACAAATGCGGTAGCCGCACAATTATTAGATGTATTCGTTACCGTTAAAGTGTATAAGCCAGCTGAATCAACAATAGGAGAAAGTGTATTTTCATTAGCAATTATATTACCATCTGAAGTTGTCCAATTATAAATAAAATCAACTCCAACACTTGAACCATTTCCATTCAACGTCAACTGACTAGAGTCACAAAGAATGGTATCCATTAAATTAGTAATAGCAATTGGGAGATTAGCATCTGCCAAAATCACCGCTTCATCAGTTGCCGTACAACTATTCAAAATATTAGTTACAAGCAAAGTATAAGTTGCTCCAGCATTAACTGTAATCATAGCTTGAGTCGAATCAGTCAAAATATTTCCACCAGCAGAATAAGTCCATTGGTATTCAAAATTTGCTCCTACAGAGGAGTTTCCGCCCAGAGTCAAACTCGTCGTATCACAATCTAAAACTCCATCCAAACCGGCGTCAGCAATTGGTGTAATAGTGTCAAATACGACCTCTACCTCATCTATCGAAATACACCCATTTTGGGTATTGGTTACTTCTAGCTGATACGTTCCAGCATTATTTATTTCTGGAGTTAAAGTATTTTCATTTACTATTATCCCCGTTCCTGTTGTTGTCCAATTATAGGTAAAATCTCCTATCGAAGAATTTGTTCCATTGAGGTTTATAACATTGCTTTCACAAGTTATCATCGTATCAATTCCTGCAGCTGCAATTGGAATAATAGTGTCGGTAGTAATCGTAACTGTTGAAATATTAGAACAGCCATTTTGAGTATTTGTCACTTCCAAAATATAAATTCCAGCACTATCAATTTGAGGAAATAAAGTCGTATCTCCAGCAATAATATTCCCACCCACCGTAGTCCATCCATAATCATAAATACTTCCTACCGAGGATAAACTTCCATCCAATGTCAAAATCGGTTGGGTACAATTAATCACATAAGGTAATCCAGCATCAGCTGTCGGAGAATTAGTATCGATGTCAACAATTAAAAAATCGGAAGCAGTACAACCATTCGTCGAGTCGGTGACAACTAATTCATAATTCCCTGAATTACTAATTTCAGGTTGTAACGAAGTGGAATTATCATCGATGATTCCACCATTGGTGGCTGTCCATTGATAAAGATAATTGATACCTATTGATGAACCTGCCCCATCTAAAATCAAAGTTAGATTATCGCAAGTAATCAAAGTATCGACACCTGCTATTGCAATAGGAGGAGTAATATTTTGAGTAACAAGAACAGAGTCGACAGCGGCACAAGTATTTATATTATTGGTGACTTCTAAATAATATGTACCTGACTGAATTACAGTAGGTTGTAAAGAGTTTTGATTAGAAAAAATGCTTCCATCATTTGTTGTCCATTGATAAGAAAAATCACTTCCAGCGGAAGAGTTAGTTCCTTCCAAAATAACATTTTGAATTAAACAACTTAACTCCATCGTACTTCCAGCATCAGCATTTGGAGGAAGTGTGTCAAGGAAAATTTCTACAGAGGATTGTGCCATGCAACCTGAAATTGTATCAGTTACAATCAAAAAATAATTTCCAGCTGAATCAACTTGTGGCGTTAAAGTATTTTCTCCAAAAACTATATTCCCATCCGAAGTTGTCCATGAATAAATGAGATTAATTCCTGTAGAGGAAGCTGTTCCATCAAGATTTATAACACTCTGATTACAATTTATAGTATCTGTTAATCCTGCATTGGCTGTAGGCAAATTCGTATCGCCAATAACAATAACTTCATCTATAGAAGTACAACCATTGATCATATTCGTCACCAAAAGTTCATAATTCCCCGCACTTGTAATTTCAGCTTGAAGGGAATTTGGACTGGAGGAAATATTTCCCCCATTGGTTGCCGTCCATTGATATTCAAAATTAATTCCAACAGATGATCCATTCCCATTAAGAAAAATAGTTGGATTCGCACATGTAATTACCGTGTCGAGTCCTGCAATAGAAATTGGCGTTATTAAATTTTCTCCAACAAAAACAGAATCGATTGAAGAGCAACCATTTTGATTATTCGTAACTAATAATTCAAATGTTCCTCCTCCTGAAATAGTCGATTGAAGCGTCGTTGCTCCCATATCAATAGTTCCATCAGAAGAAGACCATAAATAACTAAAATCACCCGAAGAAGAACCTCCTCCATTTAATGTAATTACATTGTTATAACAATCAATTAACGTATCAATTCCTGCTGACGCAATCGGCGGAATCGTATCTACCGTTACTGATACAAAATCAGTCCCAGTACAACCATTCGAAATATTTGTTACTAACAATTCATAATCACCATCTCCATTTACGGTAGGAACAAACGTCGTTTCTCCACTAAGTATATTGCCGCCATTTGTCGCAGTCCACAAATATTCATACTCCGTTCCAACTGACCCACTTCCATCTAATATTACTTCAAGTTGATTGCAATCGATAGTCATATTTGAGCCTGCTTCCAATGTTGGAATATCAGTATCAGCTAAAACAATAACTTCATCTATTGTAGTACAACCATTGATAATATTCGTCACCAATAGTTGATAATTTCCAGCACTATCAACTTCAGGTTGAAGTGAAGTTGGGTTAGAAATAATATTCCCCCCATTGGAAGTCGTCCATTGATATTCAAAATTAACTCCAACAGATGATCCATTTCCATTAAGGAAAATAGTTGGATTCGCACAAGTAATTACTGTGTCTAGACCTGCAATAGAAGTAGGTGGAATTAAATTTTCTCCAACAAAAACAGAATCAATTGAAGAGCAACCATTTTGATTATTAGTAACTAATAATTCAAATGTTCCTCCTCCTGAAATAGTCGGTTGAAGCGTCGTTGTCCCCATATCAATAGTTCCATCAGAAGAAGACCATAAATAACTAAAATCACCCGACGAGGAACCTCCCCCATTCAATGTAATTACATTGTTATAACAATCAATTAACGTATCAATTCCTGCTGAGGCAACCGGCGGAATCGTATCTACCATTACTGACACAAAATCAGTTTGAGTACAGCCACTCAAAGTATTCGTCACCAATAACTCATAATCGCCTTCTCCATTGACCGTAGGAGTAAAAGTTGTTCCTCCATTCAATATATTGCCGCCATTCGTCGCAGTCCACAAATATTCATACTCAATTCCAAGTGATCCACTTCCATCTAACATCACTTCAAGTTGGTTGCAATCGATAGTCAGATTTGAGCCTGCTTCCGCTGTTGGAATATCAGTATCAGCTAAAACAATAACTTCATCTATTGTAGTACAACCATTGACAATATTCGTCACCAAGAGTTCATAATTTCCTGCACTTGTAATTTCTGGTTGAAGGGAATTTGGATTAGATAAAATATTCCCACCATTTGTCGGCGTCCATAAATATTCAAACTCAACTCCAACTGATGAACCATTTCCATTAAGAAAAATAGTTGAGTTGGTACAAGTAATTATCGTGTCTAGACCTGCAATAGAAATTGGCGTCAATAAATTTTCTCCAACAAAAACAGAATCAATTAAAGAGCAACCATTTTGATTATTCGTAACTAATAATTCAAATGTCCCTCCTCCCGAAATGGTCGGTTGAAGAGTCATCCCTCCCATATCAATTGTACCATCAGAAGTAGACCATAAATAACTGAAATCACCCGAAGAAGAACCTCCTCCGTCTAATGTAATTATATTGTTATAACAATCAATTAACGTATCAATCCCTGCTACTGCAACTGGCGGAATCGTATCCACAGTTACTGACATCAAATCAGTTTGAGTACAACCACTCAAAGTATTCGTCACCAATAATTCATAATCACCATCTCCATTTACTGTAGGAGTAAACGTCGTTCCTCCACTCAGTATATTGCCGCCATTTGTCGCAGTCCACAAATATTCATATTCCGTTCCAATTGATCCACTTCCATCTAACATGACTTCAAATTGATTACAATTGATAGTCAAATTTCCTCCTGCCTCTGCGGTTGGAAATGTATTGTTAGAAAAAACTTCCACCGTTTCAATAGAAGTACAACCATTTTGAATATTCATAATTTCCAACTGATACATACCTTCCAAATCGATCTGCGGAAGCAAAGTAAAAGTATCTGCTAAGATATTTCCCGAACCAATTACAGTCCATTCATATTCGAAATTTGCCCCAACTGAAGAATTAGAAGCATCAATGATTATTGTATTTTCCAAACAAGAAATTGTATCAATAGGTGATTCTACCACAATTATTGGATTTATAAAATCCTGATTTACAGTCATTTGCGAACTCGAACTACACCCTGTCAAGTCATTCGTCACTACCAATTCATAAGTCCCACCAACATTAATCGTTGGCATTAAAGTAGTTGCACCACTCATTACTGGCCCACCAGTAAGAGCATTCCATTGATAAGAAAATTGTCCACCTTGCGAAGAATTAGTTGCATCAACTTGAATTAATGGAGTAAAACAATTTACGGTAAAATCATTCCCCGCATCAGCTATTGGAGGCAAAGTATCTATTGTAACATCCACAAAATCTATCGTCGCACAGTTACTAAAAGTATCCGTTACCGTCAATAAATAAGTTCCTGCTGAATCAACAGTTGGTTGTAAACTCTCATTTCCTAACAATATATTTCCGTCCGTTGTCGTCCATAAATAAATGAAAGCATTCCCTTGAGATGAACTTGATCCATCTAACTGAACCGTCGGATTATCGCAATTGATTTCCATTGCTGCGCCAGCTGAAGCAGAAGGAAAGTTAGTATTTTGTAAAATTAAAACGGAGTCTTGAGAGACACAGTCATTATCATTATTTGTAACACTTAGTACATACGTCCCTCCTGAGTTAATCGTTGGAAGAAGAGTAAAAGTATCTTGCGTAATATTACCATTTATAGTTGTCCATTCATAGGAAAACTCACTCCCAACAGAAGAGCCATTTCCATCTAGAACGATCGTGGGAACATCACAGGTTATTATACTATCCATTGGTACAGACACTATTGGAGCAACCAAATTTTCGATTACATCCACCGAATCAATCGCAGTACAAACTACTCCTGAATTGACCTGAGTGACCATAAAATAATATCGCCCTGCTCTATCTACTGTAGTAATATTGTTCAAAGTATTTCCCATAATATTTCCATCGTTCGTAGACCAAATGTAAGAATCACCTGTCGAGCCAGAAGCATTTAATTCTATTTCAAGACTTGAACAAATTATCGTATCTGGAACAACAATGATTGCTTGTGGATTTAAAACAGTCAAATCTAAATTGATGATACTATCACAACCCAAGACTGAAGTCAAGGTATCAGCATAATTTCCAGTATTAACATGGAAAATATTTGCAACAAAAAAAGTATCTCCTTGGCAAATCGTGGATGAGATATTTTCTTCATATGCTTGTAATTCCCCTAAGCTCAATTCCACTATAGTATCACAACCTGCAGAAGCTGGCAAAACGGGATAATAAACACCACCAGCACTATATACATTTCCAGCAAAAACATAATTCTCATTTCGACAAAAAGTATCTGAAATAAAAATAGTATCAGGGATTGGATAAACGGTTACGACAAAACAGTCATCCGAAATATCTCCACAAAACGGTGCAGTAGATGTCATGATAACTTCCAAATCTGCCACCGAAAGAATTCCATTTGGAGGAGGAATTAAGGATACATCTGTACTCAAATATGACAGTCCACAAATTTCATAAGTCCCTTCAGAATAAGTCGAAAGATCGGGAGTCATTTCATAGCTCTGAATAATAGAACTTTGGGAAATAATATACGTGTAATCGTACTGATTATTCGGTTCAGTTCCAAAGCTATAAAATGGGTCAATACTTCCATTATAATTTTCTCCAATGCATAAATCAATATCATCTACCACCGAAAGATCTCCCGCGTTTGCATCGCAGGCGGTACACCCCATTCCACTATCGTCGCAAAACAAAATCGAAAAACCATTAAAACTTCCATCATCATAAACACTACTTCCATTCGTCACCGTAATCGTCCAATCTCCATCAACAGATCCAGAATTGAAATCTTCCAAACAACCTAAATAAGGATAATAGGATCCAGTATAATTAGTAAAAAATGCCCATTGTTGAAGATTCGTCCATTGATCATTGAAGAATCCTCCACTTGTCATTGGATCTGGTGAAACAGGATCTCCACAGGGCAAAAAACTAATATCCCAATTGGAAAAACCAGTTGTACTTGGAAAATTATCATAAGGCCCCATCAACGTAACCATCTGCCCTGAGGGTGAAGTCAAGGTGATTGTCAAACTCCAAATATGTTCAAATGTAACATCAAGATAAATTCCACATACTCCCTGTCCAGGATTGGAAAGGTTAGGATTTGTAGCACCTGAAACATTTAAGGTATAAGTATTGGTAGAAGAGATTGGAATGGGCCCTTGGCAACCAACACACTCACAGCCTTGCGCTGACATTTTTCCTTGAAGAAAAATGAAACTAAGAATAAAAAGCAAAAACCACTTTTTACTACGTGTTTTTAAAACTGTTTTGGGAGGCTGGTTCATGTAAATTAATGTGTGTTGTTGCGCAACTTTTTTTATCAATATGGTTATCAAAATCGAAAAACCACCTGGTTTATCTATTTTTCAACTTTAACATAAAACAATATTTATTCTAGAAAGAGGCATAGATTCATCTATCTGCTGCTTTTAGAAAGGTTAATTTTCCTAAACTATAAACAATTGATCATCAACGACTTAATCCAAAAAATCACTTTTGGTATAAATGTTTCAAAGTAAAAAAATAATAGACTAAGGTATTTGAAAATCGAAAGACGTTTCTAAAAATATTAGCTAGGTTAGTAATTGAAATAAAATTTTAGGAAAAATTATTGCAGTAATAAAGGTACGATTTTATTTTTTCCCTAAAAAGTTAAGTCACGGGATTTTGGTAAAAGATTATCAAAGGTCTTATTTTAACATTTTTCAAAAATTTATGGAAAAAATATTTCGTTTAAACTTTTTAAATTTGCCAAAACACGGTTATTTGATTAAAATATTAGATTATGTCTCAAAGTCAAACACGAACAAGTTTTATTATTATTCCATCAATGATTCTTGCTCTTACAATTTTGTTTTGCATCAAAAAAAATAATGCAACCGCAGCAAGTCATCAGCAAAAAGAAGTGGCTTCCGCAATGGAAGAACCTACCTTTTACCCTACGGTTGGCGATTCAAAATATGATGTGATTTTTGCAAAAGAACCTTCTTTCATTTCTCAAAAATTTGATTTCCCTGTGGGAAAGCCTGATGGTACTAATTATTTTAAAGCTAGAGAATTTGGTCAAAGCAAACACCTCGGAGAAGATTGGAACGGGAAAGGTGGTGGTAATACAGATTTGGGTGATCCAGTTTATAGTATTTCAAATGGATATGTGAGTTTTGCCGAAAATGTTTGTTGTGGATGGGGGAATATTGTACGAATTGTGCATAAGTTTCCTAACCATCCTGAGTATCCATTTGTAGAATCTTTCTATGCTCATTTGGATGAAATCCATGTGAAGGAAGGTGATTTTATTAAGCGTGGACAACTACTTGGAACAATTGGAGATGCTGATGGAAAATACAGCGCTCACCTACATTTAGAGATTAGAAATTTTGTCGACATGGGAGTAGGACCTGGGTATTCTGATGATACTTTTGGTTTTTTAGTGCCTACGGAATTTATTGAAAAATATTAATTTTGATAGAACGCGGATAATGCGGATCGAGCAGACAGAAGCGGATTTGATGATAATAATCTGCTGAGTATAATCGTCAGATCCGCTAAAATTCGCTCGATCCGCAACATCCGCGTTCCATCATATTCCTATAAAAAAACCTGCATTTCACAATCGTAAAATGCAGGTTTTCTTTTTCCAAAAAATCAAATCATTACTTCTTCACCACTTTACGATGAATCATTTTATTACCTGATTTTATTTGTAAAATATAAGTTGCTGCTGCCAAGCGACTCAATTTATAATCTTTGATTAATTGCCCAGAAGTAAAATCAATTTCCTCGTTGAAAATTCGTTGTCCCAATATATTATAAAGACTTACTTCTAGCCTATCCAATGGTTGACCTTCGATATTAAGTGTAAAATCTCCGCTATTGGGATTTGGAAATAATGCGAATTTTTCTAGAAAAGTCAGGTTTTCGATTCCAGTAATATCAATTAAAATTTCTTGAGTCATCGTATCTGTTCCGCAACTATTCGTTACGATCAATTGGATGCTGTACAATCCAGAAGTATCATAAGTGTAGTTGGGAGAATTTTCCACGCTTATATTTCCATCTCCAAAAATCCATTCGTAACTATCTCCAAAATTAGAATTATTGGTAAAGTCGACATTCCCATTCATATTCACCGTAACGGTAAAATCTGAAATTGGATTTTCGCTAATTGTGATATAACTACTCTGCTCAATCGAACTTGCTCCAGCTGGATTAGTTACTTCTAAATTCACATCAAAAACCCCTGAAGTATTGTAAACGACTGTTGGATTTTGTTCTGTTGAAGTCGAAGGTATTCCACCAGGGAAAGTCCAATCCCAACCAGTCGGACTACCTGTCGAAGTATCTTCAAAAGTAACTGTAAATGGTAAACAACCATTTACCTCAGAAGAAATAAAACTCGCTACTGCTTGCGGCCCAACCACTTCAATTTGCTGTGAAAGTGTTGTTGTCCCACAAGCATTTGTTGCAGAAAGAATAACTGTATAATTTCCAGGTTCATCATAAATGTGAATTGGATTTTCTTCAATACTAGAATTGTTATCTCCAAAATCCCAAAGGAAAGAAATTGCATCCATAGTTGAATTTGTAAAGGTCGTAGTTAACTCATTGACACTACTTCCAAAAGTAATTACTGGCGCTCCACCCAACGTAATATCAATCGAAAACATACTTGAGCCAGCAGCATTCGAAGAAGTCAACGTTACCGTATGTGTTCCTGGATCATTAAACGTAATTGCGGGGTTTTCCACCGTTGCGGTATTTGGCGAACCACCATCAAAAGTCCAAAGCCATTCGGTCGCATTCGAGGAGGATTCATTAATAAATTGAATCGTTGCTGGTGCACAATCAAAGTTTGTTTCAATAGAAAAATTCGCTACTGGAGGAAGAACAATTACAACCTCTATTTCTGTTGTTACTGAACCACATGCATTAGTTGAAGTCAACGTTACGATGTAATTTCCATCAGCAGTATAAGTGTATGATGGGTTCTCTTCTTCACTTGTTTCACCATCTCCAAAAGTCCAAAAATAATTGGTAGCATTCGTAGATATATTTGTAAAATCAACCGTTCCGCCAGTCGTCATTGAAGTAAAACTAGCTGTAGGATTTTCTGCAATTACAATAAAATTCATTTCCGTTTGCATCGCATTAAAACCTAGATTATTAACTTCCAAAACAACCGCGTAAGTTCCTGGCGTATTATAAATTACTGTTGGATTTTGCTCCGTAGAAGTACTTGGAGTACCTCCTGCAAAAGTCCAATTCCAACCAGTTACATTATTAGAAGAAGCATCTGTAAATTGAACTTCTAAACCTGCACAACCACTTGTTACATCAGCAATAAATCCAGCAACAACTGGAGTTAAAATGGTAACCGTTTCTTGAGTAGTAATTATTCCACAAGCATTCGTCGCTTCGAGAGTTACGATATAAACTCCATCATTCGTATAAGTGTGAGATGGACTCTCTTCCATACTTGTTTCACCATCTCCAAAAGTCCAAAGGTAAGTATTGGCATTTGTAGATGTATTGTTATAAATTATTACGTTTCCGTTTTCATTAAACGTGAAGCTTGCTGTTGGCACATCTAAAATAGTAATGTAATTAGTCTCCGTTACAGTACTACTATTAAAAGGATTACTTGCTTCCAATATCACTTCGTAAACTCCAGGAGTAGTGTAATTAATTAATGGATTTTGCTCCGAAGAAGTTGCAGGTGTACCTCCTGGGAAAGACCAATTCCATTCTGTTACATTATTGGAAGATTGATCTGTAAACTGAACCTCCATTGGTGCACATCCTTCTGTATCTACTGCAAAAAACCCAGCACTTACAGCTGTCCCAACATCTAAATCAACACTAAAAATATTACTGCCACAATCATTCGATGCTGTCAATGTTACGGTGTATATTCCGATGCCTGAATACGTGTGTTGAGGATTCGTTTCTGTTGAAACATTTCCATCTCCAAAAGACCATAAGAAAGTATCTCCTAAAGAAGAAAAATTAGTAAAGTCTACTGTTAAACCATTTACATCAGTTCCAAAACTTGCAAATGGAACTCCTTCCACCACTATAAAACCTGTCTCAACTATGGTACTGCTTCCTGTTGAATTGATTGCAGTTAACATGACTGTATATACTCCTGCATTTTGGTAAGTTACAATTGGATTTACCAAAGTAGAGTTAGTGGGACTACCTCCTGTAAAAGTCCATTCGAAAGAAGTTGCATTGATACTTTCATTCGTAAATTGAACCTCTAAAGGCAAACATCCTGAAGCAATACTTGAACTAAATCCAGCAATCACGCTTGATGTAATGGATACAGTTTGAGTCGTCGTTGTCGTACCACAATCATTCGTTGCGGTTAAGGTAACAGTATATTCTCCATTCAAATTATATTGATGACTTGGATTGGTTTCGCTTGAAATATTTCCATCTCCAAAGTCCCAAGAGTAGGAATTTGCATTGGTGGTTAGATTGTTAAAGTTCACCAAAGGACCATTGACATTCGATGAAAAAGCAGGACTCGGAGTTGTACTAACTACAACATAATCTATCATAGTAAAAGTATCAGTACCTTGATTGTTTACCACTACTAAAGTCACCGAGTAAGTCCCTGCGTTATTATAAACTACTGTTGGATTTTGCTCCGTTGAAGAGGAAGGGTTTCCTCCATCAAAAGTCCATTCCCAAGAAGTTGAATTATTGGAAGATTGATTTTGAAATTGAACCGTCAAAGGGGAACAACCGACACTTGGTCCAGATGTCCAATTTGCCGTAGGCGTATTCGAGATATTTATAGTTTGAGTAAAAGTAACCGAACCACAATTATTCGTTGCAGTCAAGACTACATCATACATTCCATCATTGACATAAGTATGAGAAGGGTTAGTTTCAGACGAAGTATTTCCATCTCCGAAATTCCAACTGTAGCTAGTGGCATTAGTTGTTGTATTGGTAAAATCTACATTGTATGCATTAGCATCTACTGTAAATCCAGCAACAGGAACATCATCAACTACGATGTAATTCATTTCCTCGACCATGTTACTTCCAGCAGCATTAGTTACTGTCAACGTCACCGAGTAAGTCCCTGCATTTTCATAAATAACACTTGGATTCTGCTCGGTTGAAGTAGATGGATTTCCTCCTACAAATGACCAATTCCAACTTGTTGCATTTGCAGAAGATTGATCAGAAAATTGTACCGTCAAATCTGCACAACCACTCGTTATATTTGCTCCGAAACCTGCCGTCGGCAGAGTGACAATCGTAACTGTTATCATAGTCGTAACGGTTCCACAATTGTTAGTTACTGATAAAACCACCTCATAAGTTCCGTCCATTCCATAAGTATGACTTGGAGAAAAATCAGTTGAAGAATTTCCATCTCCAAAGTCCCAACTATAACTATTTCCATTCGTTGAGGTATTAGTAAAGTCTACATTTAATCCATTTATATTTTGAGAAAAACTAGCCATTGGTACATCATCAACGAAGATATAATCTGTTTGCGTTTCGATACTATTTCCTGCTGCATTCGTAGCTTCCAAAGCCACAGAGTAAGTTCCAGCATTTTCATAAATGACAATAGGATTTTGCTCGGATGATAAAGATGGATTCCCTCCAGGAAATGACCAATTCCAACCTGTTGTATTGGAAGAAGATTGATCCGTAAATTGTACCGTTAAGGATGCACAACCACTCGTTATATTTGCTTCAAAGGCTGCGGAAGGTTCATTAGAAATATTAACCGTTTGAGTTAAAGTAACGGAACCACAATTATTAGTTGCTGTCAAAACAACGGTGTAGTTTCCATCTGATGAATAAATATGAGTTGGGTTAGTTTCTGTCGATGAATTTCCATCACCAAAATCCCAATTATAACTATTCGCATTAGTTGAGGTATTGGTAAATGTAGCTGTCTGCCCGCTAGTCATTTGAGAAAATCCTACCGTTGGCACATCATCTACCGTAATATAATTCGACAGCGTAATTGTATTATCTCCGGTTGAATTACTTGCAACTAAAGTCACACTATATATTCCTGCTGAATTATAAATTATCAAAGGATTTTGTTCATTCGAAGTCGAGGGATTTCCGCCAGGGAATGACCACAACCAACTTGTCGTATTCGAAGAAGACAAATCATTAAATTGAACTGTCAAAGCAACACAACCATTCGTTACATCTGCCATGAAATTGGCACTTGGCAATGTACTAATTGTAACCGTTTGAGAAGAAGTTACCGAGCCACAATCATTTGTTGCAGTTAAAACTACATTGTAATTTCCATCGTCTGTATAGATATGTGTAGGGTTAGTTTCTGTGGAAGAATTTCCATCCCCAAAATCCCAATTATAACTATTCGCATTAGTTGAGGTATTTGTGAAATCAACCGATAACCCATTAGTCACTTGTGTGAAATTTACCGAAGGCACATCATTCACCGTAATATAATTAGTTTCAGTAATCATATCGCTCCCTGACGCATTAGTTACAGTCAAATCAACTGAATAAACTCCTGGTGTATTATAAGTTACTAAAGGATTTTGCTCTACCGAAGTTGATGGAGTTCCTCCTGGAAAATTCCAAAGCCATGAAATTACATTCGAAGAAGATTGATCATTAAACTGCACCTCTAGCGGACTACAACCACTTGTAGGATTAGCATTAAATCCTGCTACAGGTTCTGTCTCTATAGTTATTATTTGCATCGAAGTTGCAACACCACAATTGTTAGTCACAATCAAACTCACTTCATAAGTTCCCCCTGTTCCATAATCATGAACTGGGTTTTCTTCATTACTCGAATTGCCATCTCCAAAAAACCATGTATAATTAGTTCCTCCAAACGACAAGTTATTGAAAATATACATTGTTCCATTTGCAATATAATTAAAATCTGAAGTTGGATCATCTTCAACTTGAATATATTGTCCTTGAAATGTTGTATTTGATCCTGCACTATTCGTTGCTACTAAAATAACATCGTGACTTCCAGAAGTAGTGTAAGTTACAATTGGATTTTGTTCCGTAGAAGAAGATGGTATTCCTCCTGGGAAAGTCCAAAACCAAGAAGTTGGTGCATTGATACTTAGGTCAGTAAAGTTGACGGTCATCGGAATACAACCTTGAGTTTGCGAAGCAGTAAAATCTGCAATAGGAGGCAAGATAACTTCACAATCACTTGAAACGGTTATGTTATCCAAAAATAAATTATTCCCAGATCCATTTACATTTTCCAATTTCAAAACTACATCTGTCTCGTTAATAAAACTCGATAAATCTAGGTTTATACATCCTGCTCCAAAATTTCCTCCATAACACCAATCAGCTGTACTTATTGGATTAAATTCTCCTTGCGGTTGAGTAGTCGCAAAATTTCCATTTCCATTATCTCCTCCTTCAAACAAAGTATTAGGATAAGTATTCCCTCCATCTGTTGATAATTTTATTATCAAAGAATCCTTCAAATTCGTATTTCCATTAAAAAGAGCATAAGCATAATCTAAAGACAAATTCACATTCGTAAATCCAACAAAACTCATCGATTGAGAAACTAAACCATCTCTCTGACCTGACTGATTTAGATTAAAATTATCCATATAAACAGCAGTATTTCCAAGGTTAGTCCCTCCTACTGCTGCTGTCGTCCAAGTCGTATTTCCATTTGGGTTTTCAATCGTCCAATTACTTAACCCATCTTCAAATGCATCGTATAATAAAATATTAGTTCCACCTGGCCCAACAATTATATACCCAGATTGAGTTTCAGTCGTACTCCCATTTGCATTTGTAACGGTTAGTGAAACTGAATATGTCCCAGCATTTTGATACGTAACAATTGGATTTTCAGCAGTAGAAGAGGCAGGGGATCCACCAGAAAATGACCAAACTCTCGAATTAACATTACCTGTTGATTGGTCAAAAAATTGAACCGATGAGCCTTCACAAATATTTTGAATATTAGAAGTAAAACTAGCGGTCGGTGGTACTGGTGCTCCACATTCTGCCAAACACGTTCGAGAATTCACAAAAGTATTAATACTATTCACCGAAGCAGCTGACCAAGTATTAGTATTATTGATCGAAGGCGCCATGATAAAACCTGAATTTGCTGCATCATGAGAAGAATTAAAATTATGCCCTGTTTCATGAGATACCAAAACCCTCAATTGCCAAGCTGAAGTGGTAAAATCCTCATCTACTTGATATCGATTATTGGTACATACTCCAAATAAATAGGCAACACCTACCACTCCACTCCCTATACCTGGAACAAAAATATCTCTATCTGTCCACAAAAAAGCTAAATCGTAAACGGCTCCAAAACCTCCACCATTTCCCCAATTTCGAAACTCTGAAAGTAAATCCTCCGCATTTGTTGTTGTCGACCAAGGATCACAAGTATTACAATTGGAAACAAATTGAGTCACCACCACAAAGTTCAATTCATCTGCAAACTCATCATCATAATTTCCTTGTACATTATTTAAGACTCCAAGATTATGATTTTCAACAGCAGTTATACTACCATATTTCAAAAACATGGAATGATCCGAAGCAATCGCCAATTCTACATCATAACATAATCCAACTATGTTCTCTTGGTTTTGATTTTGTTTTTGTTTTTCTAATTTATCTGCTCGCTTATGCATTTCATGAGAAGCACATTTTACATCATCTCTTGGTATGACTTCATGTTCATCATATACGACAAAAAGATTCCTTGGAGCGCTTTTATCATAATACCAAACTGGCTCAATAAAATATCGCTCTCCTCCAGATTCTACATATCCATAAATAAAATCAACATCCACCGTCAATCTAACTTCACCTCCTAAAGATTGCTCATATCCTTCAAAAGTCTTATTGGCTCCTTTTGTCAAAACTTCTCCCGTTGAAGTTCTCATTTCATAATCAGAGCTTCGCAGATTATTTGGAAAAAGTGATAATTGCCAATCATGATCTTTTCCCCAGTCCAGATGAACTTGATTTTCATTTTCCGATTGTTGCAATTGATTAAATATTTCAGCGACAGATACTTCGTAGACATTCCATTTTTTCAAATGAACAGAAAGTGTTGAATCGTAGGATTTAAAAGTTGTATTTGTTTTTCCATCATTTTTTTGGGTTTGGGAGACTGATGAAAAACTTATCAATAATAAGCCTAAAAGTAAAATTATTCTCATGGTCATAACTAGATTAAATAAGGAAAACTTTTTCAGTTTTCTCATTTGTTTTTGGAAATAGGTTGTAAATAAAATGTTTTCAACATGGAGAATTGGCAATAAAATTAATGCTTCCAATCTTTTGGAATCAGTCAATTTTAATACTCTAAAAGAACAAAATGAGTTTGTAGCAATAAACGGTTAGAACAAGCCTAAGGGAGGAGGTTTCTGAAGTAATAAGTTTTATGCTCACAAAATAAGATTTTTTGAAAAAATAAACTTGATCTAAGTTATATTTCTGTCTATTAATTGTCCCTTTTCTGTCTTTTATTTTAAACATCCTTCTAATTCTATTCTTTTTTGAAGATTTATGACATAAAAATCTCTATTAACTTTCTTTTCCCCCTTTCTTTTTAATCTTAAAACTCGTATTTTTGAGCGATTATTATAAGCTTTTTAGCAACTCAAATCTTATCCTTTTTACATTTCCCAGTCAAAAAGGAGTTTCCAAAAACATCTACATTCTTTTTTATTTTTCAATCAAGCAGATTGAGAAAACATTGTCTTTTTATTCAAATGATTAAAAAAAAGACAGCAACTGATTTCAAATAAACATACATCATGAAACATATTATATTTTCTCTATTATTAATCACTTCGTTTACTTTTTCCTGCAAAAAACAAACTGTCGTAGTTCAAACTCCTAATCCTTGGGTCGAAATTCCTAATCTTTCTCTTAACTCAACTATCAATCGGTTACATGCTACTGATAATGAAATGTTGATTGGGACTGTTGATAATTTTGCTCGTATGAGTACCGCTGGAACAATCATCGAACGTCGAAATTTAGAAGTCGAGAAAGGAGTCTTCGGGAGACCTATTCTTTCTGACAAAATATTTGCACGAGTTTTAAAAAATGTAGAAAATGAACGCGAACTACAATTTCATTTAGTAAAAAGTGTTAATCAAATATTCAGGATTACCGATCGAGAAATTGCTGACAGCGCTGAGTTTATCATCTTTGAAGAACTCAACAATGCTTATTCCACAGGAGCCTTTAATGATGATGCCTCCCAATTTCTTTATGCTGCTCGAAGTCTAAATCCTCAAGAAGCACAGTATTCTTTTTTCCTTTTTGACATTCAATTAAATGCCTCAGAAACCCAATTTCAAAGTATAAATGTCGCTCATCGCATCAATATTCCATCTACCTTATTAGGTTCAGAAGCGAGTATGATTACGAATGTTCGATTTTTTGATGGAAACTTTTATATCTCCACTCTTGGAGGGGCATATCGAATTCAACCTAATGGAGAATGGCAACAAATCTTTTCTCATTGGATTTGGGATATTTTTGAATTCGAAGGAATATTATATTCTACAGGTTTTTATGAAAACCAATTTTACAGTTCGGAGGATAGCGGTGAGAATTGGGAATTTGCCAACGCCAATACTCCATTACGAAAAGTAGAAGTGACTGGAGATAAAGTTTTTGGACAAAATCAATTAGGACTACCCTACCAATTAGCTACTGAAGATTTCACTACTCTTCAAGAAATTTCTTACAATTCTAATTTCTTTGACGATGAACCTACGGCTTATCAAGCCATCGAATATTTTCAAGGAAAATATTATATCTCTGTACATAAACGATTATATGCAGTAGATGAAATCGTTTTGAAATAACAGCTAAAGCAACATAAAATATTCGACTTGCCTTTTTCTTTTAGACGGGTCAAAACCAAAAAGTCCTAAGGTGAATTACCATGATGTATTCACCTTAGGGCTTTTTTTTGATTTAGATTGTTAATTCTATCTTTTCGGTTCAATTCTTGTAACACATTATTAATTAACGATTTACACAATTTATTTTTTTATATAAAAAAATAAAACACAGAGCAAAGCATTTAAACAAGCCATTTTTTTTGATCAAAAAAAAATGATATAACCAACCAACTTTGCTCATCAAGTTTCTTCAACCAAAACTTTTAAAAGACTAAATTTTTCCAGAAAAACATAAATCTATTGCCACGATGAGATGGATATCGTGCTTCATCATTTTCTTTTTTTCCTTCTCCTTTCTGTGTCAAGCACAAAAAGGAAATGAAAAATCAACGCCCCTATTGAAGCAACTTGAATTAGAGGTCGCAAAAGGCAACTTACTTGCTCTTCGAGATTTAGGAACTTTATTAGATAAAAAATCAACTTCAAAAGAAGCTCAAAATATTCTGAGGACCTATACCTTCTTCTTAGAAAATGAGCTAAACTGGAATCAAAAAATTGATCGCCAGTCCTTCCTTAATTTCTTTTATAATTATAAAAATCAAATACGCTTTTTTCATCCTGCAGGAGTATTTTACATTGCAGCTTTGGATGTCGAAAAAGTAGATTATAAAATCGAATCACTTCCAAAAAATATTCAAACTCAAAAAACAATCGTGCTCAGAAAAAGCATTAATACTTTTGAGAAAGCTATCGAAGAAAAAAATGGAAAAAAAGCAGAACAAAAATTAGCCCTTATTATTCAACTCAACACTCGAGAAGCACATCATTATTTGCTCCAAGTCTTACAGGAAGAATTACTTCAAAAAAGTACCCTTGATGAAAAAATAAATCTTATCATCAAACTTTCTCATGCACTTCAAGATCATCCAACCAGAGAAACACTTGAAGAAATTTTAATAAATATTCAAAGTGGATTTTTGCCTTTTAAGGAAGGGAAAAATATTTTAGCTCATTTAACTAACCACTCTATGGCGGAGGTGGATGATGCAGAATCAGGTATAGAATATTTTGCTAATTTGATGGACTCATTGGAAACGATGGAAAATATTCGATACATGGGGTATGAAAAAATATTCAATTTTAATCGATTTATCTTCCCTCATGATGTTGATTACTTTGGTCGGATTGTTTCATTAGCAGACGATTATCCATGGATGAAGAAAAATGCGATCCATGATTTAATGAAGACGGAACACAAGCGAGCTTATCTTTATTTAGCGGCTGACTTTTTTAAAAATCATTTGGCAATAGGTATAAATGACAGACAACCAATTATTTCTAAAAAAGAATATGAAGATTTTTTCATCGGATCTAATCAGCTAATCATCAAAGTATTAGCAGACAATAAAAAATATAAAAACATATTTGAAGAAATTCAGTCTTCTAGTTTTAATGACGAAACATTAAAACGAAATTTCTTATTGTATTGGTTAACTCATCATGAAGATTTTGAATGGAATCAAAACTATGCTTTGTACCTTAACAAATTTGAGACACTCGAAAAAACAGAAAATTTAGAAAGACATTTCCGTCGTTTAGTCTCAACAAATGATGAAGCTGCGATGGAATCTTTTCAACAATTAACGATAGGTGCACCTGCAGAAGTAATGAATTTGTCCAACAAGTATCGACAACTTTTACGAACTTATAACAAGACTCTTCCGGATATTCGTCATTTGTATTTAGAGCAATTAGCAGCGCTGACTGACTTTTGCCGCAACAACGATATTGATTTCCAGCCAAGTACTCGACTAAGTCAAAAGTTGGATCAATTGAGGAATGATATTCCAGCAGCAGAACGCTATGATCTGGAAAATCGAATCATCAATAGCTTGGAAATCCAAGAAGTTACTGCCATCGAATATTATGCTTGTCTTCATGAAAACAACAGTAGTTTTACATTTTCTATTGGAAGGATTTTAGACTATTTTTATTCGCAACATTGGGAGGTAGTCGTTAAGAATGATACTCAACTTCGACTCTATTTGAAGAAAGCGGCATTGTATAAAAGGATCGGAACTATTGGTTCTTGCAATGTTTATTTGAACAAATTAGAAAGTAAATCTAGGGAATTAAATAAGCGATTAAATGACCTTTTGGAAGTGGAACCTGATGATGATATTATTTTCTTAATTGAACTTTTATCCCCAAAAGAGGCAGAGGTTTCCAATACAGATTTGCAAGAGTTCATTGACAACCCAATTGATTTTTCCAAAAATGACATTCGAGTTTTACCTGTTGCTAGCAATGAAGATTTTCAAGCAATCATCAATCAAATGAAGAATGAAACAGATGTTAAGGTATTAAAGAAATATTTGTCATACTTGCGATCAAACCCAGTAATTCGAGCTGTTCCAATTTATTTTCAACTTATTGACAGTCAAACATTCATCACTAAAAAATATAATCTCCCCGTTAATCTTTGCGATGTAATTATCCCAATAATAGAAGGTACTTATAATCATCACTACAAGCCTGAAGAAAACAATAAGCCTTTCGCTACAGACAAGTGGAGAACACTTTGGAAAACGGATGGAAAGAACTATGAGAATTGGGTTGATCTATTTTTTGAACAAAAATTAAAACAACTAGATTTTGCTGATAAGTTGAAAATAAATATTATCAATGATGTTTTTGCTGCTGAAGATTTCAAACCAAAATATAAAGATATTTGCTTAACTGCCTTGACAAAAGTACAACCTTTAAGAGACATCAAAAAACTCAAAACACCTGAAAAACTTTCGGTAAAAACTGATTTAAAATATTTTGAAAGTTTCTATTTTACTTACAAAGATTTAGATAATATTCCTAGATTATTTGAAGTAGATGATCCTATCATGATGTTTGATTATTTAGTAAAAAGAACTAATGAATTTGATGAAACGGAGTTAGGTAATTTTTGGAATGACATTTTTACACAGAATTGGTTTTTGGAATTTTTAAATTCCAAACCAGATAGAATGGTTGAGCTAAAAAACATCAAGACTATCTTACAAAACTATCTTGAAGTGAGCGATGTGATAAGTGAATCGGAGGAGAAAATCACCTACCTACACATAAGTCAAATCGAATCAATTGGTAAAGATTTAGTTTCAAAATTAGAGGAGTCTATTCAATCTCAAAAAGAGGAATCAACTAAAGCTTTGATTCAACAATCAATTCTTGCTCGAGCAGATTATAATGATATTGGAAAAATTATTAGTGTGATTGACCAATTGAGTGCGAGTCAA
Organism: uncultured Saprospiraceae bacterium; assembly: GCA_937981555.1. Lineage (GTDB taxonomy): Bacteria > Bacteroidota > Bacteroidia > Chitinophagales > Saprospiraceae > CAJQQY01. Next base: position 86,862 of record CALJOK010000044.1, read on the forward strand.
AATTTTAATCCAAATCTATTTTTACAAAAAGATTTTGGACTACCTATTTTTGATTTGGAGAACGAAAAAATTCGAAAGGAAATCATCACTCATCATTCGAAAATGAAAGAATATGATTTTTATAAATATTACTTGAAAGAATTTGGTGTTGATTTCTTAACGAAAAAAGGAAAGCTAGATTTCGAAGAAATCTATGACCTTTTGCAATATGAAATCGTTACCCCTTTTGTCGGAGGTGGAGGAAGTCACCGTGATCAATTCACTTACGGATTGATAAAATTATTAGAATTACATTTTGAAACTCGACTAGGTTTTCATGAAAAACTAAATGAAAACCAAACTTTTTACTCTTTCACCAGCACCAAACGTGCGCAAGCTTGGCGAACATATTTAATTGATAATCAATTAGTTAAACCCAATAAATCAGTTCCGCCTTCATTCAATGATGTCGTCAACAAGTGATTTTATTTGATTTAACAAAACTCTAACATCTCATATTGCAACTTCTGCACCTACCCAATAGTTATATTTTTACAAAAAACTTTTACACCTTTACAGTAGTCTTCTAAATAAGATTTATTTGTAAAAAATTATAAATTATAAAATAGCATAAATATGAAAAAAGCATTGCAATTTTTAGTACTCGTTGCGGTCTTAATGATTTCATTTACCCACGACGCAGAAGCACAAAAAAGAAAAAGTAGTAGAGATGTTGATGAATACTTTGATGATAGAGGATCTTTCAAAGATCGACTTTGGTACGGAGCTGATGTTACCTTAAACTTTTTTTCAGTTCCAGGAGGAAATGCATTTAATGCAGGTATTGCTCCGATGGTTGGATATAAAATTACGGATAACTTCTCAGTTGGTCCACGTGTTGAAATTCTTTACCGTGGTGAAAGATATGACATTAATACAGGAACCGATTTGAAGTTCAACAGTACCAATTATGGAATTGGATTATTCACTCGACTAAAAATCTTTCAACAATATTTTTTACATGCAGAATATCAAACCTTGAATAACGAAGTTGGATACGAAGTTGATTTTGTTAATAATAAGGTATTGACTTCTCGAAGTTGGGGTGATCATTTTTACATTGGAGGTGGCTACGGTGCTTCTGGTGGAGGGGTTGGTTTTCAAATATCAATTTTGTGGGATGTATTGCAAGAATTTACTTCTAGTAATCTTCCTATTCAATACCGTATGGGAATCAATTATAAGTTCTAATTTTTAATGGTGAATGGTTAATCTCTCGTTTAGGATTAACCATTCACCATTTTACATTAACCCTTAAAATTTAAGATTCACTCCAAGCAAATAATTCCTTCCAGCTTGCGGATAAAATCCAGTCAAATTGTAAACCGCATCATTCTCCAATCGAGTGTACGGATCATCTCCTCTCCCATCGTATCCTTTTGATTCATATCGGTAAGTCCATCCATTATTGGAATATTTTGCATCAAAAATATTTCTAACTAAAAAAGTAATTCCGATTTCTTTCACCCATTTAGTTTGGATAGAATATCCAATTCTTAAATCAGAGTAAAAGAAAGCATCCAACGTCGTATTTTTATTTGAAGTATTATCCAAGAATTGTTCGCCAACATATTTACCTGACAAGGAAATATTGAGTTGTTGCTTGTCTTCTTTTTTGAAAAGATCATAATCCAACGCTCCCGCAAATATAATGTTAGGAGAAAAAGCTAAATCAGTATTTTCATGTTCTACTTCAAATTGAACTGGTTCTAATTGCTCTGCTGGCAAAGAAAAATCTTGGTACCAATAATCCCAGTTATCGATGTACTCGGTGAAGTTTTTTATTTTATTTTGAGAAAAAGTAGCATTGGCAGTCAATGTCAAACCAGTCATAATTTCTCTTGCAGCTTCCAGTTCAATTCCAGCTCGATAACTGTCCTCCACATTCACCCGAGTACTTGCACCTACATCATTGAGCTGACCGGTGACCACTAATTGATTATTGTATTGCATCAAATATCCATTCACTCCCCAAGCAAAACCTCTAAAATTTTGTCGAACTCCAATCTCCGTATTATAAAGTGTTTCATGAACAGGACGACTAGTTGGAGTTGACTCGGTAAAGTCATTTCGATTGGGTTCTCGATTGCCCACCGCAAAGGATGCATAAACTTGAGTATTGTTATGCCACTCATAAGTCAAGCCTAATTTTGGATTGAAAAAATTCAAACTGGCAGATGTTGTCAATGGATTTCCATTAGCAGCTAAACCTAAAAATTCATAATCCACTCTCCTAAATTGTAGATCAACATAACCATAAAGGCTACTCGCTATTTCAGTATTTAATTTTCCAAAAATATTAAAATCCGTTTTCTCTGCATCGTTATCATAGTACCGATGTCCTTGCTCTCCGTCACTCATAAATTGCGCCCAAATAACTTCTCCAAAATGCTTGCCCTCATATTTATTCCAGCCTCCTCCAAGTGTAAAATCAAATCTCGAAGGTGAATATTTCAAGGCATAAGTCACTCCGTAAAAATCATTATCCAACCATCGGCGTCTAATCAAATCGGTTGAAGTAATTGTATCACTCCCCAACTCAACATTACTTAATCCATAATCAGCCAAATCTTCTCCACCTTTGTATTGTTCAAAAAAACCAGCTCCTTTGGTGTAGTGTAATGCTCCACTAAAATTCCAGAAACTATTGAACTGATGGTTCAACAATGCCTGATAATGGGTCTGGGTATAATCGTCCACTTCATTATCGTGAGGCGTTCCCGGCTTTTCAGTTCCAGCAGTATTGAATGATCTAAGTTCCTCATTTTCAATATATTGTGCAGGTACTCCATTCCATGCTTGGTAAGTAACTTCATGTCCTGAAAAGGTATTGAGGCGAACAGAAGTCTTATTGGAAATGTAGGCCGCAGACAAATAATAAGAAGCCAAATCTACTTCCGCTCGATCAATAAAACCATCAGATTTGATTTGGGAAAGTCGTGCATCGAAAGTGAATTTATTTTTAATCAATCCACTTCCCACCTGAATATTATTTTTTAAAGTATTGAATGAACCAACAGAATTTGACAATTGTGCATAAGCTTCTTTCTGAACTTTTGAGGTGTTCAAATTAATGGACGCACCAAATGCTCCTGCCCCATTCGTAGAAGTTCCGACTCCTCTTTGGATTTGAATATTATCTACACTTGTAGTGAAGTCTGGCATATTCACCCAAAATACACCTTGCGATTCTGAGTCATTTAATGGAATTCCATTGATGGTTACATTAGTTCGAGTCGGGTCAGAACCACGTACTCGAATACCTGTGTAACCAATTCCAGTTCCTGCATCTGAACTCACGACTACTGATGGAGTTGACTTTAAAAGGTAAGGAACATCTTGCCCTAAATTATTTCTTTCCAAAGTTTCTTTGTTGACATTGGTGTAAGTCATCGGAGTTCTTTCACCTGCGCGAGTGGCGGAAACGATGAGTTCGTCGAATTCAATTTGGCGAGAAATTTCAATATTTAATTCAGTATGTCCATTTACTTTTATCGCAACCTCATGATCTTCATAACCTCCATAATTGACTCTAACATTATAATTTCCAATAGGAACATCCTCTATGATGTAGTCGCCTCCAATTTGAGAAGCTGTTCCTTTTTCTAATTCTGCGATGTAAACCGTAGCGCCAATTAACGATTCACCCTCTGCAGTTACTTTTCCAAAAATCTTAAACTGGGAAAAACCAGCAGTCGAACATAACAATGTAATTGCAAAAATGTAAAAACTGTTTTTAAATAAATTTTTCATAAAAAATGTGTTTTGCCTTTTTGTCTTTTTTTTAAAATTTATTTGACAAAAAGGATAGAAAAAAATACTTCACACAGGGGTTTGTGTAAAATTTTTAATTCAGTAAACACCATTGAAAAGCCAAATCTATCGGTCGATAAATTTTTAAGATTGAAAGGCTTATTTCCCTTCTCAGCATAATCTGAGCAGGTTCAATGGGTATAATCTCAGTCCTTAAATAAGGACACCCCAAACAAGATGGCGCAAAGGTAGGAATTTAAATCGTGTTACAGAGAATGACTTAGATAATTTTGTTTTACATTTTGATGTTAGCGGATGAATTGAGCATTGTTTTTTTTTTCATTGAAAAAAAAGAACCAAAAAATTCTAGACGAAAAAATAGCTTAACTCAAACCAAGCTCCCGCACCCTCATTTTTCGCCGTCCCTCACCCGCTCTTTATTACTCATAGTTTTCCTTCCATTTTTAATCTCTCTTAAAAAAAGACAAAATTTTATTTTCCAATTGTAAATAAATTGTGGCTCATAACATCAGTTAATTAATAAATCTAGCCACCTGACTAATCCTAACTTCTTGACTACCAGCCACTTCAATGAATTCTTTTTGATAAAATTTTAATTCAGAAAGGTATTTTGCGTAGAGTTCATTTCTATCTTTTGGGTTTTCTCTTTGTTCATCATACTCCCAAAGAATGTCAGTTCCACATAAAATGTAGATAGCATTTTTTTCATTTTCCAATTGCTCTAAAATCCATGGATGGCATTTTCCAAATCGATATTCTGACCAAATTTTCATGACCAACATACTGGTATCACAAAACAAATATTGATTCGTTTTTTTAGAAAAAAAAGATTCTAAATCACGCTGACCTTGAGCAATTTTCAATAAATCATCTTCTCGATATGGGCGATTTAATCCTTTGAGATATGTGCGTGCGAACTCTGGCACCCAAACTGTGTTATACACTTGAGCCAACTGTTTGGCAAGCGTTGATTTACCTGTTGATTCAGGTCCGGTGAGAATTATTTTTTTATCCACGAATAAATGACGAATTTTGATTTTTTTTCGAGACAAAATTACAATTATTCATTTTAAAATTATTGATTAGAATTTGCATACCATAGAGCCACACTACAAATGGAGAGATCGTTATCAATCAGAGTTAGACGAGCGTTCTCCTTTTTACGGAAGAGACTATAGTGAATTTCAATATTCACAAAAAGTATATAATTATTATATCCACCCGCAATGGGATAATTTTGGATCGCCGACTTTGTATATGAAAATTTTGTTTACAGATTATGAAGAAGGTTTTGCGATCATGGAATTAATTGGTGAATGGAATGATGCGGTGACGAATGATATTATGTTTTTGAAAAGAGAAGTGATAGATGCAATGACGCCGCATGGTATTTCAAAGTTCGTTTTGATCTGTGAAAATGTACTCAACTTCCATGGTTCTGATGATTGCTATTATGAAGAATGGCAAGAAGATGCAAGTGATGAAAAAGGTTGGATTTGTTTTGTTAACTTGCTCCAACATGTTCAGGCTGAAATGGAAGAAACTCAAATTCAATTTTACGTCAACATGGGGCAACAATTTAATGATGTCATTTGGCGACCACTTATTCCGAAACTTGTATTCAAAATTGTTGAAAAATTAATTCATAGCGAAGTAAAACAACTTCGTTATTAATAGTGAATGGTTAATGTCTCGTTTGAGAATATAAATCATCAACAGTTAATTATTAAAAAAAATATTATATAATAAATGGTTAATACTAAATGAGACATTAACCATTAACAGTTAAAAAAATATGCATAAATCTGGTTTTGTAAATATTATTGGACGTCCGAATGTGGGGAAATCCACTTTGATGAATGCCTTGGTCGGCGAACGAATGTCGATCATCACCAATAAGCCTCAAACGACTCGGCATAGAATTATTGGAATTGTAAGTGATGAGGATTATCAAGTTGTATTTTCAGATACACCTGGAGTAGTTCGAGATCCTGCTTACAAAATGCATGTGGCGATGAATCGATTTGTTGATACTACTTTTAAAGATGGAGATGTGATGTTGTTTTTGACCGAACCAAATGAGTATTACACCGAAGATGATCCGATTATTCAGAAGTTGAAAAGAATGGAAATACCTATTTTTTTAGTCATCAATAAAATTGATACGATTAGCGATAAGCGGGTTATGGACCTGATTCAGCAATGGACGACGTTGGTAGATTTTACAGAGATAGTTCCAATTTCCGCTTTGGAAAAAATGAATACGGAGAGACTTTTTAAAGTCATCCTTAGTTACTTGAAAGAAGGACCAGCATTTTATCCAAAGGATCAATTGACTGATAAACCTGAACGTTTTTTTATAAGTGAAATTATTCGAGAAAAAATTCTTCAACAATATCAGCAAGAAATCCCCTACTCTGCCGAGGTTGTGATTGAATCATTTAAAGAAACGGAAACTAATCATGGCGACCCTTTAGTCAAAATTAGCGCACTCATTTATGTGGCGCGACAAACTCAAAAATCTATCATCATTGGCAAAGGTGGAACTGCCATCAAAAAATTAGGTTCGGCTGCGCGGCGTGATATTGAAGTCTTTTTGGAGAGCAAAGTTTTCCTAGAGTTGTTTGTCAAAGTGAAAGATAATTGGCGAGACGATGATCGGTTTTTAAAGCAATTTGGATACAATCAATAAAATATAAAAATATTATGCTTCAGAAATTTTGCACTTCCTTTATTATTTTTCTCTTTTCTATTTCGATTAGTTTTTCTCAGCAACTCATCAATGCAACGATTTCATATGATGGAGAAACTCGGGAATATTCCGTTTTCCTTCCTTCAACTTATCAGGCTGGACAAAGCTTGCCGATGGTTTTTAACCTCCATGGATTTGGATCAAATACCACAGAACAAATTTTTTACACCTCATTAAATGCTCTTGCCCAAACAGAGAATTTTATTACAGTTACTCCTCAAGGCTTAGTTCGAACTACGCCGACTGGTCAAACTGGAGCTCATTGGAATGCCTACTTTGGAACAGATGTGGACGATCTTGGTTTTTTGAATTTGTTAATAGATAGAGTTTATACCGATTATAATATTGATTTAGCAAGAGTATATTCGACGGGCATGTCGAATGGTGGATTTATGAGTCATCGTTTGGCTTGCGAATTATCAGATCGGATTACTGCAATTGCTTCTGTTGCAGGAGGAGTTTTTAATGAGCAATTAGATAATTGCAGTCCTTCACGAGCAGTTCCTGTGATGCAAATTCATGGAACTAATGATGGAATTGTTGATTATAATGGTATTCCTCTTTTTGCTCCTTCCATTCCAGAATTAGTTGGGCATTGGGTAGATCATAATAATTGTTCGACTCCTGCAGATACGATTGAGATTGCCAATATTAGTACAACTGATAATTCTACGGTAGAAAAATTAGAATATAATAATGGTGATGATGACTCGAAAGTTTGGTTTTACATCGTTGATAATGGCGGTCATACTTGGCCAGATGCTTTAATTGACTTGCCTGGAGCAGTAACGAATCATGACTTTAATGCTTCAGAACATATTTGGGAATTCTTCAGTCAATTTGTACATCCTAATCCTGCAGAAGGAACAATGATTTTAAGTAACAAAAATATCTTTGTTGAAAATATAAAAGTAGTCGCTCGTTCTATCACTCAAGAACTAGCAATTACATCTGATGCAAGCGATATCTTAAATGTTCGAATATTTGACTTGTTAGGAAGGACGGTTTTGGAAACGAACTCTTCGGAAGCACAACAAGAAGTGATTTTGGAAATTGGAAATATTCAAAATGGAATTTATGTGGCGACGGTGAAGACAACTTCTGGGATATTTACGACTAAGGTTTTATTTTAATTACTAAAACTCTAGAAGAGACAAAATTTTCATATAAAAAAGGGAAGGTGCTAATTTTAATGAATTAGCACCTTCCCTTTTTTTTATAAAACGTTATTTATTTTCCCAAAAAAAATTAAAAATAACGAGGTGTGACCACATGTTTCTGTTGGAAATAAAAATCATATCCGACCATAATTTCAAATGAACCATTGTTATGATTTCTCAATTTAGTTAAAGTAAAATCATACGCTAGACCAACTCTTAATCCTTTGTTTAAATAAAACATCGCCCACAAATCGGCAGAATCTACTGAACTCGTTTTTCCAATAAAAGCTTCAAATGATGATCGAAAAGATGCTCCAACCCAAAGTGATTGGTAAAACAAAAAGGAGAGATCAATGTCAAACTCAGTAGGTGCACCAACTGGCATTCTATTATTTGAACTAGAAGAAAAGTCTCCAAAAAGTTCTACACTCTTAATCAACAACGAAGGTTTAAAAACCAAACTTTCTCCTCGAATAGGAATAGCCAGTCCAGTTGTGAAATAAAAATGTCGATATAATTGTGCACTTCGAGTATTGGAATCTGAAGCATCATTTAAATCAGTTTTGATTAAATGTGGAACTGAAAATCCAGCATAAAATTTATCTGAATAATAATATACTCCTGCTCCAAAATTTGGCTCCCAAATATTTACATCATCCTTAAATGATAAATCACTAGACCTTGGATCTTTGTAATTTAATTTCCCAAAATCAGTTCGGTAATTCATAAAACTGGCTTGCAATCCTATCGATACTTTTCCTTTTCCAAAAGGAATTCGATAGGCATAACTTAAACTTCCTACCGTTGAGCCAGTCACTCCAATTTTATCATTACTTATGTTTAATCCAAATCCTACTCGATCTTTGAACGGAGTATGAATGGATAAAGTCTGAGTAGTAGGTGCTCCTTCCAAGCCTAACCATTGGTCTCGATACAGTACAACCATTGAAAGATATTCTTTACTTCCTGCATATGCAGGATTAAAGTTCAAAGAGTTGAACATATATTTCGTGAACATCGCATCTTGCTGCGCATGAATTTTATTGGAAATAAAAGATAGAATTAAGAATAACGGTATTAATTTTTTCATTTTCTCGGATATATATTTACTTGAGTTATGTAACATGTCAATTATAAAATATTTATAAAAACTGAATTTGATATCCCCTCTTAATAAAGAGTAAATATTCTACATCTGTAAAACACAGACAATCAGCACTTTAAATATTTCAATAAAAAAAAGAGGGAAAAACTAGGGAGATCAATCAATTTTATGGAGGGAAAAAAGGCTATAACAGGCTTAAATTGAGAGACTTTTTTGATAAAGTGAGAGATGTATTAAACTATTTCCAAAAACCATACCTTATTAAAGTATTTATCAATGGTTCAATAATAAATAATAGATTCTAAGATTTATAGGAAAGAATTACAAGAGAGAAAAACTTATTTTATACATTTTTAATTTTCATAAAATGGGTCTTTTAATGATGAGAATAAAGGATCAGACCCCCCTAACCCAAAATCCTCACCATAAAAGACTTTTCTTTATTCGAATATCAAATATTGATATTTGAATTGACTATCGCCTAATCTGTAACCAGCCAGTATATTTAGCTCCTTCCCCATCTTCAATGATGTAGAAGTAGGTTCCATCGGGTAGATCTTTTCCTTCAAAGGTTCCAGTCCATCCTTCATCATTGGTATATCCTTCAATGAAATAAATTCTATTTCCCCAACGATTAAAAATGCTAACAACATTATTTGGAAAATTAGCAATGCCTTGAATTTCGAGCGTTTCATTTACTCCATCGTTATTAGGAGAAAAACCATTAAAGACAAAAATTTCATCACAAAGAACTTCGATGGTCACCGTGGCGGTATCCGAAATTGTTCCGTTGGAAATAAAATATGAAAAGGAATCAACATCTCCACAGAAGCCTGCTTCGGCGAGATAGGTAAATGATCCATCCGGATTACTTACTAAAGTTCCATGACTCACGCCCGTGACTATTCCAAAAATTAACGAATCTGGATCAAAGGTATCATTGGCAAAAATATCAATCGTTACTGGATTGATCGTATAAGTAAGCGTATCGTCATCGACAGCAATAATAGTATCAATTGGATTAATAACTGTCAAAATATAAATCGTTGTATCGCATGTTCCAAGGTCATCACAAATGACAATACAAGCGGTATCTGTACCTATAAGGAGTGGTGTAAAATCAATACAAAAAGTAGAATCGATTACCTCAAAGGCTACATTAGTTCCGGAGAGAGTATCACAAATATTTTCAATACTATTGACTACTCCATATAGTTGAGTCGTGTCGGGACAGTAGGTTCCTGGCTGATTAATCGATGTGGTATCATAGACTGTAATCAATTCAGGTTGAGTGACATCAATTAATAAAATCGTAGTATCGCATACGCCCATCGTATCACAAATCACAATACACGCGGTGTCTAATCCTCCAACATTAAATGCCATGATTTCAATACAATTCGGTTCTACAATAGTTACTTCTGCAAAATTCCCTGAGGAGTTTTCACAATAATTATAAATCGTATCTATCGGAGCTAAAAATACCGAAGTATCAATACAGAAAGTTTCTACACAATTAATCAAAACACCTAACGGAATCGTATCTCCTGAAAGTAACTCTGGAATCACCTGAATGATAATTCCAGCAGTATCAATCGTTCCGTCGGAATAAGTAAAAACCATGCAAAAAGTATCTAACCCTATAACCGTTCCTGTGTATTCTATACAATTAGTATTTGGAATAAAACCAAAACCTGAAACATTGCCATCAGCAAAATCTGGGCAAAGATTTATCGCACTAACTATTGTATCAGTCAAGTTAAAACAGAAGGTATCAGTTTGACTCACCATGACTTGAAGCAAAGTATCAATTCCTCCAGTTACTACATCACAGTCAACTGTAATATTTAAGGTATCTGTACATCCTGAAACCGTATCAATCAAAATGATTTCATGAAAACCTGTATCTAATTCGATTGCTGAAGCAAAAGTCAAAATCACATAATCAGGTTCCAACAAAGCAATGGCTCCAGTATTAGTTTGAGTGATTTCCATTTCTCCATAATTTTGTCCTGTAGTTCCTCCGCAGATAGTTTCTGAGTTAGCATCTAACACCCAGTTTGCAGTTGGATCCCAACCATTCATCAAATCGAGTAACTCTTGTAAGTCGTTAAAATTGGAAGCAAATGTAACTCCTCCAACTGCCCAAGAATCAACGGTATATGGTCCAGCCGTTCCTTGGTCTGGTAAAGCTGAAACTAAATAACAAGTTGATAAAGTATCAAAGCCACATCCTTTTCGAATACCTCCGTAAGTAATGCCATTATCTAAAACTTCATAATTGAACAAAAATTCTTGGAATGGAATATCTAAACATATATCGGTCACATCATTACAATCATCTCCGACAACAGTTAAGGAACCACTATAAACATCTGGACAATCATCACAAATCACATTGGCAATTAACGTATCTGAACAACCTGTAACTAAATCTGTAATAATTAATTCATGGAAACCAGTTTCCAAGGTCAACAATGTTCCATTTGGAATTTGATTTAAATCCACATCTAGATTTGTCGTCGCTCCTGTTGAAATTTGAATTAAGTTCAAAGTTCCATAACTAGTTCCTGGTGCTCCACCAGTAATAATTGAACCATTAAGTACCCAGTTTGCAGTTGGATCCCAAACATTAATGGAGTCCACTAATTGAACCATCGTTTGGAATGAATCAATTGTAAATGTATTGTTAGGAAAATTCCATGAAGTCAAACTATAAGGACCATCAGGTGCAATATTTAGAAATGCAGCTAAGGAATAAAAGTAGGTAGTATCAAAGTTACATCCATCCATTCCAACATTATATGGTTGTCCATTATCGGTAAGGTTGAAGCTTTGTATTTGTGCTAATTCAATTTCCAAACAGTAATCTGCCCCTACCAAACAATCATCTGTCATCAATGTAATTGAATCTTCTGCAATAATATTTCCTGTTGTATCACAAGCTGGAATGACTGAAACAATAATACAAGTCGTATCCACTAGATTACTAAAATTAGCTAAAACACAAATCGTATCTACCGAAATTCCAGCTGTATCATTTGAATTATAAACTAAACATCCATTGTCTCCTAATATCCAATTTCCATAAATAGAATTTCCATTCATTCCTCCACTTAATAAAGAGTACGTTGTCAATGAATCCACAAAACAAGTATCCAAAACGACACAAAACGAATCAACTGAATTAACTAAAATTGAAATATTTTCCTCACTTGAAGTTGGACACATATCAGGCATACAATCATCTTGTACTAAAATATTTTCCGCAACAGCAGAACATCCATTTTGATCTGTAACCGTCAATGAATAAAGTCCTGGAGTAAGGTTAAATCTATTTTGTGGATCACTTGGGGTAGATAAATCTGACCAGTCAAAAAGTAAAAATCCAGTTCCTCCAAAAGCAAATGTTGTGATACCTCCAGGGTCATTACAAGTTGCATTATCTACTTGAAGATTGATCTCAATTTGTTCTGGGTCTAAAACGTTAAAACAACCTTCTCCTGCAAAACAACCATTTGCATCCATCACAACTACGCAATAACTTCCAGGAGTTAATTGACCATTAGTCAAAGTATTTCCATTAGCATCCATGATCATCTCTGTAGCTGGTGCTGCAAATCCTGCATCAAGTGCAACTGAGTATTGAACCTCTCCATCTGCATCTCCTGCACAATTGACAAAGACTTCATTATTTAGATTTGAAATAGTAACTGTAGCACCTGCTACATTATCTAGAAGTGTAAAAGAAACAGAATCAACGCAAGCATTTGGTCCATTGTCAGTCACTACAACTGTATAAACTCCTGCAAAAAGATCATCTCTATTCGATACATCTAAACTTGGATTATCGCTCCAAACATAAGTGTAAGCCGTACTACCTCCAGTAACAATTATATCTACCGAACCATTGTCTACTTGACAATCCGGTTGTTGTTGCACATCAATTTGAATATCCAAAGATTGGACAGACTCAATGATAACTTCATAAACATTAATACAATTAGTCGCTGGATCAGTAACCGTCACGATATTTATTCCAGGTGCCAAATCAGTTCGAATCGCTCCACTTGTTCCATCACTCCAATCGAATAAATTGGTTTGAGGTTGTAAAACTGCTGTTCCATTATTTGCATTACAGCTAGAAGGTGTTTGAGAAAAAACACTCAAATCTGGTCCATCTGCATTTCCAATAATTAAAGAATCAATAATAAAACAGTTAGGATTCATATCATCCGTAACTGTAAATTGGTATGCCCCTACTTCCAATCCAATATTTGAATTTGAAGTACTTGAACCAGCAGACCATTGAAAATTATAAGTGCTCGAACCAACTACATTTACAATCGCACTTCCATCTGCATTTCCACAAGTAGCTTCGATAGTTACTATATTTTGAATTTGAGGTAACTCGCAATCAACACAATTTATAAGAGTAACATCAGCACCATTCACATTTAGTGAAGCACAAATAGTTCCTCCACCTTGAAGTAAATCAGCATTCAAATCCAACGCATTAGAATAACTTGATGGATCTAAAGTATTCGGATCATAAACCATCGAATGAATGGTATAAGTCCCTATAGCATTCACTTGAAATTCACCAACAACATCTGTTTGTAATATATCCAAACCTGCTCCAGTTGTCAAAATAAATAACTGTTGAAAACCTGCTGGGATACCAGATGGTCCATTTTGCGAAGCTGAAATCACGATTGACGAACCACTAAAACAAATGTTAGTTGAATCAGCTGATAACAATGCTGCATCAGCAGTACAGTTCGTACAACCATCTGCTATAACAATATTATCCATCACCGCCATACAACTATTATTATCCGTAACTGTCACTCCATAAGTTCCCGCAGATAAATCAAATCTATTTTGTGGATCATTATTTCCAGCCAGATCCGCCCAGTTATAACTATACGATCCACTTCCTCCCGAAGCGGTCAAATTAATCGACCCACCTTGCGAACAAGTAGTTGGAAAAACGGCCACATCAATAATTATTGGATCAGGTGCACCTATTGTAAAACATTCACTTCCTGCTACACAACCATTTCCATCAGTCACTTGGATGCAATAATCACCAGCTGGCATTGTCCCATTTAAATAAATATTTCCAGCACCATCTATAATTTGATCAGTTGCTGGCAAAACAAAACCTGCATCAGTCGATACATCAAATTGAACATTTCCATTCGTATCTCCCGGACAAGAAACATCATCAATATTTTGAATAGTAATCGTTGCCGTTTCAGCAACATTCTCGAGAAGCGTAAAAGTGATAATCGTTTCACATCCACTTGGGCCACTATCTGTAACTGTTACTGAGAATGTTCCTCCTGGCAAATCAGTTCGAATCGAATTATTAATTGAATTAGGATCACTCCATTGAAAAGTATAATTTGGAAAACCACTTCCTCCTGTTACTTGTAAAACAACTGTTCCATTTGCCATCCCACAATCTGGATTATTATTAACAATTGGATTAATCATTAAAAGGTTGTCAGCAATAATTTCTACTTCCAAAATATTAGTACATCCTGTCGAAGGATCAGTTACTGTAACTCCACATATACCACTTGACAAATCATTTCTTACTGCCCCAGTTCCTCCATCACACCAAGTGTAATCAAATGTTGCAGGTGTCAATTGAGCCGTTCCATTATTACTTTGACAACTTGTTGGCGAAGTAGAAATGATACTTGCTTGTGGTCCATCTGAGTTAGTTATGGAAAAATTCTCCACGACCAAACAAGTCGCATCATTCACATCCGTAATTGTAACTGAATATGTTCCTGAAGCCAAATCACTTACTACATTTGCATTCACCGTTCCTCCTGAAAAATCAAAAGTATAATTACTATTTCCTCCAACTACATTTACTGTTGCACTTCCTGTTGATTGATTACAATTAGAAGCAATTTTTACAATATTTAAAAGTTGTGGAGGAGTCGTACAATTAAGCGGATTACAATCAGTAACCGAAACTGTCGCCCCCGTCAAATCCAAAGAAGCACAAATAGTTCCACCGCCTTGAATTAATAAACTATTCACCTCTGAAGCCGAAGTTGTTCCTAATACAACTGTGCCCAAATCCAAAGTACTTGGGTCATAAACCAAAGTATGAATAGTAAAAAATCCTGTATTCATTACTGTAAACTCAGGTGCATTTTCCACAGCCTGAATTATTCCAAATTCTGTCAAAACATAAACTGCCTCATATCCACTTGGGATAATTGCATTGGCCTGTGGTGTTGCAGAAATCAACGCACTCCCATTATCTAAGCAAGCAGTATTAGCATCTGCTACAAGTGTACCTGCATCAGCAGTACAAGATGGAGGATTGATACAATCATCTCCAACAGTAATATCTACAGTAACCGAACAACCATTTCCATCTGTTGCAGTTAAAGAAAAATTCCCAGCGATTAAACCTGTTCTATTTGCAGGATCATTTGTTCCTACTAAGTCTGCCCAATCATATGTGAAATTATTATTTCCGCCAGAGGCAAAAGTCGAAATTGAACCAGCTTGATTACAAGTTTGGTTCACTACTGATATATCAATTAAAACTGGATTTGGTTGTGTTACTTCAAAACAATTTTCCGCAGCCAAACAGCCATTTCCATCATAAACTAAAATGCAATATTCACCTGCATTCAATGCTCCATTTGAAAAAGTATTCCCTGCTGCATCTCGAATCACTTCTGTAGAAGGTTGTATAAATCCACCATCAGGAGTAACAGTATAATTGACAAATCCATTCGCATCACCAGAACAACTCAAAACAACATTTGAATTAATATTTATCGTTGCTCCTGAAATTGAATTAGTCAAAGTAAAAACTTCTACCTCTGAACATCCATCATTGCTATCTGTAACTGTAACTGAATAAATACCCGCACTTAATCCAAATCGAGTTGCTGTATTTCCTCCATCATTCCAATCATAAGTATAATTCCCAATTCCACCCGTTACAGCAATAGAAACAATCCCATCACTTAATCCACAGTTCGGTTGAGCATCAATACTTGCTTGTACATTTAAATTATTTATTTCTCCAATCACTATTTCTACCACATTAAAGCATCCAGTTCCTGGATCAGTAATCGTAACAGAACAAGCACCTGCTGCCAAATCATTTCGAGCAAATCCAGTTCCTCCATTACACCAACTATAAGTAAAGTTAGGAGAAGAGAATGTTGCCACACCATTTGCCGTTCCACAACTTGCCATAGATGAAGAAACCAGCGTTGCATTCGGTCCATCCACATTTCCAATCACAAAATTTTCAACAGAAAAACAACTTGGATCATTTGCATCAGTAATCGTAACGCTATAGCTTCCTGCACCTATATCAGAGGCAGAATTTGTCGAACTAACTGAAGGCAACCATTCATAAATATAATCAGCATTATTGCCGACCATTTCTATCGTTGCAGCACCAGTTGTAGCACCACAATTTGATTCAAAAACAATTACATTCTCAACTGTAGGAGCAGTTGGACATTGACATATTTCATTAACTGTTACACTAATCTCTCCTGTACATCCTGAGCTCTGAGAAACTGTAACTGTATAAACTCCATCCGCCAGATCATTTCGTTCACTTCCCATAAATCCATCAAACCACTCAAAAGAATTAGAAGGTGGAGCCAAAACTACTTGCCCATCTTCCGCATCACATGTCTCAGGAGCAGAAGTCACTACAAAACCAATAGCTTTTTCGGTTAAGGTTGTTGCGCCCACTAAATCTAAAGAGCCACAAATAGTTCCACCACCTTGTTCCAATTGAACATTTATATTTTGAAGCGTAGTTATATTTACAATAATAGAATTAATATCAAAGATGGTAGGATCATATACGAAAGGATGAATAGTATACACGCCTTGTACAAAAACATCAAAGGAAGGTGTATTCCCGTTTTGAACAATCAAAGAATTTGCACCTGTAGTCAAAAAGTAGGTAACTGAATAACCAGTAGGAACTACCATATTCCCATCAGGAGTAGCATTTATTGTAGTAAATGTTCCTGGAACACAAATAAATCCTTCATCAGGCGTAATCGTTCCTGATTCAGCAGTACACATAATTACCATGGTGGATTCATTTTCCAAACTCCAAAGGCAATTGTTACTAATATCATTTGATTTAGAAGAAACTGGGGTCGAGCCTATTGAAATAAATATCAAAAGCAATAAATAACTCAATAGTTTATTCATTGCTCTATTACTAAAATAGGGCTTGTGTAGAATTCGTCTCATAGAAATAGAGTCTAAGTAATGGTGTTTGTTTAATAAAAAATTCACTTTACATTGTCACAATTTGCTGTGACTTCAGGTGAACCTTAGTTTTAAAAATTATCGGTTGGAACTATATTGAATTTGTGAGCAAAAACCACGCCACATTTTAAGGTTCTGTTAACATTCTTGATTTTATTACTACTCTTAAAAACCTCTCATAATCAGCACTTTATGAGAGTTTTACTAAAAAAGAAAGGAAATTAGATCATTCTAAACTACTCCTAACTATTTAACAATTGTGACGGAGTAATCTTTACAAACCTCTTTAATGTGGTTGATTTCATATAGAAAATTACAATTTTTCTATATGATATTCTTCTATACTCTATGCTTTTTAGAAAAATAACCCATTTAGGGTAAAAAATATATTACAAAAAATTGTCACAATAATATTTTTCTAATTTATTATCATAGACAAACAACAAGACTCTATTCAACCAATCTCGCTTCCCTATCCAACGAAAGCTTTTTCTCTTTATTCGATCAATAAACATCCTTAATCCTTAATTGTAACTTCTCTCAACTTTCAATTCAATAGTTTTTTTTCAACAAAACAATACTCTAGATTTTACTTCACCTACACAAAACAACATCAAATAAAATTATAAAATACTGACAGTCAGTATTTTAAATACACATACTATGCACTTACAATCGTACAAACCTTCTTAAATGTCTTTTTGATTAACAATAAAAAATTAGAATTTCACTATCATAACAAAAGTATTTAAGCTATTTCACTACATTTTTTAACTAAAAACAGTCTTATTATGAAAGCTACCTCCAAACTCGAATTTTTAAGTCAATTTCCTCTTTTTGATGTATTGTCAGAAGAGGAATTAACGTATTTGGACAAGTTTACTGAAGCTAAAACTTATAAAAAATACGATCATGTATTCTTAGAAGACGAACCTTCTGATACTATTTTCTTTTTAACCAAAGGTGTAATAAAGTTAGGTTCTCACAGCCACGACGGCCGCGAAGTAATCAAAAACATCCTTCATCCACATGCAATGTTTGGTGAATTAGGTTTGGTTGGAGAGGAAAGAAGAAAAGGTTTTGCAGAAGTGATGAATGAGCCAGCAGAATGCCTTTTATTAAAAGTAGAAGATTTTAAAAAATTGATGGATAAAAACCACCAATTATGTTTTAACGTAATCAACTTAGTTGGTGGAAAGTTACGAAAAGCGGAAAGTCGCCTCGAATCTTTAATTTTTAAAGATGCCCGTGCTCGAATCATTGATTTCCTAAAAGATAGTGTAGAAAAAAGAGGAAGAAGAGTTGGTTTCGAAATGTTGCTAAAACACTCTTTGACTCAGCAAGATATTGCTAATATCACAGGTACTTCTCGTCAAACTGTGACTTCGGTTTTAAATGATTTGAGAAAATCTGATTTAATTTATTTTAACCGAAGAAGCATTCTCATTCGAGATATGCAGAAACTAGCATAGTGATTTTTTGCCGCAGATTTTTATGATTCAAATGATCTTCATGATTTCTCATTTAATAAAAAAAGAGAAAACATAAATAATCAGCCTAATCTGCGGCAAAAAAAATCATCATTCAAAAATAAACCGATCCTGATCCGCCAAGAAATTCAACTTCTTCCGAAATGTCTGCTGCTCTTCATAATTCAACTCTGCTGTAAAAACATCTTCCTGATCAAAAACTCGATACTTCGATTTCCCTGTAAAGTCAAACACAGAAGAAGCACCAGAATATTGATATTGATTTTCATCTTCGCCTACACGATTTACACCTATAGTATATGATTGGTTTTCAATCGCTCGTGCTGCAAGCAAAGTTTGCCAAGCATCAATTCGAGGAGTCGGCCAACTCGCCATATAAATCAACAAATCATATCCTTCCGAATTTCGACTCCAAGCTGGAAATCTTAAATCGTAACAAATCAACGGACATATTTTCCATCCTTTCCATTCAACTATTAATCGTTTTGTTCCTGCCGTGTACGATTCATCCTCTTTTGCTAAAGTAAAAAGGTGTTTTTTATCATAAGTCAAATAATTGCCATCAGGTTGCATCCAAACTAATCGGTTAAAATAATTGCCATTCTCAGTTGCAATAAAACTTCCGGTCACAACTGCATCAGCATTCTTTGCTTGATCTTTTAACCAATTCATCGTTTTTCCATCCATCGGTTCAGCAACTCGTTCAGGTTTCATACTAAAACCAGTTGAAAACATTTCTGGCAAAACAATTAAATCAGTTTGCCCTAGAACCATTTTTATTTTTTGAGAAAAATGATTGAGATTTTCTTCAATTTTTTCCCAAAGAATATTGGATTGAATGAGTGAGACTCGAAGGTTTTGCATTTTTATTTTTTTTTGTAAAAATAGAAAAATCGATTTGGGTAATTCTATGCTCCATGATAAAATTTGTATCTTTTTAGAGAAAACTAAAATATCATGCAAAAAATATTAGTACTCCTTTCCTTCCTTTTTATTTTTGGATTTCAAACTCAATTAAAAGCTCAAAAAGAAGATTTTTCTAAAAGTTTTTCACTTCAATCAACAATTGGTTTTGGTAGATCACTACATTATTTTGCACCAGTACAGATGCGATTGTGTTTTGAAGGATGTCCAGTCGAAAAACAAGAAGGAAGATTTGTGCATCATGTTGAAATGGCAATATATCGGCAATTTAAACCTAACCAAGAATATTCCTTTGGATTTGGTAATTCACGTTATCGTTTTTTTGAGGAAGGTTTGACTTCTCCTGGAAATGGGTTATTCCCATATGAACGAATAGTAAAACGAAGTTGGATTCAACTTCACTTAGGGCATCGTTATACTTTTCTACAAAAAGAAAAAAGCAATCTCTTTATTGAAAATGGAATAATAACAGATTGGAAGGTTGGAAGAAAATCAAGTTATTTAAATGTGGTAGGATTTTCCTTTCGCTTAAAAGTCGGACTTCAATATGAACCAATCCAAGGGATGAAGTTACTTTTCAATGGCTATTACAAAACTGCCATCGCAAAATATAATAAAGAAACAATCGGAGATAAAAATTATTATCCTTACAACTATGGAATAGAAATAAGCGCTTTAGTAAAAATTATTAAAAAGAAAAAATAGTTTTTTGGAACTTTTTTTAAATTCAGGCTTTTTTTTTGCATTAGAGGGAACTTTCGAGAAGAATCTTTTGTAGATATAAGAAAACCTGACCATTTAATCGTTTTTTCTAAAAAAGTCAAGTATTTTTCCTAACAAAAGCAACTTATTTACCTTAAAAACGTACTTATTAACAAGAACGGAACTCTTTTTGATGAGGTATGAAAAGAAAACAAGAACAAAAGAAGAACAACATATTCGAAATCTTATAACATAACCTTTTTAAATCCGACCTAGAAAATGCGTCAATTAAAAATTACAAACAAAATTACAGCGAGAGAAAGTCTTTCATTAGATAAGTACCTCAATGACATTGGTAAAATTTCTTTACTTACCGCTGATGAGGAAGCAGATTTAGCTCGAAGAATTAGAGCTGGAGATGATGCTGCACTCGAAAGACTTACCAAAGCAAATCTCAGATTCGTTGTTTCAGTTGCCAAACAGTACCAAAATCAGGGCTTATCTTTAAGCGATTTGATTAATGAAGGGAACGTTGGTCTGATGAAAGCGGGTAGACGATTTGATGAAACTAAAGGATTCAAATTTATTTCATATGCAGTTTGGTGGATACGACAATCAATTTTACAATCGATTGTAGAATATTCTAGAATTGTACGTTTGCCTTTGAACAAGGTAGGTTCTTACAACAAAATCAATGAAGCTTATTTAAACTTTATTCAAAAATTTGAAAGAGAACCAAGTCATGAAGAATTAGCTGAAATTTTGGAAATCAAACCAAAAGATGTGGCTAATATGATGAAAGGAAATGGAAGGCATCTTTCTTTCGATGCTCCACTTGGAACGGAAGATGGAGACTCAACAATGCTTGATGTCGTATCTGCGAATGATCCTGCTTCTAGTCCTGATATCAATTTGATGGATCAATCTTTAAAACAAGAAGTTCAACAAGGATTGAGTATTTTATCACCACGTGAGGTAGAAGTTTTATCATCCTACTATGGCTTGAATGGGTATAAATCATTGACTTTAGAAGAAATCGGAGATCTTTACGGTTTGACTCGTGAGCGAGTAAGACAAATCAAAGAAAGAGCGATTCGAAGACTTCGTAAGTCTTATAATAGAAATAACTTAAAATCATACCTCGGATAATCTTCTAGGTTCATCCTAGTGATTTTAACGTTTAGCAAAAATCCATCTCGATCATTCGGGATGGATTTTTTTTTGATGTATATTGGCTTTGAAACCAAATTTTAAAAACCTCAAAAACAATTTATGAGATCTATATACTTATTAGTTTTCGCTTGTATTTTTTTTGCTTGTAAAAATGAAAAGAGCACAGATCAAAATAATTCAAATGTCCAACCTGCTAAATCAATTCCAACAGAAGAATTCAGAGCAATCGAATTAGAAGTTTATATTGATGACTTTAAAATGCGAAGCGGCCCTAGTGTAGAACATGAAGAAGTAGTCAGATTAAAAGAAAAGACCATTGTTATTTTCAACGGTGAAGAAAGTATGCACTCAACGGAAATTAAATTACGAGGTATAAAGCTAAATGCTCCTTGGCTAAAAGTAAAAAACAAAGAAGGAATTGACGGTTGGATTTATGGAGGAGGAGTCAAAGTAGCTGCAACTGAAAACAAAGCAGCCATTGAAAGAATCAACCAAATGCAAATGCAAAGTTTTTTTGATAAAAAGATAATCGACCGAATCAATACTTATGGAAAACAATGGCTACTCTCTAAGTCAAGTACTACTTTTGCCGATACCTACTTATTAGGAGAAAAAACACAAGGGGAAATCAATGAAATATTAGGAGATAATATTGAAATCGATGATCCTTCTAATTTAATTGATATGTCTTGGTTAGAAAATTCGTTCCAAGGTTTTCAAAATTCATTGGTCGCAGAAGGAACGATGTTTAATATTTTTAAGGATTTTAGAATCATGTATGCAAAAGCAAAAGAAACCGAAGGCACGGAAGATGATGATTTTATTACCTTCCAATTTCATGTAAATGAATTGGATAGCGTAGAGCATTTTTATAAATCTTGGTTTATGCAAACTTGGGATTACGGAGGGCATAGTTTACTTGGCCAAGGGAAACATTATAGTTTGTTGAACGAAGCAAATGAACTTTTAACTAAAAGTAAATTATTTGAAAAACCAATTTTGGCAATTAAAACAGAAATTCTAAATGATATTTCTGCTGAGTACATCACCTATTGGGAACCCAAAGAAAGAATACTCGAAGAGATGAAAAAAATCATCTCAGCTGATTTGGAGTTTTTAACAACTGAAGATAAGATCTTAATAAAAACAAGATACGAACAATTCAAAAAACCAGCAGCCAATAAAATCGAAATTAATAATCGAGCTCATTAGAACAGATTGAACATATAATAAAAAAACAATTTACATGTCGCCACTCATATTTTTTTTAGCAATTCTAGTTGGAGGAATATTTGCCATTGGAGCACTTTACTTCATGTATTTTGCTTTGATTCATTTTCAACCAGGTAAGGGAAAAATCAGAACTGATTTGAAAAAAATGAAAAATGAAATCGCTCCCTTTATCGAAGAATTAATCCCTTGGAACAAAGAGGAATTAGAATTACTGTCTTCCAATCAAGTCAAACAAAAAATCAGTAGAGGAGTGATCACCACCGCTGAAGGCGTTTTTAATTCCATTTATCATGAGCCATTAATTGCTTATTCCTACAAAAAATATATTTCCTCTAAAAAAGATGAAATCATCTATGCTCGGACTTCCAATCATGAATTTGTATATCGAACTAAAAAAGGTTCTACTGAACTTTTTATTGATAATCAAAAAGTAGGTGTCATCAATAATCAAGGTTTACTTCACGGAGGCCGCAGAAAACGATTATTGGCGCGCATCAATAAGAACGAAAACGAATTAGAGTTACCCATCATTATCGGCGACAAAGAACGAGGCACGTTGTTGAAACCTGAGTCGGGTTCCGTCAATCCAAGAGCGTTTCAATTTGTAGGAGAAATGAAAAAAAATGAGGAAGCGGTATTTCTGTCATTGGCAGTTTTGGAACTCGTAAGAGAATCTGTAAAATAAAATTTCTTAAAATTTAATTTTAAGAAATTCAACTAAGAGTTATTCGTTTTAAAAGAAATTCATTTTATCCTTGTAAAAAATATAATATGAAAATTCTAAAATCGCCAATCCAGTTAATTACTTTGCTTAGTTTATTCTCCCTCATTTTTATTTTTGGTTGCAAAAAAGATGATAAAAAAATTGAGGAGGAAGAAATAGACGTGGAAGAACTCACAACTTGTCTCGTAGAAATTGATAGCACTTTCCAAGAAGTTACCCTTGATATAAATCCAGAATACTTAGATGGCGGATTTGATGGCCTTCTTTTTAACTTAATCAGCACAATTGTTTATCCTGCTGAAGCAAGGGAAAATGGAATCGAAGGATTCAGTTCAGCTAACTACGAAATTACAGAGGAAGGGAAGGTAGAGAATATTGAAATCATGGAAAATCCAGGAGGAGGTATTGGCGAAGAATTAAAAACCACCATCGAAGAAATCACAACTGGTATTTCATTTTCACCAGGAGTTTTAAATGGTAGCCCAATCAGAGTTCAGAAAACTCTAGCTGCTACTTTTAAGCTACAAGGCTAAAAATTTCCTTAGTTACTCATCGTAAATAAATAAAATTTCACCTCTATAAAAGCCTTTATTTTCGGCATTCTTTTTACTTTTGACGACTGTTTATTGAAACAAATTTTAGTTTCTTCTGTTTAGAAACTATTAATTTAATTCTGGATTGAAAAACGAAAGAAAAATGAATGTTTTAGATCAAGTAAGAGTTGTTGTTTACCGAATCAATAAAAAAGGCTTAGAAATCTTTTTAGTCAATGAAGAAGACAATTGGCAAATCCCAAAAGGGAGCTTCCATCAGTCACCTTCTTCTATTCTTTCCGAAGACAATTTAATTGAATTAGAGCCGACTCAAAATAGTAATGGTAACATGCAAAGAGCATTAGCGGTTGAAGGCGACTGGCATGATATTCCTTCCATCAGAGGAATTATAAAAGACGATGTACGAATCGTAAAAGATCAATTGAAGCAACGAATCCCAGGATTGGAGCAAGGCTCATTTGTAGCGGTAAAGGAAGCTGTAAAAAGAGTGATGCCAGAAGAATATGCTTGTTTAAAAGAATTAAAAGAAATCATTATAGATCGTAACTCTGCGAAATATATTTAAAATAAGATAAATTAAAAAAAAGCGGTGTTAGCCTTTCGAGTGCTGACACCGCTTTTTTTATAAATTCAACTCTTTCTTCATTCGCAAAAATTCTTCATTTAACGACGCTTGCAAAACCAGCTCTCTTTCTTCATAAGGGTGCTTAAATTTCAACTCTTGTGCATGCAGAAGCATCGTCATCATATTCCACCTTTCTTTAAAAAATTTGTTTTGCTTATTGCAACCATGAGGTCGGTCGCCGATGATTGGATGTCGGAGATGATTAAGGTGTTTTCGAATTTGATGTTGTCGACCAGTTTTTGGAAAAGCCTCAATAAGAGAATATCTTGATGTGGGATGTTTTCCAAAAGGAATTTTTACTTCCGTGTGTTTATTGTTATAAAAATGAGTGACCGCCTCCTGTTTTTTATTTCGATCATTGGTTAACGGATAATCTACTTCGATCTTCTCTGGAAAAAAACCGCGAACAATCGCGAGGTAATTTTTTAAAACTCGATTTTGGAGAAATTCATCTTGTACTAATTTTGTCGTTTCTTTATCTAGAGCGAAAAGTAAAACACCTGAAGTTTTACGATCTAATCTATGAATGGGAAAAACATGTTGTCCAATTTGATCCCGTAACATTTGTAAAGCAAACTCACTTGCATCTGCAGCAATCGGACTTCGATGTACGAGCAAGCCATTAGGCTTATTGATTGCGACCAGATATTGATCTTGATAAATTATTTCTAAACGTCGATCTTCCAATTTAATATTTTAAAAGATTAGTAATTACTCCCCTGCCCCATCTTCCAAAACTAAAGGGACATTTCTAGAAAATGCTGTCTCAAATGAGATTGTCGTATTGGTTCCTTCCACGCCTTCGATTCCCAATATTTTTTCATAAATAATATCTCGCAAGTGTCTGTTATTTTTGGCAAAAATCCGAACCAAGACAGCATATCTTCCAGATATATTTACACACTCCACAATTTCAGGAATTTTTTCTAATTCTTTTTCTACCATGCGATGTTGTTTGGAATCAGCCAACATGATTTGTGTGTAACCTGAAGTCTGGTAACCTAATTTCCAAGGATCTAATTGGTAAGAGGCGGTCATTAGAATACCTTCCTCTTTTAGTTTTTTGATGCGTTGATGGATCAAAGTATTCGAAACTTTCAATTTTTTAGCCAATTGAACCAAAGGAATTCTAGCGTCAACTGTCAATTCGTGAATGATTCGAAGGTCGAACGGGTCAAGTTTATTTTTTTTCATAATATTAAAATAATAAAATTTATTTTTTGACATTAATTAAAATCAAAAATGAAAATAATGACTTAGAATAGCAACTAATGAAGCAAGTTTTAATAAAATGCAGTTAATTTGCAGTTATAATTAAACAACTAGGTATTTAAAATTACTTCTATTATTAAAATTTATTTACAATGAACATTACAGCAATTTTATCAGTCAGTTTGATTTTATTTTCAGTAATTGACATCATCGGGTCACTTCCTATTTTAATAAATATGAAAAAAGAGGGAGTTCAAATTAATGCATCAGTTGCAACTGGGTTTGCAGCAATTATTATGATTGCATTTTTATTTTTTGGCGCAGCCATTTTAGGCGTTTTTGGAATTGAAGTTTCTTCTTTTGCTTTAGCTGGAGCCTTGATTATTTTCTTTATTGGTTTGGAAATGATTTTAGGTATCCGAATTTTTAGAGATCATCATGACGACGGAGGTTCTGGAAGTATCGTTCCTATTGCTTTTCCATTATTGGCTGGAGCAGGAACTTTAACCACTATTATTTCTCTAAAATCAGAATATGACAACATCAGTATCATTGCTGGGATTGTAGTCAATTTAGTTTTCATTTATTTTATTTTGAGATCAACAGATTGGTTATCAAATAAAATTTCACCAACGGTAATTTCGACTTTGCGAAAAGTTTTTGGAATTATTTTGATTGCGATTGCAATCCAGATGTTTAAAGAGAATCTTTAAAAGATCTAACCAAATAAGTAGGAAGTTGTCTATTAGTTGCTTCAAAATCAACTAGGGCAACTTCCTCAAAACCACATTTTTTTTCTAGCTTTGAGGAATATTTCGTTTACGTTTTTTAAATAAAAAATATGAAAAACTCCCTCAACCTTTTCCTTTTTGCTTTGATGATGATCACATCTGTTTCTATTTTTGGACAAAGTAAAAATTCAATCGAACGTTCCGTAGAATTCCTTGACCTTGGTTCTGATTCCCCTTATTCTACATTGAGGATAAAAGTAAAAAATACAACTCCTACTCCATTTATCATGCTTTCAGGTTTTGTGGAAAAAGAAAATTTCAACGGTCAACTTTTTTTTCGAACTCAAAAAGATAATAGAAAATTATGGTCGCCTTGGATGCCTTTTCCAGTTATGACAGAAGGTAAAACGCCAAATCGTACTGTTTACTTTGGAGGTGAAATAAATTCAAATACTAATTTCATTCAACTAAAATCTAATCAACCTCTTCCTTCTGATTTCAATCTGCGACTTTTCTTTCCTGGTCATACTGACGAAAATGAAACTGCTCATCCACGAGGAAACGATGCAGATTGCACTTGCGCACAACCTGATATTTGTGGACGATCATGTTGGTGTCCTTCGGGAGATTGTCCGATTGACACTACGCCAGAATCAACGGTCGCTTCTCATTTTATCGTTCATCATTCAGCTGGACAAACGACGAGTTCTGATTTCGCAGCAGTCGTACGTTCCTATTATGATTTACATACTAGTACCAACGGTTGGGATGACATTGGATATAATTGGTTGATTGATGGTAATGGAATTATTTATGAAGGGCGTGGACAAGGGCTACAAGGAGCGCATTTTAGTTGTATGAATGAAAATACAATTGGGATTTGTGTAATTGGAAATTATGAAAATGCCACTCCGACTTCTGAAGCAATTAATGCACTTCAAAATTTTATTGCTTGGGGTTCTTGCGAAGAAGATATTGATGTTCAAGGTATGGATTTACATCCTAGTTCAACTTTTAACTTAAATAATATTTCAGGCCATTTAGATGGTAATGACTCACCTAACGCTTGTAGTTCAACCGTTTGCCCTGGTGTCAATTTATATGGTTTGCTACCATCGATTCGAGATGAGATTGCAGCTTTTCCTTGCATCAATGATAATTCATCAAATGTAAATGAATTGTTAGAAAATGAAAAAATTGAAATTTTCCCAAATCCAAATGATGGTAACTTCCAAGTGAATTTTGAGAATGTGGAAATCACAGATATTGTTATTTATAATTCAATTGGGCAAAAAATTGAAAAGACTAACGCTAATACTTTTACAAATTCTTTCCTCCTAAATAAGACTCTAAAAATTACAACTAACGGATTATATCATTTACAATTCCACTTGAATGATGGACGAGTCATTTCACAAAAGGTAGTCGTTACCAAGTAAGGAAAAATTAAGATTCTATTCCTAATAAAAAAAGGTGTTACCATTTTAGAACGGTAACACCTTTTTTTATTTTTTTCAAAATCCTATTCACCATCCAAATAAATCTGAAATCCAACATTAAAAATCAATCTTCTATCAACTATAAATTCATCAAACCGTAAATACCTATAATTAACTAAAAAATCTAAAGAAACATTTTCATTTAAAAAAAATGCCACACCTGGTCCTGCGTTTATTTGAAATCCGTTATTATTTGTGGCTCCACCAGAATTACTAGTTCTTTGGTAAATAAATCCTCCTTTCACTTCTACATAAAATTGTAAGACATCAGAATTACCAACATAGTATCTTCCAAATGGTAAGAAACTTAAAGAAGTTTCATTGCTATTGCTACTTATTTTTTGAAAAAATAAATTAATACCTGCACCAGCTGCTATATGATCAGTTACAAATCTTCCATAGTTAGGATTAAAATTAAGGAATAAAAGATTGTCATTATTTTGCACAAACTGAGTCCCAAAACTAACTGTTCCTCCTACCAATTTATTTCCTTCATCTGTTTGACCAAAAGTAAAAACGGTTGTAAAGAGTACAATAATTAGAGTAATATGCTTTTTCATTTTTTAATATTTTTTAGTGAACAAATTCTAAATATATAGTTAACTAAGCATGCGATTTATCTCGATTAATAAAAATAACTCCTGTCAATAAAATTCCTGCTGCCAAAATTGACTGCGATGAAACGCCTTCTTTATTCAACCACCAACCCAAAAATATCGCAATCACAGGATGAACATAAGAGGAAGCCACAACTCGAGTAGGAGAAACTTTTAATAACAAATAATTGAAGGCCGAAAATGCGAGAATGGAACCAAAAATCATCAAATAAATCCATGAGCCAACTGCTCTTGTGGTCAACGTAGACCAATCAAAATTTTGAATTTCTTGCATCCCTATACTGGTTGCTAAAAGCATCAAGCCTCCTAAAATCATTTGCACACTTGCACTCTGAAAAACAGACTTAGGCAAGTCAGCCGAAGCTATCCAAATCGAAATATATCCCCAAGCTAACATCGCTATAAAGATAAAACTAAATCCAACCATCCATTCCCAACTTGATACAAATTTCGGTTGTCCAACCAAAAGTGTCATTCCAAAAATCCCTAGCCCAATCCCAATCCAAGTATTGATTTGAGGCTTTTGGTTTTTATAGCCCCAAAGCATAAATGCTACAACTAAAGGTTCTAATGAAATCACTAAAGCTGTAATGCCAGAATCTACATATTGCAATGCCCAAGTCACCAAACCATTGCCAATTCCAAATAAAAGGAGACCAGCAAAAGCTAAATTCTTAAATTGATTCCAAGTGATTTTGATGGGTGAAAAAAAACTAGAAATCAACAACAAGACACTTCCTGCAATCAAAAAACGAATACCCGAAAACATGAAAGGCGGAATCACTTTCACTCCCCAAGCATTGCCCAAGTAGGTAGTTCCCCACACTATATACACTATAAAAATGCAAAGTGGGATCAACCAAACATCCCGTTTATCTTCAGCCATTTGATGCTTTATTTAAAAGTAATTTTTGAATGAACAAAGGAAATCAAAAGTGGGAATCTTTTTATGCTTTAGTTTAAAAAAAGTATCAGAAGTAATTTTATTTTAACTTATTGAATTTTCAATAAAAATTGAAAGTTAATGTTTTTTAACCTATCTTTGTTCTAGACATTTTCAAAAACTAAAAAATATTATCATGCTAAAGAATCGGAAACTACTCATCGACCAAGATTGTCCCATGTGTAATATTTATGGAAAGTGCTTTTCTAAAATTGGATTGATTGATAAAAATACTATTTCACCTTATCAAACTATCCATGATTTTTATGCTAATCAAATTGACATGGAGCGAGCTAAAAATGAAATCGCCCTTTTAGATACAGAAACTTCTACGACTCATTATGGCATTGATGCAATGATTGAAATCGTTGCTCATCGTTCTGTTTTTTTGAAAAAAATATTACACAGCAAATTAATTTACGTTTTTCTTTTACGGCTCTATCGATTTATTTCTTACAATCGAAAAGTGATTTATCCAACTTTGGAAAATGAAAAAGCAAGAGATTGTACGCCTGAATTAAATAAAAAATATCGCTGGATCTATATCTTTTTTGTGGCAGTCTTTACTGGATTAGTTTTAAATCAATTTGCTTTTCACCTAAATGCAAAATTGGGCTGGGAACATAATTGGGTCAGAGAGTTCATCATTTGTTTTGGTCAAATTGGCTGGCAGATGACTGCGATTTCTTTTTTTAAAAAAGATAAGACCTTGGAGTACTTGGGCAATATGTCAACTGTTTCTATGATTGGTGGAATACTTTTATTGCCTGTACTTTTGGCCAACTATTATTTCCCGATTTCTTTGATTGGATTAATTGCCATGTTTGGAATTGTGGTAGGCATCATGTTTTTT
Organism: uncultured Saprospiraceae bacterium; assembly: GCA_937981555.1. Classification (GTDB taxonomy): domain Bacteria; phylum Bacteroidota; class Bacteroidia; order Chitinophagales; family Saprospiraceae; genus CAJQQY01. The sequence continues at coordinate 117,264 of CALJOK010000044.1, forward strand.
GAACATATCCGAAGATGTAAATTATTGGGTGTTCCATTTGCGATGACTATTTCTTGGGTGGGATTTCGGACAGTTGTTTTGGGGATGGTTTTATGGATGATGATTTGATTTTTCTTAAACCACATAAGACATTTAAGAAACAGATGAGAATTTAAACGTTTCTTAAATGTCTTATATCCTTAAATAAATCACCCCTTTGATTTCTCTAAAATTTTCAAAAACCGTTCATCATTTTTATATTTCTCCAAAGACTTCTCCCCTTTCAACTTCTCCTTCAAAGGATAAGCCAGCGGTTTAGAAATTGCAATTTCAATATTCTCAAAAAACAATTCATCATTCCCTTCGTCCGCAAAAATAAAAGCAAGTGTCGCATAAGCCCAACCATTATTTTTATCAATTTCTAATGATTTCTTAACATCTATTTTAGCTAGCTCAAATTGCTTTAACTTCCGATAAGAGTTACCACGATTATTTAAAGAGTATGCTGCACGCACAGGGTCTAACTCTATAGATTTTGAAAAATCCAAAATCGCCAATTCATTTTTTTCCATCAAATCATAAACATATCCCCGGTTATTGTACGCCTCAGTATAATTCGAATCAATTACTAAAGCTTTAGTATAATCCGCAATAGCATTGTTATATTGTTTCAATTTCCGAAAAGCGATCCCTCTATTTTTATACAAATAAACCGTGTCGGGTGCCAACTCCATCGCTTTAGTATAATCCGCAATTCCCTTTTCTATTTCATTCATATCAACATGTAATCCAGCTCGATTATTCCAAATCCAAAGTTCGGTTGAATCTAACATAAGCGCTTCTTCAAAGTCCTCCATAGCTAAGTCAAATTCACCAATTTCAATATTACTTTTTATTCTAAATTTCAACGCCTCTATATTTTCAGGATCAATCATCAGCGCTGAATCAAAGTCAACAATAGCAGAATCATATAATGCTAAATCATGATAAGTCATCCCTCTTGTATAAAAATAATCATACTCATAACTATTCAATTTTATGGCTTTAGTAAAAAATGTAATCGCTGTATCCAATTCATTTTTCTCCACATACACTTGACCTTTATTAAAAATAGCATCTGAATATCGAGGATTCAAATCAATCGCCTCATTGAAATCATCGAGCGCCTCATCATAATTTTTTAAATACAAACTTAAAGCACCTCGACTATTATATGCCTCGGCAAATCGTGGCGCATTTTCTATCGCTTTATCATAATCAATTCGAGCTTCATCGTATTTTTCTAAATTATAATTGCATTGCCCTCGCTTGTTATACGCCTTCGAATGAAATTCTTTATCCATTCTAATCACTCGATCAAAGTATAGAATTGCCACATCATATTTTTTGGCAAAATAGGCTCCTGTTCCTCGATAATAAATATCATTTACGGTAGGTTTTTCCAACACAATAGAGTTTCTCGCAGCTTGCGCAAATGTATTGTTACAAAAAAGCAACATCCCAAAAATTATAATTGCCTTAATGGCAGATAGGTATTTCATTATAAATATTTTGAATCAAACGATCGGTTTAAAATTTGGATTGTCTTTGAGATATTGTAATTTATGGCTAAATAATTTCCCCATATTATCTGCTCGACGTTTGGCTTCTTCAGCTTGTTCACCCTCAAAATTTTCATCAATCGTCTGATGAAAAAGTACCACCCAATGTTCGAAGTGAGAAGTATCTACAGGTAAACCAATATGTTTTTGAAATGGATTGCCCGTATATTCTCTTTGGAAAAACAAAATCGTATTCCAAAAACTATACATTCTTTCCAAGTGCTTTGGCCAATTTTCATCTGGGATCCGTCCACCAAAAACTGGCCCTAGTTTTTTATCCTCTCGTATCTTTCCGTAAAATTTATCTACAAATATTTTGATATCCTCTTTTCCTGCGATGTCTTTCATTATTTACTTTTTCATAATTGAATAAAACAAAAGTAAACAAAACTAATCAGGACATTGTCAAAGTAATTTCAAGTTTTATTTGCTCAACCATAATACTACATCAAATTTTCTAGTTGTTAAATCCTTGTAAAACATTTCCTCCTCCACACTCATTCTCACATTTTTTAATTATTTTGCCATAAAAATAAAATACCGAATCTTATGGCAACTTACAATCTAAACATTAATGGAAAAATGCAAACCGTTGAAGCAGAGTCTGATACTCCGATGCTTTGGGTTTTGCGAGACACAATTGGGTTAGTCGGCACCAAGTATGGTTGCGGAATTGCTCAATGTGGCGCATGTACTATTCACCTCAACGGACAAGCAATGCGATCTTGTCAACTTACTGTCTCAGCAGTTGAGGACAAAAAAATAACTACCATTGAAGGTCTTTCAGCTGATGCATCTCACCCTTTACAAGATGCTTGGCGCCAACACGATGTTCCACAATGTGGTTATTGCCAAGCAGGTCAGATTATGAATGCAGCAGCTTTACTTAGCAATAATCCCTCTCCTAGTGATGACGATATTGATAATGCCATGCGTGGAAATATTTGCCGATGTGGTACCTATAACCGAATCAAAGCAGCGATCAAAACAGCGGCAAAAAACGGTTAATGATTAACTATGAATAGTTAATAGTTAAGTATTATTTTTTCAAAAAAAGATCTTAATCATAATTCATTATGGAAAATATAAATAAAGTTAATCGTCGTAATTTTCTAAGATTATCTGCGCTTTCGGGTGGTGGTTTAGTTTTAGGATTCAATTGGAGTTCGTGTAATTCTCCTAAGGATGTTACTCCAATCAAAGCCATGCCTAAGGAATGGTTTGGTATCAATGCATTTTTAAAAATAGGTGACAATGGTATGGTGACTATTTATTCACCAAACCCTGAGATTGGACAAAATATCAAAACCTCCATGCCGATGATCGTCGCGGAAGAACTCGATGTAAAATGGGAAGACGTGATAGTCGAGCAAGCTGGATTGAATACGGAATGGTATAGTCGCCAAGTCGCAGGTGGAAGTCAATCAATTCGTCATGGCTGGAAAAGTTTAAGAATGGCTGGTGCAACGGCTAAGCGAATGCTAGTCAATGCTGCTGCCCAACAATGGGAAATTGATCCTACTGAATGTACTGTCGTTGACGGAATGATTTCTAATGGAAAAGGAGAAACGCTAGGTTTTGGTGATGTGGCAAAAGTGGCTGCAACAATGGAAGTTCCAAAAGAGGAAGATGTCAAATTAAAAGAAACTAAAGATTATAAAATCATCGGAACTGATCGAGGTAATGTCGATATGGAAAATATCATTACTGGAAAACCACTTTTCGGAATTGATACGAAGCGAGATGGAATGATGTATGCAGCAGTTTTGCGATCACCTGCCTTTGGTCAAAAATTAGTTTCAGTTGATGATACTGCTACACTAAAAATTGCAGGAGTACAAAAGGTAGTTAAAATGCAAATCCCTCAGCGACAAAAATTCAAAGGGGAAGATGTGATGTTGGATAAAATTGCTGTGGTCGCTAACTCAACTTGGGCTGCCATGAAAGGGAAGGAAGCCTTAGTAGCAGTTTGGGAGAATTCCTCTCCAGGAGAAAATACCACCAATCATAAAGTAGCTTTAAATAAGTTGACCGAGAGTCGAGCAGAGAAACCAGTTCGATTGGATGGAGATCCTGATCAAGCATTTGCGCAAGCAGATGAAATTATTGAAAGAACTTATGAGTCTCCGTTCTTGCCTCATAACTGCATGGAACCAATGAATTTTTTCGCTAATGTAACTGACCAAAAAGTAGAACTCGTTGGACCAATTCAAACACCTGAATGGACTCGAGGTCGAGTGGCTGGTTTGCTCAACCTGATTGAAGAGCATGATCCAGAAGATAAGGATGCTGCAAAGGCCGCTACAGAAAAAGCATTTGCAAAAATTGATTTGCAAATGACTCGAATGGGTGGTGGTTTTGGTCGAAGACTTTATGGCGATTTCGCTTTGGAGGCGGTTCAAATTTCTAAAGAAACCAAAACACCAATTCAAGTAGTCTGGTCACGGGAAGATGATATGACAGCGGGAACTTATCGTCCTGCCGTACATTATAAAATTCGAGCAGCAATCAAGGATAACAAAATTACAGGTTATCATTTGATTGAAGCTGCTGTAAATGGAAATATGTGGTCGTCGTTGGCTGATGGATTTCCAGCTTCTGGAATCGGTAATTATCAATGCGATAATCATTCTCTCGAAAGTAATGTTTCGACAGGTGCTTGGCGAGCGCCTTACACTAATTTCTTAGCATCAGCTGAGCAAAGTTTCCTAGATGAGGTGGCGCAAAAAACTGGACAAGACGCGGTGCAAATGCGTTTGGATATCTTGGAGCAAGCAAAGGTGGCATTCGATGCTCACACAAAACTGGAAGAAGAAATAGAGGATGAAGAGAAATTAAAAATAGCGAAACAAGGTTTGATGGCAAAAGGAAATTATGAACCTGACCGATTTATTGCAGCTATAAAAATGGCAGCAGAAAAAGGCGGCTGGGGAAATACTCCTTCTGGAACACATCTTGGATTTAGCGCATTTTATTCTCACAATACTTATGTGGCGCAAGTTGCTCAAGTCAAAGTGGTAGATGATGTGCCAAAAGTAGAAAAAGTAATTTGTGTAGTGGATTGTGGAATTGTAATCAATCCTTTAGCTGCAACTAACTTGATTCAAGGTGGTGTGATTGATGGAATTGGTCACTCAATGTTTGGTGATTTCACTTTTGAAAACGGCCAACCTTCAATGGAAAATTTCAATAAATATCGCTTAATCAGAATGGATGAAGCGCCTCAAATTGAAGTGCATTATGTCGATAATGGAAAATCTCCAACAGGACTTGGTGAACCTACTTTGCCTCCTGCAGGTGCTGCGATTGCCAATGCATTCCACTCTGCTACAGGGGTAAGAATGTATAATCAACCATACGTAAAAGACAATAAAGTATTAGGATAATTTTTTGAAATTATCTTTTAAAAGTAGCCTTCAAGACTTTGGTTTTGAGGGCTATTTTTTTTTTAAAATTCTATTCGTTAATTCTAGTAAGATTTATATTTTTGTCTATTAAAAAATATTAAAAATAAAGTTATGGAAAATTGTACGATCTACTCTCATTATCTCAACTTCGAAAAAGTTGTCCAAATCGTCAAAGAAAATTTACCAAAAGCTAAGGTAGAATTTAACGACGGAGGAATGAATAAATCTCTCATCGCAACGATCAAAGGAGGTTTCTTCGGAAAAAATAAAACCCTAAAAATTAATTACCGTCAAAGACAAAACCCATCTTACAAAATAAAAGAAGTCGAATGTGGACTGACTCAAAACTTGGCAGGCATGGCTAATTTTATACAATCAATTTCTCCTCAAAATGATGCAGTAAAAAGTAAACTGGTTCACAAAGTTCTAGCTGCTAATTGCGAAATGCCTTTTATGGCTGAACCTGAAATCATTCCTGAATTCAAAACTGTTCTCGACAATATTGTGCAGGAACTAGATGCATTTATTTTTGCTCAACCTTCTAAAGTTTTTAATAATTCAGATAGCCAACATTTTCTCGATAAAAATTTTGATTTGATTTTAGATGCCAATGGCAATTGTGGAATTCAAGACCTTGAAGTAAATATTGAGTCTAAATATTATGACGCACCTGTGGAAAATGCTACTGAAGACCAGATAAATCGAAAAACAAAATCTGAACTTTTTTTAAATTCACATGGAATAAAAGTGAATAAACATTTGCCTTGCGTCGAATCTCTTGAAGAGACCAAAATTCGAAGCGCTGACGAAATTATTGATAGAGCTTATGCTTTGATGGTAACGGCTGCCAAAGGAGAAGGTATCGAACAACAACATTTAGAAAAATTAATTCACGATAAAAAAATCGATTCTCTCTCTCCCAAAGAATCTAATATTTTCCAAATGGAAAACTTAAATGACCAAGACCGAGCTTACGCAACTTGGAGGTATGAAAGTTTATATGTGATGCTTTGGGCTTTGGGAAAAATGGATAAATTGAAATTCCCTAATGAAATTTGCGATGTTCAAGCAATCGTTGGAGCGCTGATCAAAACCAATAAAGAAGAACTAAAAAATTCTATCCAATTAAAAAGTGCTTCAGAAATTCTAGATGAATCAGATAAAATTTATCGCATGAGTTGGGCTTGTGTCGATGCTAGAATCAAAGGAGAGCAAGTAGCAGGGAATATAAATCCAAGTATCATTTTCGAAAGACATTATGCCATAAATTGGTTGACAAATTATCAAAATCAAGATTGGGACGATGTGTCAACTGATACCTAGTTTTATTTTCTAAATAATTTATGTGATTGATTTTTTATCAAAAAAAGAGCTTCCAGATTCTTAAAATCTAGAAGCTCTTTTTTCAAATTTATTTTATTATCTGAATCATCCATTGATGTATTTTTCCCTTGAAGAATCCACACTTCTCTCCCCCATCAGTTCCCGATGCAAATCTTCAATCGAAGAATTTCCTACAACGACTAGCATTATCATCGCAATAATCACAGTCAATTTAATAGTTCAAAAATGAATGTTGCGCATCTTCTTTATAATTTAATCGAAGTGTTCCGTTGACGATTTCTTGCTCTTCATTGAGGTAATTAATATTTTGAAAATACAAAAACGAATCAGAATTCTCAGTCGCAGGATTTTGGCTATTGGAACTTCCTAAGTACCATTTCCCATCTTGAAAATACACTTTACTAAAGCGTAATTTTGTCGATTTCAAATTAATCAAAAAACATTCCTGCGTTTCTAAATTGATCCAAACCCTGGGAGCTTCTTCTTTATAAAGTGGTTCGTAAACCATTTGATCTTGCAACTTACTTTGAATCTCCAAAAGGCTTTTCAATTTTTGCTTCTCTTCCAAATTGCCTTTTTGATAATCAATTTTGGATGTAGAAAATTTGTTGGAAAAAATAGTTCGGTCTAATGAATTATATTTGATGGGATAAAATTCCATCTCCTTTAAAAGTCCTTGCTGTTGAAGTTTTTTCAAAGTAGACTTTAAAGGATTACCTTTAATTTTTTCATTGTCAAAAAACAACCAAAGCATTTCCTCTCCTCCTGAAAATCCAATTCCCGAAACAGTTCTAAAAAAAGGGATTTCAATCATTACTTCATTTCCTTTTTTGTCTTTTGTAAAAATAAGTTTCTGTCCTGTCGAGTCTTCGTTAAAATTATATTGAATCAAAAAATCATTTTCTAGGATATGTTGATAGCGATTCTCTTTTAAATCTTGACTAGCAGCTAAGTTTAATTTATTAAATCTTTCTCCATAAAAATCATAGCGGTATTGTTCTGGGTTTTCCTTTGTTCCAATTTCTTTTCCATTGGAATCCAAAACAATTATTTCGTCATTCTTTTTTCCTAATATTTCAGTTGTTCTTTTTGCAAAATTTGATTTAACAATAATTTCATCATAGATAAAAGGAGTAATTTCTTTTCCTGCTTGATTAAGCATTGCAAATTTTAAGGCAGCTGGTTTTCTAACAAATGTGTACTCCTTTCCTTTTTTCACCTGAGAATAAGTCGGTGGAGTGATCTCTCTTCCTGCTTGATTGTAAGCGGCAAAAAGTGGTTGACCTTTTTTGTTAGCAAAAAATAAATGATCATTCGCGTATATTATTTCATCAAATTCAAGCGGTAAAATTTCTTTCCCTAAATAGTCCTTCACGCCAGATTTTCTTATTGACAACCATTGACTTCTATGCTTATAAATTTTCGTGTCTAGATAAAAATCTGGCGTCACCGTTTTCATTGCTTGATTTTCCAATTCAACTATTTCTTGAAAATCATTTCGAAAAATAAATTGTTTTCTAGATATATTAAAGGTGTAAATTCCTTTGACTAAATTCTTAACATCGACACTATCTTTTTGAAAAACTAATTTTCCATTTTGATCAAACATCCTTGACATTTGACCATCAAAAGCAATTATATAATTTCCATCATTTGATAATTCTATGTTTCTATAAATAGGTTGAGCGAGTTCTTTTCCTTCTAAGTCAATACAACCAACTCTTCGAATTACACTATTATCTTTTATTGTTTTAACACCAACTCTGTAGAATTTTTCATTTAATAATTTAATACCATCATTGTATTTGCACTCCGTAAATGTATTAGCGGAAGCGTTATTCAAATTCGCTAAACCAATTTTTTCTTCCATATTTTCAATAGTAAAAAGATCGGGAGCAATCTCTTTAATTTTTTTATATTCGATTGGAATAATGACCTCTCCAGTAAAATCAAGAAGTCCCATTTTTTTTCCAATCCATGCTTTCAAATATTTATTTTCCATCAAAGGAATTTCCTGATTCATTGGTGAAAGCGAACTGTAAATCATTGGGATGATAAAATTATTCAAGCTATCAATAACTCCAGCTTTTTGATTTTTCACGATCATATAATTACTATATGTTCTTGGCAACAAATAATATTCGAAAGGAATGATCGTTTCCGTGTCACTAAAAAAACCTTGATAATATTCACCCGTAAAATAACCAAAATTTCGCCCCACACTTGATCTATAAAGTCCTGGACGAATCGTATCAATTTCATTTAAAACTTCGAGCGGAGGTAATTCTTTTGGGTAAGATGCCTTCCACGGTTCGATAGCCATTTCGACAGAAAGGTTTTCAGTTTGACCGCTTGACCAAAAAAAGAGAAGAAGAAAAAAGAGAAGTAAAGGTAATTTTCTCACAGGTTTTATTTTTATTTTTCAGACTATTTGACCTCCAAATTTACTACACAAAAAATGAAAATTTGAATCCAAAAAGTAATTCTTTATTAAAATATTAAAAGAGTATATTCGTTTTTTTTAAATCAAAAAATAAACAATTATGAAAAAAGTAACCTTAATGGTTCTCGTCTTTAGCTTCATTGCAAGCTTCTCTGTTCAAGCTCAAAAATTTTTAAAACCCTTCGAATCTGTTTCTCATAAAAAGACAACTTATATCGTGAAGGAAGATGGATCTGAGATGGAAGGAACGGTAAAAAAACTTAATCGTAAAAAAGGATTAGTTAAGAGAGTGAAAATTAAAAACGAAGCAGGAGATAAAATGGAGGTGCCAATTGAAGAAATCAACTATGCATATCTTCCTCAAAGTGGGATTGACAAATTCTTTAAATTCGATGAATTTCTTACAGATGCAACTCAATGGGATGCTGGACTTTATGATCTTGATCGAATCAAAGATGGTTATGCTTTTTTTGAAAAAGCACAAGTAAAAGTAAAAAAGAAAGAACGGACTTTATTGATGCAATTATTAAACCCTGGAACTTGTAGCCGAATCAAAGTTTATCACAATCCTTTTGCTGGTGAAACCGCTGGTATTGGAGTTGCTGGAATTAAAGTAGCTGGAGGAAAAGACAAATCTTACTATATTAGAATTGATAATGGTGTTGCATTTAAATTGACAAAAAAGTCTTATAAAAAAATGTTTAAAGAAGTTTTTGGCGATTGCAAAGAAGTGAAGAAAGAATATGGAAAAGCAAAATGGTCTCAATTTGAAAAAGCAGTATTTGCTTATAACGCAGCATGCGCGAAATAAAATTTTAGCTTAATTTATTTAAGTAAAAAAAATCCCCGTTTGCATTAATTTGCAAATGGGGTTTTTTTTTTGCCTCATAATACAACATCATAAATTTATTACCAGATAAGCAGTTTAATGTTGGAGGCACAGACGAGAGAGATTAGAATACCCCCTCAGACCTTAATAGTTATAAGCGTCAATCATAAAATTAGACACCCATCGCTGATACTCTTCAAAATTAAAATTTCTCCAATGTTGATTTAATTCCATATCACTTTCTACAGCCTGATTAAAATTCCGAACAGGGTTCTTCCGATTTAAAGCGTTTGATAATTGTTTGCGAATAGATTTATCTGGAAGCTCTTCTAGAAAATCTTTCATGATTCTCATTTCGTTTTCCGCAGTAAGCTTTTCTATTTTTACATATTTTTCTATTTTCTTTTCTAATTCAGCTTGCGTTTGTTCTTGGGCAACTAGCTTCTCAGGATCTTCAATTGAATGATCAATGGTGGTGATTTTTGCAGATCTCTTATTAATATAGCAAGTGTTACCATTGAATATTTCTCTGGCTATTTCTTTTATTGTTACTGGCTGTAATCTTGACATTAATTTTTTTATTTTAAAATACTTTACAAAAGTAAGTTTTATTCATTTCTAAAAGTAAACCATCAAGTCACTTTATCTAAATTCGATCGGGATAACTTTTACTCAAAAAAAAAAACGTAATTTTGACTAAGTTCTAAAACGAAAGTACTTCTTTACTTTTTTTCAAAATTGAGTATTACCGACTATGATAGATTTATCTCATGCTGAGGATCAAATTCAATGTGTCACGAATTTTCAAGACCTAGTTTCCATTCCTTTTCACGGAAAAATAAATGCGATGTGCTGGACTCGTCAACTAATTGGTGACTTTTCTGAGATTGTTGAAAAGATAGAATTAAACGAGAATATAGCAACTCTTGATACAAATGAACTTCGTGAACTTAAGTTGAGTGAACAAGGGCAGCTTGCCCGTGAAATTCTTTTAAATGATTTAAAGCTGTTGAAGGCTCATGGCGCATCTCCAATTCTTAATCTAATCAAGTGCTATGATAGAGATGATTCCTACCCATTTTTTCCTACTGATGTTTATTCCTTTCATGTAGATCGCTCTCCTATTCCTGTCGATACTTTTTTATGTACTTATTATGGAGAGTCGAGTGAAATATTACCCAATTCGCAAGCCAACCAAAAAGTACTTATTCCCGAAATTCGGGAGGAACTCAAAAAATTATATGGTGAAGGTGAGGAAGGTTTTGAATCTTTTTTAAGTGAATATTTCTTTGATCTACATTATCAAGCTAAGCCTCTGGCACAGCCTATCAACTTAGGTATTGGCCACTTATGGCGATTGGCTATTGATCATCCTGAAAGTCAAGTTCCTCCTTGTGTTCACCGTGCACCAAAGGAAAAAACTGGACAGAATCGATTGATGATAATCTGTTGAAATAAGACAACTTAAAGGTTATCGCTTCTTCTTTTTATTTTTTTTACGCCTTCCTTTTTCATGCTCCTCAATTTCCTTTAGCATCGATTTAATGTCGCCTGAAGTATCATTTGAAAAATCTATCGTCTCGAAATATTCTTTTTTTCCAATGTCTAAAACTTCAATTTTTTCTCCTAAAAACTCTTGAATATCAGCAAGCATTTCTTCTTCTTCTTTACTGCAAAATGTATAAGCATTTCCTTTATTTTTTCCTCGACCAGTTCGACCAACTCGGTGTACGTAATTTTCATCTTTGTCTGGCAAATCATAATTAATCACGATGTCCACATCTGGAATATCAATTCCACGTGCGCTGACATCAGTTGCGATGAGTAACATTACATCGCCAGATTTGAATTGATTCATGACTAGATTTCGATCGCGTTGATCTTTGTCTCCGTGAATGGTGATGCTTTCGATAGCAACTCTTCCCATGGCTTTTTTTACTCGTTCCGCACGTACTTTTGTTCGGACAAAAACTAAGATTTTACTATCTGCATTTTCGTTGATTATTCGTTCTAAGAAAAATCGTTTATCATCCATAGATACAAAAATGACTTTGTGATTGACATTTTTAGCAACTGGATTTTTTGGAGAAATCTGAATTCGAATGGCATTGGTAACTAGCGAGTACGCCAGTTTTTTAATCTTTTGATTGATGGTCGCTGAGAAAAAAAGTGTCTGTCTTTTTTTAGGTAAGTGTTGCATCAAATCTTGAATGTCTCCGATAAATCCCAAATCCAACATATGATCCGCTTCATCCAAAATCAGAATTTCTATTCGTTCCAAATTCAAATGCCGCTGACTTCGCAAGTCAAACAATCGTCCTGGAGTAGCAATCAAAATATCAACACCTTTTTCTAATTTCTCAATCTGAGGATCTTGCTCCACCCCTCCGTATATCCCAAAAGTAGTTACTCTTGTATGGCGACTTAATTTGATAAAAACCTCGGTCAATTGAATCACCAACTCATGCGTCGGAACCATCACCAAACATTTAATTCCATCAGGTCGTTTGATTCGTTTTTTCTCGTCAATCATATTGATGACGGGAATGGCGAAAGCTGCCGTTTTACCTGTTCCAGTTTGCGCAATCGCTAGCACGTCTTCTCCTTTCAAAATCGAAGGGATCGATTTGAATTGAATATCGGTTGGTCTTTTGAAACCAAGTTTCGCAAGGTTCTTTTTGATTTCAGGAGAAATACTGTATTCTTCGAATCTCATTTTTTCTTTTTTAAAATTAAAATCTTTTTCAATCTCGCTAGTCTTCCACGATGATGCCGTTGCAATAAAATTGGATAAAAATTAAAAATCACATTTACCAAAGTCGTAAAAAACACCGCCCACCAAAAACCTCTCATAGCAAAATAAACACAAAGTAAAGAAATGATGACAAATGGAATCAGATGACCAAATTCTGATTTTTGTGTTTGTACCTCAAAGTTATTTATTCCGCTAATTGTTCCATCGAAAAACTTTTTTTGAGCGGTCTTTTTTCGCCAAACAGTTTTTAATAAGAAATTTCGGAACCATTCGCCTTTTAATTTTTTAAACCAAAAATTTATTTTCTTAGCATCTTTGATTTCATAATATTTCGATGGCATTAATTTTTCTGTAGGTAAAACAAATCCTGCAAAGGCAAAAACCCCTGTAATAAATAAATTAAAAACCAACGCAAAAATCAATTGCGTAATCCAAGAAGGATTATCAACAAATTCCAATCCCATAAAAATCCAATACGATTGCAAAATCAAAAATATTGACATTCCAACAAAAAGGATTCTTTGAATTATAGTTGGATTTTGAACCATGCTTTTTTAGTTTTCTATCCAAGCGCCCTCAGGGATATCAAAAATCGTTTCCTCCATTTTCTCTTCCGAGAAACTCACTTTTTCAAATGGCGACTCATATCGAATTTCTCCTAATTCTTCATTTTCCCATTTGTAACCGATATATTTTTCTGGAAATAACAAACCATTTACATTTTGCCATTCGTATTTTAAAGCATTGTATTTCGTCGCTTTTGTTTTATCAAAATAGGTAACGGAGTAATTGATAAAATCAATTTTATCGGTATTTGGATTGATGTAAAGTAGATATTGATCTTCTGAGGCATCACCAACTCCTTCGCCGAATGTGGCTTTTATAACATTGTATTTACGGTCGTTCACTTCTTTGCTTCCGAGGTCAGTTAGATTCACTCCATCATCTGCTAAAACGAAAGGGATCGCTACAAAATAGAAAGTCAAATTTTTCATAAACCGTGGATTCTTCCCAGGAAAAGAATCTCTTGCAGGACTCACCCAAACTGTTTTTCCATCATTTCCTAAAGTGTATTTTCCTTCAGCTTCGATGATTTCTTTTCGATTTTTTAAATCAATGGTATAGTTCGTTATTGGTGCTCTTCGAGTACTTGAAAATTTTAAAGTATTCATTTTATTCCATGTTTCTAATCCTCCATGAGCATCTAAAACTTTTTGGAAAAATGCTGGAAATTCTTTTTGCTCAACAGTTGTAGTTTCAGTTTTTGAAGTTGGCTCGTTGCAAGCATTTATCGATAAAAATGTTGCGGCTAATACGATTAGGTAGATGTAATTAAATTTCATTTTGTCTATTTTTTTAAATCAAAAATAACATTTTATAAATCAAAAAAAGCTGTTGAATTAGATTCAACAGCTTTTTTTGTTTTTTTAAAGACAAGTTTTATAAAAATTACGTGTCTAATTTCAAAACTTGTAAAAATGCTTTTTGCGGCACTTCTACATTTCCGATGGAACGCATTTTCTTTTTACCTTTTTTCTGCTTCTCGAGGAGTTTACGTTTACGTGAAATATCACCTCCATAACATTTGGCAGTTACATCTTTTCGAAGTGCAGAGATCGTTTCTCTCGCCACAACTTTTGCTCCAATGGATGCTTGGATGGCAATTTTAAATTGTTGTCGAGGTAATAAATCTTTTAATCGAGAACATATTTTTTTACCAAATGCTTGCGCTTTATCTCTGTGTACCAAAGCTGAAAGTGCATCCACAGGTTCTCCATTAAGCAACATATCTAACTTTACTAAACTCGATTGACGATAATCCAAAGGAGAATAATCGAAAGAAGCATAACCTCTAGTAATCGATTTTAATTTATCATAAAAATCAAAAACGATTTCAGCCAAAGGCATATGGAACGTCAATTCCACTCGAGTTTCTGATAGATAAATTTGCTTTTGCATCTCTCCCCTTTTGTCCATACACAATGACATGATGGATCCAATATATTCTGGCTTGGTAATAATCTGAGCTATAATGTAAGGCTCTTCTACAAAATCTAACAAAGAAGGATCTGGCAAATCAGCAGGTGTGTTTACTAAAAACTTTTCACTATTTCTTTTGGTCGTCTTGGCAAAGTAAGTAACGTTGGGAATCGTTGTAATTACCTCCTGGTTAAACTCTCTGGATAAACGTTCTTGAATAATCTCCAAGTGCAACATTCCCAAGAATCCACATCTAAAACCAAATCCTAAGGCGATAGACGTTTCCGGTTCAAAAACTAGAGAGGCATCATTCAATTGTAATTTTTCCAAACTATCTCGCAAGTCTTCAAAGTCTTCATTTTCGATTGGAAAGATCCCCGCAAAAACCATCGGCTTCACATCTTCGAATCCTTGAATACCTTCTTCACATGGATTCTCAGTCAAAGTGATCGTATCTCCAACTTTAATTTCTTTGGAAGTTTTGATACCGGTTACGACGTAACCTACATTTCCAGCACTTAATTCTTTTTTAGGAATTTGCTTGAGTTGCAAAACACCAATTTCATCAGCGTTATAATCATTATCAGTATTGACAAAATGAATTTTGTCGCCCTTTTTCATTGTACCATTTAAGATTCTAAAATAAGCAATTACCCCTCGGTAAGAGTTAAATTCTGAATCAAAAATCAATGCTTGAAGTGGTGCATCCACACTACCTTTTGGAGCTGGAATTCGATCAACAATAGCATTCATAATATCTTGAACACCCAATCCTGTTTTTCCACTTGCCAATACAATTTCTTCTTTGTCGCAACCAATCAAGTCTATAATTTGATCCGAGACTTCGTCGATCATCGCACTTTCCATATCTACTTTATTCAGAATAGGAATGATTTCTAAATCATGTTCTATTGCTAAATATAGATTGGAAATAGTTTGCGCTTGAATTCCTTGAGAAGCATCGACTAACAAAAGTGCTCCTTCACAGGCTGCAATGGATCGTGATACTTCGTAGGAAAAATCTACGTGTCCAGGAGTATCTATAAGGTTGAAGGTATATTTTTCGCCATCAGAGTGGTTATAATATAGTTGGATCGCATGGCTTTTAATCGTAATACCACGTTCTCTTTCAATGTCCATATCATCCAATGCTTGGTCTTGCATATTCCGCTCGGAGATGGTCTGAGTAAATTCTAACAGTCTGTCAGAAAGGGTACTTTTCCCATGATCGATATGGGCTATCACACAAAAATTTCTAAAGTTCTTCATATTGGGCGCAAAGATAAGCTTTTTTGGATTTTTTACCTGAAAAATTTATTATTTGAAATTCTTTTAAAAAACGTTGAAAATGAAGGATTGTTGAGGTTTTTTTAGGAAAATAAAAAAAATGATTGGTACTCGGTTTTGGCTATTTTATCAAACCCATTTTATCTTTCGTTGAAAAAGAGAAAAACCAAGCCTCCATCTCTGGAAACTTGGTTCTCTTATTTCTAAAAAGTATTTTATCTCTACATTTTTACAAACCTAGCTCTTCCAAACATTTCTCCATCAGATAGCATCACCTCATAACTTCCCGCTGCTAATCGCGAAACATCTACTTGTGCTTTCAAATAAGAATTGTTTTTAGAGAATTGAACCTCTTGAACTAATTTACCCGCTACATCAAAGATCTGGAAGGATAATTTTTGTTCCGTCAGTTGATTTAATTCGATGGTCAATTGAGCTTGTGTTGGATTTGGAAATAAATCAAATGACAAGTCAAAATCAATTTCATTAAGACTTGTATAGTCAATTAAAATTTCTCCAGAAACAGACGTACATCCATTTTCATCAATCACCGTAATAATGTAAGTCTCATTTGGCAAGTTTAGAAATTCTGGACTTGCTTGAAAATCAGTACCATTAATACTGTATTGTAATGTTCCAGTTCCTCCTAATCCTGTTGCAGTAAGATTATTATCATTTGCCATTCCTGTTACAGAAAGTGAAGGTGCACTTCCTACTAAATAAGAACCAGCATTGAAAGTGTTTCCATTTGAATCCATCACATAAACGGTATAATTCCCTGCAGTCAATCCTGTAAATTCAGCACTTCCTCCAAAGTTATTATTATCAATACTATACAAATATGGAGCATCTCCTCCTACGACATTACTTACCGTTAACGTTCCATCTGATCCATTTTCACAAGAAGTACCTGTTGTCGCAACAGCAGCACTTTGAATCAAATTAATTGTTTCCATAGTTGTAACCGTACAACCATTTTCATCCATAACAGTAAATGTGTAGGTGTTATTCGCTAAATCCGAAAAGATATTACTCGCTTGAAAATTGGTTCCATCACTACTATAAGTTAATGTTCCAGTTCCTCCCATCGCAGTAATCGTAACAGTATTGACAGCTAGATTGGAAGAAGCAACTATCTCATCAGGATTATTAATAATCACAGAATTGGTTATGATTATATTCCCCATTGCATCTTTTACTTCTACGGTATAAGTATCTGCAGAAAGACCTGAGAAAGTATTATCTGTTTGATAAGTTCCTCCATTTAAACTATACTCCAATGGTGGATTTGCACCTGTTGCATTAACGGTAATCATACCATCTGTTCCATTGAAACAAACAACCTGTGAATCGATAACTGTAATTGCAGAAATAGTTACTGCTCCTATTACAATGTTAAATGGTTCATTTTGAATCCATCCGCCATCAGGAGTTACAATGTCAAAATTAAATTGGTCAGTTGTAGCCGCTCCATTCGTATTAGTATAAACTAAAATATTATTATCAATATCTGCTTGTGTAAAAGTCGAACCAATTCCTACAGCCATTCCATTAATCGTCAAATTTCCTTCCGTTGGTAGACTTAAAATAATAAAAGTAATTTCTAAAGAAGTACTTGTTGGAGATGTTGCTACCAAGTTACTATTTGGTACAGCTGAAAATCCATTTGGTGCCACAGTCAAAGTATTATTGATCAAACTTGGTGCTGCTGCGGCAGGTGCTGCAAAGCAAATTTCCAAACTCCATGTTTCCAATGCTCCTCCATCTTGATCAAATGCATCTGACATTTCTAAATCCCAAGCTCCCATAGAACTTTGACCTTCAAAAATTGACATCGCATCAATAGGTTGAAAAGTACCTGAAATAGCAGTTCCTGAGGTTTCACAAGTACCTTCTAAATCATCTGCTGTATTTGAAGCTGCATCGTCAAAAGTTAATAGCAAATTATCCTCTCCACATCCATACTGAGATCCAGGCACACCAGGTTGATCAAATAAAGAAACATTCAATCCTCCAGGTGAAGTTAAAATAGCATTCAAATCTCCAATCCAAGTATGTGATACTTCCATTGAAACTTTGACATCAGTAATTACAAAATCATCCGCAATAGATAATCCTGAATTAATCGTTACTGCACTATTTTCAGAAATAATTACTGGTATATCTGTACTAGTGTATGTATTACATATGTCGCCTGCTGTTTGGAAAGAATACCAGCTAGAAGAAACTCCTTCTCCACAAATATTTATTCCTCTCACTCTCCAAAAGTAAACAGTCAAAGATTCTAAATTTTGAGGCGTGTACATATTGTTATTGACAGGTGAAGTTTCCACAATATCACTTCCAAATCCAGGCGTTGTAGAAATCTCAATTAAATAACTTGATGCACTTGTCATGGCATCCCACATCAAAGTGGTATTCAACATTTGATCATTCGACCCACTTGCAGGCGAAGTCAAAACTGCTACTGATGGCGAAGTATTATTTACAATCAAAGTAACCATTTGTTCAACCGTAACAGAAGCAGCAGTTCCCGTAATTGTAATGTTATAAGTTCCGTCTGTGATACCAGCTAAGTTTCCAATAGATAATGTTGTAGTCCCTGTTGGTACAAAATTATTTTGAGAAAAAGCTTCCGTTGCTCCAGCAGGAACTCCCATCGTTGCCAAAGTAACTGTTTCATTAAATCCAGCTAATGAGGTCAAATCAAAAACATAATCAACTGATCCAACCGTTCCACATACATCGTACATAGCAGGCGCAGCTCCCATTACAAAAGTCGGTGCCGACGGTGCTTCTATAGTGAAATTCTCATCCGAAATATCAAAGAAAATATTATCAGAACATACTACCATCACTCTCGCTGTTGTTGACACTTCATTTGGAACCATTACAGCAAATGAACCAGTATTTGGAACTCCAGTTGCTAAAGTAATTGGATAAGTAAATCCACCATCTGTTGATAAAATAATATCCACGTTCGCACAACTAACTGGAGCTGCATCAGTTCCTGCTACATCCCAAGTTACAGTCTCTGTTGTTCCTACCAACCATGACAAAGCCATATTGGGATTTTGAACCAAAAATGGTCCAGCAGCATCTGTAAATATCAACTCAACATCATCCTCCGTAGTACATCCTCCTCCCATATGATTATCTCTAACAGTTACTCTAAAATTCATATCTCTAGATACACTTGGTAACTCTTCCCATTCATCATCTATTCCATTTACGATATCATTTAATTTTGGAAAATAACGAAACTCATCTTCTGTTGGATCATAAGTTCTAAAAGCTGGTCCGCCAGTATTTGTTGATACAGGAGGCATATCTGCCACTTCATTATCCATTTGTTCCCAACAATAAGTTATAGCATCTCCATCTGCATCTGTTCCTACAGCAGTCAATTTAAATGGAGTAGAAATCGGTAAAGTATAATTCGCTACATCAGCTACTGCTGGAGGAGTATTTCCAATATCTGTGGTAACAGGACAATTATTCCCTGTACCATTATTGATATAATTAGAAATTTCTTGAATACTAATCGCATGAAAATAATCATCACTATTAAATTGAACATTAGGATTGCAAATACCTGCATACCCCATAATCGTAGAAGCACTTCCTGGTTCCATTGCCGTTGAACCATTTCTGTTACAGCTATTATTTTGAGTATGATTTGCACCAAATTGATGTCCCATCTCATGTGCTACATAATCAATATCAAATGGATCTCCTACTGGATTATTAGTTCCTGTTACACCACGTCCTTTGCCATTATTACTACAAACTACACCAAGTCCTGCAATTCCTCCTCCTCCAGTACTGAACACATGCCCTATATCAAAATTTGCTGAACCAATAATATTTATACATTGAGTATGGCACTCTCCTAACATTTGGTTAGAGTTATTATTTTGGTATGGATCAGTTCCTGAATCCAAAAAAATCAAATCTTCATTATTATCAACAATCACCATGTTTACATTTACTTCTCTTTCGTAAACTCCATTCACTCGAGTCATCGATGTATTAAATGCAGCTACCACACTTGCTGTATCTCCTCCATGAAATGTAGCATACTCTCCAGTACAGGTCAAAGCCAATCGATAAGTTCGCAACATACAATCACCTTGTAAAAGACTACTCGCATTTGAATCCATCATGCCTGTCCCATCATCAACATTGTTATCATCAGATTCGACATGACATTCAAATTTTGAATTTTCTTTTTCAAAATCATTTTTGTAATAAGAAATATAATGCTCTGTATCTGATTTCGAATAGGGATCAATAAAGACAGAACTATGCCTTGCCGAAATTACCATCGCATGAAACCCAAATTGAGTTACATCAAATCGTATACTTGCAGTCGCATCATCTAGTCCAACTCCTGCATAAGAATGTATCATAGGAAATTTCGCAGCCAAACCTGGTTCCATAATTGGCGCATCAAAAATTTGGAAACGAGCCATCTCACCATTTGGCATCGGTATCTGAAGTACAACTGGTTCCTGAGCATCAGCTTCTGCTGAAAATCGCATAGGAGCAGTATTCAACAACTCTTGCAATTCAGGTAAATTCAAATGAAAGGTTTTGTATTTTTTTGGAACGATCTGTCGGTCCATGTTTTTTGTCGCAAATACTCGCTCGGTTTTAGGTGACCAAGGATTTGAGTTATTAGCAATCGCTAATTGAAAAGAGAAAGCGAAAAATGCCATCAATAGTCCAATTGATTTAAAAGTTGGTTTTGTTCGGTACAACATAATTGTTTTTAATAAATTAGATAGTTAAAAAAAATATAACTAATAAAAGTAATATATAAAATACTGATTAACAAGAAGCTAATCAATAGTTTAGTTTTTCAGTCTTAATTTTAATTATGAAAATAGAGGGGAAATTTCTTCTATGAAACTACTCCTTTCTTAGAGTGGCTACAAATATATATTAAATGGAAAAAGTATTCCAATAAATCTAAATAAGATGGAAGGAATCTGACATTTAGTGACCTGACATTTACTTCTTTTTAGAAAAAAAAATTAACCAGATATGATTAATTTTATTTTACGATTTAAATTGTCTTTCATTTAAGATTTTACTCATGAAAAAACCACTACTATTCATACTCGTCATTTGTCTTTTCGGAGGCAAAATAAATGCTCAAACTACTTCAACAATCGGAGGAATCATTGTCGATGCTAAAAATAATTTGCCTTTAGAAAAAGTAAATATTTTTAATCAAACTTCTACTCTTGGAGATTTTTCAAATCTAGATGGAACCTTCCAGATGGAAATAAAAAAATATCCTTCCGTCATTATTTTTTCCTACATCGGCTATGAAAATTTTCTTTTAAAATTAGAACAAAAACCTACTGAAACAATTACCATTAAACTTCAACCCTCCTCTTTCGGGCTTCCTGAAGTAGAAATTAATGCACAACCAAAGATTGAGAAACTGACAAATAAATCTTTTACCGTAAAAGATTTCCTCCTCGTTGAGGATAAAATTTTGATCTTAACTTATGCTGATATTTTCACCGGTAATAAATTAATCCTTCAAAATTGGCAAGGTGAACTTTTGGATGAGCTTCCCTTGAAAAAGGTAAAAGTCAATAATTTGCATCAAGGTTGTTTGGGTAATATTCACCTGCTTGGAAAAAGTCATGGCTATGAAATTAGTTTAATAGAAAATAAAATTTTGTTCTTAGCAAAATATCCCAAAAAGCAATTTGAAAAATTAATTGAACCATGTATTGAGTCTTCCAAAGAATTTATTTACCGAAGAAAACATACCGCACGAGATCAAATTCTCACCTATCAAAT
Source organism: uncultured Saprospiraceae bacterium (assembly GCA_937981555.1). GTDB lineage: Bacteria > Bacteroidota > Bacteroidia > Chitinophagales > Saprospiraceae > CAJQQY01. The sequence goes on from CALJOK010000044.1 coordinate 138,712, forward strand.
TGTTTCCAAAAAAGAAAAAAACATTCTCCATACTTTGCGAGTGATCGACGAACTTAATTTGAGCAGAAGTAAAGATGATTTTGTTTTACAACGACAGGTTGGACTTCCTATTACTTGGGGACAAATTCAAGCATGGAATAATTTGATGTACAAACCACTCTATTCTCCACTCATCAAAATCGACGATGAACTTTGCTTGTTTAATCACACCGTTGGTTATTTAGAATTTTTAACCTTGGAAGGAAAAAATAAAAGATACACTCCAATCACTTATCACAAAAATAAGAAGTGGCATCAACAAATTCTTTTTGATAAAAAAAATAACAAGGTGTACACGGCCTATAATACTAAAAAAGGAAAGACGATTCATCTCATTAATTTAATAGATGGTACTACTCAATCAGCCTTATTCTTGGATTGTTCTTTTGTAGAAAAAATGTTAATTGAAGATGGATATTTATTTTATTTAGAATCGGGGAAAATTAGTGCGGAGCGAAATCGAATTTTGCAACGAGTGAAACTGGAGGAATGAACTAAGAATATCCAATCTCCAATTATTGAGATTGAATATTCCCTGATCAAAATTATTTTTTCAAAATATTACCGCACTACTTCTAAAGTCTGACTCCCCCACTCTCTTCCATTCTCATCACGAATAACCGCCACATAAATCCCATTCGATAATTTCTGTAAATTCATTGTTATAGAAAATTGCTCATTAGCTACTTCCATATTTTTTCCTAAAATATTATTTCCTCGAATGTCATAAATCGACACCTCGTAAATTCCATTTTGAGGAAGTGATCCTTGCAATTCTATTTGATCAGAAGTTGGATTGGGGAAAAGTGTCCAATCTATTTTTTCACTTAAAATATTTTCATTCGCTACCATTGGGATATCTGCATTCGCTAAAGTGTATTCTCCCAGTTGCATATTTTCAATAAAAATAAAACCATTCCCATCAACCGAGTTCCCCAAAGTTTTAACTTCATAATCATCATATTCCGACCAATCATCTTCAGGATTTGCTCGGTATAAAACGACTAAACTATCCTCCGTAATATTAACTAAGTCATAATCCAAATCTTCTGGATCACCTCCAGAATAAGAAAGCGAACCTCGTATTTCTGTATCCGGATTCAAGATTCCAGCCACTCTAAAATATCTTCCCGTTGCAATTCTCGCATCATAAATATTAGTTGGAGAAGGATCCGCTGCTACTCTATATTCTTCGAGCCGAATAAATGAAGAGTCAACATTAGATTGTACACTTGCACCAATACCTCCATATACGATTCCTGATGGACCATCATCGATCAACATTTTTTGATCTCCGATAACCGCTAGATTTAATTGATGATCACCATTCATAAATACGGTTGATGGTTCAAATGGAACAGAAACCGTAACAGTAGAAAATTCTCCATCTGTCATAATTAGATCATGATGAACATTAAAATTTTCATCCATAAAAGTTACTGCCAAAGGAGTTTGTTTGTGAAAGACAGTAGCAGCATGTAATTTCTGCTGCACTTCTAATTCCACATCAAAATTAGTTCCAGCAGCCGTCGAAGTCATTTTATCAATTTCATAGGAAGAATATCCTGGTGCAAAAATCCAAGCATCAAAATATGGCCCCATATCTATACCTGTTGCAGTAGTCAGGTGATCTCGGAATTGTTGCGCATCCATATGTCCATAAGCAAACTCAGCTAATACTGATTGCATCCCAACTCGAAATAAAGAGTCCCCTAAATATCCTCTCAAATTATGAATCACCAATGCTCCTTTTTGATAAGTGTGCGTTCCATAAGTTTGTTCATAAGGCATCGGCGACAATGCTTGATAACCATTGTCATTAATATGTGCTTCTTCTATCACCAACAATAAATTATTCTTAGTCACCGTCAAAAACTCGTCTCTACCAAAAACATGTTCATAAAAAAGATGCGAACTATACTCTGCTGGCCCTTCTTTGATCCACATGTTTTGAGGACCATTTAGTGTCACCACATTTCCCCACCAATGATGTCCTAACTCATGAGCCATCACTTCATTATGAACTGGAACTGGTCCATCATCCGCCAACGATAGCGGGTAAGCTACATTCGTCGGATGCTCCATTGCACCATTGCCAGTCATGACATATCCAACTCTTTCCCATGGATATTCTCCCCACCAATATTCCAAATTGTCAACTGACTCATCAAGATATTGAAACGAATTTACCACAGTTGCAAGGTCATTTGGTCTTGCTAAAATTTCTAACTCCACATCACCAAATGCTCCAGTATGTGTAGACTGCCAACTATCATAATCACCAACTGCAATTCCAGCTAAGTAAGTCGGAAGTTGCTGATTCATTTCATAACTACGTAGCAAATCACCATTCGCCAAAGTATCTTGTCCCATAAAAGTCCCGACACAATAAGCTCTTTTTCCAGCACTAGAAATAATATTAAATTCAAAAGTTGATCGCTCCACAAATGTATCAAAACATGGAAACCATCCTCGACCATAGTTATAAGGTGTTGCTCCTAAACCGATTCCTAAATTATAAGCAATTCCACCTTGCCAAACTAAGCCTCCAAAACCAGAAGCTGCAGGTGTAGGACTTCCATTATAAAAAACAGTAAAAGTTAATTCTTCATCAACATCTAATGCATCTGAAAATTCAACAATTAAAAAATCTCCATCGTAAGAATAATTCAACAACGTATTTTGAGCCGATACAGAATCAATATTTAACGCCAATAAATCGAGCGTAATCGAATTCACATCACTCATTTTTGATTGGATAGAAATTTCGCAATTACCAGAAATTTCTTGTTGGTTAAATTGTGTAAAATCTAAACTGATGTTGTAATGTAAAATATCAATCGTATCACTTCGTTCATTGCTAAAAGTAATATTTACCAATTCTTCAGGAGTAAGTTCTGGTGCTTTACTTAGGTGATGATGGTGTGAATTTTTGCAACCATAATATTGCTTTTCAGGTTGTGCTTGTACATTTGAAAATGTAAAAACCAAAAGCATAACAATACTTACACGTAGTATAGATTGAATGGTGTAGAGGTTATTTTTTTTCATAAAAAATGTTTTTTGTAAAAAAGGATTTGAAATGTTTTTTCCAAAAATAATAAAAAAGTGGGGAAGGTAAGTAGCGAATTAGAGACAGAGCTGTTTTTTTTGATAATTCTAATGTAGCAGACCGCTACGTATTATTTTTTACACTTTTTGTTTTAGTCTCGTTTCTAATTTCCACAAACCCACCGCCTGATACAATAGACAAAGTATCTGCGAATAAACCACCACCTTCTGACTCGTCGCTTGTAATAACAAGGCATTTGGTGAAGTCCAAGATCTCGGTCCATAAATCATAATCAAAATCTGCGGAAATAAAATCATCATAAATATCAAAAATGCCCAACCATATTTATTCGGATAAATTTCATCTTGAAAAATCGCAATTGAATAAAAAAGACTCATCATTAGAAATGAAATAAATCCCGCTTGCACAAAATACCGATGTTCCCAAAAAGCAACATCATAAGGCAACCAAGACAAACCGATGTAACATGCTCCTGCAATGATTCCAAAAAAAGTGGCTAAAATTGCCATCACCTTGGTAAATCCATTTTCAAAAAAAGATTGCAAAGTGATAAAAAATAACATGATGCAAATTCCTGAAATCGTCAAAGCTGTTTTGAATAAAGTATGGCAAGCCCAATTCGATGTACCATCAAAAGTTCGAGTTCGTCCGAGGTCGCTAAAGTAATTTGTAAAAAAAGAATAAACTTCTAGGCTATGATTATGAATCGTCCCGCCTGGATAAATAGTCATGGCATAGGTTGTAAAAACCAAGAATTGGATAGCACCAAAAATGCCAAGAAGAAGAAATAGTTTTTTTATTTTCACAAGTCAAAAGTAGGAATTTTGTTTTGTACTGGCGAATTCAATTTTCTATAATTCAACCATTATTATTTTTCTTTTGTTAACCTTCGTTTTGCATTAAATTAATGCATCTCATTTTGACGTAAAAAAAAGGTTTCAAAGTTAATTTCGATTAGCTTTGTGTTTTCATTATACTTCACTAAATCAATTTATGTCTTTTACCAAATTAGGTTTACCTGCTTCTTTAGTTGCTGCCTTAGCTGAACAACAATATCAAACTGCTTATCCTATTCAATCTGCAGCCATTCCTGCCATCTTGGATAAAAAAAATATATTGGGAATTGCTAAAACAGGATCTGGAAAAACCGCCAGTTTTGTCTTACCCATCTTATCCAACTTACAAGGAAGTGTTTTAACTAAAAATAGACATCCTTTAGTTTTGGTGTTAGTACCTACTCGTGAATTAGCGGTGCAAGTCAACGAAGTTTTTCAATTATTTAGAAATGCACTTCCTGAGCGAATCAAGACTTTAGCGGTCTATGGAGGAGTTTCGATTAATCCTCAAATGATGGCAATGAATGGCGTCCAAGTTTTAGTAGCGACACCAGGTAGGTTATTAGATTTAATTGATTCTAAAGCAGTTCATTTGTCAAATGTAAAAACTTTAGTTTTAGACGAAGCGGACAAAATGTTGAATATGGGTTTTAAGGATGAGATGAATCGACTCCTTGAATTTTTACCAAAAAAACGACAGAACCTTTTATTCTCGGCAACCTTGAGTCCCGATTTAGATAGCCTTTCTACTATTTTAATGAAAGATCCTTTGATCATAAAAATTGAAACGGAAGAATCGAATATTGGCCAAATTCAACAATCTGGCTATTTTGTACCTGATGAAAAGAAAGGCCCTTTACTTCGATATTTGATAAAAACCAATGATTTAAAACAAGTCCTAGTTTTTACTTCTTCAAGTTACAAAGCAGATAATGTGGCTAGTAAACTCCGTAAAAATGGAGTGAAGGCAGAAGCTATTCATGGTAAAAAAAGTCAATCCGCAAGGAACAATGCTTTAAATCAATTTAAAGCAGGGAATCTTCCAGTATTAGTTGCGACGGATTTATTGTCAAGAGGTATTGACATTGCCTTTTTACCTTCTGTAGTTAATTACGAATTACCTCGGTCTCCGAAAGATTATATTCATCGAATAGGAAGAACCGGACGAGCCGATAATTCAGGAGTGGCTATTTCTTTTGTCAATCCTGAAAGCGTTCAACACTTCAAAGTCATTCTAAAAAAAGGAAAGCAATGGATAGAAATGATCGATAGTTCAACTCTTGATTTGCAAGGGTATTGAGATCATTTTTTTTTGAAATTTAATTCTGATTAAAAGCTAATTTTTCTTTGATTTGCTTCGTCTTGACTTCAGCTTCTGACACTTGCTCTTTATCTATGGTCAAGAGAAATGTAGTTCCCTCATTTAATTTAGATTCCCAAATAATTAAATTCCCCTTCATTTTTTGAGCTAATTTTTGAGCAATATTTAACCCCATTCCAGAACCTTTATATTCTTTTCTATTATTCAATCTTTTAAAAAGAATAAAGATTTTATCAAAATATTCTTTTTCGATTCCTATTCCATTGTCTTTAAAAAAGATACAATATTGAGTGGAAGTCTCTTTGCCTTCAATATGAATATGTGGAGATTCATTCTCATTATACTTCATCCCATTTTCAATTAAGTTTTTAATAATGATAAAGAGTGCACTTTTCGAAGACATTAAAGTGGGTAAATTTTTAATCGAAATTTCAGCATTTTTATCCTTAATATAAACACTAAGCGCGTTTCTTACTTCTTGTACAATATCTTCAAATGCCACATATTTTTGATTCTGATTTACTTTTTCTAGATCTTGAAAAACGCTGATATCTTCTACCAAATTATGCAGCTGCTTTCCTGAATTAATGATAAATTCTAAATATTCATTATTCGCTGAATCTTCCGACGATTTCCTTTTTAGTAAACTTGAAAAACTAACAATCGATCTAATCGGCTCACGAAGATCATGAGATACGATGTAATTAAATCTTTTGAGTTCTTCATTTTTGACATTTAGCTCTTCGTTTTTATCATTTAGTTTTTGATTTTTATTAAAAACCATTTTATTAAAAGCACGATTCTCTTTGATCACCTTTTGAGTTAAAGCCACCAAAAATAAAATACAAATGATTAGATACGTAGGATGTTTTCGGGAAGGAAAACTATTGATAAAAGATATGGAATCTTGTTGAATAAGAGTGTAGGCTGCGATATAACTGAGTAAAATAAAACCTATCATCATATAAGCCACTTTCGAATCGAAATAATAAATACTACATACGATCAGAAATAAAAACATGGGTTCGAATTTGGGCAAATCGCCATAAAGTAGCGCTAAACAAAAGACATAGAAAGTGCAATATATTACCAAATAAAATCTAGCAGATTGATGCTTTTGAAGATAGTTAAGAACTAAAACTAAAGAATGTAACCCTATCCAAATAATTGCAATTATGTTTTCTGGAAATATATTTTGACCTAAAGAATTTATGATTAAATGTAGGCAGGCCATTACTATACCTATCGTAACAAATTGATTACTTAATTCAATTCTCAACTTCTCGTCAAATGTATGATTGGGCCGAACTCCAGTTTTAATTATCCTTGAAAAAAAATTCGATAACAGCTTATACCTTTCCATTAAGTAGATTGTTAATAATTAATAATAATTATAGGTATCTAAAAGGTGTTAGCGTAGAAGAATAAATAGTGGGAAATCATTAATGATTTATCCCAATAAAACTTAAAAAAGGGAATACTTTAAATTAAAATATTCAAAAACAATGCTAAGTATCTTTGACTCTATTATTTTAACATTTAATCACACTTCAATTCTTTTTGAAATGTCAAATATTTTTGATTTTCATCAACTATGGGCTTTTTTTAATAAAGAAGTTGTTATAAAAAATAAAGTTCATAATTCAAATAAAAAAACGCTCTTAGAAATATCCAAGAGCGTTTTTCATTTCCATAAAAGAAAAATAAAAATCATCATTTCTGCACCACCACTCTACCCAAAATCCTCCCTCTCGAACTCAACCAATACATCCCATTTCCAAAGTCAGCAATATCCAACTGCATTTTTTCATTCAATTGAAAGCTACGAATTCGTTGACCTAAAGTATTAAAAATATCCACTTCTAAATCTTCCCCTTCCTTAATTTCCAATGTCAAAAAGTCTTGTGTCGGGTTTGGATAAATTTTAATTCCTAATTCTTTAGCCAAGTCAATCGTCGCACTCCCTAATCCATTACTCATATTAAAGGTAGGTACCTTTGCCACAAACTCTCCGATACCATTTGGAAAACGAGCATAACTTACATCAGTTGTTTGTGCTCCAAAAACTACTTTATCTACCACTTGCAAATTAGCATTCACCAAAAGTAACTCCTCACCACTTGCTGACAATTTAAAATCTGCATGCAAGCCTTGCTGCAAAGGATCGTTATCCAACCAAATGATAATGTACCCTTCTCCATCAATTGTCACATTAGGGAATTGATATTTCATCAAGTCATTAGCATCATCAGTCAAGTAATATCCATTCAAATTAATACTTGTAGATGTATTGTTATAAAGTTCTACCCAATCTTCATATTCGCCATCTTGATCGGTCACCGTGGTTGAATTAGAAGCCATCAACTCATTAATAACAACATCTCCAAAAGTGGTCAAGTTGTAATATTCTTCCTCTGCTCGTTTCGGTGAAAATGCACCAACATCTGAACCTGAATTCTCTGCATAAATATAATATTCCGCCCCTTCCTGACCTACAAAAATATCTCCTCCATAAACGCCATCACCTGCTGTACCATCATTATGATTTCCATCATCAAACATCTCTGTCTTTTGAAAAATCTCCGTCAAGTTGCTTCGGTAACCAACATAAACATAATCGGCATTTGAAATTTCAGCCGTAATTGTATTGTTAGAATTTGGTGTTACATCCAAAGGAAAATGTCCAATACTACTAATACTCGGAGGCGTTTTCATAAATTCAGCATGCGCTAATAAATATGTCAACCGTTGATTCATCAACTCTGCCACTCCCGGAATATCAATCATTGCACCATTATAATCTATCGTCGTTGTGCTATTCAAGTTGGCATTAAACTGCGCCTCAGAATAAATTTTATTTGGGTCACTCGTCACTTCTGCCGAAATCATATTCACCAATTCTTGCGCACGAGTAGCGTACCAACCGCTATTGATAATTTCTTGCAACATCGTTCGATAGTGAGCTACGTACTGACGTTTATATCTAGCATCTTGTAATATTAATTTCAACAAAGGACGGGTATCATCATTCAATCTTAAAAGTGGATCCAAATTTTGTAATTCACTCAAAGTCAAATCTGCTTGTCCTTCTTCCAGCTCTGCATCTCCACCAAACGTCTCATTAAAGTCGGTTGGCAAAGTATTAAATCGATCATTCTCATCTCGAAATAAATAATAATTTTCAGGAGCTGCACCAATATAACTTTCTAAATTCACCACCAAATTCTGCATCGCCAACATCCAAATCGCTCGATCAATATTTATTGACGTTTCGATATCCCCAGCATTTGTTCCAATAGCATTAGTCAAATTAACTAATTCATTCCAACCTCCAATCGCATCAGAAGTTTTGTCATAATAATCTTTATAACACTCTACTGACGCACCTAAATATTCTAACGACGATCCAATTCCTTCCGTACAACCTGCTCCTGGAGGATCAATCGTCCCATCAGGACTGCAATCAAAAAATGTATTTTCTCTATTCGAATTAAAACTCAAAGCCATAAAATCTTTATCTACATTTTCCACATTCACATATAATCCATGATAACTTCCATTGACAAAAACCTTGGCATAATTCGCTCTTGGTGAAGGCATATATTGATTGGCAATATCGTGTGATAAGACTTCTCGAACAAAGGATGGATCTTTTGCACCATTGTTCAAAATCAAAGTTTCCGTTCCTTCATAATCATGGTTCTTGATATAGTCTAATTTGATGTTCAAAGGATTTTTCCCTTGAGCAGCATCGTAGGTCGCGCCACCTCTATATCGAATACCTACACTATCAAAACTTTCTCCATTTATTTCGACAGTAGCCAATAATCTTTCATTCAAATCCGCTGCGTAAAAATCATCCAACTGCTGATCCCAATTCGAATTTTCGAAGGTAACTTCAATCAAAGTAAGTCCATCTGGATTAAACAGAGATTGGGAAAATGAAGTTTGTAAAAAGACTATGATAAAAACTAAAATGCAAAAGAATTTTTTCATATTAAAAATGGTTGTTTGTTAAATTTTATTTTGAAGCTTTCGAATTACACACAAGTTAAAAATGGAATACAGATTCCTTAAAATATATAAAACGTAAAAATAACTTTTACTTTCCTATTATTTCAAAAATGGTTAGTCAGTAATTTAGCATAATACAAAAAAGAAAACCACTTCTAACTGATACGAAATAGAATGTCAATTTACATGCTTTTCTTCTGTAAATAGTTTCTCTAGAACAAACTTTCATTTTTTACTGAAAGTTGTGAACTTTATAAGTTGTTCAATGTTTAAAAAGAAAAAAACTGATGAGATCAAAAATAATTATCCCAGGAGGTTCAGGTTTTATTGGAAAATATGTTGCTGGTTTTTTCCATAAAAAGAAATATAATATCATCATTCTTACTCGTGGCAAAGCGCGAATTGAAGATGGAATTACTTATCTAAATTGGGATGGAAAAAAATTTGGCCATTGGATCAAAGAATTGGAAGGGGCTGAAATGGTTCTCAACTTAGCAGGCAAATCTGTTGATTGCAGATACAATGAAAGAAACAAAAAAGAGATTTTAAGTTCCCGAATTGATAGTACAAAAATCATAGGCGAAGCAATTGACAATTGTACTATTCCACCCAAACTTTGGGTCAATATGAGTACTGCTACAATTTATGAACACACACTTGAAGGCATAGCAAACGACGAAAAGAATGGAATTATTGGAAATGATTTTTCCATGAATATTGCCAAATCTTGGGAAAAAACTTTCAACAATTTCACCCTATTTGCTACGCGAAAAATTGCCATGCGAACTTCTATCGTTTTGGGAAAAGAAGGAGGCGCATTGACTCATCTTGCACCGCTTGTCAAATATGGATTAGGTGGAAAAAATGGCTCAGGCAACCAATTCGTCAGCTGGATTCATATTGAAGACTTAGCCAGAATCATTGAATGGTTTATGGAAAATAAAAAGGCAACCAATGCTTATAATTGCACTAGCCCCACTCCTATTACCAATAAATTTTTTATGCAAAAAATAAGAGAAACATTTGGTATTTCATTTGGTTTGCCTGCTACAAAGTGGATGATTGAAATCGGAACTTTTTTACTAAGATCAGAATCAGAGTTGGTTTTAAAAAGTAGAAAAGTTATTCCTAGGAAATTATTAGAAGAAGGATTTAAATTCAAATTCGAAAAGCTAGACAAAGCATTAAAAAATATAAATATTTAATATTTTCCTATTTATAAAACATCTATTTTTTTAATATAAAAAATACACATAATAAGGTATTGGTTGCTGATCGGTGTTTTTGTAATTTTAGATCAACAAACAAAAATAAAATTCCCATGGTTGTTAATTTACTTAGTTTTAAAATCCCATTTATAACCTAAGACGATGATTAACAATAGGTGATTTGAACTAAAATTTTTAGTTCAATGAAATTAGATTTAACCTTCTTCCTTGTGAAGAAGGTTTTTTTTGTTTCCACATGTAGTATAAATGTAGTGTTTCAAATAGTAAAAATTTATTATATTTACAGCCACATTAAATTTTAAAGTAATGAATACACCTAACACGCTCTATTAAAATGGTAGCCTCCCTCAAGATGAGGCAAACGCCAGAAATTTTTTAGAGATACAAAAAACTAAAATAGTCAAGTTGCCGCTTGGCTATTTTTTTTTGTAAACAACCGAACAGTTCGCAGTTGAACAATTGGAAATGAATTTCCCTTACAAATCACTTCTTTTAAATTTAAAATTCTTCCTTCAAAATTAATTCTACTGGTTTGAATCCCTTAATTTCGCCAAAAAAAATCATGATTCCCTTCTTTAAATATCAAGGTACTGGTAACGACTTCGTGATGATTGATCAACGAAAAAGAAAGTACATCCGCAAAAAAGATACTGCGCTTATTAATAAAATCTGTGACCGACGATTTGGAATCGGAGCGGATGGTTTAATTCTTTTGGAAAATTGCAAAGGATATGATTTTCGCATGGTTTATTTTAATGCCGATGGTCGGGAGAGTAGCATGTGTGGGAATGGAGGAAGGTGCATCGCTGCATTCGCCAATCATCTTGGTATCGTAAAATCTAAATGCCATTTCCTAGCCATAGATGGGCCACATGAAGCGATGATAAAGAAAGATGATTGGGTCGAACTCAAAATGTCTGATGTCAAAAATATCGAAATTGGAGAAGACTATTTTTTGATGAATACAGGCTCTCCTCATTATGTTGTTTTTGTAGAAGATATTGATGATATAAATGTTTTTGAAAATGGACAAGCAATTAGATATTCGAGTCGATTTAAAAAAGAAGGAGTGAATGTCAATTTTGTAGAACGAACTAAAGAAAATATTATCGTGGCAACTTACGAACGTGGTGTAGAAGATGAAACATTGTCTTGTGGAACTGGAGTTACCGCGGCTGCTATTGCAAATTTTCTAAAAAAATCCAACCGTAGAAAAAAACAAAATACTCCGATCAAATCGAAAGGTGGGAATTTGGCGGTGAGGTTTGAGCCGAATGGAAAAACGGAGGCGAGTAATATTTGGTTATGTGGAAAAGCGGAATCGGTATTTGAAGGTATTTTTAAATAAAAATACTATAGGTACAAATTTGTTAAACATTGAAATATATATTCGTAAGCTTTTCTCTAGAACTTAAAGCTATCAATAATATCAAAATTACAATCCTTCCACTTTTGTTAGTAGAAGGTATCTCTTCATAAAGTCTAGGTCTCTTACTGGGTATACATTAACCGATTAATCATATGCTTTTAGAGTTTTCTCAGTTTCCCTTTTGCTTTTACAAAAAATATTGGCATAGTATTGCCTAGTTAAATACATGAAATATTTTTTAATATGTTAATTCTATGATGCAATCTTAGGCTAGCCAGAATTTCGATTCTTTTATTGAAAGTTGTTTTAAAATAAAAAACAATTTTCTTGGTAAAAGCAGAACAATAAATTGCGATTTGGTTTTTATGATAAAAATTATTTCAAAAAATCTAACACAGATTAAACTAACAGTTTATCAAATACGTCCAAAATTTTTAATAATCCTTTTAAATTTTGAAAAACATGTACGTATACTACAGACTGATACTTCCTACAATACTTTTTTGCTTTTTTACGCCTTTATTTGTGTCTGGACAAATAGATTGGGTTACTGCTACTGGATTAAATTTAGGTGATACATTTATAGATGGAGCAGTTTATAATAACTTCGCAGGTACAGGATTGAATGTTAGAATAAATGCAAATATAGTCTCAGGTGAACCGTCAATTGATGCCACAGATCCAACAAAAGTATATATTAGAGATGCTAATCAAGCTTCTATCACATTAACCTTTTTGAATGGTTCTGGAAATGTTGTGCTAACAAACTACCTGAACCTCCGCGACGTAGAAAAAGTCACGGTTTCTAACCTTGACGGGGAGAATATAACAATTACAGAAATTTCTAATAATGGAGGGGAAGCAATGACGGTTGATGGTGTAAATATGCCAACTGGAGGAGCACCAAATGCAGTAATCGGAGATGACTCCGTAATATTAACAGAAAAGGAAGGTCTGCCTAACACTCTTCATAATATTTCAATGAATAATGTAACTGGTTTTATATGGCTTTATGAATCATCATCAAGTTCAACAGAAGGGTTCGAATTGACATCATTAAGCGGAATTGTTCTTCCCATTGAATTAATTTCTTTTGATGCAATTCCATTGTTAAACGATAATATACAACTTGATTGGACAACCGCTTCCGAAACCAACAATGATTATTTTACAATTGAGCGATCAAAAGATGGGATAAACTGGGAGCAACTAGCTAAAGTAGATGGCAAAGGTACTTCAGCTTCAACAAGTTTTTACCGACATATAGATCAAGAACCATATGCTCAACTATCCTATTATCGCTTAAAACAAACTGATTTTGATGGGGAATTTTCCTACTCTGCGATTGAATCAATCCACTTTATAAAAAATGCAGAGATTAAAATATACCCCAATCCTGTTTTAAATGTCCTAACTATTTCAAATTTTAATGCAAAGCCAAGCGAATTAATAATCACAGATATTTTTGGAAAAACCTTTAACCATTTAGTAAATATAAACAGTCTGGACGAAGCAAATCATCAATTTGAAATGTCAAACCTTCCAAGAGGAATATATTTTATAAAAACTGCTGGTTCAGTTAGAAAAATTTTCAAAGAATAGGATTTCATAAAATACATTCCTTTGCATATTGTCAGAATAAAAAAACATTCAACTAATCGGTTGAATGTTTTTTTATTCTTAAGTATTTTTACCTCAGAAAATACAATTAATATTGCTTTATTACTTAATCATCACTTATCATTTCATGCGCTCCTCGCAACTCACCAAAAGCATGTTTATCTCCAACTGATTTCGCAACCTCCATTCCTTTTTCGTAAATTTCAGTTGCTGAATCGAAATCTTCATCACGCTCATATAATTTCCCCAAATGATAATAAGTGCCGACATAATTAGCATGATCGGTCGTTAATTTCAAATAATATTCTTTAGCTTTTTCCTCATTTCCCAACTTCTCATATTCCTTAGCTACTGCAAAAAGTAAAAACTCATCCTCAGGACGGTCTTTCAAAAATTGATATAATTGTTGAAGTCGATTAGAACTCATGGTTTCAAATATTATTTTAAATTCTATGTGATTTAAGATTAAACTAGTTTATTAAACTTATAATAAGTTATTACAAAATCCATAAACAACTGATAGTCAACAAATTAGATTACTTTCAATGGAAAAATCCAAACTTCTTTTTGCACTCGCTTTTTCGTCGAAAATTATCTATATTTGCAGCGTTTTTGAAAAACTTTCCATTGATTTTGAGAACAATTTCAAAGGAAAACCATTTTAATCAAAAAACACATTTTATCACAAAAAAAATCTTATCTCAATAATGAAGTTATTAGTATGTGTTACTCAAACACCAGAAACTACGGCTAATATTTCTTTCAATGCAGATAATACTGAATTCAATACAACAGGGGTTAATTTTATTATGAACCCGTATGATGAATGGTATGCTTTGGTACGTGCATTGGAATTAAAAGAAACGGCAGGTGGATCGGTTACGATTATAAATGTTGGGCCTACGGCGAACGATACTGTTATTCGAAAAGGATTGGCTATCGGAGCTGATGATGCAGTTCGAATCAATGCGGAACCTAAAAGTTCCATGTTTGTAGCTAAACAAATTGCTGAATATGCCAAAGAAGGAAACTTTGATATGGTTATTTTAGGAAAAGAATCCATTGATTATAATGGTGCTTCTGTCGGTGCAATGGTTGCAGAATATCTGGATATGCCTTTTATTTCTTTTGGAACAAAAATGGAAGTAGCTGGAAATACTGCTACCATCAATCGAGATATTGAAGGTGGTGAGGAAGTAGTAGAGGTTGCCACTCCATTTGTATTAAGTGCTGCCAAAGGAATGGCAGAACAACGAATTCCAAACATGAGAGGTATCATGATGGCAAAACGTAAACCACTTAATGTAATAGAGCCTGTTGCTTTTGATGATCCAACGGCTGTAGTTAGTTACACTTTACCTTCAGCAAAATCTGCTGTAAAAATGGTAGATCCAGAAGATATGGATGAGTTGGTAAGATTGCTACATGAAGAAGCTAAAATTATTTAAAAAAATTCATGATTATGGATTTAGAATTATGGGTTAAGGATTTTTGAAAAATCAATAATCTTTAATCAAAAATCCTCAATCAAAAAAAATATATCATGGTTCTAGTATATGCAGAAAGCCCAAAAGGGCAATTTAAAAAATCCGCTTTAGAAGCGGTGACCTACGGAAAAATGGTAGCTGATGCAATGGGAACATCTTGTACTGCATTAGTTATTGGAAATGCTGAGAATGCAGGTCAATTAGGAAAGTATGGTGCTTCAAAAGTAGTTCAAGCTAATGGTGCTTTCGAAAATTTTGACAGCCAAGTTTTTGCTACTGTAATTGCTAATGCTGCCAAAGAAATGGGAGCTGGAGTAGTTATCGTTAATCATTCTTCTTCTGGAAAATCTCTACTTGGAAGGTTAGCAGTAAAATTGGACGCAGGTTCAGTTTCAGGTGTTAATTCTCTTCCTACTGTTGACGGAGGTTTTAAAGTAAAGAAAAATGTTTTCTCTGGAAAAGCAATAGCGGAATTTGAAATTAAAACTGCAGTTAAGGTACTTTCATTAATGGGAAATTCTTTCCCTCCTGCAGAATCAGGTGCTGATGTTGCAGTTGAGTCTATGGATGCAAATGCTCCAGCAGCAAAGATAACTGTCAAAGCAGTTCAAACAGTTGATGGAACAGTTCCACTACCTGAAGCAGAATTAGTTGTTTCAGCAGGACGAGGAATGAAAGGACCAGAAAACTGGGGAATCATTGACGAATTGGCCAATGTAGTAGGTGCTACAACCGCTTGTTCTCGACCAGTTGCGGATATTGGTTGGAGACCTCACCACGAGCACGTTGGACAAACTGGAGTTGCGATTAGACCGAACCTTTATTTCGCTATCGGAATCTCAGGTGCGATACAGCACTTAGCTGGTGTGAATAGTTCAAAAGTTATTGTAGTAATAAATAAAGATCCTGAAGCGCCATTTTTCAAAGCGGCGGACTATGGAGTTTGTGCTGACTTATTTGATGTAGTTCCAAAATTAACGGAAGCATTCAAAAAATTTAATGCGGCACAATAATGGTGAATAGTTAACCATTAAGAAATTATTATAATAATTCGTATTTTTAGAAAATTGTCTCTTATTAGGAAAAGGAAAGTATGAAAAAAATTGAATTGGACATCGTTGCTTTATCTCATAGTGTTACTCAATCACACAACTATGCAGTTGTACTTGGAGAGCAAGATGGATCTCGAAGATTGCCTATTGTAATCGGAGGATTTGAAGCACAAGCGATCGCAGTAGCAATGGAAAGGATGACTCCTAACCGTCCACTTACGCATGATCTTTTTAAAAATACATTGGAAACTTTTGAGGTAGAACTCAAAGAAGTTATCATCAATAATTTATTGGATGGTATTTTTTATGCAAGATTAATCTGCTTAAAAGATGGAGAAGAATTCGAAATAGATAGTCGAACTTCTGATGCCTTAGCTATGGCTGTTAGATTTAACTGTCCAATTTTTACTTATGAGTTTATTTTGGATGCTGCAGGCGTAATTTTAGAAGATTCAGAAGAAGGTGGTGGAGATGAACAAACTCCAGCTGAAAAACCAAAAGCAACTTCAAGTAAGAAAAGTAAACGTAAAAGAACCGTTTCTGGAAATACTCTTTCGAGTTACACAGCTGATGAATTATCCAAAATGTTAGAAGAAGTTCTAGCGGATGAAGATTATGAAAGAGCTGCTAAAATCAGAGATGAAATTACTAGAAGAGAAGGACGTGATTCATAACTTCTTCTTTATATAAAAAACAAAACCTCCAAGACTTTAATTTGTCTTGGAGGTTTTTTCATTTTAAGAACCAACCTTTCTTGCTTTACTTACTGTCTTATAATTTGAAAGCTATGAAAATTATTTTTTTCAAACCAATTCAGATTTTCTGATAAAAATTAAATTATGAAAACTTCTTTTTTGAACTACACCCTTTTCTTTTTTGCCCTAATATTACTCTCTACTTCATGTGAAAAGGACAAACCAACGATTTATTCAGGTGGAATTGTTGTTACTACCTGCACCGTCCAAAATCCATTAGAAACGATTCAATGGCTTAAAGAAATCAGAGATGGATTTGACATGCAAGCGAATCCTTTACCAAAAAGGATTACTCAATATTTTTATCAAGGAGAATGTGTTTTCTTAATTGATGGATGTGTTGGATGCGATGATAATTTGACGACAGTTTATAATGTAGACCAAGAAGTCATTTGTGAGTTTGGTGGAATTGCGGGTGTAAATACTTGTCCTGATTTTGATACCGTAGCAACTGGACAAGTGATTCTTTATGGGAGTTAAGTAGTTTTTACAAAAAAGAATATTCCTAAAAAAGCCTTCATACTTAATGGTATGGAGGCTTTTCTATAGAACCCAATATTTATTTTGTAAATCTTTCTCAAAAGATATTTAATGGCTAAAAAATTGCATTGTATACCTCTACCCAATACACTCAACACAATTATACTTTTGATTTATGAAAAAAATAGACAATACCCAATCCATAACTTTAGATCTGAAAGGGAATATTATTTCTAGTGATAATGTGTTATTTTTAACCAATTCGCTACCTAGCCAATGTGTTCTCGATTGGTCCCCTTTCCTCGAAAGCATTTTCCCAGCTATGTTAGAAAAAATCAATCATAAAAAAATAACTTTTGAGAAAGTGAAAACTATCCATAGTTTTTTAAAAGGTTCGTACGATTATTCTTTTTATCAACTCGAGAAAAAAGATCAAGTTATTTGGGTTATTTCTGATTGTTCTACATACTACTCAAATTTTCATCGAAGGCAACAATTCCATCATGAATGTGTAATTTTCAAACAGAATAATCTCGTTTACAAAAATAACTCTACTCCTCGTTTACCAATTCTTATAAGGTAACTTCACCAAACTAGAATTAAAATATCGATTATCAAAAGTTACTTCCTCTCCTATCCAATCAGGAATTTCAACAGTTTGATTTTCATCTTCCAACTCAACTTCCGCTAATTCCAATCCTTCATTATCACCTTCGAAAATATCAATTTCCCATTTTATTTTCTCCATCGAAACAATAAAGCGTTCTTTTTCAATGAATGGTTTTTCACAAAGCAAGAGTAATTCTTTAGCCTCTTGAACTGGAATTTCATATTCAAATTCTAAACGAGTCATTCCTACTGTTTCGCCTTTGATGGTCAAAAATCCTTTTTCTCCAAAAATTCGAACTCGTACCGTTCGCTCTTTTTTAGTGCTTAAATAACCTTGCTTGATAATGGTTCGGGAAGTGAATCTGGATTTCCAATTACCGTTTTTGAGGAGAAATTTTCTTTCTATTTCTTTTGGCATTACTTTATATATTTTTTCTTCAAATAAAGTTCAACAACTTTACAACAAGACATTTACAACTTCTCCAGAATCTCGATCACCTCCTCTACCATCTCTTTCGTTACATCCAAATGCGTCACAAATCTCACCGTCTGCGGCCCAAAAGGTGCAGCCGCAATTCCTGCTTCTCCAACTTTTTCCAAAAAAGAATTAGCTGTCCAAGGGTTTTTCACATCAAAAATTAAAATATTCGTTTGTACTCGTCTGATGTTTTTTACAAAATCTAACCTTTCTAAAACACTACTAATCAGTCGTGCATTTTCATGATCTTCTTTCAATCGATCTACATTATTATCTAAAGCATAAATTCCTGCTGCCGCTAAAAATCCAGCTTGCCGCATGCCTCCACCCATTACCTTCCGTTGACGACGAGCTTGTTTCATCATCTTTTCATTTCCCAAAAGCAATGAACCAACAGGCGCTCCTAATCCTTTTGATAAACAAATCGAAATGCTATCAAACTCTGCTCCCCAATCTGCAGGAGCATTCCCCAACTCCACCAAGGCATTAAAAAATCTAGCACCATCCATGTGTAAACCCAATCCTTGTTCTACACACAACTTTCGGATCGGTCGAATTTCTTCCAACGTATAATAACTTCCACCACCCTTGTTCGTCGTATTTTCGAGTACAACCAATTTACTTTTCGGCAACCAATCATAATCAGGTCGAATCGCTGCAGCAATTTGATCCGCATTTAATTTCCCAAAATCACCTGGCAAAAGATTCATTGGAATGCCAGAATTCGCTGCGTAGCCACCAGTTTCATATTGATATACATGCGAATATTCATGACAAATAACTTCTTCCAATCTGCCTGTGTGAACATTCATGGCAATCTGATTAGTCATCGTTCCTGACGGACAAAACAATGCCGCCTCCATTCCAAAAAGTTTAGCCGCTTTTTCCTCCAAAGCATTTACTGTTGGATCAGTTCTAAAAACATCATCTCCTACTTCAGCCTGCATCATGGCTTGAAGCATTCCTTCGGAAGGTTTGGTAACAGTATCACTCGTAAGATTTATCATAAAATTAGTATTAATGTTTAATAAGTATATATGTGTTTAAATTAAGCGAGAATGTGAATATTTGACAAAAAGAGATAGACTTGGCCTCAAGGACACCTATTCACATATCTTGCGCTAAATTTATGAAAAAACCTCAGAAAGCCCTATTTTCGAGCCAAATACAAACAAAACTGAATGACGAATTTTGATAATTACGCGAAATCAGCCTTTACTGTTGATAATATCATTTTTGGATTTGATGAAGGAGATTTAAAGGTCTTGGTCATCAAAAGAGGAGAACAACCTTACGAAAATCAATGGGCTTTACCTGGAAACTTTGTTTACCCAAACGAAGATCTGGATACTTCTGCCAATCGAGTTTTACAAGAATTGACTGGTTTAAAAGATGTTTATCTGGAACAAGTTCGCACTTTTGGAGCAGTAAATCGTCACCCGATGGGACGAGTTATCACCGTTGCTTATTTTTCTTTGATAAAAATTAAAGACTATAAATTACAAGGTACTGCAGCTCTTTCGCAAAAAACAGAATGGGTTTCGATCAAAGAAGCCAAGAATCTCGCCTTTGATCATGATGAAATTTTGGAAGCTTGTTTTCGTCGACTCAAGCGACGAGTTAAGATGCGACCAGTGGGTTTCGAATTACTTCCTCGGAAATTTACGTTGACAGAATTACAACATCTTTACGAAGCCATTTTGGAACCTTCTAAAGAAATTGATAAAAGGAATTTTAGGAAAAAAATCCTTTCCATGAAAATCTTAGTTGACCTCGGTGAAGCGCAAGAAGGTGTTGCTCATCGTCCTGCTAAGTTGTATAAATTTGACAAAAAGAAATATGAAAAATTTGTAGCGGAAGGATATATTTTTGAAATATAGAATCTATGTTTCTTATTCACAAGGTGACTTGAAGTCACCTTGTGAATATTTTAACTCTTAAAGTCAACACTATTCGATTTCATCCAACAGCTAATAATCACTCCACTTTTTTAGGTGTTTCAGTTTGCAAATGAAATGCCTTTCCATAATCTCCTTTCTCTGCTCCTCCATTCACATGAATAAAACTTAATAAACAAATACTGATAAATAATTGAACGGCAATAAGTATCGTAAGTATTTTTTTATGAGAAAAAAGTAACTTAACAACATACAGAAAAAGAAACGGGTAAGCAATAATCAAATAATGTGGCCTGATCTTAACACCACTAAAACTCATCAAAATTCCTAAGCTAAAAAGCGTGGCAAGTAAGTACAATTCAGTCGCACTACTTTTATATAACAATCTATTTACAAGTTCTTTTTCTTGACGAAGTTTAAATATTTTTTTGAATAAATAAAAAATCTGCTGCAATAACTTCAACGCGACACCTACCAAAATCAAATGTCCAACTGCCACCAAATAAGTCGGCACACCAAACACAAAAGGCATTTTGATAAAATCCCAAAAATGTTCTCGTAAGGAATACGTCGTATTTAATCCCAATGGATCAATAAAACTATAAATATAAAAATCGAATTTATACAAGTTCTCCCAACTTGTTGAAGAGGCTCCTCTGTTATAAATCATTTCATAAATCCAAGGCAATAATCCAATACTTCCAAGTACACTTCCCACGAACCAAAACGGCCATTGCCATTTTACTTTTCTTTTATAATCAAAAAAGGTAGACAACAAAAACATTCCAAAGGCAAAGAAAAATCCACTCATGTGAATTTGTCCCAGCATCGCTCCGACCATTCCCCAAGTGAAGGCTCCCCATTTTTTTTCTCGATAAAAATGCCCCACGACAAATAACAAACAGAAAATCGGTAACACATCTTGCGCCCATATTTTTCTTGAAAAAAGAATGTACAATGGGTTTGCTGCCAAAAGTGCTAATGCCCAATACCATTTTTGTTGTTCCTCCTCTTGCAAACTTTTTTTGGCAAAAAAGATAAAACCTAACAATGCTATTACATTTAATATCTGTACACCTCGAGCCATTCCTAAAGGTGTTTCCACAAAATATCCTATCAATGAAAATACCCAAACACTTAATCCTGGGTTTATGATTCCGGCACCACTTTTCATTCCGACGCTTTGCCAAATTCCTTCGAGCGGGGCAAGCATAGCATGAGTGTACATCCACCATTCGTCGTATTTCCATTCCATGTCTTCTACCCAAATAAGGCGGAGGAGGCATCCGATGAAAACGACGAAGGTTAAAAAATAAGTGTATGTTTTAGAGGTCATTCAATTTTGTTCTTGCCACAGACTTTCGCTGACAAAACTGACTTCTCCACAATGGAATCTACCCAATGGGGAAGTCAGTTTTGTCAGCGAAAGTCTGTGGCTAATTTTCTTTTTTCAAAAAATCTTCCGCTTTTTCTAAATCCTCAGGCGTATCAATTCCAAAAGAATCAAAAGGCAATTCCGTCGTAAATATCTCCAATCCATTTTCCAACCATCGAAGTTGCTCAAGTGATTCTAATTTTTCTAGTCTGCTGGGAGCTAGTTTTGTAATTTTCAAAAGTGTACTTTTCCGAAAAGCGTACATCCCGATATGTTTGTAAAAATTAGTAACTGACCAATTTTCTTTTTCTTCATTTCTCAAAAAAGGAATTGGGCTTCTGGAAAATAACAATGCTTTCCCATTTTTTCCAAAAACACATTTCACCACATTTGGATTAAAAATATCTGCTTGATTCTCGATCAATTTCACTCCAGTTGCAATCTCTGCTTTTTCATTTTTTTCAAAAATATTAATAACCGACTCGATTTGTTGAGGATGGATAAATGGTTCATCTCCCTGAATATTTACGATAATATCAAAACCTTCCATTGAGGCAGCCACTTCAGCAATTCGATCGGTTCCCGTTGGATGATTGGAGGAAGTCATTTTTACTTTTCCTCCAAAAGAAATCACGTGATCGAAAATTCTAGAATCGTCAGTTGCCACAATTACCTCTGTCAAAGTAGCTGCTTTTTGGCATTGTTCATAGACGCGTTGAACCATAGTTTTGCCACCAATTTTCACCAAAGGTTTACCTGGAAAACGACTAGATTCAAATCTAGCGGGTATTATACCTAGAGATTTCATATTTTTGTATTGAATTTAATAACACTAGAGAAAACAGAGTAGCTATTTTTTTTCAAGAAAAACTATTCACACGAGTCACGTTTTTCACAAATAACTCGAAATAACATTTGTAAATAACTGACAGTCAGAAACTTAAATAAACACAATTTCACATTAGCGCTCTGTGATCTTAAAATTTTTCGTACTATGAAATTTTTAACAACACTCACTTTACTACTTTTTTCCTGCTCAATTTTTGCTCATCACGGAGATAGTTTGACGTATTTGACGCCGCAAGATAGTGTATTCCTCACCGTCAATGAAAGTAACCAAAAAATAATTATTCATCAATTTGAGAAAAAACAAACCTTGTATTCCTTGGCGAAATTCTACGGATTGGAATTCAATGAAGTGATGTATTATAATGAAAATTTAGAAAAAGTTTCTGATATCTCAGTCGGTACTTTTATTAATATTCCTATTCCTAACAAGGCGATCAAACGTTATCAACGAAGTGATTTTGATGTAACAAAACACGCTTCTATCTTTTATAAAGTAAAGAAAGGAGACACGCTTTATGGCGTTGCCAAACGTATGTTTAGGATGCCTGTGGCAGATGTTCAACAACGGAATAATTTGATGGATAATAATATTCAACCTGGACAACTTTTACATGTTGGTTGGATTAGCACAGAAGGTATTCCAAGAGAATATCGAAAGCTAAAACCAGTACCTCCAGAATGGCAAGCAAGCCAATTAAATGAGCGACATTACTTGCAAGCAAAAGGAATAAAAATTCAAAAAACTCAAAGTGGTGTAGCTGCTTGGAATAAAAATTCTAAAAATGAAGGGAAACTTACCGCTCTTCATAGTTCTGCTCCAATTAACTCAATCATTGAAGTAACCAATCCAATGAACAAACGTTCTATTTTTGTAAAAGTGATTGGACGGCCTTCGAGTAAAGTCTATTATGGACCAAATGTCAAAGTAGTTTTGACTCCAAAAGTAGCAAAAATGCTGGGTGCTCGTGATCCGAGATTTTATGTTAATATAAATTTCTTAAGATAGAAGTTGTTTAAAAAATAACTTAAATAGATTGCTTTTCTAGGTCAAAAAATAAGACCTTTGCAGCTTCAAATTATATTTTTAAATCCTTAACCAATTTAATGAACTACTATAATAATATCCTCGAAACGATTGGAAATACTCCTCTCGTAAAAATAAATAAAGTGAATGAAGATTGTCCTGCTTTGGTACTATGCAAAGTAGAAACTTTCAATCCTGGTCATTCTATCAAAGATCGAATGGCGATCAAAATGCTCGAAGATGCTGAAAAGCGTGGAGACATTAAACCAGGCGGAACTATCATCGAATGTACTTCTGGTAATACTGGAATGGGTTTGGCTTTAGCTGCTTGTGTAAAAGGTTACCGAACTATTTTCACGACGAGTGACAAACAATCGAAAGAGAAATTCGATATTTTAAGAGCACATGGAGCAGAAGTAATTGTTTGTCCAACCAACGTAACACCTGATGATCCACGATCATACTATTCAGTTGCGGAAAAATTAAGTAAAGAAATTCCGAATTCTTATTGGTTTAATCAATATGATAATTTGTCAAATCGACAAGCACATTATGAAAGTACTGGCCCTGAAATTTGGGCTCAGACAGAAGGAAAAGTAACTCACATTATCGTTGGTGTTGGTACAGGAGGAACGATTTCTGGAACTGGAAAATACTTGAAGGAGAAAAACCCAGATATTAAAATGTGGGGAATCGATACTTACGGTTCTGTCTTCAAAAAATATCATGAGACAGGTGAGTTCGATGAAAAAGAAATTTATCCATATATCACCGAAGGTATTGGAGAAGATATTTTACCTAAAAATGTTGACTTCTCAGTAATTGATCATTTCGAAAAAGTATCTGATAAAGCTGGTGCGGTGATGGCTCGACGATTGGCTCGAGAGGAAGGTTTATTCTTAGGATATTCTGCGGGATCGGCTTTTGCAGGTTTGCTGCAATTGAAAGATCAATTGACTAAAGATGATGTGGTGGTAGTTTTAATTCACGATCATGGAAGTCGATATGTTGGAAAATTATACAATGATGATTGGATGAGAGATAGAGGATTTTTGGAAGATGAATTGAAAGTAAAAGATGTCATCTCTAAAAAATCTGATAAAGAATTTTTATCTATCACAAAAGATATAACCGTTCGGGAGGCTTTCAAAATGATGAAAGATCGAGATATTTCTCAAATGCCTGTGATGGAAGGAAATGAAATTATTGGATCAATAACGGAGACTACTGTCTTAAATTATTTGTTGGAAAATCCGATGAATAACTCTGAAAATAGAATTGAGTCAATTATGGAACCTGCTTTTCCAATGGTAGAAGTTGATTTGCCTTGTAAGCAATTGAGTAAATATTTTTCTAAAAAAACTTCTGCGGTGATTGCGAAAGATAAAGCGGGGATGCTTCATATTTTGACGCAGTACGATATTATTCAAGCAGTATAGCACGTGATGGTCTGCTTCAGCTGACCTGGAAAAAGAGCGCAGCGAGTTTTTTCAATAAAAAAAATGAGTGGTGAGTACCAAGGTATTTATCACTCATTTTTTTTAAACATAAATAAGTTCCAAACCATATTGAATTCCCTAATAGGTATTGAGTAGGCTTGAGGACCTTCCGCCCAATTAATTTGTAATTTTGAATCCATCGTATTATATACTTCAAGAGATGGAAAAGCATCCTTGAACAAATAAGTATTATTGAATGATTGATTTTTATCAGCAAATCCAAATTTGTCCTTTCTGTACAATTCAATCTTTCTTGTATTAAATCTATTTATATCTAATTCTAAATAAATTACAGTCGGTTTATCTTCATTATCATGATCCCAAACTATCTTAACATATTCTTTCATAACTTTTAATTATTTACATTTTTTGATAACCTTCCAAGAATTTTAGGATTCACAATTTCCCATTTCCACTTTTCAAAAATCAATTTCAACTTCTCCCTCGAACTTCCAAAGTAGCCCATATTCTGCTGAATAATTTCAATCTTATCATCACTCACTTTTGAAATAATTGCAACATGTCCAAATGCATTGGAACTCGTTTCGCCAAAAATTAAAATATCATATTTTTGTGGTCTAGCTAAACTTGGATTAAAATGTTGAATCAAATTTCTCACTTTATTTAATTCTCCATCCCTTATTTTTTTATCAAAAAAATCTTTTGCATGTCCGTAGGAATCAGGCATTTTATGATTGAAAAAATCTAAATAAAATCGTTTGATAAATTCGACACATTGCCAACGAAGGCCGAGGTTGTAACCATCTTTCGATACATTCCTATTCTCAACATGACCAATTGAACCATTGAAAAAAACTTCGACACCTTCCAAATCGTCGATGGATTCTCCAATTTGATATATTGGATTAATATTGATGCTTTTTCTTTTTTTATAAAAAAATAAGGAAATAACTACAAGGAGGGAAAATAGAAGAATAGTTCTTTTTCTCATTTAAAATCAAATGGTGTAGCGTATTTACATTTTACAACTTTAAAAGATCTCAATCTGATTCGTCACTTCATCTTCACTTGACAAATCTTTTTTTATTGTTTTAGGTAAGGTAGGAAGTACTCGTTTAGCCACTCTCAATTTGTGTGTATACTTTTCAGTATCCACATTAAAAATTCCAAAGTGATCTATTTTATCAATTCGAACTTGTCCGGAAGAATGGATAATTTTTCCATCTTCTAACAATAAACCTACGTGAGTGATCGCCCCTTTTCTATTTTCAAAAAAAGCTAAATCTCCCGCTTGTGCTTGTTCAACAAAATCAACTATCTCTCCTGCCTCAACTTGTTGAGCAGCATCGCGAGGTAATTTTATCCCGATCATCTTAAAAATAATTTGAGTGAAACCAGAACAGTCTATTCCAAAAGGACTACGTCCACCCCATTGGTAAGGTGCGTACAAATATCGGCGAGCAATCTTGGTCAATAAATCTGAATTTGGTTCAAGTTCACCTGGAACTACCGCTTGACCGCTAAAAGTAAAACTCGTTCCATTTAAACTAAAATTCATTCCATCATATTTCGGAAGCGAAGCACCAATCGTCACAGGAACGGAATGTTCCTTCGTCATTGCTCCTTGCATTAGTTCGATACTGCAAGCAAAATTATTTTGGTATTCCTCAAATTCAGTCTGAGTAATTGGTTTGATTTGTTTGGTGTCCACCCAACCAATATAATTGTCCCAAGCACATCGCACCTTAGTCCAATTTTTTCCTTTTCGACCAATCACTTCTACCATTTCGCCAAATAGCAATTGAGAAACCATCTCGCTGGAGTCAGAAGAAGCGCTTCGAATTGGGACCACACTTAAAGGGCATATGCCATAGTTCATAAACTGAATTTTTAGATGCCCTAAAAATAGTTGAATTGAAGGAAATTACATAATTTAATTTTTCCAAAAAAAAAGTCAAAACACCTAACTGATGTTTTGACTTTTTTTTTGAACTAAAATCTTCCTAAAAAATGATTAATTGACCAGCTTGGATTGACTCTTTGGATTGAGTATTTTTTATTTGATAAAAATAACTGCCGCCTAAAAGTCCAGTTGTTGAGATAGAAGCATTTTTTTCTAATAATTCTTCTTTGACCAATCGACCATTGACATCAAATATTTGTACCAACATATTTATATTCGAATTTTCGATAAAAATATTACTTCTACTTCGAACTGGATTTGGATAAACAGAAACTGTTGGGAAGGCTTCTTTTACCTCAATTGATTTTATTTCAGAATATTCAAATTTCTCATTATAATCCACTTGCTTTAAGCGATAATAATTTATTCCAATCTTAGGATTTGAGTCATAGATTTGATAATCATTTTGAGTTATTCCATTTCCTTTTGATGACACCTGATCGATCTCTTCAAAATTAATTCCATCAATACTCCTTTCTATTTCAAAATAATCATTATTGGTCTCACTAGCTGTAGCCCAACCAATTTCAACTCTCTGATCATCAATCAATTGTACATCAAAAGAAATTAATTCTACCGGCAACGGTTGAGAGATAATTTTAAAATCCCATATCCCTCTTCCATGAGTTCCGAACCGAACGAGTTGATCACTACTCACATATTCTACAGAATAATATCGTTGCAAAGGAGCTGATACTCCCATCATGGAATACCACATATTATCAGCTACGACATAAACATATGGTCCAACATCTGTCGCAGCAAAAAGTAAACTTTCTGTATCATTCGCAACTATTTCATGCACTAGTAAACTTGGTAAACCAGCGCTCATCGAAGTGAATGTATTACCTCCATCAGTTGATTTCCAGACAGGGTTATTACTATATCCACTTCCTCCAAAATAAACTAAATTCGAAGTAGCTTGGGAAGCGAAAATAGTTGCTCCATATAACCAATATTCTCCTGGCCCAGAAAAACTTGCTGTCTTACTCCATGACGTCCCATCATTATTTGAATAGAAAAAAGTTCCATCATCTGTAGCAACATACAAGCGATCCGCATCAACATAAGATGGTTCGATAGCTGAAATGGCAGATGATCCGGTATTGGAGTTGGTATAAAAATCATAACTAAATTGGGTAGCTGAAATTGAATTGCCAGAAGCATTGGCAGTTAAAGTAACCAAGTGAGAACCAGCTCCTCCGCTCACTTCACCACCAGCTATATAAATAGAATTATCGCCAGCATCTACCGTTTCAGAAGTAGGATAAATCCAATCTGATACCGGAGGATTGGTTCCGTCTAATGTGTATGTAGCTGAGTATCCACTCGTCTGAGGATTATGATAATAAGTTACCCACCCAAATGGATAGACCGTCCACAGACTTTGATCATTTCTAGAAAAAGAAGTATGTCCATAATCTCCAGAAATGACTTGAGTAAAGTTAATTGGTCCAGTCGCTCCACTTGCTACTGAGGTTCGTTGATGTCCTTGATCTTGAGTTCCACCATAAACATAATTAGAGTTTAATGGATCAGTCCTTACATCATAAAATTGACCAACATTTAATCCTGCAGCTCCAGCATTCGTTGTAGTCAAAAGGTCATCATAAGATGCATGAAGTCCTCCATGATTAGCTACTAAAGTAAATTCAGTTCCATCAGTTTTTTTATAAGATTCAATATCCATAATATCTGCATGAATATAATCATTGTCTCCATAGTAATCCTGCCATGTATTTACTTTTGTCCACGTTGAACCTGAATTATAGGAGCGATAACATTCAACCTCCCCCATATACATTTTAGTTGCATCAAATGGCGAAACCGAAAATCCAACACCCCAAGTTTCTTTAGGAGTAGAACCTTGCATGTTCCAATTTGCTCCCATATCCTCTGACTTGTACACATCGGATTTTTCCATCAACACAAATAAGGTAGTATCTGTTCCTGTAATGTTACCTTCCAAATCCAACCAAACTCCTTGAGTCAAATCTGTATTTGAATTTCGTAGAGTTACCGTATTTCCATTTACAGTATATAATTCCTTTCCTTGGTGAAGAACAAAAACAGTTGTACCTCCGAGTGGCAACCATAATTTAGTGTGATTAGAATTAACTGTACTTGAACCAACTGGGTCAAGTTTTTTGATCAAAGTAAAATTAACACCAAAGTCAACTGAACGATAAATAAACATTTTCGCGCCCCAAGGAGAACTACTCCAAGCTCGTCGTAAATAATAAATAGTTCCATCTTCCAACCCAACTATTTCCGTAGGCTCTCCCCAATTATCAACAGAAGGAATATCCATAATCGAAGCTGTCCACGTCACTCCATTATCAGAGGAATAATATAAATCCTTACCCTGAGCAGCCACTATAAACTTAGTTCCTGAGCCATTATCTACTACTTTCAAAATTCCATTCCGAAATTGAATATCTTCATTAAGTGGTGTCCATGAACTTCCATCTAGATTCGCTTGCCAAATAGTTCCACCTCCTGATATTCCATATACCTGATTGGCAGTTTTGTCGTAATCAAGAGTTCCGAGATTTCCAGCATTGTTATTACTTCCTAGTTCTATCCATTCTCCTGTCAAATTTCCATTTCCAAATGTTTCAGAGGTACGAGTTGCAACGTTAACTCCATTTCTCTCTTGAAAAATTTGCTGGCGAGTCTGTTGATCTATTGCTTCCCAATCTGTTCCAGGAGCAGCACGGTGAATCATCTGATGCCATTTTTCTTTAGCATCACTTCCTTCACCTTCTTGCTGACCTTCAAATATTTCGATTTCTCCTTTGGTTGGTTGGGGATGAAAAATTTCTTGTTGATTAGTTTTATTTAGGAAAAGCACCAATGCACCTAATGATAAAATCATTAACCCAATAATAATTTTGGAAATAAAATTAAATTTCATTTTAATATGTGTGTTTTGTTTGAAAAATATATTTTCAAAAGGTCTTTTAGAGGAAGGGTGCTTATTTTTATATAGAGGTAAGTATAAAGAGAGGTTTCAAAAATAATAAAATTAATGAATATTCTTATATTAAGAATTCATATAAATAAAAAGGTGACCCTTGTTTTCTAAAATAAAAATCACCTTTCAGTTCTTTCCTAAAATTTAAAAACGTGGAGTAGTTATTTTCTCACGCGCTTTACTACTTGTTTATAATTATCTTGAGCAAAAATAAATGAGTTCACTTTTCCATTTTCATCTTTGGTAAATTCTAATTCAATATTTACGCCTAGCATAAAAAATAAAGTTTCAGATTCAGGATAAATTCGATAAGCTGGTTGTCCAAAAGGTTGAAAATATAGTTTCCCATCTTTAGTAGAAATCTCAACTGCCATCATTCCACCTATTACATATTTGCCAACATAATCCTCATAGATTTTAGAATCGACTTTTGCAATGGCTCTAGGTTTTTGTAATTTTTCACTTTCATCTAAAAGATGTAATCCTAAGTCATCAGCCGAATATGTCGAATTTGTCAAAACAACCACTCCCCTATTTTTCTCTAAATCAATTCCGCAAAAACTTTTGTAGCCCCCTGTTCCGCCATTATGCCATCGAATATTATCTTTAAAGAAATGCCAGCCTAAACCCATTTTAGTATCTACATGAGCTTGTAATTTTTGAGTTGATTTTACTGCCGAAGAAAGTTCATTGCCATCCAAAAGCAACTGTAATTTCAAGAAAGAAAGCATCTCCACTACATTAGACTTGAAAGCTCCTCCTCCAGCAAGTGCATCTTGATAATCCCAATTAGAAACAATATCACCTCCCATATGACCAATTGCTAAATTCTCTTTTTGTGAAGCAGAAAGTGTCGTTACAGTATTTTCAAATTTCAATCTATCACCTACTTTCTTTTGAAATAAATCTTCTAAACTCATCCTGCTTTCTTTAGTTAGTATATACCCAAGCAGGCCTGCACCAAGATTAGAATACTCATGTTTTGTTCCAGGTTCACTTGATAATTTATATTTTCCTAAAAAATCGAAAAGCATTTTTTCATCATAATGAGCATAAGGATTATCAGGATCCTCTCCAAGATTAAGATTAACAGGTAGTCTTGGCAAACCTGAATTATGAGTTGCCAAATGTTTTAAGGTGATTTTAATTCCTTTGTAATCAGGCACTTGCACATTAGGTAAATATTTCTCTATTGGATCATCTAGGTTCATTTTTTCCTCTGCAACCATTTCTGCTAAGAGTAATGAAGTGAATACTTTTGAGATGGAACCAATTTCATATATTGTTCTTTCATCTACATTCTTTCCATCTTCATTTTTAGTTTTTCCATAATTATAAAAATGCATTCCGCTAGAATCGATTATTCCAACAGCAATGCTTGGAGTATATTCAAGCTCTACACGTTCTTGAATACTTGCTTTAATTTCTTCTGTAAATTGTGCATTCATCGAGATAGAGATTAATAGTAGAAATAAGATAATTCGCATAATTTTTATTTTTTGTAAAAAAACTAAAAGTTCTTTCCTTAAAAAAAGAACACAGACCAACGGTAAAAATACACAGACTAATTTTCATAAAAAAAGGAGTTAACCGTTTCCGATTAACTCCTTTCTCTTAAAATGAAAAACAACTACTTAGTTAAAAACAATTCTTTTCGTAATCACTTTTCCTTCAGATTTTAAAACTATGAAATACATTCCTTGAGTGACAACTGAATTTCTTTCAATCGTAAATTGAGAATTCCCATTTGGCAATTTCCCTTGAAAGATATCAGTTACTTTTTTTCCGTCCAAATCAAATAACTCAATTGTTGCATTTTGTAATTCTTCTTCCAAATCAATATTGACAGTAGCTTGCGAAGAAATCACGTTAGGTAAAATTTCCATTGACGCATTTTCTAACAATATATTTACATTTGCCACAGGTGGCTCAAAAGTAGTTGACAGATTAGTATTAATTGCGACAAAAGTGTCTCCTTCTTTTTTCCAAACGACAGTAACAATTTCTAAATGATCAGTATTCCAATCCGCACTTAATGTTGCAGAAAAAGATTTATCAAATTCACTCGAAGCATCAATATCTCCACTTGTGATAAGTTCTCCAAAAATTTCAGCATTAAGTTTACCTCTTAACACCTTCTCATGAATTGCATTACTTCCTTGACCTTGTTGAAAATTCACTACTTCATTTTCTACTGCATAAATACCTAAATAATATTCTCCTGAAGTTGATTGAAAAAATTTCGTCTTTGTTTCAATCTGTAATTCAGTACCATCCAAAGTTAAAATCATTCCAGCATTTACAACAGGTGATTTTGCTGCCTCTACATCTACCATATCTTTAATTTCTGTTCTCTTTGTTGTCGCATTGGAAGACGTTACACCTACATCACCATTATACATATAAAAAAATGGTTGATAAGGAGAGTTAAAGTTTGATGAAAATGCATCTCCTGATGCCGTCACTAATTGGCCATCATGATGAGCCACAATCAAAGTTGCCTTTTCTTCATTATCCATAACCATATTTTCCATCATAGTCCATCCCCAACCGCCACATGGAGGACACCAAGTTGCAGAAATTTTAGTTAATAAAGGACGCTGCACTTCAGGCACATCTTGAGCAAAGAATGAGTTTGAAAAAAGGAAAATAAAAACTAATTGTAGAAATATTTTTTTCATGTTTTTAAAATTTGATTAAAAGTTAATTTACATTTTAAAGAAATAAAAGACTGCATAAATCACGCCCTCTTTTACTGTCCGACAAAAGTAATTTTTTATTACATTCGTGGATGTCAATCTCAAGACTCTTTCAAAATTAGATTTGATTCCCACTTTACAAAGCGATCATTTTTACTCAAAAAGCAGACACCAATATCTATTTTTAATTACATATATATATTCTCCAAGAATTACTTTTATTCATTAAATTTACTTTTATTAAATTTGAAGTTCTACTTACAAAAACCAAAGCACACCCGATGAAAATTCTTTATACACTTCTGATTGGAATTAATAATGACCTAATTGATCTTCATAAATTGAATGGTTGTATCAATGATCGAGAAGCCAATCAATTTAAAATATTAATCACCTTTACTGCTCTATGGAGACTGCTTCTTGAAAAGAAAGCATTGACTTCAATTAATCTATGTGGGCTGCAACTATTTCTCTTATTTTAATAATGGTGAAGAAATGAAATAGTCCATGCTAAATTTATTTGCATTG
This sequence comes from uncultured Saprospiraceae bacterium, assembly GCA_937981555.1. GTDB lineage: Bacteria > Bacteroidota > Bacteroidia > Chitinophagales > Saprospiraceae > CAJQQY01. The sequence continues at coordinate 171,847 of CALJOK010000044.1, forward strand.
GAAAAAAAGGGTAATTAAAATTTTAATCAATTACTGTACGTTTTACGTTTTCTCAATACCTATTTTATTGTTTTAATAATTAAAAAAATGAACAAAAAATATTTTACTCTTAACTCTGAAGTCGTGAATTTGATCCACGATTTAAAGTTACAATTCCCAGATAACAGTTTAAAAATTTCAGATGTCGTCGATGAAGAAGGACATCAATATATCGATATAGTGCAAGAAGGTGGCGGTGTACTTGGAATTGCTTTGCTTGGCTACACTTATGTTTTGGAAAAAATGGGTATCCGATTTTTGAATATTGGAGGAACTTCTGCAGGAGCAATCAATGCACTCTTGTTGGCAGCAAGTGGAAAACCTGAAGAAGCAAAAACGGAAAAAATCATTGAAATCATCGCCAAAAAAAATATTGCTGACTTCATGGATGGCGATGAAGATGCTTTGGAATTTATCCAAACTATACTTTCCAAAGAACCAAGCAAGCTAGAATTATTGTATCATGGTGTTCAAGTGATTGATAATTTCTCGCAAGATTTAGGACTTAATTTAGGGGAGAGTTTTCTGAATTGGTTAACTGATGTTTTAAAAGATTTTGAAGTTCATGACACCGCCAAATTGGAAAAACGAATGAATGAACTTTCTCCAACGATCCAGTTTCGAAAAGATTCAAAAGATATTCACGCATTCGAAGGACGAAAGATTTCGGCGGAATTGGCGATCATTGCAGCTGAATTAGCAACCGAAACCAAAGTCATTTTTCCAAGAATGCGAAACCTCTTTTTTAAAAATATCGACGAACCGAATCCAGCAAAATATGTTCGAGCATCGATGTCGATTCCTCTTTTTTTTAAACCTTATGAATTGACCGATTTACCTGCTGATGAAAATGCTATCATTCGTTGGAATCGAATTGGAAAACACCGAGGCGCAATTCCTGAAAAAGCGATTTTTGTAGATGGAGGAATTATGTCAAATTTTCCTATCGATATTTTTCATCTCAAAGGAAGCATTCCTTCTCGTCCAACTTTTGGTGTAAAACTAGGTTTGGAAAGAGTCAAAACTAACCGCATCAATAATGTTGGAGATTTGTTGTACTCCTGTTTTGATGCTGCTCGAAATTTGCGTGACTTTGAGTTCATTAAAGAAAATATGGACTTCCAACGACTAGTTGCCTACATCGATATTCAAGATCAAAATTGGTTAGACTTTAATATTTCTGATGAAAAAAAATTAGAATTATTTATTGCGGGGGCAAAAGAAGCAAAAGATTTTTTACAAAAATTCGATTGGGAAGGTTACAAAAAAATTCGAAAAACCATAAAAAAAACAGACTACTCTCCAAAAGTCTTAGAAGGTTTACAAAAGTCTTTAACGAAAATAATTGAAGAAAAAAATCAACCAACGACAACCAATGATATCAACGCATTAAAAGATCGACTTTTTTATCTAGGCAAAACTAAATCTCTTCGAGTACTTTGGATTGATGATAACCCAAAATTAATTAAAAAAGAAAGATCCTTATTGCGGAAATTAGGTGTCAACTCAACCTTAGTTCCTTCTACTCAAGCTGCCAAAAATTTTATTAAAAATAATAAAGATGAAATTGACTTTATCATTTCAGATATAAGTCGGAATGATAGCTTTACTGAAGGCGTTGATTTCACCAAACAATTGTATGCCATCAATCCAAAATATAATCGCAAAGTAATTTTTTATATAACTGATTTAGATATTTCGAGAGGTGTTCCTGCCTATGCATTTGGGATTACTAATTCGGCGGTGGAATTGATCCAATTGGTGATAGATTTAGGGCAGCGAAAAGAAGGAGAGTGAAAATTAAAAAAGAGATTCCTATGAGAAAAGGTATATCGTATCGTATACTGATAAAGTTATTACCATATAAACTAGGATTACCTTACCACAACAAAATAAAAAATTAATTCTTAATATAAAAACGAAGATCCATTTCTAGCTCTAAAGAAAAGAAGAAATAAATAATTAAGCCATTTCCAAAGTCGACTCTTCAAGTGACTCAGAGTTAGTTTTCGAGATGTTATTTTCTAAATTTGACTTCGGTAAAGTAAAGGAAAAGCAAGCACCATTCCCTTTCTCAGATTTCACCCAAATTCGCCCACCATGGTCTTCCACAATTTTTTTGCAAGTAGCTAATCCAATTCCAGATCCAGAGTACATTCCTCTATTATGCAATCTTTTGAAGACCACGAAGATATCTTTTTGATATTCAGCATCGATTCCAATTCCTTTGTCTTGGATAGAGAATTGGAATTCATTACCTAAATCTTTAACACTAACGGTTATTAAATTCCCTTCTGGCTTTCCAAATTTTATAGCATTAGCAATTAAGTTCTGAAAAACCTGACTTAACTGAGTAGGTCGACATAGAACATTTGGAAGAGGATTAATTATTACATCGCATTTCTTTTCATCCAGTTGAATCTTCAAACTATTTTTCACTTGGTGAGCAATGTTTTCCAGATTGGATAATTCTCTTTCACTTTTATCAACACCTATTTTTGAATAATCTAATAAACCATTTAATAAATCTCCCATCTGCTTAGTGCCATTGGTAATGAAAGAAGCATATTCAAAAATATTCTTTTTAGCATCATATTGTTTTAACTCCTTGATGAGTAATTTCGTAAATCCATTGATATTCCTGAGTGGTTCTTTCAAATCGTGAGAAATGATGTAAGCAAATTTTTCTAAATCTCGATTCGAGTCAGCTAATATTTGATTTTGTCTTACAATCTCATCATTCTTTGCTTCCAATATTTCATTCTTTTCAAAAGCAGATTTATTTCTACTGTACATCAAAATCAATAATAAAAATGAAATGATAATTGCTCCACAAGTAATTGACATCGTGGTATAATTATTCGCTTTAGTTACTTCTTTATCCTTGGTAAGTAAAGCAATTTCATTTTCTCTTTCGATTTTATGGATTTCAAAATCTTGTTTTAAACTCGACATCGTCTCCATCATTTCATTAGAAAATATAGAATCTTTTAATGAGACATATTTATCGGTGTACTCTTTATATTTTGCAAATTCTTTTTGTTTATAATAAATCTCTGCGTACTTCTTAGTCGCACTTTTCACACTACTAGTTTGTCCTAACTCTTTAAAAATATTATAACTTTCGTCAAGAGCTAATAAGGCATCATCTAACTTATTTTGTTTAAAATGAATATCTGACATTTGCTCCAACGAGTATGCTGTCAAAAGTTTATTTCCAAGAATAAAACTCAATTCATAGGCTTGTTTAAGAAAAGATTCAGCCTCCTCAAATCTATTAAGAAGTCCTAAGATGTGCCCCGCATTAACCGATGCCCAAGCCAACTCCTCCTGATCTTCAATCTTCTTAGCTAGCCCAATACTTTCATTAATATATTTCAATGCTTTCTCGTAGTCTTTAAGGGAAGCCCAACTATTACCTAGGGCTGTAATCCCTAAGATGGTCATTTTTACATCCTTCATTGACTTCGCAATGGTAATTCCTTTTTCATAGTATTTTAATGCTAATTCGCTTTGTCCTTGAGTTCCAAAGTTAGATCCAAGGTCATAATGCACATTCATCATCCCAGTAGAATCTGAAATATCAATGTAATATTTCAGAGCATCCATTTGATATTTATATCCTTCAGAAAATTTATTTTTGAACACGAGTGTCATCCCAATAATCTGATTTACCTCCGCTCTCAATTTTAATTCCGAAGGTTTTATATTTGGTAAAACTTCTAGTAGTATAGAATAGGAATTTTGGATGTCACCATTTTTATATAGTGCAATTCCATAACCTATAGTAATATCAATAAAATGTTGGTTAGATATATTTTGAGCATTTCCAAACTCATAAGCTGTTTTGAAGATGTTTACAGCTTTGTCAAATTCTTGATTCTTTTTTAAGAAATCTTGACCTAAGGTATTTTGTTCTTCCAACCATAAAATTGGAGTTTTCACACTATCCACTCCCATTCCATAAGAGTTCAATGCAAGCAGAGAAAAGAAAAACAAAAAGAATTTGAAAAGAAATAGTCTCATAAATTTTTGAAATAATGTTAGGTATAGAAGCAGAGCTATTCAACAAAATCAAATAGCTCTGCATTGGAATTTCTAATTCTAAATCCATTAATTACAGGAACAAAACATTACCATCTCTTTTCCGCTAAGATTAGCATAAATGTGGTGTTGTATTGATTTCTCTATTTTATCTTTATTAATCATCCTTTATTTCAGCATATAAAAATAGGCGTCCAAGAGTAGATGTTGATAAAAATCAAATAGATTTTATTATCTCGATAATTATGTATTATAAAACTAGAAGGAAATAATCTATTGCTAACATGAAATAGCAATGATCATTTAATATTGAATCCATCTATTTCGAGTGCAGCAGAAATAAGCACCTCCTCCTTTAATTTTTGCACACTTATTGGCATCCATTACTTGATCAAGGTTAAAAGATAATGCTGAAATCTTTTTTGATTCTTTTTTACTCATGGTTATGATTGTTTAAATGAAAAAATATTTGAATAGTTATTAAATTGCATAATTAGGTGGGAGGATAAACATGGGATGGGTTAGTACCCGAAATACAAAAATGATTCCAAAACTAAATTGATTGGTTAGGACAGCAAGAAAGGTATAGTTATAAACAATATTTCGAAAAAATAATCGTGATTCAATTAGAGGCCAGAAGGGAGAGTAGTAAAGATGGGAATATTCAGTTTGTCATAAAAAAAGAAAAAGCACTCTGTTCTCAGAGCGCTTTTCAAATAACCTATTTAAAATCAAATCACATTTCTTACCAAGAAATATCGTCTTCTGATTCAATCTCCTTCTCCTCTACTACTTCCTCTGACGATGTTTCAGTTGTTGCTGCTGTTGCAGTTTCAGTTGTTGTACCTTCTTCTTCTGGTTCAACCCAAGTACCTGCTTCCATTGCAGCTCTTTTTTCTTCCCACTCAGCCTGTCTTCTGTCGAATTCTTCGTAATCATAATCAGGCATCAAATCAGTTTTGATATAATTAATAGCCTCATCTAATCCACCTTGAAATCTGTTGAAGTCTTCTTTGTACAGAAAAATCTTGTGCCTCTCATATCCGTCACCATTGATTCTTCTGGTGCTTTCGGTGAGAGTTAAGTAATAATCATCACCTTTTGTTTGGCGCACATCAAAAAAATAAGTTCTTCGCTTACCAGCTCTTACTTTCTTGGAAAACACACTTTCGAACTTTTTTTGGTTTTCGTTATCCACGATTCGTTAGTTTGGTTGAAAAAATAGTTTTAGAATATTATCTAATCTCTACAAATGTAAATATTTGAACTTAAAACAAAAAAAATATCACACTTTTATTTCTCACTCTTCTAAACGTTGTTTTTCGTACATTTCATAGTAGAATCCATTATTCTCCAAAAGTTCATCATGAGTTCCTGCTTCTGAGATACTTCCATCTTCCAAAACAATTATTTTATCAAAGTTCAAAAGCCCATATATTCTATGGGTAATCGTGATACTTGTACGGTCAGCAATCGCGCCATTTATATAACCAAGTATCTGTTGTTCTGTGTTAGTATCGACTGCAGAAAGACAATCATCAAGAATAACGATGTCTGGATCTTTGATAAATGCACGAGCGATAGAGATCCGTTGTTTTTGTCCACCAGAGAGTGTAACCCCTCGTTCACCAACCATTGTATCAAAGCCTTCTGGCAAAACCTTGATGTCATCATAGATCGCTGCATATTTGGTATACTCTTCAATTTTTGCTTGACTAGCTTCTCGATTTCCAAAAGCTACATTGCCTCCTATCGTATCTGAAAAAAGAAAAACATCTTGTGGTACATATCCAACTCTCTCACGCAAGTTAGCCAAATCCATTTTTTCAATAGGCGTCCCATCAATCAATATTTCTCCCGAATCAATATCATACATTCTTACTAAAAGATCAGCAATGGTTGTTTTCCCAGAACCCGTTTTTCCAATGATTGCCATTTTTTCTCCTCGCTTCAAATGGAAAGACACATTTTCCAAACCAACAATTCCTGAGTCAGGATAGGTGAAAGACACATTTTTAAATTCAATATCTCCTTGCAACCTTTTCGGTACTCCATTTTTTATTGGATTAATAATGTCAGGTTTAATTTCTAAAAACCCATTAATTCGACTTTGAGAAGCAGCAGCTTGTTGGATAATTGAAGTCACCCACCCTACCGCAGTAACTGGCCAAGTCAACATATTTACATAAATTACAAACTCCGCAATATTCCCCGGTGTAACCGTTCCTCGAGCTACTAAAACTCCTCCCATAAATACAGTCAAAATATTACTGATCCCTATTAGAAGTACCATCAAAGGAAAAAAGAAAGCATTCGTCTTAGCAAGGTCAAGCGATTTGTCCATGTAAGTTTGGCTTTCTCCCAAAAAGAATTTTCCCATTTGTGCTTCTTGTACATAAGATTTGACCACTCGGATTCCAGAATAAGCTTCTTGAGCAGTACTATTTAAAGTCGCCAATTGAACCTGGATGCCCATACTTTTTTTGTTGATCAAATTACTAACGTAATAAATAGAAATCGATAAAATAGGCATCGGAGCCAATGCATAAAGTGTCAACTCAGGACTCACACTCAGCATCGAAGTCACCACCATGATTACCAATGTCGTCAAATTAAATCCATATAAAATTGCTGGTCCGACATACATTCTCACCTTCGTCACGTCTTCCGTGATTCGAGACATCAAGTCACCTGTATTATTTTTTTTGTAAAAAGCGAGACTTAGATTTTCATAGTGCTCAAAAATTTCCTTCCGCATATCATACTCTATCAACCTTGACATCACAATAATCGTTTGCCTCATGAAATACATAAAAACACCTTGAATCAAAGCTAAAATCAAAACCAACACCCCAAAAAACAAAAGTGTTTTTCCAAACTCTTCAAAGAAAGTCGTTTGTAAATCAAACCCATCATACAAATGAAATATTTGCAAATTGTCCACTACTAAGTCCAATGCATTCCGAACCATTTGAGGTTTGAGTACATTAAAAAAGTTAGCGGCGGTGACCATCAGGAAACCAATCACCAAATGCCATTTGTATTTGAAAAAATATTTATTGAGGACAAATAATGGTTTCAATAGATTGAGATTATTTTGTGGAAATTTAATACTAAACACTCTTTTTTTGAAAGGGTTCAAAGGTAATGAATGAAGTGGAAATAAATGTACTCGATTTGTTAAGAAATAAAAAACGCCAAATCCTTCCAGCGAAGAATTTGGCATTTTCATTTTCAAAATCATTTTTACAAAAAATCAGACAGCAATGTCTGCTAACAATTCTTTATCCTTCTCTACTCCTAAAGTCGAAAGAATCGTAAAATAAAAAGTAGTTCCTTTCCCTTCTTCACTTTCAAAATAAATATCTCCGCCGTGCTTCTCTACTATTTTTTTACAAATTGCTAAGCCCATTCCGGTACCTTCATATTTGTCTTTGGTGTGCAATTGTTTGTAAGGTTTGAAAATCTTTTCCCGATATTCATCAGAAATTCCGATTCCATTATCTTGAATAGAAAATTTCCAAAATCCATTTTCTGGAATACAATTAATATTAATTTCAGGAGTCTTGTCTGCTGTCATAAATTTCAAACTATTAGCAATTAAATTTTGGAAAACTTGTCGCACTTTTGTTTCGTCAACCATTATTTTTGCAGGTAAATTTGCCACCTTTATTTTTGCATTTTTTTCATTGATGGAAAAATCTAAATTACCCAAAACTTCTTTCACTAAATGATTCGCATCGTGAGCCGTTAAGTTCATTTGCAACGAATTGACTTGCGAATAAGTCATCAAGTCATCCACCAAGTTCCACATTAATTTAGCGGCATTGCTAATCATATCAAGATATTCCAATTCATTCTCATTCAATTTATCCTTTGCCCGTCGCTTTAATAAACTAGAAAAACTTCCAACTGTTCGCAATGGAGATTTTAAATCATGTGATGCAATATGAGCAAATTGTTCTAGTTGAATATTAGATTCAATATATTTTTCGAGCATCTTATTTTTCTTTTCCAATTCGCCCTCTGCCATTCTTTTTGCTTTGAAATTTTTATACATGACAAATGCAGCTAGCCCTAAAACTAAAAAACCAACAATAAGAAATATTGAAATTAATCGTTGAAAATCTAATTTTGCCTCCCAAGATAATTTGTCTTTTTCCTGTTGAATAATTTGAGCTCGTTTTTGTTTTTCCAACTGGTATTCAAAATCTTTTGACAAAGGAATTTTCATTCTGCTTTCATTGAAAAGACTGTCTCGATAAACCTTGTTAAGTTCTAAAAAATCAAGACTTTTCTCAAATTGATTGATAGCCTTATAGTTTGAATATAAAATTTTAGAAGCATCAGAGAGTACAACTAGATGATTATTTTTAACCGCTTCTTCATAAGCAATCTTAGCCAGTTGAATACTTTTTTTATATTCCTTTTTTCGAAGATTCATTTCAGCTGCCAACAAATTAGCACTCATTATTTCCGCTTTATTCCTATTCATCGAAGCGGACTGTTCGGCCATTTTATTGTTTTGCTCAGCGAGTTCATAATTTCCTAAATTGATATGACAAGCGGTAATATTATTATAAATTACTGGAAGCGGATGAACGAAACCAGTATTCTTTGCATCCCCAAGAGCCTTATATAATATTTGAATAGCTTGGTCATAATTCTCTTCATCTAAGTACGTTGAACCAATATTTAGATTGACATTTATTATTTGCAAACTATCTTTATCTATTTGATATGATTGGCTGGCTTTCTCATAATGTTCATATGCTTTTTTATAATTTTGGTTTTCCTTATAGATATTTCCAATATTATTATTAGCCATTCCGATATAACGATGAAGGTTGAGTTCCTCATAAATTTTCAACGCATTGTAATAATATTGAATTCCTTGAGCGTATCGAAATTGTTCGATATAAACATTTCCAAGATTCAAATTGCAATGTGCAAAACCAGTTTTGTAATTAGCTTTATCGTAAGCCTCGATTCCTTTTTGATAAAAATGTTCGGCTTCATCGAAATTATTTTGATGTAATTGAATCGTACCTAAATCCTTAAAACAATCTCCAAATTCTTTGTAGTTTTTATTTTTAGAAAAATACTCTTTAGCTTGGTTGAGGTAAGAAGTTGATTTTTCAAAATCAGTAATTAGCAAATGAGCTCGTCCCATTAAATACAAACTCTTAGCTTTTAGTTTTGGAAAATCTTCAATTCTAGAAGAATTCAAATTTTCACTTAAATGTCCAATTGATTTATTGACATTATATTTGAAATTGTACTCTGCTAAATTATTTCTAGTTCTAATTCTTTGTTCTTCAGAAATATCAGATTCTAGCACAGTTTCTAAACTATCTGATTCCGATGTGTAAAAAGCAGTCAAATTTGTATTGATAGAAATAATAAAAAACAGGAAAAGTATAGAGTGATAAGTCACTTTCATAAAAATTGAATTATTCACTAATGAGAGGGGAAATAACTAATGAGCTAGTCAAATTCATCTGTGGAAAATTTTGAGAAATCTCAATAATATATTTACTAAATTTAGTGCCTAAAGTTGTTTTTTGGGTACTTTTAACTAATTATGATCACTTTTTTTTTACAAAAAAATTAAAAACATGGGTTGGAAAGCATCAATGTTAATTATTCAAAATACTTCAGGAGTGAAAACTGCAGAAGAAGTTATAGAAAAAATTGAGCATGATTATTATGAATTAGCAGGTGAAACGACCTTGGAAAGTTGTATAAACCCACACGATAAATCAATTTATATTGGATTTTACAATGATAATATTATCGTGACTTTGGATGCCGAATATGTTTTAATGTCAATTATTGATGGCGGAGGAAGTATCGAAAACCGACTCCATGAGTTGTGTCCAGATGGAGAAATCATGGGTACGTTTTGTCAAAGTACGACCAATATGCATGGCTATTTTTTGAATAAAGATGGCGACCGAGTACGACATAAAATGGTTTCATTTGAAGGTCCTCGATTTGAATCAGGAGAAAGATTTGAGGAAGAAATAGAGATTTACAAGAATGCAAAAAAAGATGAAAATGGATTAGAATACTGGCCATATGGAGAAAATGAAAGTGGTCGATATGAAGAAAATCAACTAATGGAAAATTTCACTTTTGGAGTGGCGAAAAGATTATTAGGCGTACAATTAGATCATACTGAAGGGGAAGATTTAATGTTTCAAGTGAAATTTAAAAAATTCATCAAAGCTGAAAGACCAACTCCTGAGACTGAAAAGGAAGCTGAAAAACCAAGTAAAAACCCAACAGCTTCTGACACATCAAATACGACTTATCAACGTCCTGAAAGAACAATAGAGCGAAAAAAAAGAACTCCTCCTCAATCAGCTGAACAAAGTTCCCCCAATAATTTTGAACAGCCAAGTTCACATGCTGAACCAAAACCAATTTCTTCAAAAACAACTCCGCCAAAACCAAAAAATGAAAACGGATTAAATCTTTCTTGGTCTACGATTGCAATGTTTATAGCAGGATTGTATTTACTTTATAAACTTTTGAATTAAAAAAACATTATGGAAGCCTACGCAACAGCATTAACTTATGCAATTCCTGGATTTGTGCTTTTGGTAATCATTGAAGCCATTGCTGCTAGGATAATGGGAAAAAAAGTCAATCAAGCGATGGATACTATTTCAAGTTTGAGCTCAGGAATGACCAATACTTTGAAAAATTTATTAGGATTATCTGTTGTTTTAGTAACTTATGGTTGGATGGAATCTAAGGTTGGAATATTTGACATTCAATCTACAATTTGGTTATATGTTATTGCTTTTATAGGAACTGATTTCGCAAGTTACTGGGCGCATCGATTTAATCATTCGATCAATATTTTTTGGAATCGACATATCGTACATCATTCGAGTGAAGAGTTTAATTTGTCTTGCGCCTTACGGCAAGAAATATCTGCGATAGTTGGAATTTATTTTTTCTTATACATTCCTTTGGCATTTATTGGAATTCCCTACGAAGTGATTTTAGTAACTGCACCAATACATTTATTTGCACAATTTTGGTATCACACTCGCCTCATCGGCCGGATGGGATTTTTGGAAAATATACTCATGACACCTTCTCATCATCGAGTGCATCATGCGATTAATGATATTTATATTGATAAAAATTTCTCAGCGATATTTATTTTTTGGGACAAATGGTTTGGTACATTTCAAGAAGAATTAGAAGAGGAGTCTCCCGTTTATGGCACCTTAAAACCTGCCAATACGTGGAATCCAGTTTTGATAAATTACCAACATGCTTGGCAAATTTTAAAAGATGCTTGGCGAACCAATAATTGGAAAGATAAAGTTAAGGTTTGGTTTATGCCCACAGGTTGGCGACCAAAAGATGTGCAAGAAAAATTCCCCATTACAATTGAAGGAGTACATACTCGGGCAAAATATGACTCAAATCCTTCTGGTTTTTTAAAAGGCTGGTCATGGTTTCAATTGATTTTTCATAATTTATTAATGTATTTTTTACTCACCCAATTTGGAAAATTAGAAGCGATAGACATTATATGGTACTCTATCTTTTTATTTGTTTCGGTATTTTCATATACTACATTAATGGATCGTCATGTCTTTGCTATACCTGCAGAAGTTATCAAATTAGCTATGGGTTCATGGATTATTTATCAAGTTGGAGGATGGTACAATTTGGATGAAATTATTTCAGGAGGGACAATGCTAATAATGATTTATTTAGGGATTTCGATTTTATTGACTTTTTATTTTATTCTTTTTGAAAAAGTTAGAAGCGAAAATGACGTGAGTATATCAATTTAATTTTTTGTAAAAAAAAATGTAGAAACTAATAATTGTAGTTTCACAAACAGAATTAGCAAATTATTTGGGGGTATTATAAATACTTTGTATATTTGAAGTGTACATATACTTGATTTCCCAATCTGATCTTAAATTTCCCACGAATATTTTAAAAATTAAATAGTATTGACCTATCAATACTACTCAGATATATTGATCTCCAATAAAACCAAAAGAATAAAGAAGTATTCCCAATAACCGTTTAGAAGAGTCAAGGCTATGCCCAATCTTAGTTCTTGGCTCTCTTTTATTAGGAAGATTATTCAAAGGTTCACTTTCTTCCATTTTTCATTTATTAATATTGTAGTTGATTGAATATTAAAAAATCATTTATTAAATAAATGATTCGATAAGTATGCAAATTCTCACCCTTAAATCTTAAAGCTAAAATATCGAGACTAACTTTTGTTTTTCAAGGATTTGAAAAGACAGAGATAGCCTTGTGAAGAATATTTTTTTACTCACAGTTGAACAAAACAAAATAGCATGAAATTTTTTAACCTCTTACTTCTCTCTTTTTTAGTAATTAGTACAGTAAATTCTCAAACAATTTTTGTGGATCTAGATCAAAGTACAAATGATGATAACACATTATTACTTGAAAAAAATATCCCATTAGAAAATTCCTTTGTCACCGAAATCAACCTAACTCAATTGGTATCTGATCTAACTTCCGTTCCGATGGAAAAGCAACATGATTCTGAAAATTGGGGCGAAATCAGTATTCCTTTTCCTGATGGAAGTTTCAAAACAGTAAAGATTGAAGAAGCTCCAGTATTTGAACAAGCTATGTCAGATGCTTATCCTGAAATAAAATCCTATCGGATAACAGGTAAATATATTTCAGGTCGTATAGCGGTTACGCCAAAAGGCTTGGAGGGATTAATTTTTGCGGATGGTTATTCCTTTTTTATTGAACCATTGGAAGGAGATTTACATGTAAGTTATAAAATGGCAAAATCTCACACTGATAATATTTCTTGTGGAGTTACTGAGTTAGAAGTGAATCCAAATTATCAAGATAATTATTCTGGAACTACTAATTTACAAATGCCTCCATCCAATGGAGCAGATCTTAGAACTTATCGGATAGCCATCGCAAGTGCAGGTGAATTCTCTAACGAAAGAGGAAATGATTTAGCAGTTATCAATGCGGATATTGCTTCTTATTTAGCTGCAGTAAATGCCCTTTACGAAAGAGAATTGTCAATGACATTTACATTAATTGCTGCTAATAATACCATTATCTTTTTTGATCCTGCTACGGATGGATTAGACCCTAGCAATAGAACTAGTTCTGCACAAACCGTTATTAGTGGTGCAATCCCAGCAGCAGATTATGATATTGGACACGTTTTTTATGAAATATTAACCATCACTTCAGGTTGGGGAACTAGTGGTGTAGCAGGTGTAAGTGTAGTTTGTAACAATAATCAAAAGGCAAGAGGATGGACAGGTGCAGGAGGAAATTATAATGCTTCTAACTTCTTAGGAACATTTGGTCATGAGATAGGACATCAATTTAGCGCTAGACATTCATACTACGGAACTGCTCGAAATTGTAATCAAAGAACCCCTAATAATGGTTATGAGCCAGGATCAGGAAGTTCGATTATGAGCTATGAAGGATCATGTAATGCTACAACTGGTACTTGTATCGCTAATCATAATATTACACCACAAGTAAGTACAGTTTATTTCCATGTTCATAGTTTAGAACAAATTCTAAATTTTGCAGATAATAGTGCAACATGTAATTCATCTACAGCAACAGGAAATAATCTCCCAGTAGTAACAGTACCTGCTAATACAACTATTCCTAAAGGAACTCCTTTTGAACTAGTAGGTAGTGCAACAGATGGAGATAATGATCCATTAGTTTATATTTGGGAACAATTTGATACAGATGGGCTTAGTTTAAGTTGCCCTGACGGTCATCCAAATGATGCAGCAACTAGTACAACTGCTCCATTATTTAGAAGTTTTGATCCTTCTTCTGGAGGTGCTGCTAGAACTTTTCCACAACTTTCTGATATCCTTGCTAATTCTCAAACTCAAGGAGAGATTATGGCGCAAGTAGGTAGAACGTTACATTTTAGATTGACCGCTAGAGATTTTAGAGCTGGGGGAGGTGGAATAGATTACGAAGAAACAGAAGTAGTTATTGATGGTTCTTCTGGTCCTTTTGAAGTACTTACAGGTAATTCTGCTCTAGGTTTCCCTTCAGGTTCTAGTCAAACAATCACTTGGGATGTAGCAGGAACTGGAAGTGGTACAACTGTGAACTGTGGAACTGTAAATATTCTATTCTCTGCAGATGGTGGTCAAACATTTCCTACTACGTTACTTACTGCAACTAACAATGATGGATCAGCATCTGTTACGATTCCTTCAGTTATTACTACTCAAGGAAGGATTAAAATCGAATGTGCCAATAATATCTTTTTTGATATTAATAATGTAGATATTGCTGTGGTAGCTGGTTGTTCAGCGGATGCACAAACTATTTCAAATGATGATGCAGTAAATGAAGAAGAAGGAGCTGCAGCCTTAAATCTTTCCTTATTTTCAGGAACGGCGGTGACTTCTACTTCTGGAACAGTTGATACTAATGACCCAAATTCGAGAATAGCGCTCGATGATAATGGTGGAGGAACTTGTATCGCTCCATATAGTAATAGTCCTCGACATCACTTATTCTCATTTGCAGTAGATAGTGATGAAACTTATACATTTGCAACGGGATCAGGAACATTGTCTTCAAAATTAATTACTTTATACGAAACTAGTTTTTCCACCACATCAGTCTGTAATAATTGGTTAGCTTGTAATGGTACTTTTAATACTGGAGCTAACCCAAGTTTATCTAACTCATTTAACATCTCATTACAAAAAGGGAAACAATATGTCTTAGTTATTTCGGGTTTCAGTACTTCAAATACAGGAACTTATATTGTTAATTTTTCTAGTAGTGGATCAGGACAAGTATATGATAACTCTAACTTCCCTGGCTCAGGATATGAGAGTACTTATGCTATCGTAAATAATACAACTGGAAACATTGTAGCATTTGATGCAAATACAGATTTATCAAATGGATCAATTTACCCAGCTGAATCTTATACTATTCATGGAGTTGTAAATTTAGGAGGAACAAGTTTAGCAAGTTATGTTGGAGGTAATTTCTCTACTTTCCAAACTGCAATTTCTAATTCAACTATCTGTGCAGCTTTAAGTTCCAATAATGTTCCTGTGACTATTATTCCAACCGCACTCCCTATTGAACTCCTCTCCTTCACCGGCAAACAACAAAACGAATCTATCCTCCTTAATTGGAAAACCTCTTCTGAAGAAAACAACGACTTCTTCACTTTGGAGCATTCATTGGATGGATACGAATTCGAATTCTTGACAGAAGTAGATGGAAAAGGAAATTCTACGATTACAAATGATTATCGTTTTAATCATAAAGATCCAACAGTTGGAACAAACTACTACCGATTATCTCAAACTGATTTTGATGGAACGACCAAAGATGCAGGTGTCATTGCAGTTGATTACAAATCAGATAAAATCGTAGCGACTGTAATGCCTAATCCAATTCGTCAAAATGAAATAAACTTAAATTACATTTCTCCTCAAGACGCAGAGATCGAAATCGAAGTAATTGATATGACTGGAAAAGTATTAATTCAAACAACTGTTTCAGTTTCTGAAGGCGAAAATAATATTCAATTGCCCATTCAAAATTGGGCTAGCGGAGTTTATTACTTACGAACCATTCAAAATCAAACGAGCAAAAGTATCAAGTTTGTAAAAACGAATTAATCGTATTTTCTATAAAAGAGAAGCCCCACTTACGATTGTAAGTGGGGCTTTTTTTATGCCCTAAACACTCCTACTTAATAAGTACTTCCAAAATATTTTTTCAGTTTTTTCGAATTTGGGAAAATTTAGCAATGTTATTGCATAAGTCTTTAATATATCTGCCCATTTACCAAAACTTGAAAAATAAACTTATGTATTTTATTAAAAGTTACACAAACTTAATTTACCTAATTGGCTTCTGCTCCCTATTTTTTATTCAAGACCTAACTGCTCAGAGTCCTCAACACAGTTGTGGATATGACGACTTTCATAAAAATAATCTCCAAAAAAAGAGAGAATATTTAGAAGGAACTAAACGCTCCAATGAGGATGCTTATCAAAAAATAATGTCCCTTTCCAAAAGAACAACTAAAAACTCCAACTCTACTCAAAATAAAATAAGTGTAGTTTATACTATACCAGTTGTCGTTCACGTCATGCATTTAGGTGAGACAATTGGAACAGGTTCTAATATTTCGGATGCACAAGTTAATTCGGCTATAGATCATTTAAATGATGCTTTTAGAAATATTAATGCTTACGCTGGAGGGCCTTATTTTACCAATGCAGGAATAAGTAGTAGTGATGTAGAAATTGAATTCTGCTTAGCTATTAGAGATCCTAATGGTGCAAATACAAGTGGAATAAATCGAATTAATACGAGTTATTCTGATCTTGATAGAGATGATCCTTGTTCACCTGTTTCGGGTACTGACACTCAAGATGATTGTATGAAAGCATTATCTTTTTGGGACTCAAATGATTACTTAAATATTTGGACAGTTAACGAAATTTGTACTAGTGCTGGAGTTGGATGTGGTGTTGCAGGATATGCATATACTGCTGGAGCACATGGTCAATTATATGATGGGGTAGTAAATGAAGCCGCATACTTTGGCTCATCAACAAATAATAGTAAAGTGCATATTCATGAAGTTGGACATTACTTAAATTTGTATCATACGTTTGATAATGAATGTACTGAAACTGATTGTTTGACAGGAGGAGATTTGGTCTGTGATACGCCACCTGATGCTGGAACTACAGCGGTAAATTGTACCGTTAGCGGAACAGCGAATACTTGCTCTAATGATGCAACGATTGCTAATTCTCCATTTGTAAGTGATGTTCAGGATATGTATGAAAACTATATGGATTATGGATATTTGCAATGTCAAAATACTTTTACCCCTGATCAGACAACAAGAATGAGAAGTGCTCTGACAGGTATTCGAGCAAGTTTGTTATCATCTCAAGGATGTACAACTCCTGCTGTACCCGTAAGTAATTTCACCTCGAATATCTCTAGTGGCTGCGAAGGAATGACTGTTAATTTTACAGATATATCTACCAATGGAACAACTTCTTGGAATTGGACTTTTCCAGGAGGAACACCTTCCTCTTCTACTGATTCAAAACCATCGGTTGTTTATAGTACTTCAGGTTTTTATGATGTGACTTTAGTCGCTTCAAATTCAATTGGTACTGGTTCAACACAAACAAAAACTGAATTCATTTCAGCCTATAATGAACCAGCTACAGCATGTAGCATAGATAATACTAATCCAAATACTGCTGGGCTTAATTATGGAATTGGAATTTATAATGTTACCCTAGGAACTATAAATAATTCATCGGTAGGAACGGTATCTGAAGGAGCTATTTATATGGACTATGCGTGCGATAATATTGTGCATCTTGATCCATCAACCAGCTATTCTTTATCAGTTACTCCAGGTTCAGCTAATAATGAAAATATTAAAGCATACATTGACTTTAATGATAATGGAGACTTTACTGACTCAGGTGAAGAAATATTTAGTGCTAGCGCTGTAAATGTTCAGACCATCCAAAATTTCACCACGTCAAGTACTCCGACTATGGATAAAATGCTCACGATGAGAGTAGTATCAGATTTTGTTAATTTTACTGTCTCATCTTGTGCTACACCTGAAAATGGGCAGGTAGAAGATTATGGAATTTACTTTGCTTCTTCTTCCTTGCCTATCGAATTGACTTCTTTTTATGCTGCGCAAAAAAACGAAACGGTTCTACTTAATTGGCAAACTTCTGCTGAACAAAATAATGATTACTTTACAATAGAACATTCATCTAATGGAATTATTTTTGATCTGTTGGAAAAAGTGGAAGGAAATGGAAACACATCTTCTATTAGTAATTATCGATATGTTCATCTTGATCCAAAACAAGGGGATAATTATTACCGCCTTTCCCAAACTGATTTTGATGGAACAAGAAAAGTTGCTGGAATCAAAGTCGTTGATTTTAAAACAGAAAATAAAGTAGCTAGCATTTTTCCAAATCCAATTCAAGAAGGCATTTTAAATTTAAAATACCCGTCTTCTATTGAAAGCGATTTAGTTATTCAGATATTTGATGTGTCTGGAAAAATTTTATTGGAAAAAAATATTCAAGTCAACGAAGGAAACAATCAAATTGAATTACCGACCCAAAAACTAGGAAATGGTATTTACTGGTTGCGAACGCTGCAAGATGAAAAACTTCAAACCATTCGCTTTATAAAAATGGAGTAATTTTATTTCATAAAAAAAATAAAATCCTTAAGTCTACTTTTGACTTAAGGATTTTTTTTTGTAAAAATTTCAATTTGCCAAGTCAAATACTAAACGAATAAAACTTCATTAAAAAACAGTTTCTACTGAATCGTTGTTATTTTTGCATTATAAAAAATAACATTTGTCTCAACGCAAAATCATCCATATCGACATGGACGCTTTCTACGCATCTGTAGAACAGCGTGACAATCCTGACCTCCGTGGCAAACCAATTGCCGTCGGTGGATCTGCGATGCGTGGGGTGGTTGCAGCTGCCAGTTATGAAGCTCGAAAATATGGCGTTCGATCGGCGATGCCTTCGATTACTGCTAAGAGACTATGTCCTCTTTTAATTTTTGTCAAACATCGTTTTGAAGTGTATCGAGAAGTGTCGAGTCAGATTAGAGAAATTTTTGCAGAGTACACCGACTTGGTTGAACCACTTTCATTGGACGAAGCTTTCCTTGATGTTACCGAAGTCAAAGAAGAAAAATTTAAACATTTGATTGACCAATCAGGGGTTCCTTCTGCGACCATGATTGCTGAGGAAATTAGAAAAAAGATTTTTGAAAAAACAAACTTGACTGCTTCGGCAGGTGTTTCTTTTAATAAGTTTTTGGCAAAAGTAGCTTCTGATATCAACAAACCAAATGGTATCAAAGTTATTACTCCACCAGAAGCAATTTTGTTTTTGGAAAACTTACCTGTCGAAAAATTCTTTGGAGTTGGAAAAGTAACTGCGAAGCGAATGCACACTTTAAGAATTTTTACGGGCAAAGATTTAAAACAAAAATCAGAGCTAGAACTAGTCCAACGATTTGGGAAAGCAGGAAGACATTATTATCGAATCGTTCGAGCAGAAGATAATCGGAAAGTCAATCCTAATCGAATTCGAAAATCCATCGGAGCAGAGCGTACTTTTTTTGATGATTTAAAAACCGAAGATGAAATGTTGGAAAAATTAAATCCAATTGCAGAAAAGGTTTTTGACTATATGAAAAAGGCCAGCAATTTTGGACGAACCATTACATTAAAAGCAAAGACTCCTGAATTCCAATCTATCACTCGCAGCAAAACTTTTACTTCAGAACCAAAAGATCGAAAACTATTTTTATCTATCGTTTCAGATTTATTAAAAAATCATTTTCACGAGTTTCAAGAAGTAAGATTATTAGGTGTGCAAGTTTCTAATTTGGAAAAAGATCAAAAAATGGTTGGCGGTATTCAATTAGAATTTGATTTTTGGGATTTAGATAATGACGAGGAAGAGTAATCTTTTTATAAAATTAAACCACGAACATTTTGAAGAAGAAATTGATCATTTTTGACATCGACGGAACACTTTTATATTCTAATAAAATCGACAGTCAATGTTTTGCAGATACTTATGAAAAAGTCTATCAATCAAAATTCCCCACCATTGATTGGTCTAAATTTCCACATGTAACTGACGATACCATCTTTAAAACTGTCATCCAAGATCACTTTCACCGAGAAGCAACAGCAGCAGAAATGAATGATTTTCAAAATAAATATGTGGCATCTCTTCAATTGAAAAGAGCAAAACAACCTCATGAATTTAAAGAAGTTCCAAATGCTCGAAAAACAATTGAACATTTATTAGAGAATGATGTTTATGAAATAGGAATTGCAACTGGAGGTTGGCGACAACCTGCTATGGTCAAATTAAACCATATCGGAATTCCGACGGCAGATTTACACATGAGTTTTGCAGATGGAAATCCAACTCGAGAAGACATTATTAAAGGAGTTTTTCAGCAAACCGATGCAAAAAAAATGTCCTTTGAAAAGATAGTTTATGTTGGTGATGCTGCTTGGGATGTAAGAACTACTCGAAATATGAACCTCCCATTTGTAGGTGTAAGAAGAGAAGGTGATTTTGATATTTTGAAAAAATTAGGAGCACAAACAATTATTTCGGATTATACTGATTTTGACTTATTTATGTCAGCAATCGAATCATCCGAAACACCTAAATTTGTTTCTCTATAATTTTTTAAAAAAAGATTTTCAATTGCTTGCATTTATATGAAACGTTAGTATCTTTGCAGCGCTTTAGAAGAAAAGCATTCAAATATATGATCGGCTAGCTCAGCTGGTAGAGCACTTGACTTTTAATCAAGGGGTCCCGGGTTCGAACCCCGGGCCGGTTACATTTTAACAAAAAAGCTCGAAAACATTATGTTTTTCGGGCTTTTTTTGTTTGAGTACTTCCTATATTTTTTAAAGACCCAATAATCAACAAGAAATACCCAATTACTATAAAACATAGTTTCAATATTGGATGTTGGTTATTCTTTGTTGATTATTGGATATTCCCATCACATCTTCACCACTCTTCGCACCGCACTCCCCTCTTCTGTTTTTACAAAAACAAAATAAACACCTGCTCTAAAATCCTTTAAACTTAAATTTTCCACATGTTCACCAGTTGCTTTTTTCCCAAAATCAATATCTCGTAACAATACTCCTCCAACATTATAAACTTGCATGGAGACCGTATTAGTTTTTTCCAAAACATAATACACACGTATTTCGTCAGTGGTTATTGTTGGAGTGATTTCCACTTGGAGTGTATTTTCTTTTGGAGAAAAGACACTCACCTCATTAGTAAACAAATCCACTACCTCATTGGTAATCACAGGCGCATTAAAATCAAAATAGATTGCGGCTTGATTCCTAATTTCAGTATTCAAAGGTAGGTTTGGTTTAAGGTCAATATTAAAATTCAGCCAACCATTACTCGCAGGCTCATTGGTCGTACTATCCACTAACAAAATATTATTAAATGTAAAAACCAATACATTGGAATCTTCAAATTGAACATTCATGTAATGACTTGCCGTAAATCCTCGGATCGTCGTCACATCTAAATATTCACTATCCAGCGTATCTCGAACAACAACAGTAAAGGCAGTATCCGTTCCTACATTTTGAAAACGAATCGCATAGTCCATCGTTTCATCTTGATCATAAAATGGTCCACCCCATTCAGATTCTCCAATAAAATTTCGTTTATCATTCGGATCATAAGAACCTCTAATCGTCTGACTCCAAGCCAAACAATTATTAGCGGGATTCACATCATCAACAATTGGATTCACTTTCGCCTCAGAAAAAATCACATCTCCAATCATTGCTGTAAGTGGTACAGGCATCCACCACATAATTTTTCGACAATCTCCTGGAGGCAGATCATCTATGTTCCAAGTAAAAGTATTAGTGGCTTCATCATAGCTGTATGTTGAAGCAATTGTATTTCCATAGGCAGGTGAAATATTTGGCCAAGGTGTCTGATTTAAAAACAAACCATCATGAATAAACGTAACTACACCATCTGCATTTTCATCTCCATAATTACAAATTTGCACACAGTTAAATTGATTAAATCCTGGACGCGCATTTCCTGTGCTTTTTGTAATACATAAATCAAAATCAGGTCGAACAACATAAAAATGATTATCTGCCGAAATCGATCCATTCGTACTTAAAGTCATATCATAAATTCCTGGCAAAGGACATTGCAAATCTACTTCCGCACTCCCAACATACTCCACCGTGTAACTTCCTTCATCCACAATAAACTCATAATAACCTGTTGCATCGGTCATCGTATAAATCCCCAGAGGATCTAATTTCACCATCACACATTCTACTGGAGTCAAGTTTGCATCGTACGTGCACGTATTGTTAGGATCTTCGAGTACATAGCCGCTAATTACAACTTTGCAAGAAATATCTTCGTCAATAAAAAAGTTCTTATGCCGACTACAATTATTATCGGTATCAGTTACCGTCACCGAATACCAACCTTGAGCCAATCCTGAAATAGTGCCACCTTGCTCACCTGTATTCCATTCTACAAAGCTATTAGATAAAATAGTTGTGGCAGTAGCCATTCCATCTTCGAGGTCACAACCTGCAGCAATTGTCGCCACATCTATATCAAACCCATCAAAACTCAAAAATATATTTCCAGCACTCGTACAACCATTATTTAAATTTGTAATCGTCACATCATAGTTCCCTACCGCTTCATCTTGAGTAAAAATAAAACTTGAATCGGTTGAAATTACAATGCCATTAGGATCAGTCCATTCATAAGATATATTCAAATTAGGATCAGCTAAAACTACTCCCACCTCTTCCGTAAAATTATTGTTACAATTCAAACCAACTCCAACTGGAATGGTAAAAATAGGTTCATCAGTATTATCAGTTATTTCTATTTGAGTCATATTAGAACAACCATTTTGATCAGTCACCACCAATTCATAAATTCCAGCCGTAACTGCTTCTACTGAGGTAATAGAAGAAACTATAGAGCCATTGGTAAACCATTCAAATGAAAGAGTAGTTATAGGTGTAGAACCAAAACCATCCAAGATAATACTTGCATTATTACAATCAATAACTGCCATCCCAATAATCTCAATAACTGCTGTTGGCAAAATCATATCGCCCATTACAATAGCAGCAGTTGCTGTACATCCGGTCGAATTATCTATTACTGTCAGATCATAAGTTCCTATCGCATCTACTGTTGGATTTAAAATATCAATTGGTCCTACAAAACTTCCATTAATCGTAGTCCAGAGGTAAGATAAATTTAGATTAGAAAGTTGAAGAGAAGCATCCAACACATTGGGTAATTGAGGATCACAATTCAAGTTCATATTTTCATTAACCACCACTACATCATTAAAATAATAAACAGTAATCTCATCACTATTAGAACAATTATTTAAAGGATCATTTATATTTAAAACATAAGTCCCAGGTGAACTAATTATTGGCGAAGGTGTATCAGCTCCTGAAGCAATCATACCATCATTCGTTGTCCATGTATAAATGTAATTAAGACCTGTTGGAATAAGATTTCCAACTATAGCCATCTCTGTCAAATTACAATCAAAATAAGTATCCTCTCCTAAGTCAATAGGCAATCCTATACTCACTATAACTTGATCAACTGAAGTACATCCGTTAGTAAGATTTGTAACAAGGAGCTCATAGGTACCTTCCGCATTCACAATAAGCCCCAACGTGCCTTCTCCAGATACAATATTTCCATCAGTAGTCGTCCATATATAATTAAGATCAACACCAACACTTGAACCTGTACCATCCAAAACAACTTCCGAAGATCCACAATTCAAAATCATATCAGAACCAGCATCAGCTACAGGAGGTGTGATATCTTCGGTTACTACTACTGATTGTGATGCAGTACATCCAGTAATATTATTCACAACTATAAGCGTATAGGTTCCCGGGGCAGAAACATTAGTCTGTAAACTACTTGTTCCATCACTCCACAAATAAGTAAAATTCCCTCCTGTGGATGATCCAGATCCATCCAAGGTTACAGAGCCTATTATACAACTTATTGTACCATTTACAGATACTGAAACATTAGGTGAAGTCACATCTTCGAGTACTGTTATTTCTGACAAATTTGAACACCCTGTATTCGTATCTGTCACCTCTAGCATATAATCCCCTGCTGTCGTAACATTTAAAGTTAAAGAGGTTTCGCCTGGCAATACTGAACCTCCTACGTACCATTGATAAATAATATTGGATCCTGTGGATGATCCAGCTCCTGATATGACAACAGAAGAATTGATACAATCTAAATTTCCACTCACATTAGTTACGGCAGTTGGAATCGTAGCATCTCCAAATACCATCACACAATCTGTATTAGACACACAAGAATTAGTAAGATCTATCGCAAGAAAACAATACTCTCCCGGAATAGATATTAATGCAGTTTGCTCTGTTCCAGTATAACCTGGCCCTACCCATGAGTAGGCATAATTACCGCTAGGCGGAGTTGCTGTTCCAAATAATTCAATACTAGAATTAGTACAAGTAATGTTTTGATCTGGTCCAGCATCAACAACTGGAGCAATCGTATCGGTAAGAACAGTTGTAGTTATTATGTCGGAAAAACAAGTAACTCCATTATTTGTCTGCTCAACTTGCAAGGTATAAGTTCCTGCGCAATGCACTTGGATATTAGGAGATCCAAGAACGCCAGGGTCAATACATTGTCCAGACCAATTATAAATAATACTTGGATTAGGATCTACAACAACTGCGTTAACTTCTACCCAAATACCTGAACAATCAATCATTTCAGTTACTGGAAAAATTCCTGCTTGCGGATTTAAAACTGTCAAATTCAAAGTTACCGTGCTATCACATCCTTGTGATGAAAGTAAATTAACTGAATAAAACCCTGTAGCAAAACAGGTAGTTCCACCTAGAATATACACTTCTCCTTCACAAATCGTTTCCGCCAATACTGTAGTCTGTTGGGCCGCAACTATCACAGTTAAATATACCGTACTATCACACCCATTAACTGAAATCAAATTAATTGCATAAACGCCAGAAGATGTATAGGTAGTCCCCGAATACACAATTGATTCTCCTTCGCAAATTACTACATTCATATTTGATTCAAGCAAGTCTAAAAATACGATGGGTGTTCCTTGTGCTACGGAAAGTTCTGGGTCTGTCAAATCTACATTTCCAGTTCCATCATCTATCCCTGCGATAGCAGAAATATAATAAGTTGTTCCAAAACTTATTCCTGATAAAATACTACTCAACGTTGCATTTATTGGTAATTGTACTCCAGTAATATTTCCTAAAGTTGTCCCACTATTATCATGAAGCACGACTCTAATAATATCATCTGGATCAAGTATTTCATCTCCATTATGCGGGACGATTACTGTTTGACCTAAACACAGATTGATTGGATCTAGGTTCATTGTACCTGCTGAAGAAACGAGACTATTATTTTTAGAAAAAAGTAAAAAGGGAAATAATAAAAGTAAGGCGAAAGTTGGTAAATATTTTTTCATATTTATTACGTTTTGTTTTTTCAAATAACTTAACCGTATCACGGCTCTTGAATAAGCAATGTTTTTTTTATCAAAATTTAATTCATCCGCAGAGACAAGTTATGCCTTGTCTCTACGATCAAAATTAAAACTTCACCACTTTCCGCACCGCACTCCCCTCCTCCGTTTTTACAAAAACAAAATAAATTCCTGCGGTAAAATCTTTCAAACTCAAATATTCCACATGTTCACCAACCTCTTTTTTCCCATAATCAATATCTTGTAACAATACTCCTCCAACATTATAAATCTGCATAGAAACGGAGTTTGTGTTTTCCATAACATAATGCACACGTATTTTATCATTCGTTACTGTTGGAGTAACTTCCACTTGAAGCGTATTTTTATTTGGAGAAAAAACATTCACTCCATTTGTAAAAAAATCAATTATTTCATTGGTAATCACAGGCGCATTAAAATCAAAATAAATCGCAGCTTGATTCTTAATTTCAGTACTCAAAGGTAGGTTTGGTTTAAGGTCTATATCAAAATTTAACCACCCATTACTCGCTGGTTCATTAGTCATACTATCAACTAGTAAAATATTATTGAAAGTAAAAACCAACACATTGGAATCCTCAAACTGAACATTCATCTCATGACTCGCCGTAAATCCTCGGATCGTCGTCACATCTAAATATTCATCATCCAAGGTATCTCGAACCACTACAGTAAAAGCAGTATCGTTACCTACATTTTGAAAACGAATCGCATATTCCATCGTCGCATCCTGATCATAAAACGGGCCACCCCATTGAGTTTCCCCTACAAAATTTCTCTTATCATTTGGATCATAAGATCCAGTAACCGCTTGTGTCCAAGTCATAGAATTATTAGCAGGATTGAAATCACCAGCGATTGGATTTACCTTTGCCTCGGAGGAAAAAACATCTCCAATCATTGCCGTAACAGGTACAGGCATCCACCACATTATTTTTCGACATTCGCCCGGAGCCATATCATCTAAGGTCCAAGTAAAAGTATTGGTCGCTTCGTCATAGGTGTAAGTAGAAGCAATTAAATTTCCATAAGCAGGAAAAACATTTGGCCAAGGTGTTTGATTAGAAAATAAATCATCATGCATAAAAGTAACGACTGCATTCGCCGACTCATCCCCAAAGTTGCAAACCTGTACACAATTAAATTGATCAAAACCAGGCCGTGCAGCACCCATATTTCTTGTAATACATAAATCAAAATCAGGACGAATTACATAAAAATGATTGTCTTCCGAAGTTGATCCATTCGTATTCAAGGTCACGCTATAAGTTGCAGGCATCGGGCATTGTAATTCAACTTCTGCACTTCCAATATACTCCACCGTATAACTTCCATTGTCTACAACAAACTCATAATACCCCGCCGAATCAGTCAAAGTATAAATCCCCAAAGGATCTAATTTTACCATCACACATTCTACTGGTGTCATACTGGCATCGTACGTGCACGTATTGTTAGGATCTTCCAAGACATAGCCACTAATCACAACTTTGCAAGAAATATCTTCGTCTACAAAAAAGTTTTCATGCCGACTACAATTATTATCGGTATCAGTTACTGTCACCGAATACCAACCTTGAGCCAATCCTGCAATAGTACCACCTTGCTCGCCAGTACTCCATTCTGTTAAACTATTCGGCAGATTCGTAGTCGCTGTTGCTGTTCCATCTTCCAAATCACAACCTGCCGTCGTGGTCGTAATATCTATTCCAAATCCATCTGAAACGACTTCTACAATTGCTGTTTCGGAACAACCAAAATTAGCATCACCAATGATTAACTCAAAAGTACCTTCCATATCTCCAGTAAAAACAACACTAGAATCCGTAGAGATTTCATTTCCATCCGAATCATTCCATATATAAATTGCATTCTGACCTGCTCCTAAAACTGGCCCAATTTCTTGCGTAAAATTATTATTACAATCCAACGTCACCGTATCTTCCAACGTAAACAAATTAACATAAGTCACCTCCACATCAATTGCATTTAAACAATCATTTTGATCATACATAAGGACTTGATAATACCCCGGTTCTGTCGCTTCAAAAGTTGACGCATTTGAAACTGCAGGTATTCCATTGACATCCCATTGAAAAAATAACGGTCCAGTTCCTAAAGGATGAGGAGTAGATCCACCTGCATCCAAAACCACAGAATTGTTTATACAACTTAATTCCAAATTTCCCAGCACCTGAAGAACTGGAATTGGAAAAAGAAAAGTATCCATCTGAACGGTTGCCATACTTGAACAACCTGTTATTGCATCTGTAAAAGTCAAATCATAAGTTCCTACTGAACTACTCACAAATGGATTTAACATATCCGCTCCTGAGAAAATAGTTCCATTAGTAGTTGTCCAATTATAAGTCAAATTTAAGTTGGGTAAAAGTGCGGTCGCCTCCAATTCATTTGAAATAACAGGATTACAATTAAGCGTCATATTCTCAGTAACACTTACTATTTCATCAAAATCATAAATAACTATTTCATCAGTTCCGACACAACCAAGGTTACTATCATCCACTTCTAAAACATAAGTTCCTGATGATCCAATAACTGGCGAAGGAGTATTTGCACCTGAGAGGATTGCGCCGTTAGTAGTTGTCCATTGATAAGTAATACCAGCTCCAGAAGGAACATTATCTCCCACTATAGTCATCTCCGTCAAATTACAATCTAAAAAAGTATCATCGCCCAAATCAATAGCAGGTCCTCCTATTCCTGTAACTAAAACTTCATCAGTATTAGTACATCCAGAAGAAACATCTGTTGCTACAAGCCAATAAGTTCCTTGCGAGTTAATTATAGGATTTAAAGTACTTACCCCTGAAACAAAACTACCATCAAAGGTTCCCCAGGTATATGCCATATCTACTCCTTGACTCGATCCTGATCCATCTAAGGCTACCTCAGAACTATTACATCCCAATGTCATATCTGGCCCTGCATCAGCTATCGGTATGACTATATTTACCCAAACAGAAGTCATAGTACTAGATGAACATCCATTATTAGTATTTGTTACAACTAAAGTATAATCGCCAGGAGTAGTGACTGTTATAGTTGACCCAACACCAATTGTTGCCCCATTAACAATCCATTCATAAACGATATTAACTCCAATAGAAGAAGCTGAACCATCTAATGTAACTGAAAAATTAGTACAATCTAAAGTTCCGCTCGAACTAATAATAGCAACAGGTGAATCGTCATTTAACTCCACATTAACTATGACAGAATTATTGCACCCAGTAACTGTATTCGTAACCGTCAATATATAAGTTCCATCTTGACTAGTCGCTACATCAAAAGTAGTCGCAGTAAATCCAACCGCATTTCCATTAACCCCTTGCCAAGTGTAACTGAATTCACTCCCCAAAGAAGAACCTGCAGCTGACAAAGTGGTCTGTCCAACCGTACAACTTAGAACATTACTAGAACTTCCTTCAGATGTAGGACTATCATTAAAAACAATTGGTGTTCCTGGTGCAACAGAAAGTTCGGGATCAGTCAAATCTACATTTCCCGTTCCATCATCCACTCCTGCTATCGCTGATAAATAATAAGTCGTTCCGAAAACCATTCCTGGAAAAAAACCATAACCTTCCATTGTTCCACCTTGTCCATCCAATATATTTCCCAAAGTCGCCCCACTATTATCATGAATCACAAATCGTAAAACATCTCCTGCTTCGAGAACTTCATCTCCATTGTGCGAAGGTGGAACTTGTCCACAAACAGACTGTGGATCAATATTCATTGTTCCTGCAGAAGAAGCGATTTCAAGATTATTATTAGAAAAAAGAAACAAGGGAAACAAAAATAGAAATGCAAAGGTAAGTAGTTGTTTATTCATGATTTAGGTGTTTTGTTTTTTGTAAAAATTAGCCGTGTCACGATTAGAATCGTGGCACGGCTTTGATATAAACATGGTTTTGAATCTTATATAACAATAAACTTACGGACAATAATTTCTTCTCCCTTTTTAATTTTTACAAAATAAGTTCCTGGAGAAAATGCTTGCACGTTTATTTTTTGTTGGAAAAAACCTTTAGGTTGAATTGTACTTGAAAGAATTGTTTTTTCCAATTGACCAAAGGCATTAAAAATATCTAATTGTATCGAAGTACTTCTTTCTAAATTGATATTAACAAAAATATTATCGTTAGTTGGATTTGGGAAAACTTGTAAAACATCAATTGTACTTCCCCATTCAAAGATTAGATTAACATCAAAAACATTCTCCTCCTCATCATAGGCAATAGCTTCGGTTTTAGAAGAATTAATTTTTAGCATTTCACTTAAGTCTCCTTTTTGTTTTGCTTTGAATTTCAAGAAAAACAATGGCTCATCATCGTTGACATTTTTCCCTTCAGAAGTTGTCCAAGCAAAAGTCAATTTTCCATTTTCCAAAAATCGAGTTCCAATATTTTGTTCTGACATATTTTCCAAAACTCCTTTTTCAAAACCTGAGAAACTTAATTTCTCTTCATCAAATTCTAACGTAAATTGATAAGCAACCATTTCTTTAAAATCCTTTGCTCGCAAGGCAACTACGCACTCTTCCCCAACTCTAACTTTTTGATTATCAACACCTAACAATATACTTTCATTTTTTCCACGCGTTTCAGAATTTAACAAATTCCAAGGTTGCGCAGAATCATTAACATCTCCTACTTTAATCCCAATCATATTATAAGATCGATCTGCATCAATATCATCAATAGTATAAGATGTTGGAATTCCACCACTCCAAGGTTGAGTTGGATCTATAAAAATATAATCTCCATCTACAATCTTCCATGAATCATTATTTGGAAACTCCATGATATTTAATAAGATCAAAGACCGAATCAGCACCATATCCAAACCAGTTATACCTCCAGAATTATTCACATCAGCAGCCAATAATTTATAAGGTGAATCTAAAAGTTCTAATCCTAAAATATGCTTCCGAATCGCTACAATATCTTGCGTCGTCACACCATTCCAGGGGTTGATATTTTTCTCAAAATTCAATCCCAAATTCCAATCAGGCTCTAAATCTTCAAAAGAAAAAACACCCAAAGCATCAGTCAAAGTTGTCGCAACCAAATCATTAGATAACAATACATTTACATCTTTTACACCTTCTCCATTTTCGGTTTTCACAACACCTTCTATTTTATAATAATGAGATTCAATCGTGTTGACTATTTCATTGGTAATGATAGGTGCATTATAATCAAAATAAATAGCTGCCTGATTCGTCACTTCTGTTCCAAGCATTTGGTTCGGCAATAGATCAATATTAAATCCAAACCAACCTTGACTCGCCTCTTCATTTGTCAAACTATCTACCAAATAAATATTTTCAAAAGTAAAAATCAACACATTAGTTCCTTCAAAATCAACTTGCATATCATGGCTCGAAGTGAATCCTCTAATCGTGGTCACATCTAAATGTGCATCGTCCAAAGTATCTCGTACTACCACGGTAAAGGCAGTATCATTTCCTACATTTTGGAAATGAATCAAGTAATCCATCGTTGTATCATCTTCGTAAATCGATCCACCAGTAGCTGTTTCTCCAACAAAGTTTTCTTTGATATTTGGATCATAAGAAGCGGTCACCGTCCTAGTCCACGATAGACAATTATTTGCTGGATTCGAATCTCCAGAAATTGGATATACCTTCGCTTCAGAGTGAAGTACATATCCAAAATCGGTGGTAACAGGAACTGGCATCCACCACATAATTTTCCTACATTCACCTGGAGCTAGGTCATTAAGCATCCATGTAAATGTATTGTTAGAAGCATCATAAGAATAATTTGGAGAGATCGTATTTCCATAAGCAGGTGAGATATTTGGCCATGGACTTTGATTCGAAAATATTGGATCATGCTCAAAAGTTACGACAGCATCCTGTGATTCAAAACTATTATTACATACTCGAACACAATTAAATTGATTTAACCCTGGTCGTGCATTTCCTACACTTTTATAAATACATAAATCAAAAGGTGGGTAAGAAACAAAGAAATGATTGTCTGTTGAAACCATTCCATCCATGCTCAAAGTCACATCATAAGTTCCAGACATCGGACATTGTAAATCAACCGCAGCATTTCCAACATACTCCACCTGATAAGTTCCATCATCTACCACAAACTCATAATACCCCGTAGAATCAGTCAAAGTAAAAACTCCTGGCAAGTTTAATTTCACCATAACATTTTCTACTCCTTGCATATTTGCATCGTACGTGCAGGTATTGTTATTATCTATTACCACATAGCCACTTATCACAACTTTACAAGAAAGATCTTCATCTACCAAAAAGTTTTTATGTCTACTACAATTATTATCAGTATCGGTCACGGTGACAGAATACCAACCTGAAGCAAGTCCCGTAAGTGTATTACCCTGTTGGCCAGTACTCCATTCTACCAAACTATTTTGCAAAACAGTAGACACCGTTGCCGTTCCATCTTGGAGGTCACAACCTGCCTCAGTCGTTGCTATATCAATATCAAACCCACCTAAAACGATCTCCCCATCCCATACAGCTGAGCAACCATTAGCTTGATCAGTAACCTGCAAAAGATAAAAGCCTACCGTACTTTCCGTAAAAGTAAAACTAGGATCTTGAGAAAATGAAAATCCAGTTTGATCAATCCAATCATATGTATAATTTCCATTCGGTGAGTTAAAAACAGGTTCAACTTCTTCTTGAAAATTATTATTACAATTAAGTTCCACCATACTTGGTAAAGTAAAAATAGGAGGATTTTGATTTTCAAATATGGTAATAGATTCTGAATCAATACAATCATTATTAAGATCCGTCACTATTAATTCATACACACCAGAAGTAGTAACGGTAAGGACAGCAGCTGTAGAAATAATATTTCCATTAAAACTCCATACATAAGTTGCGGGTTGGGTAACTATAGAGTTTGTACCAATTAAAACTATTTCTGTAAAATTACAATCCAAAATAAAATTTCCATTGCTTTCAATTATGGCTTCAGGAAATATCGCTGCTCCCATCGAAATACTTGCGGTTGTTGTACACCCTGTTGAATTATCCGTCACCTCCAATTCATAACTTCCCACCATGTCAACTGTTGGATTTAAAATATCATTGGCTGAAGTAAAATTTCCATTGGCAGTCGTCCAACTATAGGATAAATTTAAGTTGGCTAAAAGTATCGAAGCATCTAGTTCATTCGTAATAGATGGATTACAATTCAAGTTCATATTTTCATTCACCGTCAACAAATCGTTGAAATCATAGATTACTATTTCATCATATCCAACACATCCGTTAAGCGGATCATTTATTTCCAAGGCATAAGTTCCAACAGAATTAATAGTTGGCGAAACAGTCGTTTCTCCTGAAGTGATTGAGCCATCCGAAGTAGTCCAGAGGTAGGTAAAGCCAGTCCCAGTAGGAATGATATCTCCTACAATAACCATCTCGGTAGCATTGCATGGAAAAAAAGTATCCTCTCCCAGATCAACTGCCAATCCTCCTGTCCCAGTTACCAATACTATATCCGTAGCAGTACATTCGTTATTCTCATTTGTTACCACCAAAATATAAACTCCTTCGTTATCCACAGTTGGACTCAAAGTTGTCTCTCCTTGAACAATATTTCCATTATTAGTCACCCAACTATAACTAAGATTACCTCCAGTACTTGATCCAGATCCATCTAAAGTAGCAGTCTGATTCATACAATCCAAAATCATATCAGGTCCAGCGTCAGCTAAAGGAGCAGAGACATCTGAAGTAACCGTAACAGACATTTCATCCGTACATCCATTATTTGCATTAGTAACTGTAAGCGTATAAGTCCCAGGAGAATTAACAATAATTGTTGGAGTAGTATTTCCTGTACTCCATTGATAAACAAGGAATCCTCCATTTGATCCAGATCCATCTAAGAAAGTAGAGCTATTCCAACAATTTAAAACACCACCTGATTGAACTATCGCATTTGGAGAATTCATATCTTCTATTACATCTATTGCTGAGGAAGCCGTACAACCGGTATTTGCATCAGATACGATTAAGGTATATACTCCTGGAGTAAAGACCGTTAATTCTTGACCAACACCTAACTGATTTCCAAACAAAAACCAAGTATAGGTGATATTCGTCCCCGTCGATGATCCAAATGAAGTAAGTACAGCAATTGGATTTACACAGGTTAACATATTAGTTACATTTGTGGCTGCAGAAGGAAGGTTATTATCTACCGTTACTGTAACACATTCAGTATTTGAAACGCATGAATTATCTATATCAATCATCAAGAAACAATACGTCCCTGCTTCGAAAACCTGAGGAAATTGCAAAGAGGAACTAAAGCCATTTGGCCCCGTCCAACTATAAACATAATTTCCTCCTGTGGATGATCCACTTCCGCCTAAAGTTACTGCGGCATTTGTGCAATCCAGCACTCCACCAAAACCAGGATCAGCAATTAATTCCGCCAAAAAAATGACAGGCGTCCCTTGAGCCACCGAAAGTTCGGGATCAGTCAAATCTACTTTCCCTGTTCCATCATCCATTCCTGCAATGGCAGATATGTAATAAGTTGTTCCGAATGTCATACCAGGAAAAACACCGTAAGCAGTACTTACATCTCCTTGCCCACCAAACATATTACCCAAAGATGTTCCATTATTATCATGGATCACAAATTTTAAAAGGTCACCTGCATCCAAAGTTTCATCTCCATTATGAAGAGGGAAAGCAGAAACACCAAAACAATAAGTCACCTCATTTATATCCATTGTCCCAGCAGAAGAAGCGAAGTCAAATGTATTATGATTGGAAAATAGCAGGTGAGTAAATAAACAAAGTAAACAGAAAATCGGTAATTTTTTCTTCATGATCTTGCATTTTTTTTTCTAAAAATAAACAACTTATTCAAGCAAGCCATAATTATAATTATGGCTCGTCTTGACAAGGTGAGGATGGTTTTATTTATACAAATTCTAGCTGTCAGACTTTAGATATCAACTAGAAGTAATCTCCTAAATAACAATAAACTTACGTACAATAATTTCCTCTCCAATTTTCATTTTAATAAAATAAGTTCCTGAAGAAAAATCTTGTACGTTTATTTTTTGTTGGAAAAAACCTTTGGGTTGAATCGTATTTGGAAGAGCTGTTCTTTCCAATTGACCAAAGGCATTAAAAATATCTAATTGTATCGAAATCGTTTTTTCTAAATTAATATTAATAAAAATATTTTCGTTTGTTGGATTTGGGAAAACTTGTAATTCTAATACTTCATTGTTTCCTTCAAATTTTAAATTAACATCAAAAATATTCTCTTCCTCATCGTAGGCAACTGCCTCAGTTTTGGAAGAATTAATTTCCAACATTTTATTTATTTCCCCTTTTTGTTTTGCTTTGAATTTTAGGAAAAATAATGGTTCATCATCATTGACGTTTTCCCCTTCAGAAGTTGTCCAGACTATAGTCAATTTTCCATTTTCCAAAAATCGAGTTCCGATATTTTGTTCCGACATATTTTCCAAAACCCCTTTTTCAAAACCTATGAAATTTAATTTCTCTTCGTCAAATGCTAAAGTAAATTGGTAGGCAACCATCTCTTTAAAATCTTTTGCGCGCATCGAAACAATGACTTCCTCCCCTACTCTAATTTCTTGGTTCTCAACACTTAAAGTTAGTTCTCCACTTCTTCCTCTAATTTCTGCATTTAATAAATTCCAAGGTTGGACTGAATTATTGACATCACCCATTTTTATTCCAATCAAATTATAAAACCGATCAGCATCAATATTATCAATCATCAAAAATGTTGGAATTGGATCACTCCAAGGTTGAGTTAGATTTTGAAAAACATAATTACCATCGATAATTTTCCATGAATCATTATTGGGAAACTCCATAATATTTAAAAGTATCAAAGACCGAATCAAAACCATATCAAGACCAGTTATACTCCCTGAATTATTCACATCCGCCGCCAATAATTTATAAGGTGAATCCAAATATTCTAATCCCAAAATATGTTTTCGAATAGCCACAATATCTTGCGTCGTCACTCCATTCCAAGGATTAGTATTTTTCTCGAAATTCAATTCAAAACTTTCATCAGGATTTAAAGCGTTGAAAGAAAAATCACCTGAAATATCCGTCAAAGTTGTTGCATCCAAATCTCCTGATAACAATACATTCACATCTTTCACTCCTTCTCCTAATTCTGTTTTTACAACACCTTCTATTTTATAAAAATGTTGATCAATCGTGTTAACCACATCGTTTGTAATAATCGGCTCATTGAAATCAAAATAGATAGCAGCTTGATTTGAAACCTCTGTTCCTATAACTTGATCGGGTAATAAATCAATTTGGAATCCCACCCAACCTTTGCTCGCTTCTTCGTTCGTCAAACTATCCACCAAGTAGATATTCTCAAATCTAAAAATTAATACATTAGTACCTTCATATTCCACTTGCATATCATGGCTTGAAGTAAATCCTCTCAAGGTCGTTACATTCAGATGAGCATCATCCAAGGTATCTCGAATCACAACGGTATAAGCAGTATCGGTTCCAATATTTTGAAAATGAATCAAGTAATCCATCGTAGTATCATCTTCATAAATAGCTCCACCTGAAAGTGTTTCTCCAACGTAATTTTGTTTGATATTTGGATCAAGAGAAGCAGTCACTACTCCATTCCACTCAAGGTAATTAT
Organism: uncultured Saprospiraceae bacterium; assembly: GCA_937981555.1. Classification (GTDB taxonomy): domain Bacteria; phylum Bacteroidota; class Bacteroidia; order Chitinophagales; family Saprospiraceae; genus CAJQQY01. The sequence goes on from CALJOK010000044.1 coordinate 207,912, forward strand.
TAGCTGGATTTACATCAAAGGCAACTGGACTTACTTCAGCGATCGAAGTAATAGCTTGACCAACTTGAGCCGTAGTTGGCGTTTCCATAAACCATAGAATCTTCTTGCATTCTCCTGGATTCAATTCTAAAAACGTCCATGTAAATGCATTGTTATTTGAATCATAAATATAACTTCCAGCATTTGTATTAAGGGGTTCAATATTTGGTAAATTAGCTACTTGTCCAAATAGGTCATCGTGGGTAAACGTTACAGTTGCATCTTGCGTAAGTTGTCCATAATTGCATACTTCCAAAAGATTAAATTGCTTTCTGCCAGGAACTGCATTTCCATCTATTTTAGAAATACATAAATCTGTTTCCACTCTTTCTACAAAAAAATGATTGTCATCGTCAGAGGTACCATTTGTGTTTAAACTTACTCCATAAATCCCAGGAATTGGGCAAAGTAAATCATAAGAAATATTAGGAATATACTGCACCGTATAATCTCCATCGTCCACCACAAATTCATAATAACCGGTCGAATCGGTAAAGGTGTAAATTTCTTGCGGGTACAATTTTATCATAATTAATTCTAATCCATCCATCGCAGGGTCATACGTGCACGTATTGTTAGGATCATGGACAACATAACCGCTGATCACTACTTTGCATGAAATATCTTCGTCGACAAAAAAGTTTTGATGCTTGCTACAATTATTATCCAAGTCAGTTATCGTTACAGAATACCAACCTTGAGTCAGTCCCGTAATTACGCTACCCTGTACGCCATTGCTCCATTCGTAAAGCGGATTGGCTATCCCTGAACTAATCATTGCTGTTCCATCTGCGACATCGCAAGTGGCATCAACTGTAGTTATGTCTACTGCAAATCCATTATCAATTACTTCTACACTTGCCTGAGCAGAGCATCCATTAACAAAATTAATTACGGTTAGATCATAAATTCCTTCGTCGCCTGAATTAACAACAATGCTAAAATCATTTGAAAAAACAATTCCATTATAACTCCATTCATACTCAAAATTAAATCCATTGAATATCGTTGGAATTATTTCTTGCGTAAAATTATTTGTACAGTTTAGACCATAAATGTTCATTGGAAAAATGACATCAGGGACGTTGGTATCTTCATAAACTTCCACTTCAGTTGAAGAGACACAATTAGTCAATGTATTTTTCAATTCCAATGTATAAATTCCTGGTTGAGTAACAACAGCTGTTATGTCAGTTGAGAAAGTTGTTCCCCAAGGTTTTTTCCATCGATAAGTTACAGGACTGGATATGATTGAATTTTCAGCAGTCAATTCTACCTCCGTAAAATCACAAGTCAAATATTGATTATTTACAAAATCAATAATTGGAGTAGACACAGGTACGGTATCTACAACTAGAACCTCATCCATAATTACACACCCTGAAACAGTATCCGTAAATGTAATGTTATAAGTTCCTATTTCATCGATTCTAGGTATTCGCTTATTTTCATTATTGACAATATTTCCATCAATTGTAGTCCAAGCATAAATAAAATCAGGGCTATCAAAAGCAAGCGTGGTGGCGTATAAATAAATATAACCAAACGAAGTACATTCTATTTGATAAACAGAATCAACAGTAAAAACATCTTCAAATAATATCACAGAAATAGAATCTGAATTAGAGCAATTATTAATTAGATCGGTCATCGTCAATTTATATTCACCAACTGAATTCACCAAAGGATTTGCAGTATTTGCTCCTGAAATAATATTCCCATTTGATGTAGTCCACGAGAAAGTATAATTTGGACTTAATGGAATATTTTCACCCATGATAATAACTTCACCGGTGTTACAATCTAAATAATTTCCCTCACCTAATTCCAAAGTAGTCACGCCTCCTTCAAATACTTGAACCTCATCTTCTGAAGGGCAAATAGAAATATCTGAATCAGATAGATACAAAGTATAAGTTCCTGTTTGAGTAGCAGTATAAGTTACTCCTGTTCCGACCACATTTCCATCTTCATCCAGCCAAGTGTAAATAGGACTAGTACTAACAGTAGAATTGCCCGCATCTAGAACTACCGAAGCGTTACACTCAATAAAACTATCAGGGCCAGCATCAGCATTTAAATCATCTCCATTTCCTGCAATTGCTCCTGAAGTAACTTCCAAATAGTAATCACAAACAGCCCCTGCAAATCCATCAAGCACTAAATAATGAACCTCACCTGGATCAAGATTAGTGAGAGAAAGTGTTTGACTCGTATTGGTATATAATTCAAAAATACAGGCAGAAACTGGTTCCCAATTATATTCACAATTCTTAAACGCCATGGCTTGCAATGCTGGAGTTTGATCAAAAGAATAACATACTTCTACATAAATATGAATATCAACATTAGATGAAATTGGAATAAATCCAATCCAATCTGGATTTTGAAAAGTTCCACAAAAGTTAGGTGGTTGAAAATTTGGATCAAAATTAAAATTGTCAGTCGTTCCACAATACTCATCCAACAAACCTGATGATGGACAAACCGTAGGTGCCATATTACATTCCGTGGTGGGAAGTTGAGTTTGTCCACATTGTGCTTGAGTCTCTTTTTGAAAAATAATAACAAAACTTAAAAAGATACAAAACGGTAATACTCTTTTCATTGGGGGAGGATTTTCGTATTTGATATTGAATAAAGAGTAGACCTTTTTAGTGTGTAGTTTGCTGCCTTGAAATGTCAAATATTATACAAATAAAAAAAGCTGAATCTTAACTTTACAGTTATCGATTCAGCTTCCAATTAATTTATCAACTAAAAAAAAACGGAAAAATTATTTCTTAATCACAATTGCTTTTATAAGTTATTTGGCAAATTGCTTTGGTTATTTTATTGAGTTGTTGCATTACTTCTTGAGTTCCATTTTTGTAAATGATTTTTACCTTTCCATCTCTTAACATGATTTGAAAATCTTTTACTTCTTCTCCATCTATGTGATTCCATCTTTTGATGTTTTTTGAAGTAATAGAAGGCTCTCCTAATTCTTGAATCAAAACTGCTTCAATTTTATCAGTCAAATCTTTTTCAAAAACGGAAGTATATCGGTAATTTTGATTGGAAGAAGTTTTAGTAATTCCTTGAAAATCTCCACTATGATTATATTCACCATTTACCCTCACGCTTACTTTATGATTACTCTGTGGAACAGCTGCTATCATTGTTGAAGTTGGTGGTGCAGGTGGTGTCGGAGGAGTTGATGTTTGACCAAATAGTGAACCAAATGAAATTAAACAAATGATAAAAGAAATGATGACTTGGATATTTGAACTTAAATTTTTCATAGTTATTGATTTAAAAATGATTAAATGAGTTATGCCAAACTAAGTCCAAGCGTTGTGCCAATTTATTTAACACATTGATAGTCAACCATTTATGATTTTTATTAAAAAAAGGAAGATGGGAAAAGTGTTCGTTATCGGACGGAGATTGTCCGTTATTGAAGAGATATTTTATAAAAACCCCATTAGCAATACCATCTAACCTTACTTCCTTTGCTATCAAAATGAATCATTTGTTGATTAAAAAATCCATTTTCATTTTTATAAATTCCGACACCTCCCTTCTTGCCTATCATTTTGGTATCTTAAATTTCATTTATGATATTAACATTTTGAGCATCAGATTTCCCATCATTATTTACATCAAAAACAACCTTCTTTAGGTTTACTTTTTGAAGCAGCTTCACCAAATTTACTCAAGAGATAATTATCTAATTTCCATCTCCTTCCACTAATCACATATAAATTAGTTTGGTAACCTTGTTTTGTAATTTCTTTTTTCAAAAAAGAAAAATGATTTTTCACTTTTTCATTAACATCTATCAATGAACATGCATAAATCCAGACAAAAATTAATCGTTTAAAAATTTGCTTCATCGTTCATTCATTTTCCTAAAAGATGATTAAGTCTAAATCGGAAAAACAAAAAGGCACTATAAATATTTTCATCAAAAAAACCCGCTACAACATCTTTCGATATTGAGCGGGTTTGCAAATTTCATATTGATTTTTTCCAAAAATAAAATTCCCTTTTTGGTTATCAGATATGATGACTAAACTCCCATATTCTTGAATATTCAAAACAATAATTAAAATTCATCATCAAAAAATTCAACTAGGAGTCTCATTTGTTTTTTGATTGTGATTATCATTTTAACTTTTTAGACTTTATCTATTTATTTGAATATATCCACTTTCTTCAATTGTTTCTCCACTTTCATTTTCATATTGGAAAACGTAAAAGTAAGTACCATCAGGAAGGATTTTTCCATTCCAAGATCCATCCCATGTATTTAAATATCCTTGTGCGAAGTAAACTTCATTACCCCAACGATTGAATATATTTAATTCGTTGTTCGGGAAACTTTCTACTCCTTCGATGTAAAATAAATCATTGACACCATCTCCGTTCGGAGAGAACCCAGTATAAATGATCAAGTCGCTACAAGTCACATAGAATGAAACTGTAGTGGTATCACAGCCAAACGTATTGCAAAGTACATAGGTCATTTCATCTGGAATTGCGGTATCACAATAATCCTCATTTGGAGTATAGGTGATCGTTCCATCGCCATCCATAATCGCTGTACCAAATGTTGGCTGCTCTAAAATATAGATGGTATCAAATACTCCATTGATGCTGTCATTAAACATTGCTTCGACGATAGTAGAAGTATTAATTCTTAAAGTATCAACATCAGCAACTGCTATAGGTAAAGAATCTAAGACAGTTGGTTCAATAACCGTTACATATAAATAAGTCGTATCGCAAATTCCAAGGTCATCGCAAATGACTACACAAGCACTATCAACTCCAACTTCTACTCCTTCATATTGTACACACCATTCTCCATCTACTTGACTAAAGATGACAAACTCACCTGAAGAATCTTCGCAGTCATTTTCGTAACTAACAATTGTTCCTATCAATTCATCCGTTGGAATACACATCGTGTCAATAGTATTAACTAAAATAGTATCGATTAATATATCAGGACTTGCACAAGTCACCGTTACCGTCACAGTATCAGAACAACCTGTAACATTATGAGTAAGGATCACTTCATTTACTCCCGGATCAAGGTAAATTTCAGTAGCTTTTGGTTCTAAGTTAGCATTCACTTCTATGATTGCAGTAGCTCCTGTATTGATTTGTTCAATTAACATCTGACCAAAAGTGTTTTGTGTATTTCCACCAGTAATCATGAAAGTATTTGAATTAAAAACCCATTCACTAACTGGATCCCAAACATTCATCAAATCAACTAATTCTGTGATCGTCATAAATGTGGCATTATGAACTTCTCCATTCAACATCCAAGAATTCAATTTATATGGCCCGAAGTTTCCTTGCCCTGGCAATAAGAATAATGAGTAAGAAACGATACTATCGAAATCACAACCTCCAAAGAAATTATTATATAATTCTCCATTAGACATGATCGTGTAATTTAATACATCATCTAATGAAACATCAATACAATAGTCTGCAGGCTCATTACAATCATTAGTATAAAGGGTAATTGAGTCTTCCGTAATTATACTGTTACTAACACATGGTGGTGTGCTGCAAGTAATCCAAGCCAATACTGTATCTTGACATCCTGTCGTGTTATCTGTAAAGATGAGTTGATGCGTTCCTACTCCTAATTGGATTTGAGTTCCAGCATTTTCACAACTATCTAATGTGCCATTGAAGTCAGCTCCATTGTTTCTGATATTGTAATTTGAAATATTTGCAAAAGGAATGTCCAAACAAATATTAAATAAACTATCACAATCATCAGTATCTATATTAATTGAATCAATTGTAATAAAGTCATCACAATCTGGAATCACATTAATAATAATTATAGTCGTATCACAAATTCCATTTTGATCACAAGCCACTACACATGCAGTATCTTGACCCAAGTAATCGGTATCTGGAATGTAAGCCAAACAACTATCTAATGAGTTGATCATAACCGTTCCATTGGTTGGATCATTACATGGAAGCATTGCTCCAAATGTACCTGGCAATTCAGAAAGATCTATACAAATCGTATCTATCGGAATATTTACAAACGTTGTGAAGTAAAGTGTATCAGGTGTTACACAATCTGTCTCGCCTGTAATAATTACTTCATATTCTGTCGCACAATTTATTCCATCAGTAGTCGCAGTCACCGTATAAGTTCCTACTGCTAAATCATTTCTAGTATTTCCAAAAACTCCATTCCCCCAATCATAAGTATAACTTACAGGTTCTAAAGTTACTTGTCCATTCACCTCATTACAATCTGCTGGTGAAGTAATAATGTCAACCACTAATCCATCAATCGGTTGAACTGTAGTGGTATGTACAATGAAACAATTCGCATTACTTGCATCTGAAATTGTAACCGTATAATCTCCTGCTATCAAACCAGTTGCTTGATTTGTATTTCCTACACCTGCTATTGACCAAGAGAAATTATAGTTTGTTATAGCTCCTTGCATTGTGATTTCAATAGCTCCATTTGCCATGCTACAATTTTCTTCATCTACTTCAATTAAAGCAATTTGAGGATCAACACAATCACAATCATCAGGAACTGAAATAATAAGTTCTTCAGTACATCCAGTTGCATCAGTAACTATAACTTCATATGGACCAGCTGGTAAATCGTCTAGATTTTGAGGATCATCAGTTCCATCAATATGTGCCCAATCAAATATATAGTCTGGTGTTCCGCCTGTTACATTATCCAAGTTAATAGATCCATTAGCAGTACAAGACTCTCCAACTACATTTGGTAAAATCAAGATTGGTGCTGGTTCTATTACTTCAAAACATTTCTCCGTAATAAAGCAACCGTAAGCATCTTCAATTGAAATGCAATAATTACCCGCAGCTAATTCTCCATTTGTCTCAATCATTCCAGTTGAAGAATTTGTCAAAATCATCGTAGCTGGCTGATGAAAGAATGGAGAATAATTCGCAAAGAATTGAACTTCACCATCATCTGATCCTACACAAGTTGTCGAAACAATCGTGTCTTGGAACATTAAGGTAGCTTCTCCTGGTGTCACTTGAATTATTGTAAATGAAGTTTCTGCGGTACAACCTGTTCCGTTATCAGTTACTGTTACATCATAATTTCCAATAGCTAAATCAGCTCTTAAACTATCTGTGTTTCCATCATTCCATATGAAATCAAAATCTCCTACTCCATTATTTACTTCGATGCCAGCAGTCCCTGTTGTTCCTCCATCACATCCTGCTTGAGTCACATCTCCAACGGCCACTAATGGATTTTCACTTCCAACTTCAACTGTAATTATAGTAGAACATCCAGTACTATCTGATACTGTTACATCATAACTTCCTTCTGAAAGATTGTTGTTAGAAAATCCAAATACACCATTCCCCCAATCATAGATCAAATTAATTGGTTGGAAAATTACTTCCCCATTTGATCCCATACAAGATGCTGGTTGGTTAGAAATAACTGTAGCTACTGGCTCTACTATATCATTTCCTATTGTAAAGAAAGTATCTAGTAGACAAGTTGCATCTTGAATATGTTGAATGCTTACTTGATAAGTTCCTGCACTTAAGTTGTTCGCAAAAGTAGTGTCGCTTACATTTGGCGTCCAAACGAAATTGTAATTTTCTACAACCCCAATAATTCCTATTTCAATAGAACCTTGTCCATTTTCACAATTTTCATTAGAAATAATTGCTGCTACTTGTGGTAGTTCACATTGGAAAGTATCACAATTATTTTCTATTAAGAGATCTTGTAAAATAAATTCACATCCGTTTGCATCAGTTGCAGTCACATCGTAAGTTCCTGCGATTAAACTATCTGCAATTGCTGTTGTATCTCCTGTTGACCAAACAAAATCTAACGTATCTGGTGATAACACTATCATTCCAATTCCTAAATCACAACTGTCTGGAGTGATGGAAAGAACTTGTACTATTGTTGGTGCAATCACTTCGATAGTAAATAAGGTATCTAATAAGCAAGTAGCATTTCCTATTTCTGAAATCGTTACTCCGTAAGTTCCTGCTGCTAAGTTGTTTGCGAAACTTGTATCACTCACGTTATTTTCCCAAACAAAATCATAGTTAGTATTTCCGCCAACCATTTCGATATTTATCGAA
>CALJOK010000045.1 GCA_937981555.1 uncultured Saprospiraceae bacterium
TGGGTACCAGACGTAGCACATGCATGTCCTAATATTTCACCTTTATTGTCAGCAGATGATATTGCACAAGCATTGTTCGATAACTGTTTTGATATTACAGATGGACCAGATGCACCAGACGTAGATTTCGTAGAATTGGATGAAGAGATTGTTATGATCTTGACTAATGGCGATGAATTATCTTCCAATAATTCTGGAGAAGGTTATATTGAAATTGATTTACAAGCCCCTGTTGATTTGGTAGATGAGGTTAGATCTTATAAATTTGAAGGGTATAGAATATACCAATTAATAGAACCAAATGTGAGTCCTTCAGAATTCAATTCAAATGCTGATAAAGCAAGACTAGTTACTTCTGTTGATATTAAAAATGGAATTTCTAAAATTTATAATTGGACGTCAGAATTTAATCCAAGTGATCCAACAGATCCAATTTGGATTCCATCACTAGAGAATGAAGGTGTTTTGGAAAATGGAATTTCTCATACATTTAGTTTAAAGACAGATCAATTTGCTGATGGAAATAATTCTTTAATTAATCATAAGAAATACTACTTTTCAGTAGTAGCATATGCTTATAATAATTATGAGCAATTTCATCCTATCGATGTAACTGGACAGAGAAAACCATACCTAGAAGGACGTAGAAATATTGGAGATGGAGACGCAACTTCATATACGGTTATTCCTCGACCAATAGTTTATAGTAACTTGAATTCTGGCTATGGCGATGGACCAATCGTTACTAGAATTGACGGAGTTGGGGTTGGAGAAAATAATGTAGCTCTTTCAGAGGAAACAGAAACAGCAATTCTTAATGGTTCTTCTACTGGTGAACTTACATACGCAGCAGGAAGATCTCCAATCAATGTTAAAGTAATTAATCCACTAGAAGTAGTAGACGGTGAATTCCAATTGACCTTTACTGACCTTAATGGTAATAATGATGGTAATGGTAATTTGGATACTGAGATGTATTGGCAATTGACTAACCTTACCGATCCTTCTGCTCCAATTTATTCTGAGAGAACTATCGAAAGATTAAATGAGCAGATTTTGAGAGAGTATGGAATTTCTATCAAAGTAGGTCAAACTGATGATGCAGGAGATAATGCTGATGTGTCAAATGGTGCAATTGGATATGAAGAAATTTATGCTGAGAATGATAACTGGTTTTCTAATATTCCTGATGGACCATTCCCTTTTAACTTTATACAGACAGAACCAGATAATACTATTGATTTGGTGGCTATTGGTATGGACCCAGAACAAACTTATAGTTCATTTGGAGCATTTACGCCTTATACATTAAGTGTATTTGAAGATCCAAATCTTGCTACTGGTGAATATTGGTTTACTCCAGCATTAAGAGTGAAGGCTGTTTCTGGAGTTGCTCGAGGACAAAATGGACTGGATCAATTAAACAATGTAGATATTGTTTTTACTAGCAATAAAGATCTTTGGAGTAGATGTGTTGTTGTCGAAACAGCACTACCAGAATATTATATACCACAAACAGGTGGTGGACTTGAACTAGAGACAGAAGGTGGAGCTCAAAATATTCGATTGAGAGAAGGTCAATCAGTAGGAAAAGATGGACAAATTGACAATACAGGAACTGGAATGGGATACTTCCCTGGATATGCAATAGATCAAGAAACTGGTGAACGGATGAATATTTTCTTTGGAGAAAATTCAACTTACCATCCAGAAGGATTTGCTGCTGAAAATTATCAAGCTAATGGGCGAGATATGATTTGGAATCCTACAAGTGAGGTAGCATTCAATGGGGCACCATTCCCATATAATTTCATCATGGGAGGTCAACATTATATTTATGTAACTAAACAGAAGTATGATGAATGTGCTGAAATCAAGGAAAATTTTGAAAGTAGTCTTACTAATAGCCGTAAAGCATTAAGAGAAGTTACTTGGACATCAATGCCAGTACTTAATGAAGGCTCAAGTTTAACATCTATTGACGAAGGATTAATTCCTACTGATTTAAGAATTCAGTTGAGAGTAGATAATCCTTATCAAGTAGAAGCAGGAACTAATCAATTCCAAGGTTATCCTACTTACCGCTTCAAATTGGACGGTTTGGGTGCTGAAGATGTTGTATCTGGACCTACAGCTGAGACAGCTTTAGATAATATCAATGTAGTACCTAACCCGTACTATGGATATTCTGCTTATGAGATTTCTCAATTCTCAAATACAGTAAAAATAACTAACCTTCCTGCGAAGAGTACAGTTACGATTTACTCTTTGGATGGGAAGTTCATCAGACAATATAAGCGAGATGAAGTAGGAACCTATATTCCTCCAAGTAGACCAAGTTCAGGAATCAATACCACTCAAGTGTCTCCGGCATTAGAATGGGATTTGAAAAATAACAAAGGAATACCTGTAGCAAGTGGAGTTTACCTCATACACGTAGATGCAGAAGGATTGGGCGAACGAGTGATCAAATGGTTTGGTGTAGCGAGAAAATTCGATCCATCAGGATTATAAAATTAAATTACAAGGAAGGTTGGTTTTTAAAAGAACCAATTTTCCTTGTTTTTATTTCAAAAAAAAATTACGTTCATATATGAAATCTACGGTCAATCTAAAATTGAAATTACAAACGACCAACGGAAGTGTTAATTTTAATTAAAACGTAGAATTTATCTAAGAATTCAAACTAGACATAATTTAATTATGAATAAATTTATTTACATCCTATTTACAGTTGTCTTGTCACTTACAATGTGCCATTCAGCTTTTGCAGGAAATCCTGATCGACAGGGAGAAGCAGGTGCTTACGAATTATTAATGAACCCATGGGCACGTTCTGCTGGACTTCATTCTATGGGAACTTCATTTGTTAGTGGTGTAGAAGCAATGCGATTAAATGTTGCAGGACTTTCTAGAGTAAAAGGAACAGAAGTGATTGTGAGTCATGCTAGATATTTAGAAGGTACTGATATCAAAATGAATGCATTTGGACTTGCTCAAAAAGTGGGAAAAAATGGAACATTTGGATTAAGCCTTATGGCAATGGATTTTGGCGATATTCCAGTAACAACTGAAAATTCACCAGAAGGAACAGGTGGTACTTTTTCCCCTAACTTCTTCAATTTAGGACTTGGTTACGGACATATTTTTGAAAATAAGATTTCTGTTGGGATTTTGTTCCGAGCAATTTCTGAAAGTACTGCTGACTTGAAAGCATTTGGTTTTGCACTTGATGCAGGTGTTCAATATGTTTCTGGACCACAAGACAATTTCAAATTAGGATTGTCTTTGAGAAATGTAGGATCTCCAATGAGTTTTGGGGGACAAGGTTTATCTCAACAATTGAGTGTACCTAATTCTACTTACCAGTTATCTTATGAACAAAGACCAGCAGCATTTGAATTACCTTCTGTATTGAATATTGGTGTATCCTATGATTTTATTTTAGGAGATAAAAATAGATTAACTGCGGTTTCTAACTTTACTTCTAATTCATTTTCAAGAGATCAACTTGGAGCAGGTATTGAATATGCATTCAATGAAAAATTCATGTTGAGAGGTGGTTACAAATATGACCTCGGTCAAGCAGCTGCTCCTGATGAGAAAAATGTTTATACAGGCATTTCTGGAGGACTATCAATTCAAGTACCAGTTAGCAAAAAATCAACTACTACTTTTGGTATTGATTATGCATTCCGAACTTCTAACCCTTGGGGGGGAACGCACAACCTTGCAGTTAGATTAGGATTCTAGAAAACAAGGATCCTTCAAATATTTTTTTTATTTGCTTGATTTTTACTATATTTAAGCAATGTTCATATCAAGAACGTTTCTATCTATCAGATAGAAACGTTCTTGTTATTTATTTATTAAGCGCGGGAAGGAACTCATTTTAAAAAATGTGTGTTGTTCTTTTCTCACCTAAATCCCGCGAAGCGTTTTTTTAATTTAAAAATTTATTATGAAATATAATTATCTGACACAAGAAGGATACGATAGAGTACAAGGAGAATTGGAGGAGTTAAAAACAACTGAAAGACAAAAAGCTTCGGCTGCAATTGCAGAAGCAAGAGAGAAAGGAGATCTTTCAGAGAATGCAGAATATCATGCAGCGAAGCATGCGCAAGGTCTTCTTGAGATGAAGATAAATAATCTAGAAAAAGAGATGGCTAATGCTCGGGTAATAGATCCGAGTCAATTAGATAATTCAAATGTGGTAGTGCTTTCTAAAGTGAGAATGAAGAACCTGAGAGTTAATAAAGAAATTACTTATCAGTTAGTTTCTCAGTCTGAAGCAGATCTGAGTCTCAAAAAGATTTCAGTTAGTTCCCCAATTGGACTTGGACTTTTAGGAAAAGCAGTTGGTGATGTAGCAGAAATTCAAACTCCAGGAGGAGTCATTAAATTTGAAATTTTAGAAATCTTTTTTTAGATCATGGCAAGTATTTTTACTAAAATAATTAACGGAGATATCCCTTGTCATAAAATAGCAGAGTCAGAAAATTACTTTGCTTTCTTAGATATTAATCCATGGGAAGAAGGACACACTTTAGTCATCCCCAAAATAGAAGTGGATTATATTTTTGATTTGGATAATGAAACCTACGAAGGCTTAATGGCTTTTTCGAAAAAGGTAGCGCATGCAGTTGAAAAAGCAATTTCATGTAAACGAGTTGGAATACTTGTCGAAGGATTGGAAGTACCACATGCTCATGTTCATTTAATACCGATTGTTAAACGTTTTATTCCAAAACAAAAGCCAAAATACTCACAGGAAGAATTGGCTGAAATTGCAGAAAAGATTAGAGCAAATTTTGAATAAATAAAAAAAGCAGAACTGTTGAGTTCTGCTTTTTTTATTTTAGTAAGGCTTAAATTATTTTATTCGACCAGGATTATCCTTGATAAAACTTGCCCATCCACTATGTTTCTTTCCACCCCCTAAAACACTACTAGATTGATAATGATGACAAATAGCCGCCGCCAATGCATCAGTTGAATCCAAAGATGTCGTATCTAATTTTTGATCCAAAATATTGACTAGCATTGCTGCAACTTGTTCTTTAGAGGCATTTCCATTTCCTGTAACGGATTGTTTGATTTTTTTTGGAGCATACTCAGTCATTTCGACATCCATCGTAATTGCCGCAGCAATTGCAACTCCTTGAGCTCTTCCCAATTTCAACATGGACTGTACATTTTTTCCATAAAAAGGAGCTTCCACAGCCATATGGTCAGGGCTATATGCCTTAATAATTTCTTGTAGCCGCTCAAATATTTTTTTCAATTTTAACTGGTGTGAACCAAGATGCTTCATAGAGACCACTCCAATTGTCAACAAACTAATCTTATTCTTCTTTGTCTCAATAACTGCATATCCTAAAAAATTAGTTCCTGGATCTACTCCCAAAATTCGCTTGACTTGATTCTTCAAATTAAAATGTAATTAGTTTGTTATAAAATCTTTCTAGGTAAAATTACTATATTTTTAAAAAACAAAAGGACAAAAATCAAATTCAGATTTTTGTCCTCTCGAAAGAATTATATATTCTTATTTATTTTTTCATTAGGAAGCTTCCTCACTATTTCTAATGAGTAGTTGGAATCCATTTCCATGAATATTGACAATTTCGATATTAGGATCAGGTGCTAAATATTTTCTCAACTTAGTCACAAATACATCCATACTTCGAGCAGTAAAATAATTATCCTCTGACCAAATCTTAGTCAATGCTTCCGATCGAGGTAAGATATCATTTTTGTACATGCAAAACATTCGAAGTAATTGTGCTTCTTTAGGCGACAATTTATTTTTACTATCCTCACCTGCACCATTACTAAATGTCAAAATTCTTAAAGGAAAGTTGAAGTGGAAATTTCCAATTTCAAATTCTTTAATTTCTTCTCTAGGATCATCTTTCGCCTGACTTCTTTTTAGAATTGCTTGAATTCGGTATAACAATTCTTCCGAGTTGAATGGTTTAGTGATGTAATCATCTGCCCCAATTTTGAAACCTTGAAGTACATCATCTTTCATTGTCTTTGCAGTCAAAAAGATGATAGGCATCTCAGTATCTTTTTCTCTAATTTCTTTTGCTAAAGTAAAACCATCTTTTTTAGGCATCATCACATCAAAAATACAAAGGTCATATTCACCTTTATTATAACTTTCTAAACCCGCTTCTCCATCAGTTGCCAAAGTCACATCATAATCATGCATCTCTAAATAAGAACGCAATACATCTCCAAAATTCCGATCGTCTTCAACTAGTAATATTCGATTGTTTGCTGCAGTCATTTGTTATTTTTTAATTCCAAAAATAGGATGTTTTAGTTATTGCCGATAAAAATCAGCGTTTCATTTTGTTTAAATAATTATCTTAACATATGTTAAAGTTAAGGATAAATCAGTTGGTGTTCAATAGTCTGTACGAAAATGTTGAAAAGTATTTAACCATCCATTTCGACAGTTTGTAACTCACTATTGTAAGGAAATGTAAGAATAAAAGTACTTCCTTTCCCTAATTCACTTTTCACATCTATTTGTCCTCGGTGGGCATCCATTAATGCTTTTACATAACTCAATCCCAAACCAAACCCTTTTACATCATGTCGATTCCCCGTGTGGACTCGATAAAACTTATCAAAAATATGCTTTAATGCTTCTCGACTCATTCCAATTCCTTTGTCCTCTATAATAACTTCAACTCCTTGTGCTACATTGCGTGTACTTACAGTTATTTCAGGTTTTTCAGGCGAATATTTATTGGCGTTATCCAATAAGTTATTGATAATATTTGAAACGTGAGTCAAATCCCCATAAACATATGGATTCGTCGCTTCTTTCTGAGCCGACACTTTTCCATCTTTTTTCTCTACTTGCAAGTTGGAATTTTGTACTGCTTGATTAATTATATCATGTAAATTTATTTGCAGCATATTGAGTTTATATTCTCGCTTATCAATCAATGCCATTTGCAAAACTTTTTCTACTTGATTATTCATTCGCTTGTTTTCTTGGCGAATGATGTCTGCAAATCTTTTTACTTTATCAGCATTTCCAGAAATCATTGGACTCGTAATCGAATCAGCAGCCAATGAAATTGTCGCAATTGGAGTTTTAAATTCATGCGTCATATTATTGATGAAATCCGTTTTCATTTCTGAAACTTTCTTCTGTTCAAAGATGACTAGAATGGTATAGGAAAAACAAAACAAAATCAATCCAGTAAAAATAATCGAAGCCAAAAGTGTTTTCCAAGAAGAACTCCAAATCACACTTGTTCGATTTGGAAAATGAACCATCAACAAACCTGGCGATTCCAAGGCATAAGAATTAGAAAATAATTCTGTTTGATAACTTGAATGGTATAAATCATTATCTACATTTTCTATCGAAGAAGAACTTTCATTAATTACGGCATAAGATCCATTATTAATGACGAATGAACCTTTCTGATGAGAAAAAACACCGTATTGAAAATTTGCCTCAATCCCTCTTTTCTTTTTTAATTCTTGTTCCAATAATCCATGTAAAACTTCTAAATTAATTCGTTCTTCCAAAGGATGCAGATTAAGCATCTTTTGCACTTTTTGATATTCCATTTTATCTTGGAATTGCGAAAAGCCAGAATCATTATTAATAGAAAGTGGACTAACTGAAGCAGGAGTCAATTGCACATTTCGATAAGTTTGCGTCATTGAAATGTCTCCCAACACTTCGCCTGATTTAAATGATTTCCGAATACTTGCAGAAGAGTAAGAAGCAGGAGTATTAGCTCGTAAGTTTAAAGCATTATCATAAGTAGCATTGTCTTCCCAAACTTCTAGTCGTTCCGCAACTTGTGTGATCGCTTCTTTTACATCTCTATCGAATCGCTGTTCATTGAGTTTGATATTGAAATTGATCCAATACAATTGCAATAATATAATTCCAATCATAGCTGCGCTCATAAGACCAATAATCGCCCAAATCGCTTTTTTATTCATTGATATGTAGTGTTGGAAAATTAAAAAAAAATTGTTCCTGATAAATTCATTGTCAAATCAATATGTATTTTTTTGACTGAAAAAAGGATTTGTCTTAGGAACAAAAAAAATCAATAGTAATCCGTAAATTTACCTAAAGAATTGGTGAAATATAAGCACAAATTTCTATCCGATTCTTACAAATTTAAATAATCAAAAGATGCTTTGGGAATGTTTAACTAACCTTTAACGATTTTGGAAAAAAACGGAAAGTATTGCTACGAAAAAGAATACGTTCTGCTAATGAAACGTTAAAGTTCAGTTGTAAGTATTCCAAAAGGATGGAAGATTTATAATTAATGATGATAAAGTATTCTCCATTCTAAGGAAATCTATAACCATTAATTTTTAATCTATAATCAAAATTAATTTTTAATAAAATCAAATAAATATGAATCATTCAAAAATACAAATTACTTGGGTTTTACTTTTGTTGGGATGTTGTATTTTTCCCAATAGTTCTTTTGCACAAACGGAAACAAAAGAAAAAAAGCAAGTGGTGATTGTCAAAAAAACAATTGATAAAGATGGAAATGAAGTAGTAGAAAAAATTATCAAAGAAGGAAAAGAAGCGGAAGATTTTGATGTAGCAAAATATCTCAAAGATGATGAGCATGGAGCAACTAATGTCAACGTTGAAGTTAGAGTAGCAAAAAAAGGAGAAGAAAAAACTTCAGGTGAAGAGCGAGAAATCGAAGTAATAGTTACAGGCGATGATGTGGTTATAATGGAAGGTGATGAAAAAACAATTATCAAGATTGACGGCGATGCAGAGAAAAAAGAAATCACAACTGAAGATGGAAAACACATTATCATCATGAAGTCAGAAGGTGGAGAAAAAGATGCTTTCGAAATTCTAGAAGATATAGATGTAGAAATGGATGGTGATAAAAGAACTGAAATCCGAATCATAAAAACTCGAAAAGGCAACGGTGCTTTTTTTGGAGTGATGCTTGACCCAACTGCGGAAGGTATGGAATTATTAGATGTGACAAAAGATAGTCCTGCAGAAAAAGCTGGATTAAAAAAAGGAGATATTTTGAGATCTATTAATGAGCATCAAGTTTCAACTTATGAAGAATTGACTCAAGCATTATCTAATTATAAAGCAGGAGATTCTATCGTAGTGATGTATAAAAGAGATGGACAAATCAATAAGGTACAAGCTAAGTTAGCTGACGCAAAAGATGCTCCAATGGCGGAAAAAACGATTTGGAAAACGAATGATGGAAAAATAATTCAAATAAAAGAAGGCCAAGAAATGCATATCGAGGAAGAAAGAACGGACGGTACTAAAAAAATCAAAAAGAAGATTATTATCAAGAAGGAGAATAATAATTAATCGACTTTAAAACAATTTTATAATAATGGTTCATGTTTGTAAAAACATGAACCATTATTATTTTAATCACAGTCCCAAAGCATATCCGATAATTCATACCGCTCCCCTCTAAAAGAATAATGCCACCACTCCGTCGTAATTGGATGCAACTCCACCGCTTGCATTGTTTCTCGTAATAATTTTCGATTCGCTAAAACTTCTTTTGGTAAATTAGTATAAGCATGATGTGCCTCTTTCCCAAAAAAATCAAAAGGCGTACCCATGTCTAATTGCTTGCCTTTACTATCGACGATAGTTAAGTCAACCGCAGCACCTCTATTATGCATCGAACCTTTGGCAGGATCAGTAACGTAAAGTGGATTTTTAAATTTATCCCACAACTTTTGTTGAATTGGGCGAGGACGAAAACAGTCTAACATTTTTAAACCAAGTCCTCCTTCTTGTAACATCAAATGTGCTTCAAGTATTTTTTTGGCGACTTGTGGACGGAGAAAACAACGACTGCAATCGTACATTTTTTCTTTGACAAAATTATTCACAGTAGCATATCGCATATCAATGATAATCGTAGAATCTAAATGATGCAAGTCTATCCATTGAGTTGTATCATAATCAAAAAGGATTGGTTTTGGAATTTCTTGTTCAGAAATAACTTCTTGAATGGTATCTGTTAGTGTATTAACGGAGGTCTTGTTTTTAGAATCATTTTTATTAATCTCTTCACACGTTGAAAAGAGCAAGAGAAACAAAAAGGGAAAAAAGTATTTCATCATATTTATTTTTTTCAAAAAAAAAAAAGGAATAAAAATACTTACTCTCATTTGGAAAAGAAAGAAAGGATTTTTATTCCTGATAAATTTAAACAAAAACTCCGTGGTAAAATCATTCCCCAAAAAACTCCT
This sequence comes from uncultured Saprospiraceae bacterium, assembly GCA_937981555.1. GTDB lineage: Bacteria > Bacteroidota > Bacteroidia > Chitinophagales > Saprospiraceae > CAJQQY01. The sequence continues at coordinate 10,273 of CALJOK010000045.1, forward strand.
TCAACTTCGCATCCAAATCTGCACCACGTAAATTCCGTGCTAGAATCCTCCCCTCTTGATCCAACAAAATCGTATGCGGAATCGAAGTAACCGAATACTGCTTTGCTACTTGATTTTTCCATCCTTTCAAATCACTCACATGACTCCAAGTTAATTTATCCTTAGCAATTGCTTTTTCCCATTTATCCTTAGTTCGATCCAAGCTAACTCCGAGCACTTCAAAACCTTTGTTTTTATATTTATCATACAATTTAACAACATGCGGATTCTCTCTCCGACAAGGGCCACACCAACTAGCCCAAAAGTCTACCAAGACAACTTTTCCACGAAGAGAACTTAATTTCATTGGTTGACCGTCAAGAGTGTTTTGCTCAAAGTCAGGTGCAACTGCTCCAATCAAAAAATTCTTTGCATTATCAATATTGCTTTTCAAATCAACCATATACGGTTGATTTTCATCGCCATATTTCTCTAGATATTGATTCCCATATCCAATGTAAGCAGGATGGTTTTTACTTTTTAAAGTTTGCACGATGGCACCTAATCCAAATCTATATGCTTGGCTATCAGGATTCATTTTTTTCAAAAGATTATCTAATGTTTTTTTCATTTTTGTTTCATCGAATTTGACAGCAACCAATGTCGTGGTATAATCTCGGAACGTTTCGAAAAGTGCTGGCATGCGATCCATGTCAGGATCTTTCAAGTCTAAATGCGTAAAAAATTTATTCACGTAGTAATCAACTTCATTAGCATAGTCACCTTTGTTGTTCGGAAAACTCAGGTATATTTTAGTCGCGACTATTTTTCCAACAAAAGGATGTTTCGTTTTTGTGCTTTTAAACATAGCCAATTGAGCATCATCGTTTGCTTTTAGTTTTTGGATAATTTCATTTTGGGAAGTAGGATTATTTCCTGCTTTAGCAAGCTGACGATTTAAACCTTTTGCGGTTGCTTGAAAACCTCTAAACCGCTTGATTGCCATTTCATAATCTGTATTCAGTTCAGAATCTACAAACTCAGATTTACGGATATTGCTGCATGTTCCTTGCATCGTCAAGTTCTTTTCTGTCCCTAGAATGATTGGTTTAGTTTTACCTTGCTGTGAACCTACAAAGTAAAATTGATGTTCAGAGGCAGGAATTTTAAATGTAAATACATTGTTAGAATCCGCCATGGCTGTTTTGAAAATAGAAAAATTGTATCCATCAAAACGATATAAATAAAGTGGTGCGTTCTTTTTACAATCAGCTAGTTCGCAATTAAATGTTACGACTTCATTACTTTTTTTAATTACTTGCTGAGCAGTTTTTTGCTGAGTCTTACAATTTGAAAAAAAGAGAATAAAGAGAAATGAAAATGAAATAAGTACTTTATAATTTTTCATGTTATTATTTTGTAGCGGCACTCTTCCGAGTGCCGTGTTAAAGTGTGCTGTATTAAGGTGTCGGCATTCGGGAGAATGCCGCTACGATTACGATGAAATTAAATCTAAAAACTCTTGTTCCGTCAAAACCTTCACAGTCCCCAAAGCAGTAGCTTTTTTCAATTTACTTCCTGCTTTTTCACCTGCTACGAGAATATTTAAATTAGAGCTAACTGCCGAAATATTTTTAGCACCCAATTCTTCTGCTCGGCGTTGTGCTTCTTTTCGACCCATCTGAGTTAATGTTCCGGTAAACAAAATAGTCTGGCCAGAAAGTAAAGCATCTGCGACGATTGCTTTTGGAATATCATCTTCGGTTTGCAACATGTTGACACCAAAAGATTCCATCTTGTCTAGCAAGGCAATGTTTTCTTCTTTGGAGAAGAATGCAATTACATTTTCTGCAACTTTAGGACCAATATCTTTTATCTCCGTAAAATTCTCTTCTGTCCAGTTTTGTAAGTCTTGCACTTTTTTGATTTCAGCAGCCAAAAGTTTGGAAACTTTTTTTCCTAAATGATGAATTGCCAGACTATGTAGAACTCGATGAATTGGATTCTTTTTAGCTTTGTCAATCGCAGTTTTTAATTTCGAGGCAGAGCGTTCACCGAAGCCTTCTAAAAATGAAATTCTTGTATAATTCAAATCATAAATATCTCCAAAATCCTTTAACCAACCTTCAGCAAAAAAACGTTCTACATATGATTTTCCAAAACCATCAATATCCATCGCATCTTTTGAAACATGAAAAATCATTCGCTGAACAATCTGCGCTTCACAGCTATTTGAATTTTCGCAACGCCAGGCTGCTTCATTTTCAGCTCGCGTAAGTATAGTGTTACAAGATGGACAATGAGTTGGGAAAATAATTTTATGCTCGCTTCCATCTCGCAAATCTTCCATAGGTTTGACAATGTAAGGAATTACATCACCTGCTCGCTCGACCAAAACAGTATCACCTAATCGAAGATCTTTACTTGAAATAAAATCTGCATTATGCAACGAAACCGAAGAGATAGTCACACCAGCTAATGCCACGGGATCAAGTTTAGCCACCGGCGTCAAGGAACCGATTTTTCCAATTTGATATTCAACATCGATTAGTTTGGTGGTAGCTTGCTTCGCTTTAAACTTGAAAGCTATGGCCCAACGTGGATGATGATTAGTGAAACCACATTTGTCTTGTAATTCTAGACTATTTACTTTCACGACCATTCCATCGATTTCATAATCATAGGCTTCTCTTTTAGCTTCCCAACCCAAACAAAAATCAATCGCTTCCTTAATATTCTTGCAAACCTTTTTTTCAATCGTTGGAATTTTAAAACCTAAAGAACCGAGTAATTCAATCGACTCATCATGCGTGGTCAAATTTTTCAAAACATTATTTCCGTCTTTATCTAAGGCCACTCCTACTTGATAAACAAACGCCACTAAATTTCTTTTTGCTGCATCTTTTGGATCTTTTACTCGCAATCCTCCTGTAGCTGTATTTCGAGGATTCGCAAAAAGTGTCAAGCCTTCTGCTGCTCGTTCTTTATTCATCTTTTCAAATAAATCTTTTCGAATCACTACTTCACCACGTAACTCTACTTTTTGAATGTCATACTTTCCAAAGTCAGCACGTAAAGGAACGGAAGGCATCGTTCGAGCATTGGCAGTCATCTCTTCTCCTTTTGTTCCATTGCCACGAGTTGCGCCTCTGACCATTTGATTATTTTCATAAACGAGTGCGATACTACCTCCATCAAATTTTGGTTCGACGACATATTCGATATCCACATCTTCAGGCAGGTTAACCAATTTTTTGATTTGAGTATCGAAATCATTTAAGTCTTCTGCATTGTACGAATTGCCCAACGAAAGCATTGGAACTAAATGTTCTACCGATGGTAAATCTTCTGTCAACTCATTGGACACTCGTTGTGTCGGAGAATCTGAAGTGATGAGCGAAGGATTTTTTACTTCGAGTGCTTCTAGTTTTTTATACAAAGTATCATATTCAAAATCACTAATCACAGGATTATTTTGAATCGAATATTTCCATTCATGATACACTAAAATTTTTCGCAAATCATCAATTTGATTTTCGGAAACATCTGCTGCTAAAATTTTTTTAGATAAATCAACAAGATTTCGTTGCTCGGAGGTGGAGTACATATTTTTTTAAATTATATTTATTACAAGTGCTAAAATTCTGAGATGTAAAATTAAAAAAAGCTCTTGCAAAAATGAATCTGCAAGAGCTTTTGATTTTTTTCATTCATAGATTAATTCTGTGGTCAATTTTCGCTTGACTTAAAACACAGAATTTGTCTATAAATTATTTTAGTAAAAAAAGGAAACTAGAGTTTCAACATTTTTTTAGCGATTTGATTTTTTCCATCTGATAAGATCAAATTATAAATCCCAGTTGGCAAATTAGCCACTTCAATTGGGGCAATATTTTCACCTGAAGGAATCATTAATTTTGCTGTAGAAACTTGTCGTCCGTTTTGGTCAAATAATTGGAAATCATAAGTGTTAGTTGCTTGGGCATTAGTTCGCAAGTTTAACACATTACTTACTGGATTTGGAAAAATTTCTAAAGCAAGGATTCTTTCTAATTCATTAATTGCATCAGGATTAGAATCAAGGGACATAGAACCCATTACTGCATTGTCGCCATTCGTATTTCCATTGTCATTGGTAGCATTTCCGCCATAGTAAAAAGTAACCGTTCCATCTGCAGGAGCAGTCCACTCCATCGTGAACTCATTACTTGAACTTAATGCACTTTGTTCTGCATATTGTCTTCCTGTACCAAGAGTGGCTACTTGAATATTTGTTCCAACATTGGCCCAAGTATTTACAGGAGTTCCATCAGAACCTTGAGCAGCATTTAGTGACGTAATTTGGAAACCATATCCTACTGGATTACCTGTAGCATCAATCGTCATTTTTACATTGTAAGTTTCGCCCGGATTAAAGTTGTCAGTAATAACTGTACCTGCGGCATCAGTAATTTCCAAGGTAGGAGTTATGGCAAAAGCTCCATTATTATGACAAGTTTGGCAAGTTCGATTTCCGTTACCATTATCATTTGGTGCACCTGTATTTCCTTCTGACTGTGAAGAAGCTCGGCCACCAGCATTACTTAGGAACAAAAATGCTCCAACCATTAAAGCAAAAAAAATGTAGGTAATTCTTAATTTCATAAATCGTGATTTTAGATGAAAAAATTATTTAGTTATTTAAAAATAGAAATAGAGAACTTTAAATATATTCTCCATTTATATCATACATCGAAATGGAAAAAAAGGCTGCGTGCTATTTTTATAAAAAAAATAACGCATCGAAATTAACTTTAAAAAAAAAGATCATTTGATTAGGGGAGAAATTAATTGTCAGTTGAAATACAAAAATAGTATTCGATAGTTTTAATAAGTAGTACTTTAGAGAGGAGGAGAATAAGAAAATAATTCAGATCCATCATTCTCTAATTGTACTGTTGAATAGGAAAAATGATTTTCAATCATTTCATTTTTAATAAAATGTAGGTCAAAAATCCACAAAAAAAGTCACAATACGCTTGAGTTTAGTAGAAAAAAACTAAAATATGAACAAAAAATAATATATTTGTTTCCTTAACTTTTCCCTTACCTTTTCGTAAACCTTGTATTATCTAAAAGTAGTGCTTATTTTGTACTGCTTTTACTGGGTTTTTACTGGATTCTCTTCACTTGAGAAAATGTTTTAAACAAACTAAATATTCTTTTTTTGCGAGAAAAACTACTCATATTACTTCTTGTGGGATTATTCCAAATGAATGGATTGTCTCAAAATGCTTCGATAAAAGTAAAGACCTTGGAGTTAGAGTTCTCTACCAAAGGAGGATTTTATAATGACTATGTAATATTGGAATTACGTTCTCCAGGTGCTCGAATTTATTATACTACAGATGGTTCGAAGCCAACTCGCCGGTCAAAAGTTTATCATAAACCTATCGTAATTAAATCTACTACAGCTATTCGAGCAATTGCTCGGAAAGGACGACGGAAAAGTAATATCAAAGGTCATACATTCTTTATTGATGAAGAGGCTTCTACTTTTCCAATCGTTTCGATGCTGGTACCTCCACGGATTTTATTTGATAAAGAGAATGGGTTATTTATTGATGGTCCAGATGCAGATTCGTCTTATGCGAAATTAGGAGCTAATTTTTGGAGTCGAAAAGAAGTAAAAATCAATTGTGAGATTTTCGAAACTGATGGGACTTGTGTTTATCGAAGTAATTCTGGTTTTCGATTGTTCGGTGGAATGAGTCGACTATTTCCTCAAAAATCAATTGTACTTGTTGCACGAGACAAATATGGAAAAAAGCGAATTAAGCATAAAATTTTTGGAAAAGGAACTCCTAAGAAACATAAATATTTAGTTCTTCGAAATTCAGGAAGTGATTGGGGAAAAGCTCACTTACGAGATAAATTTATGACAAGTTTGGTGGAAGATTGGGATTTAGAAATTCAAGATTCTCGTCCTTCTCATGTTTATATCAACGGAAAATATTGGGGGATTTATAATATTCGAGAAAAAGTAAATCGGTTCTTTTTACAAGAACATACAGATGTGGATAAAGACAGCCTTGATTTTATGGAGCATCGAATGAATCGCAAAAGGGGAAGTGCAATCCATTATCAAAAAATGCTCAAATTCTTGAAGGAAAATGATTTGAGTGATCCAGCCAATTATGCTTACCTCAATTCCTTGATGGAAGTTGAAAATTTCATTGATTATCAAGTTGCTCAGATTTTTTTTGACAATCAAGATGCAGGAGGAAATATAAAATATTGGCGACCACAAACTCCTAGCGGAAAATGGCGTTGGATCTTGTATGATACAGATTGGGGCTTTGGATTGCATGATGAAAAAGCTTATAAAAATAATAGCCTTGCTTTTCATACAAAAGAAAATGGTCCAGCTTGGCCGAATCCAGAGTGGAGTACTTTTATTTTGAGGAAATTATTTGAGAATGAGGAGTTTGAGAGAAAATTTATCAATCGATTTTGCGATGCTTTGAATACTTCCTTCGCGAAGAATAATGTTGAGGCAAAATTGGATGAACACATTAGCATGTTGCTTCCTGAGATTGATAAGCATCTGAAACGATGGAAGTTGAGCCGAAGAAAATGGGAATATGAATTGAAAGTCATGAAGAAATTTGGGAACGAACGACCCAATTATACTCGAATGCATTTGATGGGAAAATTCAATACAGGTGCAATTGTCAATCTTCAAGTAGAATCTCAGGTAGGTGGTTATGTTGTTTTGAATGAAAATGTGAAAATTGATAATGGCGTTTTTGAAGGAAAATATTTTGAACGAATTCCTGTGGCTTTGCGAGCAGTTCCCAACTTTGGATATCGCTTTTCACATTGGGAAGGCATGAGTTCTGAAAATGAAGATTCAGAATTAATTGTTAATTTGAAAAAAAGAAGTAGAACAGAATTGAAAGCTGTTTTTGAAAAATTCGAACATCCATTGGCGAGTCAAATTATGATTAATGAGATTAGCGCTAATAATAAAAGAACAGGTGATTGGGTAGAAATTTATAATGCGAGCGAAGAAATAATTAATGTAAATGAATGGGTTTTTGCAGATTCAAAAAATGGATTTAAACTTCCAAATGTGAATTTAGATCCAAAATCATATCTTATTCTTTGTGAAGATTCATTGGCATTTCGAAAAGCTTTCCCAGATTATAAAATTCCAATTATTGGAAATTTAGGATTTGGGATCAAAAAGAAAAAAGAACAATTAGGATTGTATACGGATGAAGGAGCTTCGGTGGATAGTACCGGTTATCATATTGTCCCGTTGGATTCGACCTATACAATGAGCTTATTGTTACCACATTTAGATAATTCGGATATGGAGAATTGGGAAATCGTGCGAGGGTACGGAACGCCAAATTCAGAGAATCCATTTTATTTACAAAGTTTAATTAAAGCACAACAAGATTTGTATTTGCGAATTGGTGTAGCAGTAGGAGTTTTGTTGAGTTGTTTTATAGTCTTAAGTTTTAGAGGACGAAAGCGAAAAGAGTTAAAAAAGACTGCTTAGGTTTTTTTAAATAATCTTTTTAAAAAGGAGGGGATGGGAATTAATTTTTCATCCTCTCTTTTTTGTTTAAATCTTTTTAAAAAAATGTTTGTTTAGTTTTGAAATAAAATTCCACAAAAGATGGCGAAGAAAAAAAAAGATGCGCTAGAAGATTTAGGATTTGGTTCAGAAGTTCAATCTAAAAAAAGATTTATCAACAAAGATGGAAGTCTTAATGTGGAGCGAACAGGATATAGGAATTGGACGCTTTATCATCAACTGACGGAGACATCTTGGTTAGGGTTTTTCATGCATGTTGTGTTTTATTATATTTTGGTGAATAGCATTTTTGCGGTGATTTATACTTTCCTTGGAGTGGAATCATTTGGAGGAATAGAGTCAGAAAATGTATGGGAGGATTTTAGTCATATGTTCTTTTTTAGTGTGCAAACTTTTACAACGGTGGGATATGGAGCGATGAGTCCAGTTGGAATGGCCGCTAATTGGGTGGCTTCGTTGGAAGCTTTAGTTGGATTACTATCAGCAGCAGTTGCTACGGGATTATTGTTTTCAAGATTTTCAAGACCTGTTGCTCAAATACTTTATAGCAAGCATGCAATTATTGCTCCTTTCCAAAATGGGAAAGCGTTCATGTTTAGAATTGCCAATACGAGGGATAATAAGATTATGAATTTAGAAGCAAAAGTTAGTGCGACCTGGCATGAAGAAGTGAATGGGAAAGAGGTTAGAAAATATGCTTTTTTGAAATTAGAACGAAATCGAGTTTTTCTTTTTCCATTAAGTTGGACAATTGTTCATCCCTTGAATGAGGATAGTCCTTTTTATTCCAAAGGAGAGGAAATGTTGCAAAAAATGAATGTAGAATTTTTAGTAATGTTGGAAGGATATGATGAGTCGTATAATCAAATGATTTACTCTAATACGTCTTATACTTGTGAGGAAATTGTTTGGAATGCGAAATTTAAAATGATGTTTTATTCTGATGATGAAAAGGGAACTGTTCTAGAATTAGATAAAATAAATGATGTTGAGATAATGGAAAATTTATAATGCTGAATGGTTAATACCATGGGGAATTACACTCTGGTATTAACCATTCAGCATTATACATTAACCATTATTTTTGGCGAGCATTCTCACCGCAGCCATTTCTCGATAATATTGCCGAGCTTCGATGGCAGGAGCTCCAAAATAAGTTTTGCTTCCTGCTAAAGTTTTGGATACACCGGATTTAGCTAAGACAATTGCTTTTGCTCCAATGCGTATACTTTGTGCTACTCCAACTTGACCATAAAGAGTAACGTTATCTTCGATAATTGTTTTTCCACCAATTCCAACTTGTGCTGCGAAGAGACAATTTTTTCCAACGACAACTCCATGGCCGATGTGAACTTGACAATCTAATTTTGATCCTTCGCCAATAATTGTATCTCCAGAAACACCTTTACTAATAGTGCAAGCTGCTCCAATGTCAACGCGATCTTCGATGATCACTCGACCTCCTGACCTCCATTTCTTAAAACCATCTTCATTTTTTTTAAAATAAAATGCATCTGTTCCGATGACACTTCCAGAGTTGATGACAACGTGATCACCAATGATAGTGTGCTCGTGGATGACAACATTGGATTGGATATAAGTATATTTTCCAATTTTTACATTGGGAGCAATAGTTACATTTGGTTCGATGATCGCTGAAGGGTGGATAATTGCTCGGTCACTGACCTCTTGATTTAAAGGTTCGAAAGGGCGAAAACTTTTAATTATTTTATTGTAAACATCAAAAGGTTGATCACAAAATAACAATGCTTTTCCGGAAGGGCAATCTACTCTTTTATTTAAAATAATAATTGAGGCTTCAGAGTTGAGCGACTTTTGAAAATATTTTTCAACATCAACAAAAGTAATATCGCCTGCTTCAACTTTATGAATTTCATTAATTCCAGTAGCAATGAGAGAAGCATCTCCAATGATTTCACAATGGTATTTTCCAGCAATTGCTTCGAGCGGAATAGGTGTTTTGAATTTCATGTTTTCGTTTTTTCGAACGTAGTTCATTTTAATTAATGTGCCTCCAACCAGTCCTCACCAGTATCCATTCCAACTAAAATTGGAACTTGCAAATTCGGCATCGCATTTTTCATCTCATTTTCAATGATTGGTTTGACGATTTCCAGCTCAGGTTTATACACATCAAAAACCAATTCATCATGCACTTGCAAAATCATTTTGGTTTTGAAATTTCCATCCTTCAAAGCCTTGTGAATATTTATCATCGCAATTTTAATCATGTCGGCAGCGGAACCTTGAATTGGAGTATTGACCGCAATTCGCTCCGCATTACTTCTAATCATACCATTCCGAGAATTGATATCTCGTAGTTTTCGTTTTCTTCCTAACAATGTTTTTACGTAACCATGCTCTCTAGCAAATTCTACGGTATCATCCATGTAGTTTTTCAAACCATTATACTGTGCGAAGTAGTTGGAAATCAACTCTGTTGCTTCTTTTCGTTTGATGTCCAATTGTTGGGAGAGATTGGTTGCACCTGCTCCATATATGATGGAGAAATTAACGGTCTTGGCATTTCGTCTTTCGTCAGGAGTAACTTCTTCGAGTGTTTTTCCATAAACTTTTGCCGCAGTTGCTTGATGAATATCATGACCTGCTTGGAAAGCTTCAAGCATCGCTTCGTCTTTACTAATTTCAGCAATGAGACGTAATTCAATTTGTGAATAATCTGCTGCGAGTAAAATATGATTTTCGTCACGAGGGACAAATGCTTTTCTAACTTTCCGACCTTGCTCCGTTCGAATTGGAATATTTTGTAAGTTCGGATTATTCGAACTTAATCTACCTGTTGCCGCTAAAGCTTGATTGAAGGAAGAATGAATGCGTCCAGTTTTTGGATTGACCATAGTTGGGAGCGCATCGACATAAGTTGATTTTAGTTTTGCTAAACCTCGATAGGTTTGAATTTTTGCAACAAAAGGATATTCTTTAGCAAGTTCTGTCAACTTAGATTCATCAGTTGAAAATTGACCTGTTTTTGTTTTTCTCCAACGATAAGGAATTTCCATTTTTACAAAAAGAACTTCCCCTACTTGCTTTGGTGATGCAATGTTAAATTCAACTCCAGCTTCTTCGTGAATATCTTTTTTCAAATTTTCCACTTCCACTTCAAGTTCTTTTGAATAATCATTTAAGAATTCTGAGTTCAATTTTATTCCTTCAAATTCTAAATCAACCAAAACATTGATAAGTGGTTCTTCTAATTCATTATATAATTTTTCCAATTCTTCTTCTTTGAGAAGAGGTTGTAATTCACTTTGTAATTGTAATGTTACATCAGCATCTTCTGCAGCATACTCCCCTGCTTTTTCGACTGAGACATCACGCATAGTCAATTGCTTTTTTCCTTTTTTTCCAATCAAAGTTTCGATGGAAACGCAATCATATCCCAAATAAGATTGAGCGAGATAATTCATGTTGTGTCGCAACTCAGGTTCCAATAAATAATGAGCGACCATCGTGTCAAAATATTTTCCTTTCACTTCTACGCCATACCATTTTAATATCAAGGAATCGTATTTTATATTTTGTCCCACTTTAGAAATGTTTTCATTTTCAAAAAGTGGTTTGAATTCATCGACGATACTTTGGGCTTCTGTTCGATCGGCAGGAACAGGTACGTAGTAACCTTCGTGTTTTTTTAGAGAAAAAGAGATGCCGACCAATTCTGCTTCATTGGCATCAATTCCAGTAGTTTCTGTATCGAAACAAATGGAATTTTCTTTAGATAAAAGTTGAATGAGTTCTGCCCGTTTTTCTTGAGTGTCAACTAGTTCATATTTGTGATCAACATTGTTGATATTTTTTTCAGCTATCGCAAATTTTGGAATAAATTCATTATTTGAATAAGTTTGTTTTGCTAATACTTCATCTCCAAAAAGACTTCCTTGTTGTCCACCTCCGCTTGCTGCTTTTTGCTTTCCTTGAGTGATCGGCATGTTAGCATCTTCGATACCTAAAATTTGTTTACCTAAATTTCTAAATTCTAACTCTCTAAAAATATCGGTGAGTGCTTCGCGATTGAATGGCTCCACAATATATTTTGCAGCATCAAACTGAACGGGAACATTTATATCAATCGTTGCAAGCACTTTTGATAACCTTCCTTGCTCTTCAAATTCGATTACTTTTTCTTTTTGCTTGCCCTTTAGTTTGTCTGTATTTTCAAAAAGCCCTTCCATTGAACCATAGAGCTTAAGTAATTTTACCGCAGTTTTTGCACCGATCCCTGGGATGCCAGGAATGTTATCCACCGCATCTCCTTGCAATCCTAAAATATCAATGACTTGGTCAACCCGTTCGATATCCCACTTTTCGAGCACTTCTTTTTTTCCTAGCACTTCAACATCACCACCTGATCGAGCAGGCTTGTACATAAATACGGTATCTGAGACTAACTGTGCATAATCTTTATCAGGAGTTACCATATACACTTCAAAACCTTCTTTCTCCGCTTGCTTTGCCAAAGTTCCAATCACATCATCTGCTTCAAAACCTTCTTTGGTGACAACTGGAATATTAAATGCTTCAACAATTTTTTTGATTAATGGAATGGCAATCGAAATCGGCTCAGGTTGAGCTTCTCGATTGGCTTTATATTCTTTAAACATTTCATGTCGAAAAGTTGGACCTTTCAAATCAAAGGAAACTGCGATGTGAGAAGGTTTTTGTTTGGCTAAAATATTCCATAAGTAACGAGTAAAACCAGTTACTGCTGAAACATCCATTCCTTTGGAGTTGACCAATGGACGAGTAATAAAAGAATAATGCGCTCGATAAACTAGGGCGTGACCATCAAGGAGGAATAGTTTTTTTTCAGACATAGTAATTAATGATTGGTGAATAGTAGAAAGTAAATTTGTTTCTACCTGCTGTTTCATTTTTGAGAAAAATAAGACGAAGCAAAACTAATCAAAATGAGAGGGAAAAAGAAAAGAAGAAGAGTTGTAGCGGATGGTTTTTACATAAAAAAACCCACTCCTAAAATAAGGAGTGGGGGAAAGCGTGAATTGTGTTTGGGTTAAATGCAAAATAAATTGCAACCCTCTGTGTAGGGTATTGCTTATTTTGAAATATTATAAGTAAATCCTAACAACCAATAAGATTGTAATGGATTATCACCGTCATTTGCACTATCATCAAATGCATCAATTTCAACTGTTTCTGAAGTTAAAGAATTAGCAGTAAGGAAAGTATTGTAACTCTCTTGTCTGTTTCTTCTCAAACCGAATTCAAATCCAACTCCGATACCTTTCCATGCAGTAAAGTTTAATCCATTTACCCATGTCCAGTTAGAGTAATTATTAGGATCTTTGTAGCTAATAAAAGAAGAAATATTAGATCTCCAAGCAATTCCCATAGGAAGAGATTGTGTGTAATCTGCAACGATTTTACAACCCAAAGAAGATTCGTAGCTTACGTCACTATCAGCCATTACGATATTGTAATTAAGTGGGTGGAAAACGACAACTAGATTTGACATTGGTGTCCAAGTTGCTCCAGCTCCGATATCTAAATATCCAGGATTGTTGAAATTAGTTAAGAAAGTAGAACGGTACTCACCCATTGCTGAAAGAGCAATTTTAGGTGTTAATTTGTAACCGAATAAAGAAGTTAAATTAATGGCATCTGCAGTAGTTTCCCAATCAGCTTGTAATTCATCTGGTAAAGCAGAATTAACATCACTATCAGGAATTAATTTAGTCTTGGCAGCAGCAATATTTAGAGAGTTTCTCCAAAAATACTTTTCTTGATCAAGGTTAGCAAATGCACTTCCAGAGATTCCAAAAGAATTAGAAGAAGCATTAGGATTACCTGCTCCTAACCAATTATTAAAATTACTTAGGTTTAAACCGATGGTTGCCAATGCTCCCATCTTCCATCCTGGGAAAGTTGCAATACTTCCTTTTATTGCATCAACTTCTCCTTGAATTGCTGCTAGTTCTGCTGATTTTGCAGCTAATTGTGCTTTGTACTCATCTAATGTTTGAGCTTGGGTAGCAGTTGTGAAAATAGATAATACCAATGCTACTAAAAGTGTGATTTTCTTACTCATTGAAATGTTTTTTAATTATAATAAGTGTCAATAAAAAAATTTGATTAAAATTAGATTGTTATAAATAAGGAGTGTTGTTGTTTTATTCAAAAACCTCAATTTTTTCAGAGGCAAATTTATAAAGAGGAATAATAATTTTGCTGCTTTCTGTTTTTAAAGTAACAGATGATTGATCGATATCTAGAATTATTCCTTTAGTTCCATCGATGGAAATAGTATCACCGATTTTAAATTTATTATCATTTTGTCGAGAAGCTAAAAAATTGGACATAGTTCCTTTTGATGCTAAACCATACCCCAAAGAAAATGCTAAAACAATTCCTCCTAAAATAATGGTAATCACAGTAATCATAAAGTTAGTTTCGATACCTAATTGGCTTAAGGCACTAACCAAAACAACAATTAAGATCAAAAAGAAAGCAACATTTCCAATCATCTTAGCAGATGGAATATTGAATGATTCGCAAGCAGTTTGAACAACGCCTTTAATTGCATCAGCGACTAAAAGTCCAATTCCCAGTAAAATTATTGCCACCAAAACATTAGGCATATAAGCAACTAAATCACTCATGAGCTTAGAGACTGCTTCAACTTGCAAAACATCAGTTGCTAAAACTGTAACTAAAAGCAAAATGATATAATAAAAGATTTTGGAAAAAACAGTACTTGGAACGATCTCAATATTATTGTCTTGAACTAGATCAATAGCATTTAACTTATCACCAAGTTTGTCAACTCCAATAAGTTTTAAGGCTCGTTTAATTATTTTGGCTACAATTTTAGCAACCAAATAGCCAATAATAAAAATTATTAAGGCTTTGACAAGGTTAGGAATTACAGACATGAAGTCCATAATTAGCTTGTTGAAATTTTCACCAAGCCCATTAGACATTTGAAATAAAAGTATTCTCATTAATTGGGAGTTATGTATAGGTATAAAAAAATGTAGATTGTTATATTAATTAGATTGGTTTTGATTTTTAGTGACGCATAGGAGGAACATCATCGAAAGGATCGTTTCCTTGATCTGGCGGGGCCTTAGGTCCAGCTGAATCACCTCCTGAAAAAGTAATGAACATATCTACTGCTCTTCCTAAGAAGTGATCAATTACATTTCCTACATGTCTTAGAAAAAAATAATCTGAGGAAACCTTTTTCTCCTCGAAAGAACCAGGAAAACGATCTTCGTTTTCTTCGCCTATTTTTTTGAAATTATTCATGACATAAAGCTTTTCTCTTTAGTTGGGAAAAATATCCCGATACACCTTCTGTGCTTTGTGTTTGGCTCGTTTGATTTTCATCTTTATGGCACTTTCCGTTTTGTTTAGAATTTCTGCGATCTCCTTAATAGAGAGCTCATCTTGGTATTTCATAAGTAGTACAGCTCGATCACCAGTTGGAATTTCTTCCAATACTTTTTTTAATCGAGAAACTTCCATTTCTAATAAAGCTGCGTCTTCTACTTCTTCAATGATGTCTGGAGCATCATCTACTTCTTCAGAAAAAAGATTTTTCTCTTTTTTCCTTTTTCGAATGGTATCGATACAAAAATTATATGTAATCGAATAAACCCATGTCGAAAATTTAGACCGTCCACTAAATTTAGAAAGGTTAAGAAAGATTTTTGTAAAAATCTCTTGGGTTGCGTCTTTGGCTCGTGCGTCATTTTTCAACATGAAAATGCACTTGCTATATACCTTACTCGAGTACCTTTGGTAAAGTATACTAAAATAGTCAGGTCGTTGAGTTTTGATAAACAACTCGACTAATTCAAAGTCTTCCAATTTTATTTTCCCTTGTGTTGCCAATGGGTATTGAAATATAGTGTTTGGCGAAAAAACTATTAAAGAACAGTTTCTTCTAAAAAATTTTCAAACAGTCTTTTCTGTCTTCGCTGTTAAGACGACGTTAAAATTGAAAAGACACATTTTTATCGTCGCAAATGTAATGAATCCTCAGAAATTAACTGTTGTTTTCTGTTTTTTTACACATGATGAAAAGGTGAAATACTTTATTTACAAGGGATTAGGCTGATTTATCTTGTTTTTTAAATATTTTTAGCCTTCTAATTTTTTTTTAAAAAAGTCGTAAAATTTTTCAAAACATCAATTTTTATGAAAAAAATATTTTTTCTAATTCCATTCTGTTTAGTTTTTTTCCAAAATATTAATCTCGCTCAGAAACCTGCCAAAGGTGATGAAGATGCTTTTTTTATTAAAAAGATATACAATACCGCATTGACTCAAGGACAATGTTATCCTTGGTTGACTCATTTGACGACCAAAATTGGAGGTCGTTTGGCTGGTTCTCCACAAGCAGCAGCAGCGGTGGAATACACGAAACAAATGTTAGATACGTTGAATCTGGATTCCGTTTGGTTAGAACCGGTGATGGTGCCGCATTGGGTGCGAGGAGAGAAAGAACAAGTAAGGATTGTCAATTCAGGAGTCATTGGATCGATGGATTTGAATGCACTTGCTTTGGGAAACTCAATTGGAACAGGAACTGATGGAGTTACTGCGGAAGTGATTGAAGTGAGAAGCTTAGATGAAGTGGAGCAATTAGGGAATGCAAAAATTAAAGGTAAAATAGTTTTTTATAATCGCCCTATGGATCCTACTCAACTGCGAACATTTAATGCATATGGTGGAGCTGTTGACCAGCGAGGAAGTGGACCTTCGAAGGCTGCAGAATATGGAGCTGTAGCAGTATTGGTTCGTTCGATGACAACGAGATTGGATGATATTCCGCACACAGGAGCTTTAGGGTATAAAGATGGAATTAAGAAAATACCTGCGGTAGCTATTTCTACTAATGATGCAGAAGTGTTAAGTCGAGTTTTGAAAAAAGAAAAGACACATGTTTATATCAGAACAACTTGTGAAATGTTAGCAGATAAATTATCCTATAATGTGATTGGAGAAATAAAAGGAAGTGAAAAGCCGGATGAAATTATTTTAGTTGGAGGACATTTGGATTCTTGGGATGTGGGGAGTGGTGCGCATGATGATGGAGCAGGATGTGTGCATTCGATGGATGTTTTACAAATTTTAAAAAGATTAAATTATAAACCAAAAAGAACAATCCGATGTGTGCTATTTATGAATGAAGAAAATGGATTGGCAGGAGGAAAAGCTTATGCTAAAGCATCGAATGAAAGAGGTGAATATCACCTTGCTGCTATCGAATCTGATGCAGGAGGGTTTACACCAAGAGGTTTCTCATCGACGGCGCACCCAGATGTTTTTAAACCAAAATTTAAAAAGATGACAGAATGGTTACCTTTGTTGGAACCGTATGGATTGGAGTTTAGAACTGGTGGTTCAGGTGCAGATATCACTCCACTCAAGAGTCAGAAAGGATTGTTGATTGGATTTCGTCCTGACTCACAAAGATACTTTGATTATCATCATACGGCGATTGATACGATAGATGCCGTGAATAAAAGAGAGTTAGAATTAGGTGCAGCGAGTATCACGAGTTTGTTGTATTTGATTGATAAATATGGATTGTAGTTTGACGCTTTTTTTTGAAAAATACTAAAACGAAATAATGACAGAACCACAAATAGTAAAAGCTCATGATCTTACCTTCCAACTCATGATGTCCGAGGAAAAAGTCTTAGCGCGAGTTGAAGAAATGGGAAAAGAACTTAAGGAGAAATACCAGGATAAGAATCCGATTTTTTTAGGCGTACTAAATGGAGCATTTATTTTTATGGCAGATTTGGCGAGAGCATTTGAAGAGCAATGTGAAGTTTCGTTTATTAAACTCTCCTCTTATTCTGGTTTGGAGTCAAGAGGTGAGGTTGCAACTGTAATTGGACTAACTACTGATGTCGAAGATCGTCATGTTATTGTGGTCGAAGATATTATTGATACAGGAAAAACGATGCATGATTTTTTACCTATCTTGAGAAAAATGAATCCTGCTTCAGTAGCATTTGCTACATTCTTATTGAAACCAGATGCCATCAAATATGAGTTTCCGATAGATTATATTGGCTTTGAAATTCCTAACAAATTTGTCATTGGATATGGGTTGGATTATAATGAAGCAGCGAGAAATTTACGAGGGATTTATCAATTGAAGTAATTCATAAAAAGAAGATGGCAGATTGGCTCAACATATTTTTATACATCAGCGGTGCATACATTTTGCTATGCCTCATTTTCTATTTTTTGCAAGACTACTTTTTTTTCCGACCTGAAATTTTACCTCGACATTTTACTTACCAATATGTTTTTCCATTTGAAGAAGTCAATTTCGACATGGAAGATGGTGGCTTTATAAATGGGATTCATTTTAAAGTACCCAACTCAAAGGGAGTGATTTATTATTTCAAAGGTAACTCACGAAGCATCAAAGGATGGGGGAAATTTGCTCGAGATTTTGTGAGTAAAGGCTATGATTTTTTTATGGTGGATTATCGAGGTTTTGGAAAAAGCTCTGGAAAGCGAACCGAATCAATTTTATATAATGATGGGCAACATGTTTACAAATGGCTCACCACACAATATGATGAAGAAAAAATAATCATTTACGGCAGATCGCTAGGAAGTGGAATTGCCACGCGAATTGCTTCATGGAATGATCCGAAAATGTTGATACTGGATTCCCCTTATCATAGTTTTTTAGCACAGATAAAACGTTATGGATTTGTATTACCAATCCATTGGTTATTAAAGTATCATATCCGAACAGATCATTTTATCAAAAAAGTTACCTGCCCTATTTTTTTTCTTCATGGAAAAAAAGATCGCTTGATTCCATTTAGTCATAGTGAAAAATTACAAAAAATCGTTCCCAAGCGTAGTCATCTATTCTCTATTGATAAGGCTCATCATAATAATCTACCGCAATTTTCAGAGTATCACGATTTTTTGTATGATATATTGAATGATGACGATTTTTTCGAGCACTATTTTAATCAAATCCCCAAGTCAATTTAATCTCATTTATTTCAAAAAATAATATCCTATAACTTTACTAAATGGTAAAAATGTTATACTTTTGCGTCGCTTTCTAAAGCATGACCTATGGTGTAATGGTAACACTACGGTTTTTGGTATCGTCATTCTAGGTTCGAGTCCTAGTAGGTCAACAAAAAAAGGTCACTCATTCATTTGAGTGGCCTTTTTTGTTTTACATCCTGTTTATATTTCTTCCTATTTTTAATAAAGCTCCATTTTCTAATTATATTGGGAATGAAATTCTAAGAACCAAATTAACCCCCAATCAGAAAATCCAATCCTTTAAATAAAACCTAAAGAATAGATTTACTGAAACAAGCGCACCAAAGAAAATGAGAAAACTATTTTTTCTCCGAACCTTACAAACCCTACTAGGCTTTTGTGTATTCACACAGAAGATCCAATTTCAAATTTATAATACAAAAGATCATTTTACTGGGAATAACTTTTGGACCTTGAAAAATCATTCAGATTTTGAGGTTCCAAAAGATAGGATATATTCATTTAAGGAAGAATCGAATGAAAAATTCTATCTCCAAAATTCTAAATTCTTAGCACTTAAATAACTTAAATTAAATTCTAATTTTAATGCGTTCTTGGATACAAAAGTTTTTGATGATTTTATTTATTTTGTTATTTACTGTAGAGAGTAAAAGTCAACAGTTACCTTCTAATAATGCGCTAACCTCTCCTTCCATTGATACAAGTGCAATTTTAAAAACCAATTGGGCACAGATCAATCAGCATTATCAGAATGGTGATTCTTCATTTGCAAATAAGATTTTAGTTGATCACCAAAAACTTTCCTCTGCATATGGTTTTCGTTTTGAAAAAAAAAAAATAAGCAACGATTAAAATTTTCTTACCATCAACTTTTTGATGAGTTATCCATTTTAGAAGATAAAACTGGAATCTTAAGCATTGAGGAATTTAAAGATGTATCTCATTTCTCAAAAGTATTCCAGACTTAATTTGGATACCTACCTAGTAAGACCAAAGAATAGTTTAAATAAATATTGTAAAATTAATATTTTTTATAATTTAAAGCTTCCATTCAAATTCCTGCACAAAACTTCTTTATCTAAACTTCTCCAAAAGATGATTTTTCTAAAGTTTTCGTTTTTTTGTTTTGTCTATTTTTCAAAAAAATAAAAAGACATTTCATTAGAAATCTCTTTTGGAGTCATCCTTCTTAAAATTAAACTTCATTTCTTTTACGCCTCTTTTTTTCTTTAAAATTTTATTCTACCATCTTCAGATTGAAGGTGTATCAAAAACTTAAATTAAATAACTCCAAATGAAAAATCTAAAATTCCTTGTTGTCAACATACTATTATGTTTGACCATTTCCCAAAATTCCTTTAGTCAAACCAACCTAGATTCCCTATGGAGAATTTGGGAAGATGAATCGCAACATGATACGCTCAGATTAGAAGCAATGTCTACATGGATTTCTGATGCTCATCTTCATAGTCAACCAGATAGTGCAATACATTTTGCTGAAGTACAATATGATTTTGCCAATAGCAACAGTCAGGATAAATGGAAAATGATTGCTTTATCAACAAAAGGCCAAGCATATTATGTGAAAGCGGATTTCTATAATGCAAAAGATTATACAGAGCAATCATTAGTATTGGCCGAGAAAATAGGTGATGATTCAGGCATTGCTAATACAAATAATACTTTAGGGTTAATTTATCAAAGTCAAAATGATTACGAGAAGGCAATAGAATTTTTCACAAAGAGTCTAGAACTATATGAACACATGCCAGAAAGTGATGATCGCTCTGGAGGAATGGGATCAGCTTTAACCAATTTAGGAGTCATATATTATAATCTGGATGATCCCGATCAAGCTATGAATTTTTATACTCGCTCATTGAAATTACAGACATCTGCTAATGATAAAAGAAATATGGCCAATACCATAAGTAACATGGGGATGGTGTATGCCTATCAAGGTTACCATGAAAAAGAACTAGAATATAATAACCGAGCATACGCTCTTCATAAAGAAGTAGGTAACCTTAATAGCGCGTGTAGAACTTTAATGAACATTGGAAATAGTCATGCCTTTCGAGGTGATTTTGAGAAAGCACTTCTAACCTTTGAAGAGACTTTGGACTTGGCAACAACATTAGGAAACCCTGATATGATTTCGAAATCAAAACTAGCGTTAGGGCAAGTTTACTTATCACTCAATCAAATTAACAAATCTCTCTCTTATAAAAAAGAAGCATTGGAGATAGCACAAGAGAGTGGAAATCTTATTCCCGTACTAGAAGCAGCAGGAAGTCTTAGTGGCCTTTATCAATCTCAAGGAGATTATAAAAATGCTTTAGAATATTTTCAGCTTTATATCCTTTCTAGAGATTCTTTGAATAACTCAGAAAATAGAAGAGCCTTGGTTCGGCAAGAGTATCAATATAATTATGATAAAAAGGTATTAGCTGATAGTATAGAATTTGCACAGAAAGAAACGATTACCAATCTTCAACTCGAAAAAAATGAAGCGACTTTATCTCAACAACGATTGGCTCTTATTGCTACCATTTTAGGTCTTTTATTGTTGGGGGCATTAGCCTACTTTTTTTATCAAAGCAAAAAACGTCAAGAAGCGGAAGCGAATCGAGTTAAGGAATTGGATGCTTTCAAGTCGACTTTTTATACCAATATCACACATGAGTTTCGAACGCCACTTACTGTTATTTTAGGAATGGCAAAACAAATTGAAGAAAGGCCTCAGCAATATTTAGACGAGGGCATTAAATTGATTAAAAGAAATGGAAAAAATCTCTTAGGTCAAATCAATCAAATCTTAGATCTCTCAAAATTGGAAACGAATTCCTTACAGTTGAATATCATTCAAGGTGATGTCATAGAATTTCTCCGTTATTCTACAGAAGCATTTCAAAGTTATGCGAATGGACAAAATCTTTCTTTACGATTTTTTTCTCCTGTGGAAAAACTTCAAATGGATTATGATCCTGATACAATTCAAAACATCATGTCAAATTTGATTTCGAATGCCATGAAATTTACTCCAAGTGGAGGAGATGTAAAAGTATTGTTGGAGAACGATGACGAACAATTAATAATTAAGGTTCAAGATTCAGGAGTAGGTATTTCTGAAAAAGATTTACCTCATATCTTTGATCGATTTTACCAAGTAGAAAATTTGAATGGATCAGAAGTCTATGGTACAGGTGTCGGGTTGGCATATGTTCAAGAATTGGTAAAAGTAATTGAGGGAAATATTTCAGTAAAAAGTGAGGTAGGAAAAGGAACAACTTTTATAGTGAATTTACCAATTAAAAGAAAAGCAGCAATTGCTGAAAATGGAATAAGTAAAGTAGAAACTCAAACTTGGAAACCAATCCAAAAAAGAGTAGATGTAGTTGGTGATACCAAGATCAGTTCCTCAAAAATTGATTCCACTTTAAATACAAATGAAAATCTCCCAAACTTATTAATCATTGAAGATAATGCCGATGTAGTTATTTATTTAAAAAGTTGTCTGAGTGATTTATATCAAATCGAAGTTGCTTACAATGGAAAAATAGGAATTGAAAAAGCCCTTGAAACCATTCCCGATTTAATCATCAGCGATGTGATGATGCCAGAGAAAGATGGATTTGAAGTTTGTGATGTTTTGAAAAATGACGAAAAAACAAGTCATATTCCTTTGATACTTTTGACTGCCAAAGCTGATTCTTCTTCCAAAATTGTAGGACTAAAACGAGGTGCTGACGCTTACCTTTCCAAACCTTTTGACAAAGAAGAATTACTCGTTCGATTAGAAATGTTGGTAGAGCGGCAAAAAAAAATGGTTACCTATTTTTCTCAAAAAAATCAAACGAATGGAAAACTACAAACGATCATCGAGGTAGAAGAAGCGATTCAGATTGAAGACATTTTTATCCAAAAAGTAAAAACGATCATCGAAGAGAATTATTCTGATGAAGGTTTTGCGCTACCTCAACTCTGTCAAAAAATAGGGATGAGCCGTTCGCAATTATTTCGAAAAATGAAAGCCTTGATAAATACTTCTCCTTCGGATTTTATTCGAACATATCGTTTGGAAAAAGCAAAAGCATTGTTAGAAACTACAGAGATGAATGTTTCGGAAGTCTCATGGGAAGTTGGATTTAAGGATGTTTCTCATTTTTCAAAATCATTTCAAAATGCATTTGGACATCTTCCAAGTCAAGAATCAAAAAGTAACCTTAAATAAATAGACACTTTTATGTAGAAAAGCAGCATGAAAAAAAAACTGCCCTTTAATTTTAAAACCCCAAATTAACTTAAATGAAAATTTTAAACACTAGCCACGACTTTAATTTTATTAAAACCCTTTTCCAATTTTTCAAGGCCTACAAAGGTTTCATTTTTTCAGGGTTTCTATTACTCTTTTTAGGAACTTGTAAAAATAAACCTTCAAAAGAATTAAGTTCTCCCCAAATCCAAAACCAAGAGAAATCTGAAGCTGCACTCAATTTTACGGTTTCAAGAACAGGAGATACTATTCGGAATGGAATCCCAATACCAATAAAGGGAAGAAGAATTGAATCAAAAGATTTAAAAAATCCTAAAAAGTATTTTGTTGAGAAAGAACCTGCCTCTTCCTTACTTCATCCTAATAGCCTAAAGGGTAAGACACCTGAAAATTTTAATCTAACGGAAAAACCTTCCACCTATACCATAGGAGAAAATGATGTTCCCGAACCCAAAGCTATAGATGCAACAGGAAAAGTATCTCCCGCACTTAATCCTAAAACTAATAAGGCGCTTTTACCTTCTTATAAAGACTTGTCGATAGAAGATATTCAATATTTAACTACGGAACATGGAATGCAAAATGAGGGGGTATTATGTACTTTTCAAGATAGCAAAGGCCTAATTTGGATGGGCACTTCAAAAGGAGTGATTCAATATGATGGTGTCCAATTTAGAAATTATACATCAGTTGAAGGTTTTGTAGACGCAAGTATTTCCTCTATTATGGAAGACCAAAAAGGACAAATATGGTTTGCAGCTACTAACAAAGGAATTATCTGTTACGATGGTCATAACTTTATTCATTACAACCAAGAAGGTGGATTTCCTAATCGATATGCATCAGTCATAAAAGAAGATCATGCAGGGAGAATTTGGATAGGAACTAGTAGTGGTGCAGTATGTTATCTTCCTAACCAAATGAAAACATCAAGAGGTGTCGATTCAATTTATACTGGAGACTTCTATTATTTTTTAGAAAAAGAGGGATTTACAAATAACCCTGTAGTGTCGATCATAGAAGATAGTCGCCATAATATTTGGTTTGGAAGTACTTTCACTAATAAAGTGATCCGCTACATTCCAAAGGATCTTGAATCCATTTTAGGAAATTTTACTCACATTCCTTACCTACAAAAAGAGAAACAAAATTTTAAGGTGTTTACTATTTTCTACAATTTAAATACTGGTGTTTTTGATCTTATAGATGATAAAGAGGGAAAAATTTGGCTTGCAACTGGAGGGGCAGGTGTAATTAGTTTTGACCCTAATAAAAATTGGCCTGATTTAACTTACCAGAAATATACTGAGGAACATGGTCTTCTGAGTAATCAGGTCATAAAAATAGTTGAAGATAAAGATGGCGATAAATGGTTTGGAACGGAGGTAGGACTTACTCATTTCTCCAAAGAAAAAAACATCTCAAGATTCACCCACTTTACTAGAAAGGAAGGCCTAATTAAAGAAAATATTACTTCAATTTATGAAGATAAAAAAGGGTTGTTGTGGATAGGAACTCAAAATGGAATTCACAGACTAGATAAAAATAGTTTTAAATCATACAAAGAAAAGGATAGGCTTGAATCGCTTTCATCTTTATATGAAGATAGCAAAAAGCAAATTTGGATTGGAACAGGATTTTATTTTCAAAATATTAAAAAAATAATCCAGGAAGATAAAGACCAAATGCCAAACAATGTAATTACGGGGAGTGAAATTATGGAATATAGAGGGGAAGATTTTTGGAGTGACAAATTGGGGATTAATTGTTTTCTTGAAGATAATAATGGGAATTACTGGATTGGAACATTTTCAGGGTTGCTTCATTATGTTCCTCCCAAGGGATCGACCAAGGGGTACTATCAATACTTCAATGATGAAAAAGTATTTAATAAATTGAATACTATGGTGACAAATATTTTTGAAGATAGACTAGGTCATATTTGGTTTTCAACTTTTGATGGGTTGATTCGATATGAACCCCAGCCTGATGGTTCCGTAGGCGATTTTACTCGCTTTTTTGACAAAAGTAATTGGATGAGTTCATTAAAAGTGCTGTTAGATAGTAGAGGTGATATTTGGACTCAATCTTCAAATATCGTAACGAGATTTACCACTCCCAAGCTAGGAGAAAATTTTGATGAAGGTTTATTTACCATATTTTCAAAAAACGAAGGTTTTCAAAAAAGAGGTACTGTCTTAACAGAAGATCAAGGAGGAAATATTTGGTTTGAGGTGAATGGTGGATCGTTAATGCGCTATGATTATAGAGAAGATGATTCTCAAAATTTAAGATTGGTTTATTATGAACTTGAAGGTGCTCAATCAGGGAAAGGGATTCTAAGTATGGAAATAGATCAAAATCAGAATTTTTGGATAAGTACTACAGAAGGGGTTGAAATTTTTGTTCCTGAGGTTGATGATGATTCCCTAAAGATTGGTATTAATGAAGGGAAATTCAAATCCATTAAATATGGAAAACAGGATGGTGTCCGGATTCTAAAGCAAAGAGCTGCTTTCAATCTTATTGATTCTGAGAATCGCCTTTGGATGGGTACCCCAGATGGATTGATGATGTTAGACATTAATGATTTTGAATTAAATACTTCATCTCCACTTGTACGCCTCAATAATATTGAAATAAAAGAAGAAGCTATTGATTTTAGAAAAATAGGTGATGATAGTTTATATACAAGTCAATTTGAGTATGGTGAAACGATTGCTAATTCTTTTGATAGCGTAGCTGCTTTTTCTAACTACCCATTAGGGCTTAATCTACCCCATTATACCGATCATATCAGATTTAATTTTTCAGGTATCGATTGGGGAGCACCACACAAAGTAAGGTACAGTTATATGATTGAAGGAATAAATGATAGTTGGAGTTTACCTAATACTGAAAACTATGTTGACTATCGAAATTTACCTTTTGGAAACTTTACTTTCAAAGTAAGAGCGATTGGAGAAACTCAAGAATGGAGTGAACCTTTTGAATATAAATTTACCTTACGCCCACCTTGGTGGAGAACGGCTATTGCTTATATCGCTTATTTCCTTTTATTTTTAGGGTTGATTTATGGAATTTATTTATTTATAAAAAGGCGATTAGCCCTGCAAAGCCAATTAAAGTTTGAACAAAACGAAGCAGCTCGTTTAAAAGAATTAGATACTTTTAAATCTACTTTTTACACAAATATTACTCATGAATTTCGAACCCCTTTGACTGTTATTTTAGGAATGATAGATCAAATCAAAGAAAAACCTGATAAATATTTAGAAGAGGGGACAACACTTATCAAACGAAATGGGAAAAATCTTCTAGGGCAAATCAATCAAATCTTAGACCTCTCAAAACTAGAAACCAATTCTACGCAATTGAATATGGTTCAAAGTGATATAGTGGAGTTTCTTCGATATTCTACCGAAGCATTTCAGAGTTATGCTAATGGACAAAATCTTTCACTTCGATTTTTCTCGCCTGTTGAAAAACTTCAAATGGATTATGACCCTGACACTATTCAAAATATCATGTCCAACTTGATTTCCAATGCGATGAAATTTACGCCAGATGGGGGAGATGTAAAAGTAATGTTAGAGAATTCCGAAAATCAATTAACAATAAAAGTACAAGACACAGGAGTTGGAATTTCTGAAAAAGATTTGCCTCATGTTTTTGATAGATTTTATCAAGTGAATGATGCCAATGGACAAAATGCTTATGGCACAGGAGTCGGTTTGGCTTATGTTCGAGAATTAGTAAAAATATTGGATGGTGAAATTTCTGTAAAAAGTGAGCAAGAAAAGGGAACGACTTTTATAGTGAATTTGCCCATTAAAAGAACAGCAACAATTGTTGAAAATGGAACTGCAAAAATCGAAACTCCAATTTGGAAACCAATTCAAAATAGAGTGGATGTCGTAGGCGATTCCAAAATTGTAAAAACAATTCCTGCTACCAATGGAAACCTTCCACAACTATTAATCATAGAAGATAATGCGGATGTGGTCATTTATCTAAAAAGTTGCCTGAGTGATTTATACAATATTGAAGTCGCCTACAATGGAAAAATAGGAATTGAAAAAGCCCTTGAAACCATTCCAGATTTAATCATCAGCGATGTGATGATGCCTGAGAAAGATGGATTTGAAGTTTGTGATGTTTTGAAGAATGACGAAAGAACTAGTCATATTCCATTGATTCTTTTGACTGCCAAAGCAGATTCCTCTTCCAAAATTACTGGACTAAAACGAGGTGCCGACGCTTACCTTTCTAAACCATTTGACAAAGAGGAATTACTCGTTCGACTAGAACTACTTGCGGAAAGACAAAAGAAAATGGCGACTTATTTTTCTAAAAATAATTATGCTAAAGAAGTACTTCCAGCCGAAGTCGACATTCAAGAAGCGATTCAAGTCGAAGATATTTTTATCAAAAAAGTCAAAAATATTATCGAAGAAAATTATTC
This sequence comes from uncultured Saprospiraceae bacterium, assembly GCA_937981555.1. Classification (GTDB taxonomy): domain Bacteria; phylum Bacteroidota; class Bacteroidia; order Chitinophagales; family Saprospiraceae; genus CAJQQY01. The sequence continues at coordinate 37,645 of CALJOK010000045.1, forward strand.
AGATGAAAATTTTGCTTTGCCTCAACTTTGCCAAAAAATAAGAATGAGTCGTTCCCAATTATTTAGAAAAATGAAAGCATTAATTGGAACCTCTCCATCAGAATTTATTCGAAAATATCGCTTGGAAAAAGCTAAACATTTATTAGAAACTACGGAAATGAATGTTTCGGAAGTTTCATGGAAAGTAGGATTTAAAGATTTATCACATTTTTCAAAATCTTTTCATGCAGAATTTGGATATTTGCCAAGCGCAACCTATAACTAACTGATAATCAGTTTTTTACAAAAATGGTCATTTCGTTTTTCGCAACGAAATGACCATTTTTTTTTGCCCATCCTCAACTAAACGACCATTCGTTGAACGCATTTGACTAACGCCTCCAAGGGTTTTGACCGCAAATTTGTGATATGCTTTTGAAACATAACCCACCTAGAGATCAGGTTCACTCAAAAGCAGATTTCTGACCTAAGTAGTTCGCCGCCTGACGCTGGCGCCGCTTTTCAATTCACTTATTTAATCACTTGTCTTGCACATGCAAGACCCTAAAATTTAATGTCAAATGAAAAATTTATTTAAAAAATCAAATGCACAAAACAATCAATCATTCGCAAATTTCTCAAAGTTTCAATTGAAAAAAACACAGTTGAAAAAGATTAAAGGTGGAAATGACGGAACAGGAACTGAAGACAATGGAATAATTACTGAGGACGAAGTAGTTGGCTAAAATTAACCAAAGACATCTGTAAAAAAGTGGAGGTTTCTTTTAAGAAAGAAACCTCTATTTTTTTTGAAGAAGTTGTGTTAATTTTTCCAATAACCAAAATTTCAAAATAACTGATGTTGTATTTTTTAATTTAATTAAAAGGGCATCATCTAATTTTTTTTGCCAATGTGCATTTACAATTTTTCGATAAAAAAGAATAAATTTTAAGTATTGGTCTTTGGTATTTTCCGCGATTAATTCGTTTCGCCTAATAAATTTTTCAAAGGCATTTGCTTGAGCGATGACCAATTCAAAATAACTATTATCAATTAAATATTGCTCATAATAAGAACGCAGCAGAATTGTTTTTGCCTTCAAAGTTTTGAGTGGTTTTGAAAAAGTATGATTTAAAATTAAGTCAATTGCTTTAAAATATTCTTTCTGTTGATAAAACAAAAAACTCAACCCAAAACAAATAGCATCTTCTTTTACTGATGAGGGTAAATAGTCTTTATAATTTTCAATAAAGTTTTCTATCCACTCAAATTCAGCAGCATAAGTTCCTACTGTTATGATATTTGAAAAAATTGATTCTCCAATCTGATTGTTATTAATTAATAAATTTCGCTCGAGTCCAAATTTATACAACAAAAACATTTTTGAAAAAAAAGCGGAGTTGCCTTTATTAATTTGACTACTAGAATAATTCAGTAAAATTTTCAGAATAATAATTTTATCATTTCTTCCAAATCTTTTAAAGTTACTTTTAAATAAACTCTCTATCCTTTGATGTAATTCATCATTGTTAGGTTGTGTAATTGTCTCATTGATCAGTTGATAAATTTTAAAGATTGGTTCTTCTTGTAAAACTGTTTTGGCTTTTCTAATGGAATTTAATCCTACTTTTTCTTTAAATAATTTCTCATGTAATTTGATACCTAAATCTAATTGTTGCTTTTGAAGCAAGTAAAAATAATCCAAATGTTCCGTCGAATTTTTTAAGATTTTTGAATTTAGTTTTTGTCTATTCGTTTCTTGGTGATTCGAATAATTAAAACTCAATTCATATATTTCTTTATAAAAAGAAATATCTCGATAAGGTAATTTTTCCAATTCCTCCATCAATCCTTTTGTCCCTTTTTCAAACTGTTTATACAGATTTCTTTCTCCCAACTCTTCCACTAATAATTTTTTCTTTTGAAAATGCTTCTTCCGTAAACGCATTGTTATAAAAAACTCTTCGGTCAACAAGGCCAATTCATACATCACTTTTCGAAGTTTTTGAACATTGAATTTTTCGTTAGGAAATAGTTTTTGAAAAACTTTTTCCTTAGCCAGTTTAGGTGAATTTAATTCTGGATAGTATTTTTTAATGTATTCAAATAGTCTGAATGTTAGCGTATTACCGCTACCGTTATGATAAAAAGGAGATTTAAGAAATTTTTGAAACCAATGAATTTCTTCTGGTTGCAGTCCTCGGAGAAGAGTAAAAAGTTTGCTAGAGTGCATTTGGTTAATTTTTCTAAGAATATAAAAACGCTATTTATAGAATACAAAATAAGAATATTTTTAGAATTTTTAAATACGATAGAATGATATGTAAGTTGTTGGATGTCAGAATGTTAAGTTAATTAGTGAGTGGAAAAATGGATATAAAAAAAGAATTTATTAAAAAAACTGTCTTTCAAAAATGGCAAATCCATGTATAATTTGCAGCGAATCAATTATGAATAGTCATAATTCCTGTATAAATCTTAAAAACCAAACCTAATGAAAAATGATTATCCAAAAATTGCCCTTCAAGGAATGGATGGATTAATGTTCGTCAGAGAAGACGAAGTGTTGTATGCCATAGCTGATGGGAATTATACATGTATTCATTTGACCAATGACAGGCAAACTAAAGTGCTTCGAAAAATTAAAGAAGTAGAAGAATTGCTTAGTTCAAAAAAAATTGTTCGAATTCATCGGTCACATGCCATCAATCTTGACCACGTAATTCGACTTAGTGGAAATGAAATGATCTTGATGACAAATGGAGAAGAGTTGGCATTAGCTCGAAATAGGAAAGCAGAATTTATTGAAAAATTCACCAAAATATAAAATACACTCATAGCCTCAAAATTAAATTTATCAGTAAAGCTGATAATATTTTTTTAACCCAATTTTTAAATAATTAAATTAACCAGTAATGAAAAATGAATTTTTTAAATCACTAACGAACTCAATCTTATTTTTTGCATTATTAGCAACACTTACGATAATGAGTTGTCAGAAAGAAAGCCTTAAAGATGTTGCTACTAATGAAAAAGGAACAACAGAAAATCAAACCGAAATTGACATCGCTACAGTTACGCTTCAAGCAATCTATGGTTTTCAAGAAGGAGAATTAACTCAGACAGAAACAGATGATTTTTATTCGAAATTAATGTCAAATCTTACAGAAGATGAAAAAGCACAATTAGATGAATATGTTCAATCATATTTATCGCGATCAGAAATTGCCAATTCATATACTCAAGTAGGAACTAGAAGTGCAGGTAGTGAAACTATTCTGTCTGAAGGAACACCAGGAGATGGATTCGGTTCATCTATTGCCAAACAAGGAAATACTCTTTTTGTAGGTGCACCAGGAATCAATTCAGTTCATGTTTACGAAAATAATTCACTTACCCAAACATTGACCGCTAGCAATGGTGCAGCCGGGTTCGGTTCAAGAGTAACTGCGAGTGCAAACAAACTTGCAGTTAGCGCTCCAGGTCATATTTATATTTTCGGAAAGCAAGGTAACTCTTGGGTAGAGCAGGATATCATTACTCCTGATGCTGATTTTGTAGGTAGTGGAGGAACAGGTACGGATATAGTTATGCATGGAAATAAGTTAGCTGTTCTAGGTCGAACAGGAACAGCAAGTACAATCTTTGTCTATAAATTAACAGGTAATAGTTGGTCACAAGAAGCAGAGATTGATATGGCATCTACTCAAACATTTTTTTGGGATATAGATATGCATGACAATCGAATAGTTGGGAACGGAGGAGATGGTCAGATGGGACCTTTTCTTGCACCTCAAGTATATATTTTTGAAAAATCTGGCAATAACTGGGGGTTAGAAACACAAGTTGCTTTTCCAGCTGACTATTTATTAACTAGACAAATTGCAATCGATAATTCTACGATTGTAGCCAATACAGCCTTTGGTGCTCTTGGAGCTACTAACTCTATAATTATTACTCCTTCTGGAGGGAGTTGGGCAATAAGTGGAGGGATTGAACAACCTGGACCACTTCCATTTGCCGATCGTCTATTAGATATTCAAGGATCAAAAATTGTGGTAGGTGCACCTACATTTGGTTTTTTTCTTCCTTTTCCACCTTTTATTTTGCCACAAGGAGATGATGTTGTACATGTTTTTGAAAATGAAATTTTGACAGAAACACTTACCCCTAGCAGTAGTGATTTAGATCATGCCTTTGGAGCAAGTCTATTACTTTCAGGAAATAAAGTGATTATTGGATCGCCTAATTTCCCAGGGACTGTAGCTGGAGAGGTAGTTATTTATGATTAGATATTACATTAAAGCCTAGGCTTACCTTTTTTTAGAAGTTTTTTCTAAAAAAAAAAGAGGCATATCAAAATATTTGGTATGCCTCTTCTGTGAAAAAATAGAATATAAGTCCTTTGGACTTTTCCTTTTTTCTAAATCAACTTCTAAATTCATCCAAATCTTGAAACTCAAAAACATTCCCAAAAGGTAACCCTTCTTTCACTTCGTTATTCCGATTAACCCAAACACTATCCAACCCAAAATTACTTGCTCCTGAAACATCCCATTGGTTAGAAGAAAAAAATAAAACCTCCTCTTTGGAAACTTCTAATTTATCCAAAGCCATTTGATAAACTTCCTTTCGAGGTTTGTAAATTCCAATATCATCGACTGAAAAGATATGATTAATAAAATTTCCAATCCCTGTTTTTTGAACACCATTTTCCAACATTGATCTAGTTCCATTTGACAAAATGCAAATCGTTTTTTCTTGGAAAAAATCCAAAGCTTCTCGCACTCCATCAATCAAATTTGGACTATCATAAATTGGTAAAAGCAAATCAAAAATTCGAGGATTTTTTAAACCATTGACACGCATGCTATAATCTAATGCTTCTTTGGTCACTTGCGAAAATGGAGCATATTTGTTCATTTGATTTCGCAGCCAAGTATATTCTAGCTGTTTTTTTCTCCAAATAGAAATAAGATTTTCGGTTTTATCTTTAGCAATGTTTTGAAGTTCTGCGTCTATCTCACTCGTCTTAAAAAGTGTTCCAAAAGCATCAAAGACAAAAATGGATTTCGAATGGATTTTTTGATTTTCCATAACTAAGATGTATTCGTTTTTCCAAAAAGTCCTAAAAATTAGGTTAAAACTACATTAACAGTCTACTTTAACACATATTAACAATCAATTTTAACTTCTTGAAAAAGATTTTAAGCGAGGTTTTTGTTATTTTTACAATTCTTTGACAAAAACCTATTTAGTAAATAATTAAAAAACAACTCAAAGTTATGAAAAATTTAAACTGCCTATTAGCATTCCTTATGGTGCTATTTTTCTTTTCTTCTTGTAAAAAAGATAAAATAGATATCTCTTATGAAAGGTATACTGCGGAAGATTATGCAGTTCTAAGTCAATCATTAAATATAGAAAATGACTTAGAAGATTACACTTTTGTTTTCCCAAAATATTATCAGTCTCGTTCCCTTTCGTTTGATAGCGATTTAGCTACCTTAGGTCGGGTAATTTTTTATGATAAAAACTTATCTGATGATCGAACTATCTCATGTGCATCTTGCCATAAGCAAGAATTAGCATTTGCAGATGATAAGGCATTTAGTGATGGAGTTTCGAACCGAGTGACTAGCCGAAATTCATTGGCTTTAGGTTCTGTATTTAATTTTGCAGAATACTATGGAGATGCTGCTTCAGGACGAATTCCTTTCTTCTGGGATAATCGAGCAAATACGGTTCAGGAGCAAGCAAGACAAACTTTTGCAAATGAACAAGAAATGAATATGCCAATGCATAAGGTATTGGAAAGAGTAAATGAAAATGATTATTACCGAGTTCTTTTTAAAGAAACATTTGGTGATAGTGACTTTACCGAAGATAGAGTATTAGATGCAGTAAGTGAATTTGTAAATAGTATGAGTTCTTACCGGTCTAAGTATGATGAAGAATTGGATAAGCATTATGTAGCTACTTATAACTTAAATAATATTGTAGGTGTTGACTTTGCTGGTTTTACTTCTGCAGAAAATTTAGGAAAAGATTTATATGTTTCTAATTGTGGAAACTGTCACGGTGAAATTAATGGATTCCCAGCAGAAGTGAAGGCCAACAATGGTTTGGATATGGTGTATGAAGATCAAGGGATTGGAGAAATAAGTGGCTCAGGAAACAATGGAGTATTTAAAGTACCTACGTTAAGAAATATTGCTTTGACTGGACCATTTATGCATGATGGGCGTTTTGCAACATTAGAAGAAGTAGTTGATCATTATAGCAATGGTGTACAAAATCATCCAAACTTAAGTAGCCAATTGAAGCAAGGTGGACAAGCTAAAGCGTTCAATTTTACTCAAGGAGAAAAAGATGCTTTGATTTCATTCTTGAATACATTTACGGATGAAGTAATGTTAGCTGATGTAAAATACTCTGATCCTTTTAAATAGAGATTAGATAAAAGATAAAATAAAAAGTCTTCCATGGTTTAGCTATGGAAGGCTTTTTTTTAAAATTCGTTTTTAGAAAAATCCTAAGGTCAAGCTAAAAATGGAATCAAGAACGACCAACAGAAGTGTTGATTCCATTTTTAGCTTGACTTAAGACACAGAGTTTTTCTAAAAATCAATAAACAAACTAAAACGAAGTCAATCTTATGAAATCAATAAAATTCAGTTTATACCTTTTTGTAATTGTATTGTTTTTTGCTTCATGCGGAAGTGCAAGTCATCATTTTTATGCAACGGACGAAGGTAATCTTTTAGCACTTCGAGAAGAAAAAGATCTAAAAGTATCCGGAGGATATACGCCACATTTGAATAGTCTGCCTGGGAATAATATAAGTGCTCAAGTGGGATACAGTCCAATTAAACATCTTGGAATTCACGGTAGTTTTTTTCGTATTCGAAATTCATTTACAGGAGCAGAGGGAATAGACAAGAACGTTTATCAATATAATTTTAACGGAGCAGTTGGTGGTTATTATTTTAAATCAGCGAAGGCTAAAGAGATTTTTGGTGATGAAGAAGAAGGATTAACTTCATTTGAATCTGCGACAGAAGGGAAAGGATTACTCTTTGATGGCTATGTTGGATATAGCCGAGGAGCAGTAAATAATTTTTATTTTGGAGAAACGGGGAAAGTAGAATTAGATTTTCAAAAAATATATTTGCAAGGTGGATTTCATATTTTCTTAGATAAAGTAGGAGCCAGTTTTACTTTACGAGGAACGCAATTAAGTTATCTAGATAGCTCAAAAGCTTATGGAAGATTATCTGCATCTCAATTGCGAAAGGTAGAAATAATAGAAGAAAATAATCCATTTTTCTTTTTGGAATCTGCTTTAAAAATTTCTATTGGAAAACCTGCCGCGCCGATTCGTGGATATTTGACACTTGCAGGTGTATACGATTTTGGGGATGTATTTTTGGAAGTCCAACCTAGTACAATGCAATTTGGAGTGACTGCAGATATCAATTATCTTTTTTCTAAAAATGACAAAACGAAAAAGAAATCTTCGAAGAAAAAACGAAAATAATAATACTTAGAAAAAATAGAAAAGGAGTTGCAATAATTTTGCAACTCCTTTTTTTATGAATACACGAAACATGTTTTTAATTTCCGTGGCATTGTTTATATTTCTTACCACTTCCACAAGGACATTTTTCATTCCGCCCTACTTTAGGTACATCACGTTTGAATGTTTCAGGTTTTTGTCTTCCACGACCAGCGCCAGCAGCAGCAGCTTTAGCTAATGCATTCGGATCTTTGTTTGTAGAAGTTTTACTCAAATCTGTTCTTTGAGTCTGAGCTTCTTCTACTTTAGTTCCATCTCGTAAGATCACAGAACCTTTTACTAAGTAGGAAGTAACTTGCTCATTGACTCTATAAATCAATTGTTCGAATAAATTGAACGCTTCCATTTTATAAACTACCAATGGATCTTTTTGCTCAAACGAAGCTGCCTGAGAAGAGTCTTTCAACTCATCCATGGAACGTAAATGTTCTTTCCACTCTTCATCAATAATTGAAAGTGCGACTACTTTCTCAATATCACGCATGATGGTTTTTCCTTCAGATTCTACTGCACTTTCTAAGTCGGCTGCAGCAGGAAGTACTCTCGAAATACCATCTGTAAATGGTAAAGAAATTCGTTTGTATTTATGTTTTTCTGTTTCGTAAACATGTTTGATTTGAGGAAGTACTAGGTCAGAAAGAATCTGTCCTTTACGACTATACATTTCCAAAAATTGATGATACATTTTAGTAATGATTTCATCTTCATCTCCTTCTTGAAAATCAATAGCATCCATTTTTGGATCAATCCCCATCACTTCAATTGAACCTCTCCGGAATGTTTCGAAGTTGCCATCCTTGCGATGTGCTACTACTAAACTTTCAATCAGAGAAATAAACATCGTATTCAAATCCAAAGAAAGTCGCTCTCCTGAAAGTGCGTTGAAACGTTTTTTGTAAATCGCCTCCCGTTGGATATTCATCACGTCATCATAATCCAATAATCTTTTTCGAGTACCGAAGTTATTCTCTTCCACTTTCTTCTGAGCTCGCTCAATTGATTTAGAAACCATCGAATGTTGAATGACTTCACCATCTTGATGCCCCATCTTATCCATCAACTTTGCAATTCGTTCAGACTTAAATAATCGCATTAAGTTATCTTCCAATGAAACATAAAATTGCGAACTACCTGGGTCTCCTTGACGACCTGCACGTCCTCTCAACTGTCTATCGACTCGTCGAGAATCATGTCGCTCGGTACCGATGATTGCCAAACCTCCTGCTGCTTTTACTGCGTCAGATAATTTAATATCCGTTCCACGACCAGCCATATTGGTGGCCAAGGTTACTTTTCCAGCATTACCTGCTTCGGCCACAATATCAGCTTCTCGTTGATGTTGTTTGGCATTCAAAACATTGTGATCGATGCCTCGCATTTGAAGCATTCGACTTAATTTTTCAGAAATATCTACTGAAGTTGTACCAACCAAAACAGGACGACCTGCATTACTTAATTTAACCACATCTTCGATTACAGCATTATATTTTTCACGAGCTGTTTTAAAAACCATATCATCTTTATCATCTCTGACGATAGGACGATTAGTTGGAATTACAACCACATCTAATTTATAAATTTCCCAAAACTCGCCTGCTTCCGTTTCGGCTGTACCAGTCATACCAGCCAACTTGTGATACATTCGGAAGTAGTTTTGCAAAGTTACGGTCGCATAAGTTTGAGTTAAGTCTCCAACTTTTACATTTTCTTTTGCTTCAAGCGCTTGGTGTAATCCATCAGAATATCGACGACCTTCCATCATTCGACCAGTTTGCTCATCGACGATTTTTACTTGACCATCCATCACTACGTATTCATCATCTCGCTCAAACATCGTGTACGCTTTCAGTAGCTGATTGATAGAGTGTAAACGTCTTGACTTGATCGAGAAATCAGAAATCAAAGTAGTTTTATTATCCATTTTCTCTTGCTCATTCCATTCCTCATTTTCCTCAATCATCATCATCTCAGTTGCAATATCAGGCATGATAAAGAAACCAGGGTCTTCATTTCCTTTTGCTAAGTATTCTGCTCCTTTTTCCGTCAACTCAACGGTTCGGGTTTTTTCAATAATGGTAAATAGCAAAGGATCATCCACCAAGTGCATTCTTTTTGATTGCTCTTGCATGTAGTGATTTTCTGTTTTTTGCAAAACAACTTCCACCCCTTCTTGACTAATAAATTTAATCAATGGAGAAGATTTTGGCAATGCTCGATGTGCTCTCAATAAACACATTCCACCTTCTCCTTCTTCCACACCAATGTTCCCTTCTTTGAATTGTTTTTTAGCTTCCGCTAAATAAGCTGAAGCGATTTTTTTCTGCGCATTCAACAATGATTCTACTCGAGGTTTTAATGCAATATATTCTTGCTCCTCAGCTCCTTGTGGAATTGGTCCAGAAATAATCAAAGGCGTTCTCGCATCATCGACTAAAACAGAATCCACCTCATCCACCATACAATAGTGTGGTTTTCGCTGAACCATTTCATCTTGAGAACGAACCATATTATCTCTCAAATAATCGAAACCAAATTCATTATTCGTTCCGTAAGTAATGTCGCAATTATAAGCTGCTACACGACCTTCCGAGTGAGGTTTATATTTATCAATACAATCAATGGTCAAAAATAAGAATTCGAAAATCGGTCCTACCCATTCGCAATCCCGACGAGCCAAATAATCATTCACCGTAATGACGTGAACTCCTTGACTACTTAATCCATTCAAATATGCAGGAAGTGTTGCCACTAAAGTTTTTCCTTCCCCAGTTTGCATCTCCGCAATTTTTCCATCATGCAAAACCATTCCACCAATCAATTGCACATCATAGTGAACCATGTTCCAAGTGATCTCTCCTCCTGCCGCTAACCATGAATTTGAGTAAACTGCTTTGTCTCCTTGAATTGTCACGTGCGCTTTTTTCGCAGCAATTTCTCTATCGTGATCTGTTGCAGTTACTGTAATTGATTCATTACTTGAAAATCTACGAGCAGTCTCTCGAACTACCGCAAAAGCCTCTGGTAAGATTTCTTTTAAAACTTCCTCCAAGTGCTTATCTCTCTCTTTGACCAATTCATCCGACTCTTTGAATAATTCCTCTTTTCGATGGAAGTCTTCCGTAGTGTCAGCTTCTTCTTTGATCGATTTTATATCGGCATCAATTCCAGCCAAATGATCTGCAATTCGAGCACGAAATTCATTCGTTCGATTTCTCAAATCATCGTGACTCATATTAGTCAACTTCTCTTCCGCTTCGTGAACTAATTCAACGATCGGTTGATACAATGACTTATCTTTGTCATACTTAGTTCCAAAAAGCTTTTTAATAAATTTAAACATGTTATTTTTTTCGTAAAACGACTTTTTAAGCCGTTGAATGAGTAATATTTTTTCAAATTAAACGACTTCAGTCGTTAGATGAGTTTGGGCGCAAATATAAAATATAAATAAGTGTTCCTTGATATGATTTGAACATTATTCATCACATTTTATTCCATTGTAAATTAAACGATACTTTTGTGACATTATGGCGCAAATCTATCACTTCGCATGAAATAAAATCAGCTATTTTTACATTTTTAACTCGATACGTCATGAATATGGAATTTTTTATAAAAAAAGGAATACGAATACATTTTACGTGTATGATTGCGATAATGATACTTTTTATTTTCGCTTGTCAAATAGATAGTAAGAATTACCTTCCAGAGTATTTCTATCCAATGCAAAAATGGGAAGAAGGGATGGTTTATGAATATCATCCTGTTAATAATGATCAACTTCCTGTGGAGTATTGGTATTTTAGAAAAATGAGAAAAGATGGAACGACTATTTTTACTGGACAATACTATGACCATACTTTTAGGCCTCGTCAAATATTCAATGCAGAAGTTACGAATGAAGGAGTGTTCTTAAAAGATTACATATTATATGAATTTGATTCTTTGGGAAATGTCAATCAAAATGCTGCAGAGATTTTAGCAAATGTCAGTTTCCCTTTTCAAGTAAAAGATAATACTCAGGTTTTTTCATCCAAATTAAAATGGAAAATGCCTACAGAAGAATATCCTAATGGACATGTTGAACTATCTAGAGATAGAAAATTTATAGGCGATGCAGCATATTCTTTTAAAAATAAATCATACGATTGTGTGGAATTTCAAATAGCTGAAGAGATGAGTGATTTTAATGATGGGCATTTGGAAAAGAAATACAATGGAACAGAACTCTTTGCAAAAAAAATTGGGTTGATTTATTATAAAAAAGAAATTGATAAAGGTTTCGTTGAAGAATATGAATTGCGAGATACTTTTTCGATGGCGAAATTTGAAGAAAAATTTAAAAAATATATCGGTGAGTAAATTGAGAATTACAGATTATTGGAAATTATTAGTAAAGGTGTGCGCACTTGTAGCTATTTTATTTTTTTCAAATAAAACAACCGCTCAAGTTCTTCCTCCTGATTTTTTATGTGTGCGAAGCGACACCCTCTACTGGGATATTCCAACTAATAGTTGCGGCACATTTAATAGCTACGAAGTTTTTTTTAGTGCCAATCCAACTGGGCCTTTTAATCTTTTGGGAACCGTTTCAAATCAAGGGCAAGGATTTTTCCATCATCCAAATCCAGCATCTGATACTTGGTATTATTATTTGCAAAGTGATTTTAATTGTCCAGGTCAAATGGTTTTGCAATCTGATACTTTGGACAATCGACAACCTGAGGTAGCTGTACTCACACGAGCTTCAGTCAATGGAAATTCGATTGAGCTTGATTGGCAAGCGAGTCCATCGCCAGAAGTTTCAGCTTATATTATTTTTAGAAGTACGTCGATGGGAACGATTGCGTTGGATACTATTTATGGAGGCGTGACCAATTTTGTAGATAACAATGCATTTCCAAATGACCAGTCAGAAACCTATTTTATTTTAGCCATAGATGAATGTGGAAATACTAGTATTTTTAATGATCCACATTCGACTGTTTTTCTAGAGCAATCAGTTATTAGTTGCGAGCAGAAGATAGTTTTAAATTGGAATTCATATCAAGGTTGGATCAATGGAATCGGTAGTCAAGAAGTTTGGGTAGACATTGATGGAAGTGGTGCAATCTTGCAAGCGACCATTTCGGGAAATGATACAAGTTATGTTTTTGAAAATGCGAGTGACTCAGAGAATTATTGTTTTTTTATAAAATCAATCGAAAATGGAACAGGTATAGAAGCATTGTCTAATGTGGTTTGTTTGATGCCTGACTTAGTTGAACCGATGCGTGATTTAGTTTTGAAGAATGTAAATGTGCTAACTGATAACTCTGTTGAGTTAACTTGGAATTGGAATTCCGCTGCAGAGATTCAATCATTTGAAGTTTTGCAAGATTTAATTAACAATACATTTACAACTTTGAATTCTTCTCCTGCTCCGATTCCTTTGGGCAATGGAAATAGTTCTATTGATGTCATTTCTGATCCTTCGGCAAGTAAAGTTTTTTACAAGATTCAAACCACCGATGATTGCGATATTTTGGTTGAGTCAAACTATGGAAGTACGATTCATCTAGTCGGGAATCCCCAACCTGGGTTTTCCAATTTTTTAACGTGGACTTCTTTTGATATTGAAAATGCAGAAGTGATCGATTATTCCATCTATCGAATTGTAAATGGTTCTTCGACTTTTGTTGATGTTGTTCCTGCGGGGACAACCTCCTTTTCAGATGAAGTAGATCCAAGTGAACAGGCGGAAAGTAATGTTTGCTATTTCGTAGTCGCCAATGCCAATGTAACACTTCCAAATGGTTCTATCGAGCCAATCGAATCTTCTTCAAATACTACTTGTGTTGAACAATTGGCTAGCATCGTTGCGCCCAATGCATTTGCGCCGCAAGGTGTAAATCAAATTTTTAAACCATTCGTCATCTTCGGCGAAACGGTAGATTATCACTTTACAGTTTTCAATCGTTGGGGTGAATTATTATTTGAAACTAAAGACGTTGATGAAGGTTGGAATGGTAAATATAAAGGTGTTATCCAACCCATGGGCGCGTATATTTTTCAAGTGAGAATTACTCAAACAGGTGGAAGAGTAGTTGAAGAAGGAGGCGTTTTTACATTGCTCCGATAATTTTTTCATCATATAGAAGATACCTAGAAAACATAGGCTCCTTATAAAAAGAACCTATGTTTTCTAGGTGCCTATGTGGTAAAAGTAACAATACTGTGAATTTTCCAAACCATTGATATCCCATCAAATATTCCTTTCTCAAATTTTTCTTCCCTATTTTTAAAAAAACTTTGTAACCATTTCTAATTAACAAAGTAACCAAGCCAGAACGACTCAAGAAAAAGTATAACGAACGAAAAAATGACCGACGAACAGCTAATGATACAAGTCCGAAATGGAGACATTGCGAAAGCAGCCGTCTTATTTGAACGATATAGTGGTCGGCTGTATAATTTTTTTGTTCGCTTAACCTTTGATGAATCTTTGAGTGAAGATTTGACGCAAAATGTTTTTGAAAGAATTATTCGATACAAACATAGCTTCAATGAGAACCACCAATTCAAATCGTGGATTTTTCAAATTGCTAGAAATGTGCGAATGGATTTTTATAAAAAAAATAAAGTCAAGGTATCAGAAGAAATAGATGTTTCAAATGTGATGATGATATCGGGTTCCGTTTCAGATAAAATGGAAAAACAAGATGATTTAAAAAATTTGGAAAGAGCGATGTCTCAGCTTAGTTCAGAGCAAAGAGAAGTTTTGGTACTCACTCGTTTTCAAAAATTAAAATATGCCCAAGTTGCGGAAATGATGAATACCTCGGAAGGAGCAGTCAAAGTAAAAGTTCACCGAGCGATCAAAGAATTGCGTAACGTGTTTTTAAAAATAGATAAACTGTAAAACTATTATCCGAACTACGGATAAGTCCAAAAATAATTTTCATGGAATTTCAAGAGTTAGAAAATAAATTAATTGACTACTTAGACGATGCACTCACAACAGAGCAACGAGCGGAGGTAGAAAAGCAATTGGAGAATTCAGCTGAACTTCAACACACTTTGGACGAGTTAAAAATGGTCATGGAGGGAATGGAAACGGCAGAAGAATTTCAACCTTCTCCGAGTTTAAAAAACAACTTCGATCAATTTTTACAAAAAGAAATTAATGGACAAGGAGGAGAAGATGCAAATATTGTAGCATTCAAAAAACCGAATTCAAGTCGAATTAAATTTTTATTTCAAATAGCTGCAGCGGCTGCCATTTTAATTATGGGAGTTTTTATTGGAAAAAATATAAGTGGAGCACCTGAAGTTACTATAGGTCATATAGTTGATTTGAGACTTGAAATGTTGGAACTTTTGGAAAAAGATAAATCTACCAGCGGAAGAATTAAAGCTGTAAATATCAGTTACGAATTGCAACCTGACAACGAAATTGTTGATGCACTAATTCAATCCATGAACATCGACAAAAGTACTAACGTGAGAATCGCAGCAATGGAAGCGTTGTCTCATTTTCAAAATGAACCGAAAGTTAGAACGGCACTTTGTCAATCCCTCGCAGTCCAATCTAATCCAATGATTCAATTATCGTTAATCAAAATTTTGGTTAACATGAAAGAAAAACAAGCAGTAGAGTATTTTGAAAAAATAATTGAAAAAGAATCAACCACTCCAGAAGTCAAAGACGAAGCCCAAATGGGAATATTTAAAATGATGTAGAATTTAATGGTTAACCAACTAATAATAATTTGTAAGACAACAGTAATTTTTATAAAAAAAGAAAAGATGAAAAAATTAATAAAAAAAATATCTGGAATAAGTTTAATCCTATTTTTAGCACTCTCCGTTTCGGCTCAAGATTACAAAGTCAAAATGAGTTCAGGCGGAAAAGTCATCATAAACAAAGTCAATAAAATTGACATCGTTGGTCACAATGGAACTGAAGTTATCATTCAAGGTGCTTCGACCCAAAAGAAAAAAGATAGTCGTGCATCCGGACTTCGAGTGATAAGTGGCAATGGCAATGTAGACAATACTGGCCTGGGGCTTTCGGCGGTGAAGGATGGAAATGAGTTGACGATTGAGCAAGTGGTAAAAAATTCTAAAGGACGATTTACCATCAAAATTCCTCAAGGTGTAGCGGTTTTATACGAACACAGCACACATCATGGTTCAGACTTGAATATCAAAGATATTAGTGGAGAGATAGAAGTTACCGCACATTTCAATAATGTAAAATTGGAAAATGTAACTGGCCCGATGTCAGTCAATACCGTTCACGGAGATATTGAAGCAGTCTTTGCGAATGTCAATCAAAGTAACCCAAGTACAATTCGGTCTTCCCATGGATGGATTGATGTGACATTGCCATCATCAACTAAAGCAAACTTGAAATTGAAATCTTCTCACGGAGATATGTTTACCGATTTTGAAATTAATCGAAATATAAAAACAGAAAAAAGTGGAAAGAATAATAAAGACTCTGATGGTTGTGGAGGTTGTGCAAGTAACAACTCTTCCATGTCAGGAGGA
This sequence comes from uncultured Saprospiraceae bacterium, assembly GCA_937981555.1. Classification (GTDB taxonomy): domain Bacteria; phylum Bacteroidota; class Bacteroidia; order Chitinophagales; family Saprospiraceae; genus CAJQQY01. The sequence goes on from CALJOK010000045.1 coordinate 53,739, forward strand.
ATAAATGGCGGTGGAGTTTTGATTGACCTTTATACTGCTCACGCAAATATTTATTTGAGAAGAAAGAAATAAAACCAATTCAATATAAAACGATGAGTTTGCCTATTTGAAAATAAATAAGCAAACTCATTTTCCTCACACTATTATTTTTTCACCCTCTACAATTCATCGTAGAACTAAAATCCTTAATCATGAGAACAATTTTGATTGCCGTAAGTATATTGTTATGTGCTTCGTTTAGTTATGCTCAAAAATCCGTTTCGAAAACGATTACTACAACATCAGGTCAAGAAGTGAACTTCGACTTTGATCGGGCTGATGTAAATATCACTACTTGGAATAAAAATGAAATTTCGATTTCAGGAACTGCAAAAATTAATAATGGAGAATATGACGATGCATTTACTATCAAAGTAAAAGAGATTGACGGTGAATGGAACATTAGTACTTTTTTGAAAAACGAATGTGATATTCCAAGAATGATTTCCATGACAAAGGATGGAATAACGACTTATCGAAAAGTGGATAAGAAAAAAAATATGTGGGATGGTTGGGACAATTTGACGGAACAAGGAGGGGAATATGATCATGTAAATATTGGAATTATTACTGAAATAAAATTGGATATCAAAGTTCCACAAAACATCGCAATGAATATCAAATCAAAGTTTGGAGGGATTGATATCGAAGATTTTCAAGGCGAGCTTTATGCGAAAAATACACATGGGCACATCAATGCGATTTTTTCAAAACCAATTCGAAAAAATATTCAATTATCTTCCACGCATAATTTTGTGGACGTGAGTGTACCAAGTAATTCTCAATTGAATATCGATCTTAAATCTTCACATGGAGAAATGTTAACGGATTTAGATTTGGATTTCCAACAAGGATCTGGTGGGAAAAATAAAAAGATGAATAGTTGTTCTTCCAGTAAAAATAGAATCGTTGCTAATTTAAATGGAGGTGGAACCAATTTAAAACTTAAAGCAACTCACAACAATATTTATCTCAGAGAATATAAAATGAATAATTAAAAGATACCGATTCGATTTTAGTTTAGAATGTTTAGACCTTACAATGCAGATGATAGAAATGTCATCTGCATTTAAGTTTTAAAACTTATTTTTCAGAAAAAACTGGAACCCCTGTTTTCTTATTTTTTTGTAAATGTATTGTTTTAATAAAATCTTTAGTTTCTTTAAAAACTTTCCAACGAAAAATTCCATCACCTAAAATCAAAACCAACCAACCACTTAAGAAAACAATATTACGCGCGATCTCGATGATCATTCCCATCTCCGATTGTGATTTTCCAAAGCCAAAGTAAGCCATCTCAAAACAAATCACCATCGCAGTAAAAAGGAATAACAATAAACTTACATTTCGAGTATTTTGAACAAAACTTGGAGGTCGATGCAATTGACTTTTTCGAAAGAAACGAATGGAGTGACCATCTTTTGGATTCATTTTTATTAACTCTTTTAAAATAAATTCTGCTTTGTGATACTCCAATAGATTATAATGAGCTGCTGATTTTCGAAGTAACAACTTTCGATAAATATCTTCGCCTTGATAAAATTGAATATTATGTTGAATGACTGCTTCGATAGTTTCGTCACACACTTTTAGCAGATTTTGATAAAGTCCAGTTTCCAGCAATGCTTCGATGTAGGCTAAGTGTAATTCAAAATATTCATGAAATTTTAACCGCTGAATATCTTCTTCGCGTTTGGCATAGAAATCTACAATCAACTGATAAGCGTGAATATCAATCTCTTTAAATTCATTATAAGTTTTAGAATGTAAGGAAGTAAAATCGGACATAACAAAATCAATTTAATCTTCGAACAAGTAAACGTTTGAAAAAGTTTTTAGTGAAAAATGGATTGTTATATTCGATATGTGGAAGCCACAAAGCAGATTATGAAGATAAAAAGAAAACGGCAATATCACAATGTTTTTTATAGAAAATCTAAATGGGTGTTTTCATTTTGATTACTTTTGATTTTTTGAAAAAAAACATTTATAAATTTAATGAGGAAGACTTATGGCAATACTTGGTGGGGGAAACAATGGCTCAATTCCCTCAATAACATCGACTTCTCTAGTCGATTGCCACGAGGCATAACTTATGCAAATAAAGGTCTCGCCCAAGATGTTGAAATTGATGGAAATATAATTACAGCGGAAGTTCAAGGTTCGGTTTACAAACCATATCAAGTCAAATTTACAATTCCTAAATTTACCTCAAATGAAAAATCTGTCATCCTAAGTTTGATAACGGATAATCTCTTTTTTCTTTCCAAATTATTGAATCGAGAATTACCGCCCAATCTAAATCGTCTTTGTCAAATCCAAGGCATCCATATTTTTCCAGAAAAATGGGATGATTTGGAAGGTCATTGTTCTTGTCCTGATCATGCAGTTCCATGTAAGCACATGGCGGCAGTTTTGTATTTGATCGCCAATGAAATTGATAAAAATCCGTTTGTTGTTTTTCAATTGCATGACTTTGATTTATTTCAAGAACTCGAAAAAGCAGGTTATGCTGCTAATGAAAAAACGGATGTTCCTATTTTTTCGATAGAGGATTTGCAACAACCTTTTTCTCTTGAAAAAAATAAAAAAGAGTGGAGCGAAGAAATCTACCAAGAACTAGATTTTTCAATTCTGCCAGATTGTCGAGAGAGTTTGTTAACTATTTTGGGGGAGCAACCGGTGTTTTATAATCAAGGCGATTTTAAAACTGTTCTGGAAAAAGTCTACACTAAAATCAGTAAAGAATTTTCAAAAAAAAATAAGACAGAAATTGAGAAAACGATTACACCAGAAATGGATGCCGTCGAAGAAATCGAGATAGTCCTGGATGTTAAATCAGATTTTGTAACAATCAATTTACGGGATTCGAAAGATAAATCTATTTTAGTTTTTGACGAAGAAAATGATTTAATGGATTGGTTGGGGAAAATACCAGCGAATAAATTAACTCAACTTTCTCATTCTCTTCGAGGACTATTCTTGACCTATCTTTTTTCTAAAAAAATTATTCACCAGAGTGCGTACCATCCACAATTATTAAGAGTGGAAAAGGAACAATTTAAAATCCGATGGATTCCTGCTAACTTAAATGAAGCGGTTAAAACTCTTTTTGAAAAAGTAGAATCCTTGACTCCGAATGATTTGATTTTTTATAAAAAAGATAAGAAAGTTTTTGAACCAATTCGAGAAGATAATTTCGCGACTTTAGTTTCTTTTTTCCTCAACCATTTTGTGAAAACGAATCATGGATTAAATTTCAAACAGTTAATTCACCCTGCGGTTAATTTATTTTTTAATGGATCGGTGGAGCGATTTATAGATTTTGAAAATAAGGAATTTCCAAAGGCGATTCAATTATGGTTGAATAAGTTTTTTATTTCTAAAAAAGAATTCGCACCAGTTTTGTTGATCGACGATCAGAAGGAAGAAGGAATTTTTGAAGTGAAAGTTGCCGTCGAAGATAAAAGTAAACCACTCGAAGCACCTATTGAATTATTTAGAATACTAGAAGAAAAAAAATTTAGCTCGATTCGAATGGAAGTGTTGCGCAACTTGGCGATGCTCGGGAATTATTTTCCTCAAATTAATTTATTGCTTGCTTCAAAAGGAAAGGAACAATTGATTTTTGACTCAGATGATTTCGCAAATATTTTATTTAAAATCCTTCCTACGATTCAACTATTTGGAATTAAAGTATTGTTGCCAAAAGCTTTACGAAAATTGATGCGTCCAAAACCGTCGATAAAAATAAATCTAGAAAAAGAGAAAAGTGGAGACATCAGCGGAAAATCTGTACTCAATTTAGGAGCCATGTTAAACTTCGATTGGCAAATTGCCTTGGGTGATAAATTGGTCAGCCAAGAAGAATTTTTAAAAATGGTAGATCAGTTTTCAGGCATCGTAAAAATAAACGAAGAATATATATTCTTTGATGAAAATGAAATCCAAACATTGCTGGATAAATTAGAAAACCCACCTGATTTAAAACCGAATGTATTATTTCAAACAGCACTCAAGGAGGAATATAATGGGGCAAAAATCGCGTTCGACTCAAAGGCTAAGGAGTTGATGAAATCGTTGCTGGAAGGTGAAGATGCCGATGTCCCAAAAGGTTTGCGAGCAACGCTTAGACCTTATCAATTGAGTGGTTACGAATGGATGTATAAAAATTATAGACTTGGTTTAGGAAGTGTGATTGCGGATGATATGGGTTTAGGGAAAACGCTTCAAGTCATTACGATTTTACTCAAGTTAAAAGAAGACGGACGACTCAAAAAACAAAAAGCACTCGTAATAGTTCCAACAACTTTGTTGACGAATTGGGAAAATGAAATTCAAAAATTTGCACCTGATTTGAGGGCGCATATTTATCACGGAGCTAATCGAAAAATGGAACCGTTGCTAGAATCAGATATTTTGTTGACGACTTACGGAGTTGCTCGAACGGAAACTGCGAGATTACAAAAACAAAAATGGGCGCTCCTCGCTATCGACGAAGCTCAGAATATTAAAAACCCTTCAACGGCACAAACTAAGGCGATCAAAAAAATAAATGCAGCAGTAAAAATTGCAATGAGTGGAACGCCTGTTGAAAATCAGTTGAGCGAATATTGGAGTATTTTTGATTTTACCAACAAAGGATATTTAGGATCATTGGCTAATTTCAAAAAGGATTTTGCGAAGCCAATTGAAATTGATCGAGATCAAAACCAGTTAGATATTTTTAAAAAAATAACCGAACCATTTATCATGCGTCGGTTGAAGTCTGATAAAAGTGTAATCAAAGATTTACCAGAAAAAATTGAGAAAGATCAATACTGTAAATTGACGCCACAGCAAACTGCGATTTATCAAAATGTGCTGGAGACGACTATGCAAGCAGTCGAAACTGCCGAAGGAATTACTCGAAAAGGAATCGTCCTAAAATTGATCACCGCACTTAAACAAGTGTGTAACCATCCCAAGCAATTTTTGAAAAAAGGAGATGCCGACCCTGCACTTTCTGGAAAGACTCAATTGCTTTTTGACTTGATGAAACAGATTTTGGATAACGGTGAAAAGACTTTGATTTTTACTCAATATCAAGAAATGGGAAATATGTTGGTAGAGATGTTGGAAAAGGAATTTGATTTGGAAATTTCATTTTTGCATGGAGGAGTTAGCCGAAAAAAACGAGATGCGATGGTCGAAGATTTTCAAAATAATCGAACGACAAGAGTTTTGATTTTATCATTGAAGGCAGGTGGAACTGGATTAAATTTGACCGCAGCGAATAATGTGATTCATTATGATTTGTGGTGGAATCCTGCGGTGGAAGCGCAAGCGACAGATCGTGCGTATCGAATTGGTCAAAAGAAAAATGTAATGGTTCATCGGTTTATCACTCAAGGAACTTTTGAAGAAAAAATCAATCAATTACTGATGACTAAAAAGGAATTGGCAGAGTTGACTGTTGCGACGGGGGAGAAATGGATTGGAGAATATTCGAATGATGAGTTGCGAGAATTGGTTTCGTTAGGTTAATTTAAAAAGGAGAGGTGTTAGCTCTCAAAGCGCTAACACCTCTTTTGTTTTTACAAAAATAAAAGAATTATTTCTTCAGATAAATCCTCCCCTCCCAAGGCATCACTTTTATATTTTCCAAATCTCCATTATCGATAATGTCATAATTGGAAATGCACAATTCCAAACCTCCATAATATTCTGGCAATTTAAAATCAACTGTTTCTGATGAGAAATTTAAGACGACCACAAAAGTTTTGTTTTCGTCAGACCGTCGATACGCATAAATTTTTTCATGTGAAGGATCAAGGTCTTTGTATTTTCCATAAACAAAAGTTGAATGTTCTTTTCGGAAAGCCAACATTTTTTTATAAAAATAAAAAATGGAGTTAGAGTCAGCGAGAGCTTCTTCGACATTGATTTCGGGATAGTTTGGATTTAATTTTATCCAAGGTGTACCTTTGGTGAAACCTGCATTTTCAGAATCATCCCAATGCATTGGAGTTCGCACATTATCTCGACCTTTCTCATGGATTGCTTTCATGAACGCTTCCATGTCTTCGCCATTTGCTTTTGCTTCTTCGTAGAGGTTTAAAGTTTCTACATCTCGATAATCTTCAATTGAATCAAAATTAACATTCGTCATTCCCAATTCACTTCCTTGATAAATACATGGAGTCCCTCGCAAAGTGAGCAATAAAATACTCAACATTTTAGCAGAGGTTTTTCGGTACTCTTTGTCATTTCCAAAACGAGAAACTATTCTAGCAAAATCATGATTGTCTAAAAAGATACTCACCCAACCATCCTCTCCAGTTGCTTCATCCCACTCATTGAAAATCTTTTTGATATTGGGAAGTGTGATTGGTTTTGGATAAAATTTTCCTTTGTCACCATAGTCCATAAACATATGATCGAGATGAAAAATCATACTTAACTCCTTTCGACTTTCTCCGACATAAAGATTGCCAATTTCCTTAGTTATTCCTGGGCCTTCGCCTACCGTCATGATATCATAATGTTGCAAAACTTCTTGATGCATCTCATGGATGAATTCATGAACTCTTGGTCCATTAGAATATGTGTTAGCAATTAAGTTGGTAAAATTACTTACCTCTCCATCGGCAAAATCTAAGCGTTTTGAAATCAAAGGAATCACATCCATACGGAAACCATCAATTCCTTTGTCTAACCAAAATCGCATTAATTTATAAACCTCTTCTCGTACCTTTGGGTTTTCCCAATTCAAGTCAGGTTGTTTTTTTGTAAAAAGGTGCAAGTAATATTCGCCGGTCAATTCGTCAAATTCCCAAGCACTTCCTGCAAAAAAAGAAATCCAATTATTGGGAGGTCCGCCGTCCGCCGCAGGTGGTTTCCAACAATAATAATCCCGATAAGGATTGTCTTTTGATTTACGAGATTCCTCAAACCAATTGTGTTCGTCAGAAGTATGATTCACTACTAAGTCCATCAATAATTTTATCCCTCGTGAATGTAATCCTTCGAGCAACTCATCAAAATCTGCCATCGTTCCAAACTCATCCATGATGTCATAATAATCGCTAATGTCATAGCCATTGTCATCATTGGGAGATTTGAAAGAAGGACCGAGCCAAATAATATCGACGCCCAAATCTTTGATGTAATCTAACTTCTCGATGATACCTCGAAGGTCACCGATGCCGTCGGCATTGCTATCATTAAAACTACGAGGGTAGATTTGATAGATGACATTTTCTTTCCACCAGATTTTTTTCATGTTTTGATTTATTGAATTTTGGAAAAAAACGAAACGTAATAATACAAAAAAAAGCCCTTTGCGGATAACCGCAAAGAGCTTTTCAAAAAGTCAAAAATAAATTTGACCTATAGACTGTATTCGTTAGCATCAATCAATTTGGAAGCAACTAATCTTCTTGCTGCTTTTACATTGATTGGCTGATATTTTGTAAAACGTTTTAAACCTAAAAGCATTGTTTTCAACATGTCGCCTTCGGCAAAACCTGTCAATGCATCGGTTGCGTTTTTATTCATTCTTGCAGTTGCATCTGTGATGAAAGTTCTCAAGATTGCATCGTAAACATCTTGTGGTTGTTTTTTCTTTTCCATGCCTGCTAATTTCTCAACTCTTAGTAAAGTTGATTCCGCATTGAAAACATCAATCATCATGTCAGCTACATTCATCAAAATTTCTTGCTCACTTTTTAAGTCAAGTTTTCCTTCCATTTGCATTTTTGCAGCAGCACCTGCTACCATCAAAACTACTTTTTTGAAATCCTTAACTGCTTTGTTCTCTTCTGCGTAAGCACCTTCCAAAGGAGTCATTGGAGGCATCGAAGTCAGTTCTTTTTGTACCGCCCAAGCTGGACCAACGATATCTAATTTTCCTTTCATCGCACTCTTCAACAAACGATTGACCATCAACATTCGATTGATCTCATTTGTCCCTTCGTAGATTCTACTGATCCGAGCATCTCGGTAACCTGCCGCAGCTGGGTACTCTTCTGAGAAACCATTTCCACCATGAATTTGTACACACTCATCAACGACATAATCAGTCACTTCGGAACCATACACTTTCATAATTGCACATTCAATCGCATATTCATCAGCAGCTTCTAACAATGCATCTACATAACTTGCACCACCTTCGAGCAACTGAGTTTTTTTCGCGTGCATTAATCCTGACGTTCGATAGATAGAAGATTCCAAAACGAAATTTCGAATTGCTTGTTCTCCAATTTTATATTGGATTGCACCAAAAGTAGAAATTGGTACTTTGAATTGAATCCTTTCATTGGCATAATTTACACCCATTTTGATGGCCTTCTTATTTCCACCTAAGCACATCGCACCAAGTTTGTAACGACCTACATTTAAGATGTTAAAAGCAATAAGATGACCTTTTCCTAATTCCCCTAAAAGATTATCTTTTGGAATAGTTACGTTTTCAAAAAATACCTGACGAGTCGAAGATCCTTTGATTCCTAACTTCTCTTCCTCTGCACCAAAAGTCAATCCTGGAGTTTCTCGCTCGACAATAAAACCAGTAAATTTATCTCCATCCACTTGAGCAAAAACAACAAATACATCTGCAAAACCTGCATTGGTAATCCACATTTTTTGTCCATTCAAGATGTAAGATTTACCATCTTCACTCAAATCGGCTCTTGTTTTTGCAGACAATGCATCTGAGCCTGAACTTGGTTCTGTCAAGCAATAAGCAGCTTTCAACTTTCCACTTCCTAGCCCTGGTAAATATTTTTTCTTCTGTTCTTCTGTTCCAAAATATAAAATTGGTAAAGTTCCAATTCCAGTATGCGCAGCATAAGTTGTCGTGAATCCTCCACCTGATCTTCCCATCTCTTCTAAAATCACCGTATTCGTATGAGTGTCCATCGGCATGCCGTCAAATCTCTCAGGGATGTGTGAACTCAATAACCCTAACTCTCCAGCCTTTTCCAAAAGGCCAGCTTGGAATTCTAATTTTTGACCTTTCTTGTCTGGAGCAACTTCATTTTCGACAAAGTCATTGCACATTTGACGAACCATTTCTTGTTCTTCGTTTAATTCTTCTGGAATAAACATTCCTGCTGCTTGAGAGTCTTTAATGATAAATTCTCCACCTTTAAGCGCGTCTTGTTCTATGAAATTACCTGGATTTTGAGTCATGATATAAGTGATTTTTTGATTTTAATAAATTCAATTTCGTTAATTTGTGCGAATATTCGCTCAATATATGTGTTTTAAACAAAAGTCGAAAGTATATAATTGTCAATATTGCGAATATTCGCAATACTTAAACGGGTTTAACAATTCTATATATTGCTATTATTTATAATAGAAAAATTCTTGCCAGTTCGGTGACAAATGAAAAAACCTCAAACGGCGAGCTGCCACTTGAGGTTTTTTTTGGGAAAAATAAGATTTTATTTCCGCTATTTTAAAAGAGAACTATATCCAAATAATCTTGCTCTAATTTTATCCATTAATGAAATCGAGAATTTCTTAGGGACTAGATTCGCATCTTTTAGATTTGCGTAAGCATTTACTCTAACCTTAAAGGCACTATCTTTTAATAATTTTTGTAATTCCAAAATTTGCTCTGTACTCAATTCCACTTCATACTCAGCATGAATATCTGTGATGGCTTGCGCGCAATTTTCTCTGACCTCTGGAATTTTAGAACGCAATTTTTGAGTTAAAAACTCAACTGATTTAGTATAAAATTCTGCATTCATGTCCTCCAAATAAGTCAAATAAATCATTGCACTCAAACTGTCGATCGCATCTTTATTTCCACCTTCTGCTTTTGCAACTAGTTGTGATAATTCAGTATGGAAAAAATCTTCCCAGCCTTGAGGGTAATTCCAAATAGCTTCATAGAAAATATCACGATGGGAAAGTGTTCCATAATTCATCTTTGAAAGATAATTTTGGAACATCTCTTTCTGACTAACCGCTCGAGTATGAATTTCTTTCAGAAGCGATTGCTGAGTTTCATGATCGAGATCATGAAAAGTGTCAAGTTTGTTTTGTAAGTCAGTAAACATGAATTTTATTATGGGATTGATATATTATATGTTGATAGGAATTAGGTTATAGCTTGATAGTTTTTCTTGTGTTTTTTTAAAATCAAAAGTCATACCCAACAAAAAACCACCGCCACCTGCACCACAGAGTTTTAACTTGTAAAGATCGCTTGCTAATCCATCTAACCAAATAGGTCGAAAATCATTAGGAATCATTTCGAGAAAGTACTTAAATTGAAAATGTGCAATTTCATGGATCATCTCAAATAAGGATCTTCTATTTTGATTTAAGAATGTTGTAATCGCTTCATTCACCAATGGATTTAACTCTGATTGAATACGAGCAAAATAATAATTATCGGTACATTTTTCTAAAAAAACATTAACAAATGAACCGGTCTCTCGAGATATTTTAGTGTCTAGTAAAAAAAACTGACCTCGATTATAATGATCTAATTCAATTGCTTCTTGAATATTAACTTGCTCAATCTTTTCAGTTGATTCTAATAAAATGACTTTTTCCAAAAAACAAATCAAAGGATCTGTCCCAGAACTTGAGCCATGAAAAAAACTTTCTAGTTGCGCAAATATTTTTTTCAGAGGTGAAAAATTAGTTGATATCTTTTCTAGTTTATTATCACAAAAAGTATCATAAACTGCTGCACACAATGCTCCTGAACTTCCTACTCCATAACCAGTTGGAATATTTGATTTAAAAAATAAACCTTTGCTTAACTCATCCTTAAATCGTTCCACATCCAAGTCACATAACAATTGATCTATATTCTTCAATTCTTCTAAGTGGTTGGCGAAAGTAGATAAATTCATTTGTTTTTTACTAATATCTTCCGTTGCATATTCCCAATTTCCTGAAAAATGGAACAAAGGCATCGCCAAAGCTTGTGAACCTTTGATGATTGAATGTTCTCCGAAAAGTAATAATTTGGAAGTATATTCTTTCATTTTGTGAAACGACTTTTTAAGCCGTTAGTTACTTAGTTTTCTAAACGAATTAAAGTGCTGTTTTGTGAATTAATAAATCACTATAAGAGTTATCAATTAGATCTTCGTCTTCAATTTCAAGCAAATTTAAATAAAATTGACATTGCTCCAAGAGTTTTTTTTCACCAATCGAACCGTCAGCATCAATCGTTTCAATCTCCATGAAATTACCCAAATCTTTTACCTCATCCACATGGAACTTTACATTATCAATAAAATAAATCGAACGTAATTTATCAACAATAATTAAAACTCCATTCGCTTGAGTCAATAATTGTTTCAACGAAGAATCAGCATGCGGATGATATAAAATATAATTTGACTTCTTTGGCCCAGCTTGATTAGGTCGATCATAATGAATTAAAGAATTTTCAATATTTCCTTCTCGAAATTTCATTCTACCATTTGGTACTTTAAAGTAAGTATCAATTTGGTGATCCACTCCTTTAAAATCTGCCTGACGAGATTCCAAAATTTCTTTAATCGAAGCAGGGTTTTTACACCTTGCTTTTATTTCTATGTTAAGTGCCATATTTAATATTTTTTAGTAAAACGACTTTCCAAGTCGTTCTTCGTTTTATGATTCTCTGAATCGTTTTCGAAAGCAACGATTTTGGAAAATCGTTGGACGAGTAACGACTTGGAAAGTCGTTTTACTAGTATAAATAAACTCTTTTCACGCGCTCTGAAATGAGTGGAAAAATTTCATAAGGAATTGTTCCCATCACATTTGCCAATTCTTCCACCGTAGGATTTCCTCCAAAAATAATCACTTCATCACCCGTTGCTGCTTCGGTAATTTCCGTCACATCAACCATGCACATATCCATACAGATATTTCCAACAGTATGTGCACGTTTCCCTTGAATCAAAACGCTAAAGTTTCCATTACCAGCTGAACGCATTAAGCCATCAGCATAACCAATACTAATTGTTGCAATTCTCATCGCCTTTTTTGCTTTGCCTTTTCGCCCATAACCGATAGTCTCGCCCTTAGTGATATTTTTTATTTGGGAAATAGTCGCTTTAAGAGTGTGCACTTTTTGTAATTGGTTTTGGATAGTTTTGCTTCCATCGATTCCATACAAACCAATTCCTAGTCGAACCATTTCCATTTGATGTTGTGGAAAACGATTAATGCCACTTGTATTTAAAATATGTCGCATCGGACGAATTTTTAATCCAGCGCAAATTTTATTATACATTTTTTGAAAACGGCTGACTTGACTTTTGGTAAAATTATCATGTTCATTAGATTCACTCCCAGCCAAGTGTGAAAAAATAGATTGAATTTTTATATGCTTATTCTTTTTCAAAGTGGCAATCAAATTATCCAAATCCTTTTCTTCAAAACCAAGTCTTCTCATCCCTGTGTCCAATTTTAAATGAATCAGAATTTTTGATTTTTTATTAGAAAAATGGTGGACAAATTTTTCTAGTAATTCTAAACTATAAATTTCCGCTTCCAAATTCTGTTTTTCCAAAACTTCAAAAGCTGCTTCTTCCGGATTCAAAACTAAAATAGGTAATTGAATTCCAGCTTTACGTAATTCTACGCCTTCATCCGCATAGGCGACGGCGAGATAATCTACTTTTTGAAATTCTAATAATTTGGCTACTTCCACACTACCACTTCCGTATGCGGAAGCTTTGACCATTGCAATGAGTTTAGTTTTTGGTTTTAAAAAACTATTGTAAACATTGAGATTTAAGACCAAAGCATTTAAATCGATTTCTAAAACAGTATTATGGTTTTTCTTTGAAAGTCGTTCCGCAATTTTTTCAAATTCAAAAGGACGAGCACCTTTTAAAAGAATATTTTCATTTTGAAAATTATTGGTTTGTGCTTTTTTCAAAAAGTCTAAAGTTGTTTTGAAAAATTGCGTTTTTACCTTTCTGTCTAAATATTTTTTTAGAGAAAAAACGTGTTGACCAATACCAATTACTTTCGAAATCTTTTTGTCTTCAATTAATTGAGCAATCGTTTGATACAATCTTTTTGTACTCATTTCCACTTGCAAAATGTCAGAAATGATCAGCGTTCGTTGATTTAATTCACCTTGTTGTTCGAGATAATTGAGTGCTATTTTTAGTGCTGTTAAATCTGCATTGTAACTATCATTAATGATACTGCAATTGTTCACTCCTTCCTTAATTTCAAGGCGCATTGGGACAGGCCGAAGTTGTTGAATCTTTTGAGCGATCGAAGTATTCTTTTTCTTTAAGAAAAGTAATACAGCCCAACAATGAATAGCATTTTCAATAGACGCTTCATCGGTGAAAGGAATCGTAATCGAGATTTTCTTTTTGTTAAAAATTCCTTCGATTAGAGTGTGTTGTTTTTGTTTGGAGGTTGAGATTATTTGAAGTTTTGCTTTACCTTTTTTTGACCAAGCAAATAATTTTGCTTTACCAAACTGTTGCATTTGTTTATTAACAAATTCATTGTCTTGACAAAAAACAATAGTTTTACAATTTTGAAATAACTTTAATTTCTCGTCTAATTTTTCTTCAATATTTTTAAAACCTTCACTATGCGCATCTCCAATATTTGTAAAAATTCCAATCTCAGGTTGAATAATTTTTTCAGAAAATTCCATTTCATTTGTCGTAGAAATGCCTGCTTCAAATATGCCAAGGGTGTGTTCTTTTTTAATTAAAAAAACAGACATCGGAACACCTATTTGTGAATTATAACTTTTCGGACTGGCAACAACCTGATGATCGTTTTGCAAAAATTGCAAGAGCCATTCTTTCACAATAGTTTTTCCATTGCTACCTGTGATACCAATTGATTTTAAAGAAAATTGATTCCTATGGAACAGTGCGAGTTGTTGAAGTGCGTCAACTGATTTTTTGACTAGAATAAAATTCGCTTTTGGAAAAGGACGAATGGCTATTTTTTTTTCAACAATGAAATTACGAACACCTTTCTCATAGAGTTGTTGGATAAAATCATGTCCATCACGACGTTCTCCTTGGATGGCAAAAAACAATGAGGTGGTAGGAAAACTAACTTGGCGACTATCAAATAATAAATGTTCAACGGAAGCATTCAGAATCTTCTTTTTCAAAAAAATCCCACCAGTTACTTTTGTTATCTTCCGAATATCATACATTGAAAATTCTATTGAATTTCGTTACTTGAGCGATGTTATAAAGGGTTAACACCTCTTTTTGCTTTATTTATTACTCCATTTCGATAAGGAGTTGTCCTTTTTCTACAGCTTTACCTTGGTCAATGTGAATAGCTTTGACGATTCCTTCGCCGACAGACTTGATCACATTTTCCATTTTCATAGCTTCAAGAATAAGTAATGCATCCCCTTTCTGAACTTCTTGCCCAATCTCAACTGATACGCCTAAAACTAGACCTGGCATCGGAGCTTTCACATCTGTTACTTTTTGGGTATTGACTACTGAAAGTCCTAGTTGATTGACCAACTGATCGAAGCGATCTGCTAATTTTATTTCATAGGAATTGCCATTTACTTTAATTGTAAATGTCTTTTTAGAAAAATTAGCATTTACAATTTCGGCTCGAAAAGCTTTATTATTTTTCAAGATGTGAAAATGCCCATCCTTTTCTTTTATGAAATCAAAATCATTTATTTGTTCAGCATCGAAATCAAAATTAGATTGCTCGTTGACTGTTATGGTGTAGTTATTTTTCTGCATGAGGTTAACTTTTTACTTTGCTCAATTTCATCATAAAATAAGTTTCAAAAATAGTAAATATCAGGTAAACTATTAAAAAAGGAATCGCATACATTTTGGTAGCTGGTTCTGCTAACTTGAAATAACCAACAATGACAAAAATGCACAATGCCATTTTTAGCGAAGTAGTTAGTAATACTTGTTGTAGAAAAAGATTCTTATCAGAGCTAACTGCAGCTCTCGCTGCTAAGAAGTACATCATGGCACTAAAAAGAATAAATGAGATACAACTGATGTATGAAAAAAGTTGAAAAGGTGCGAACTGAGGAAGCTTATTAAGTAAAAAAAGAAGAAGAAAAGAAATTGCTGAAATGACGGTAAGCTGAAGAAAGAAAATTTTATGATTCATAGTTTTTATTACGTTTTGAGTTTTGAATGAATGAACTTTAAAATAGGATTTAAGATTCATTCATTCTAAACTCAAAACTACAAATCTTTTAAGGCAATATATAAACCTGCAAGTGTAAAAACTAAAGCAAACAATGCAGTAAGATATTGTTTATCAAATTGAGCCCATTCATCGAGCTTGTAACCAATGAATGCTCCTATAGCAATAGTTGCACCTAGTTGGAAAGCAAGACCAGAATACTTCAAGTAGATGTTAGCCGACTTTTTGGGCTGCTTTTTGTCCAAAAGATTGTTTGTTTTGATTGTCTTGATTCATTTTTTTCACAGGAGTGCTTCCAATTTTATTTTTATTAGCTCCCATTCTACAAGTTACATTGAATGTAGCTCCAGATTGAACCAATAATTTATTTGTATTTACATCACCATGTACTTCTGCAGAATCTTTTACAGTAAGTAATTGGTTGACTTTTAAGTTTCCTTCAAATCTACCTTCAATAACTGCATTTTCACATTGAACATCTCCTTCAACAGCTCCTGTTGGGCCGATGATCACTTTTGATTTACAAATTAATGTTCCAATGATAATCCCATCAATTCGAATGTCACTTTCTGAAGAAACAGTACCCTCTACTTTTGTTCCTCTTACCAAGCTATTTAAAGCATTAGATGTACTTGATGGCGCCGAATTTTTGTTATTCGATGCAGGAGTTGCGTCATTCTTTTTACTACCAAACATGTCTTATTTTTTTTTGGAATGATTGAATAGATGAGTCAAAATGAGTACTGAATTAATTAGTATGTTTTAATTTTTCCCAATAACCATACTGAATAGTAAATTAAAATACTAGCTTTTGACTCGCCTTTTTACTCTTTCAGACTGTTTGTTTTCTCAAAGCAGACTGAAAGTTAATATTTTATTCTGACGAAAATGGAAAAAAGGAACACTATTTCCATTTTTCCATTTCATCGAAATTCTTTCAAAAAATGAAAAATATTAAGGTTTTCACCAAAATAAAAAGAGATGTCCCCTTTAAAGTGTTAGTTAAGGAGACATCTCTTTGAGACGTAAAAATAATATTTTTCTGTAATATTTCAGTAAAAATCCTGAAATATTTATTTTGATACTATCCTAGAAATTAGGACAGTAAACATTTCTTACTTCTGGTCCACAGATTTTATAAGTCATAGCGAATTCAAATGCACCATTTGAATTACTTGCTGGTCGTAAGCTAGATACATTTACATCGTAGCTAAATCCGATAGAAAATTGTTCGTAATCAAATTTAGTTGAAAGGATAAATGCATCAGAAGTGATTGCATCATTGAAGTGATTAGCAATACGGTACCAAGCTCCAATTTGGAAAGCTTGTTGTAATCTTTTGCTTTTTCCCAAAAGGAATTTTAAACTCGTTCCAGCATTTAACTGGAAAGATGGTCCTTGGAAAAATGTAACAACTCCAGGTACTAAACCTACTCGATCAGAAACTAGGAATTCACCACCTGCATGGATCGTAAACTTGCTATACAATTCTTCAAAGTCATCTTGTTGGAATGATTGATTCGCTCTATTTAAGTGGCTAAAAGCACCACCAATGTAGAAGTTATTGTCTTCGTCAAAAACGGAGAACCATAATAAACCTGCAGAGATATCAGCGAAAATGAAGTTGTCATTATCAAATGTTTCGTTAGTTGGTAAGTTAGGATCGAATCCACCTTCACCATCATGTTGCGAACCATATCGAAGATTTAAGAAGTCAATACTTCTTTGAGAAGCTCCAGCATCAGCACCTACAACTAAGTAGTTACCTGATTTTCGGCCTCCACTCATTTTTTTACTATAAGATAAAGATAATCTTCCTTGAAGAGTTGCGAAGTTAGATTCTCCAGCTTTGTCTCCCCAAAAAGTACCACCTACTCCAAAGAAATCACTTCTACCAACAGGAATCCGTTGATCGTATGATACTGAATAAGTAGAAAATGCATTTGCTTTTAAGACACTTGCCCATTGGTTACGGTAATTTCCTGACAAACGAACATTACAGTTCATTACACCCGTTAACGCTGGATTTAGATTTAAAGGAGAGGAATAGAACTGTGAGAAATGTATGTCTTGTGCTGTCAAGGTTGCTGTTCCCATCACAGCAAAGAAGATAATAAGTAGATGTTTCAAACTTTTCATGAATCAGTAATTTGAACCTGTTAAGTAGTTAATTAAAAAAATGTGGACAAGGGATTTTAAGCTAGGTGATTGTACAATAGTTTGTAAAAATAGGTAAAATCAATTAATAATGAAACGTTGCGAAGTAATTAGTTACCTAATTTACGACATTTTTTGCATGTTTATCCAACGTATTATTTTTACTCATATTTCAAAACACCTTGCCTTTGTTTTGTTTTAGATACTTTTTGACGAAAAATTGCTGCCTCCGCCTCTATATTTTATTTTTTTAAAAAGAATTATTCTTCGTTTTTCCAAATAGCACCATATTCCTCAACTAGTATATTATCGTAATAATCTGCTCTTTCGAAAAGATATTTAAATAATTTCATTCCGGTATCCATATTTAAATAGCGATCATAAATAAGTAAAGATAAAACAATATCATTTTCTTTGATGCTAAAAGTAAGGCCTTCAATCTCATAGTTTTGCTTCAAAAGGTATTCATATAGAGGATTTATATTGTCTTTAGGCAATGAACAGAGGGATGCATCCCCCATGATTAGCCCTGTTTTTTCATGATATGAAATTTTGATAATTGCGCTTCCTTCGAGAATTTCCCAATGATTTGGGCCAATTCTAGAAAGTCCGACATTATGTCCCATCGAATCTAAAAGTTCTTCCATTGTTTTTGAAACCCCAAGTGCCTCGTATTCATCAATTTTAGAAGGCATTTGAATTTTAGCACCACAATGTGGGCAATAATTCCCATCTGCTTTTTTTTCAAAAACAATATTAGAGCATGAACTACAACGAATTCCAATTTGATCATTATCAGAGGCTTGAAATTCTTCGATTGTTTTTTGCAAATAATTTACAGGAAGTGAAAATCCAACGTTATTTCCATTTTGAATAACAAAAGTATTGATGCCTACAATCTTTCCATCTTTATTAATTAGTGGTCCTCCGCTATTTCCAGGATTGAGTGCGGCATCATGTTGAATGTAAATAAGATCATTTTTTTCTTCGTCAATATTAGAGACGATGCCTTGTGTAGCTGAATATTTTAAACCAAAAGGGTGACCTGCAGCAATAACTATTTCTCCTCGTTCCATCTCTTTCCCTAGATATAAGTCAACTCCAGGCGCTTCAATAATATTAGGTGGTTGCAAAAAAGCTAAATCATGACGTATATCTGAAAAAATTACTTTAGTCATTTGTTTTTCAAAACCTTCGCCATTGATGACTACTTCTCGATTATCTCTGATGACATGTTCGTTAGTAACGATTAGGTTGGCATCTTTTAAATAAAAACCAGTCCCCGTGCTATACGGAGTAGCAATCTGAACAATGACACTTTTATATTTATTAATTATTTCTTTCATGCTGTTTTCGTCAAGTCAAGATTTCGAACCATGATTAAAAATGATTTTGCAAAATTGGTCAACGTATCAAATTTTAATAAACTTTTATCAGGATCCATCCGACCATATAATTCTTCATTATTATTTGTAATCTCTTTGATGGCACGTTTGATTGCTTTTTTGTCAAAAGTATTTTTCACAGAATCATAATAATTCAAAGTATACCCCAAGTCTTTAAAATAATCTGCTTCGATTATTTGATAATACAGATGAAACAACTCTCGATCGGGACGAGGTGCAGCAAAATTAAACATACAATACCCCACAATATAACCAGGAATACCTATCGCAATTGAATGATAACCATGCTCATTATACCAATCCATATTATGTAATTCGCCATCAATAAAACCTACTATCCGGTCATGATTGACAGGTTTAGTAATTCCGAAGGTTGATTTTGTTAAATACATTTCTAAGAAATAATCTTCTTTCGTTCTTCCCAACAACTTCTTTAACTCTTTACGAATGATGATATTTTTTTGAGCTGGATTTTTTTTATCTGTAGTAAAATAAATACGATGAATTCGTTCTAAAGTCTCCATCATAAATCCTTCTGGCTTGGTCAAGTAGTCGAGTTTGTAACTTAGGTTTAATAAAATATAAGCATAGCCTCCAGGGTATTTATCTAAACTAGGTTTTCCGCTATCCATGGCTGCGAGCGCAGCATTTATTTCATTGATGACATATTTATACTTAACCTCTTTTTCTTTCAATGGAAGGTCAACCAAATGGACGGTATCTACAGGTTTTAACATCCTAAATTCATCAATTAGAATATCATCCAATTTATCAGCATTAGTCGCTAATTCTTTGAGTGCATAATATAACTTGTAGGGAGATCCATCCAAAAC
Organism: uncultured Saprospiraceae bacterium; assembly: GCA_937981555.1. Classification (GTDB taxonomy): domain Bacteria; phylum Bacteroidota; class Bacteroidia; order Chitinophagales; family Saprospiraceae; genus CAJQQY01. The sequence goes on from CALJOK010000045.1 coordinate 73,318, forward strand.
ATAAGTGTCAAAACGAATCGAAATATTGTTATCAGGATCGAGTGCAAAGCGACTGTAGCGAAGCGAAAAATTTCGTTCCATCAACCGACGCATAAAACCAATATTGAGGGTTTCTGTTTGAGCAACTTTGGCTTCGATAGTTACTTTTTCAATATCAGCAACACCAATAGCTTTTTTGGAACCTTGAAAAATCTCAAAATAAATTTTTCCATTTTCTTCTTTCCAAATAACATTATCCTCAAAGTTATCTCGGAGATAATTGAAAAATTCCAAGTACGAAGCTATATACTCTTCTTTTTCAAACAACGCCAATGCTTTATCCCACGAATCATACTGTTTCGCATCTTTGTAAGAGTCACTATATCTGCCAAAACTTAGTTTTGGTTGTGATTCTGTTTTACTTCCTCCTCCAAAAAGTTGATCAAAAAAGCTCATTGATTTTTATGTAAAATTATTCTGTTTATTTTTGCGGGTCGAAATTTAATATAATTAACTGACTTTATTAAAAAAAAGAGGTCCTTAGGAAATTTTAACTTGAGTTAAAAACACTAATTTTGCCTAAGAACTTATATAAATATGAACAACGCTTTTCGAACGATACTTCAGCCTCAACCTTCTCCTTTTCAAATCAGCCATCAAAATGGAGTGCTCTGCATAGGGTCTTGCTTTGCTGAACATATTTATGAGCGCTTAGATGAATTTAAATTTAGCACTTTGCTCAATCCATTTGGAATTATTTTTAACCCAATTTCGATAGCAAAAAGTTTAGAAATACTATTGGATGAAAATCGACTTTTTGAGGAAAAAGATCTTTTTCAACATCTCGGTGGATGGCATAGTTTTCAACATCATGGCAGTTTTTCTAATCCAAGTGAAGAACTTGTTTTGGAAAAAATAAATAATGCACTTCTGGAAGCAAGGGTGTTTTTAAAAAAATCAGAATATCTCGTTTTGACATTTGGAACTTCTAATGTTTTTGTGAGTGAGAAAACAGCACAGGTCGTTGCGAATTGTCACAAGGTTCCTCAAAAGTATTTTATCCATAAAAAATTAAGTTCAGATGAAATCATCTTAACTTTAGATGATGTTTTTAGAAAATTAACAGAAACATTTCCTCATTTAAAAATCATCACGACGGTTAGTCCAGTTCGTCATATTCGAGATGGATTAGTTGAAAATCAAGTGAGTAAAGCAAAACTTGTAGTGGCGCTTGATAACCTTTCTTCCCTTCATTCAAATCTTTCTTATTTTTCATCTTATGAAATTATGATGGATGATTTACGCGATTATCGTTTTTATAAAAAAGATTTAATTCATCCTAACGAAATGGCGGTGGACTACATTTGGGATTTTTTTTCTAAAACATTTTTTTCTGAAAAAACCATAGAGTTGAATGCGAAATTGGAAAAAATAAATTTGGCTAAAACTCATCGGCCTTTTCATCCTGAGTCAGAAGAACATTTAAAATTTAAGAAAAATCAATTGATAAAAATAGGAGAAATGGAAAAAGAATTTCCATTTTTAGATTTTGAAGAGGAGAAGGAGTTTTTTGGAAAAATTAAAGGCTGAACTAATATATGATTTTAAAAAAGTCAAAAATTAATTCCACCTCCCAAACCAAAATACTCTGCAACCGTCAAATGAGTTTTTAAAGAAAAACTCAAAAATATTTTCCGATCCAAAACACTTTTTGATGGAAAGTAATACCGAGTGGAAAATTTATTGTAAAACCTTCCTCCTCGCAAAAAAGAAAAATCGCCCAAGTAAATTCCAGCTGATAAAGTCATACTCCAATTTCCAAAAAGAAATTCATCTCCCACAAAAAACATCAATCGAGAAGCTTTTTTCTTTGCATCACTTTCTGTTTCAGAATGATTGGTGTGAAGGACAAAATCAAAAATGGCTTTGTTTTGCTCGTACTCAAAACCTGCGATAATTCGATTCTGTTGATTCAAATAATAATTACCTCCAAGTGCGACAAAATAAATTGGATACCTTGGCCCACCTATCGAAAACCGTTGAACTAAGCCTGCTCCTGAATGCACATCAATCCCAAATCGGCGAATCGCCTTTTTACTTTTTTCGTGAAAAACAAAATCAGTTTCTTTCAAAAGTTCAGGAGAATAATTAATGCTCAACATCAGAGCAGGAATATTCAAACCAAAATTAGGTAATCGGGAACCACCATTTGAAAAATGATTCAAACTGATGCCTGCATGGAATTTCAAATTTGAGGTAACCTGCCGAGCAGCATAAAATTTCATCAACATTGAAGCAGTAATATTTGAACCAATCGCATTATTTTCAGGATTCGAAACTGGATTATATTTTTTAGTCAAATAAGCAATTCCAGTTCCCACTTGAAAATGTCCCTTCCATTTTTTTCTTTCAAAAAGAGTCGTGGTAATATTTGGACAAAGGGTCAAAGCATTTCCTAAAATAGCTGTGTTACCAAATCGAAACCATGCTGCTGTTATTCCAAATTGAGGAAAATTTCGCCATTGCTGCCAGTCTTTTGTGCCATAAGTTTGGAATTTGAAATTCACATCAGCACTAATCGTTGGCCCTTTTACATCGAAAGTCAACTCAGGCGAATGCTTAGTCACTACTCCAAAATGAAAAGTAGATTCAATAGAAAATCCTTTTTGCGCAGCTAAAAAATAAGAAGCAAAGCAAAAAAATAGGAGTAAACCACGTTTTTTTAAAATGCAGGGATAGTAAAAAAAATAAAGAATTTTAGCCTCGCTTGCCGTTAATTTCATTAACTGGTCGTTAAACATAAGTTAAAAGGATAGTGTGGTTACCTACAGTTTTAGAATATAACTCGTTCTTTGTCAGTAAGTTAAATGTTAAAGTCGATTTATTCGAAAAAAAAGACATGTAACCTTTGCCTATATTTCTGAGTCTTATAAATCGAAAACATTACAATAAAATTGTAAATTCGCAGTCTTTAAAAAAGGCGTTTATTTTTTTATAAAATTCAAAACACCTTTTTTTTAAAACTTAGAAAGCAAAAATAATTAAAGAATTAAAATCTAGTAAAATTATGAATAAGAATACAATTAGTATGATAGGAAAAAAATTAGTTTTTATGGTGGCTTTGGTCATGATGACTTCTGCTACGATGGTTGCTCAAAAAATTGCTTCCATTGATGTGAATGGAATTTTGGAAAGTATGCCAGAATATAAAAAAGCACAAACTGAATTGGATCAATCTGCTGCGAAGTGGAGACAAGATATCGCAAAAGAGTACGATAAGATCAAAGGTATGTACAATAAATATCAAGCTGAAAGTGTGATGATGACGGACGAAATGCGAAAGCAAAAAGAGGATGAAATCGTAGCGCAAGAGCAGACTGTAAGAGAAATGCAAAAAGCAAAATTTGGCCCAGAGGGAGCATTGTTTGAAAAAAGACAAGAACTTGTAGCACCAATTCAAGAGCAAGTGTATACTGCAATTGAAGAATATGCAACGGATAAAGGATATGATTATATTTTTGATTCAGGAGGAGCGACAGGAATTATTTTCGCTAATCCTCGATATGACAAAACAGACGAAGTCAAAAAGAAATTAGGAATTAAGTAAAGTAAAATAGCGTGTAGAGATTATCTTTGCACTCCAATTCAAATAAAATTACATTTTATCAACAAATCCGACTCTGAAAAATAAATTCGAGAAGGTAATTAAATCTGAAAATAGCAATGAGAAAGTTTATTAAAATTAGTTGTTTATTAGTGATGTTTACGATGATCACTATGAGCGCACAAGCTCAAAAATTTGGATTCATCGACTCTGATGCACTTCTTATCGAAATGCCAAAAGTAAAACAAGCTAGAGCAAATTTAGAGGTTTTACAAAAGCAACTACAGACTAAAGGTCAAAACATGGTAACCGATTTTCAAACTAAAGTGCAGGCTTTACAAACTAAAAGTCAGCAAGGTTTGATTACGCCTAAGGATGCAGCAGAGGAAGAGAAAAAATTAATGAAGAAGCAAGAAGAGATTCAAGCATTTGAACAAGATATGATTCGACAATTACAAGAGCGAGAAGCAAAAGAATTGCAACCAATCTTGGATGAAGTAAATGCTGCGATCAAAGCAGTAGCTAAAGAAAATGGCTACCAGTTTATTTTTGAAAAGAAGACTTTGCTTTACTTTGAAGATTCTATGGATGTAGGAACTTTAGTAAAAGCAAAATTAAAGATGTAAAAACGACTTTGGGTTTTTCCCAAAAAATAGTTCATAAAAAAATGGCAACTTCGAAAGAGGTTGCCATTTTTTTTTATTTTTGGAAAAAGAAATTATGAAAATCACTTTAGAAAAAGGAAACAAAAGCTACGAAGCAAATCTTTCCCAGCCGCTTGACATTTCCATTCCTCTTGAAGCTGGCGACGAAACTGTCAATTGTTTTTATGCTCCACGTATGCAAACTTGGCCAGTTGTGGCGGGTGATTTTATTGGATCGACGAAGTATGGACCAGTTAATTTTTTAAATGTAAAATTAAACCCACATGGAAATGGTACTCACACCGAGTGTGTAGGACATATCGCAAAAGAAAAATACTCCATCAATCAATCGCTTCAAAATTTTCATTTTTTTGCTAAATTAATTTCAGTTACTCCAACTGAAATGGAAAATGGTGATCACGTAATTTTGAAAGAACAACTCGAATCTCTTTTTGAAAAGAACGAAGCAGAAGCGATCGTCATTCGAACTTTACCTAATAAAAAGAAAAAAATGAAAACGAATTATTCAGGAACTAATCCTACTTACGTTCATCATGATGCGACTCAATATTTAGTGGATTGTGGAGTACAACATTTGCTCATTGATTTACCTTCGGTGGATCGAGAAGAGGATGGAGCAGAGCTATTGTCTCATCATACCTTCTGGCAATACCCACATGCGACACGAGAGAATTGTACGATCTCAGAATTGATTTTTGTGAATGATGAAATTTCAGATGGGTTGTATTTATTGAATATTTCGATTGCTTCTTTTGAGATAGATGTGAGTCCGAGCAAACCTGTTTTGTATAAATTAAATAGAGTGTATAATATTTCTCCGAGGTAAAATTTTTATAAAAAATGAAGAACTGGTCAGGCCTAGAAAAATGGAATCCATCTGAAATTTTGTTTCCAGAATCTGAAGAAGCAATTCAACAGATTGTCAAATCTGCGCTAGGCAAAAAGCAAAAGATACGGATTATCGGTTCAGGACATTCTTTCACCAAACTTTGTGTAACTGATGATATTCTAATCAGCCTCGACAAATATCAAGGACTAGTTCAAGTTGATAAATCATCGAACCAAGCCACAATAAAAGGCGGGACTAAATTGAAGAAATTAGGAGAGTTACTTCATGCTGAAGGTTTGGCAATGGAAAATCTAGGCGACATTGATGCGCAATCTATCGCAGGAACAGTTAGTACTGGAACGCATGGAACAGGAGCAGAATTTGGAACGATCAGTACTCAAATTCGAGCGATTCGATTGGTCAATGGCTTAGGCGAAATCATCGAATGTTCAAAAGAGAAAAATATTGAATTATTCAAAGCAGCACAAGTTTCACTCGGTGCTTTCGGTGTTATTACGCAGATAACTTTACAATGTATACCAAGTTACAAACTCAAAATGGTTTATGAAAAATCAAGTTTGAGTGAGATTTTAAAGACGTATAAATCGATCAATCAAGCAACTCGAAATTTCGAATTATATTGGATGCCTTACACAGATGCGGTGCTGACGAAGAAGGCAAATATTACCAACGAGGAAATTGATAAAATTGGAATCGGTAGTTTTTTTCAAGAATATATTTTAGAAAATTTAGGGTTCAAAATCTTCTGCGAGCTCGCAAATTATTTCCCTTCCAAAAATAAATGGGTTTCTGAAGTTTCTGCGAAAACACTTTCTACGGTGGTTAAGAGAGCCTATAGTCATAATATTTATGCGACCGTTCGAGCAGTCAAATTTAATGAGATGGAATACAATATTCCAGTCGAAGCGTACGAAGAAGTGATGGAAGAAATCCAACGAACTTTTGAGGAAAACGAATTCAAGGTTCATTTTCCTATTGAAAATAGATTTGTTAAAGGAGATGATATTTATTTAAGTCCTGCTTTTGGTCGAGACTCTGCGTACATTGCTTGCCATGTTTATTCGAAGAAAAAGCATGAAGCATATTTTCAAAAAATGGAAGATATATTTAAAGCACATGAAGGTCGTCCACATTGGGGAAAGTTACATACTCGAGATGCAAATGAATTGTTACAACTTTATCCAAAGATGCCTGATTTTTTAAAACATCGAGCGGAGCAAGATCCTGAGCAAGTTTTTATTAACCCATATTTAAAAGCCCTTTTGGGTATACTTTAACGTGGAGATCTGCTTTAGCTGACCGTAAAAAAAGAAAATAATAGTTTTTTTGCAAGAGAAAGTCATATTAGAAAAAATCGCTACGCTCTTTTTTCAGGTCTGCTAAAGCAGACCACCACGTGGAAAGTGCTAGCAAAAAAGCGAAATAAATGGAAGCAAAATATTTTGAATCATTCCATCAAGAATTAAAAAATCAACCAAGAGCAATTCCATTCTTGATCATTGACTTAGACAAACTAGATCAAAATATTGAAACTTTAAAATCATCCATTCAACCTAATGTCGATTTCCGAATAGTAGTCAAATCGTTGCCATCTCCAGAGTTAATTAACTACGTGATGCAAAAGGCAGCAACTAAAAAATTGATGGTTTTTCATCAGCCATTTTTATCTCACCTTTCTAAAATTCAAGATCATTCCATTGACATTCTTTTAGGAAAACCGATGCCAATAAAAACTGCAGCATATTATTATCGAACCTTAAAAACACCAAACGGTTTTTTCCCAACAAAACAATTGCAATGGTTAGTTGACACCACTCAACGAGTCGAGGAATATATTTTTTTAGCAAAAAAAATCAACCAAAAATTACGTATCAATTTAGAGATTGATGTCGGATTGCGAAGAGGAGGTTTTACAAATCTGAATGATTTAAAAAAAGCATTGCAACTCATTCAAAGTAATTTGGAGTCGATAGAATTCAGCGGATTTATGGGCTATGATCCACATGTAGTAAAACTTCCAAAAGTCATCATGTCAAAAGAAAAAGCATTAAAGAAAGCAAATGACTTTTATGGAAAATGTATTGATTTGTTGAAAAATGAATTTCCAAAATTATTTCACGAGCAATTAACTTTCAACGGAGCAGGTAGTCCAACCGTAACATTGCATCAAAATAAAAACTCTCACCTCAACGATATTTCCGCAGGTTCTTGCTTAGTCAAACCAACGACTTTTGACATTTCAACTTTAGGGGAATATGTTCCAGCAAGTTTTATCGCAACTCCAATTTTAAAAAAGATGAAAGACACGACAATTCCTGGAATTGAAAAAATGAAAGGCCTTCTAAATTTTTCAAATAAGAAAAACCGACAATCTTATTTTATCTACGGAGGGTTTTGGAAAGCAGATTATTACTATCCAAAAGGAATTTCTGAAAACGAATTATATGGTTCCAGCACCAACCAAACGATGATAAATTCTTCTGCAAAAAAAGAATTAGAAGTGGACGATTTTATTTTTTTACGACCACGTCAAAGTGAGTTTGTGTTTTTACAATTTGGAAAAATATTGACCTTAAGAAATGGAAAAGTCATTGGAGGTTTTTCTTTGCTTTCACAAGATTAAATTTCCTGAAAATTATAACCTCTTTTTTAAAAAATCCAAAGCCATTGCATTCGCTTCCTGCGCAGCAGCTTCCATGTATCGATCTCCACTCGGATTTGCAAAAGCATGATCTGCATCGAAAATTTTATAATTAAAATTCTTTCCAGTCGCTTTGGTTAGCGCATCAAATTTTTCTACTTTTTCAGGTGAAATCCAAGCATCCTTTTTTGCAAAAAGACCTAAAACATCAGCTTCAAGAGGAAGTAAATCTGCTGCATTTTCAACGGGACTTCCATAATAAATAACACAACCAATGCCTTGCTTCTTTAGCATAATAGAAGACTGTAAAGACCATCCTCCTCCAAAGCACCAACCAATAGTTGCTATCCGAGCATCCTTTCCAACAGAAGCCATAAAACCTTCGATAATTGCTTTAGCGCGATCTGTTGAAATAGATTGCATCAACTTACCAGCATCTTCTGGTTTACTGGCAACTTGCCCATCATACAGGTCAATCGCAATCACATTGGTATTGGGTAATTCTTGATGCAGTCGTTCAGATTCTTTTTTTATATGATTGTTCAATCCATACCATTCATGGAAAACGAAAAGGTAATTTTTGGATTCTTCTTTTGAAGTGAGTAAGTAACCTGTTGCCATTTTCCCATCCAAAGTTGGTACTTCTAATTTTACACCTTTAGGTTGAAAATCAATTTCTTTTGGTGTTTCATGTTGATCTTGAAAATCTTTATCAGCAGCATTTTCTGCAAATTTTTCGGTGGAGTCTTTTTCTTTTGGTTGAGTTTCACCGCATGAAAAAAGAAAAAGACTAATGATGGAAAAAAAGATAATTCGTTGCAACATGATGATAAATTTTATTTGAAAAACTAGGTGATTAAAGTTTAAATTTAAAAAAGTGAAGGTAAAAAATATAACTTCCTTCTATTGTTATTTTTCGTCCAAATGCTGATGAGCATGTCTGAAGATTTTTACTCCAATTCCGAACACCAGACCTCCCAATATTTTCATATGTATTTTTATGGTAGGTACAAAAGCAGAAATAGTGACTATGCCCACAATTATAAATAGGATGGCTACAATCCTATATAGTTTAAGCATTGGTTCATCTAGTTTTTCCCAATCAGGAAAAAGATTATCGAGAAATTTTTTCATCGTTTCTTTTTGAAAAGGTAATTAAAAATGGATTTATTTTTAAAAAAGATGAGAACTAATTCTTTCATAAAGTATCCCCAAAAGGATCTCAGCCATATCATCATCTTTAGTTAATTCATCGTCGTTTGATTTTTTGTATTCATCTGGTATGGTTCTTTGATCACCAGCCAAAGTAAAAACTTGGGAAGTAGAAATTGTTTCCTCTTCAAAAGATGCATTTCTCAATTCACAATTTTTGGAATTAGAAGTTACTTCAATACTAACATTCCATGTAGCCGTTTTTTTAAATTGTTGGATAGTGACACTTCCTTCCACTTCTTCTATTACATCGACTTCCACTTCTTCACCAGCGGAGTTGGTGATAGTTGTGGTACCAGTCACGATTTCTTTTTTAAAATTTTCTTCATTTTTATCTTCATCCAAATCAATATCTAAAGATCTAAATCGAATATTAATTTGGCAATCTACTTCTTCATAGCTTAAATTATCATCATAAAAAACTTTTAAAAAATCACCTTGATGACCTTCTAAGTTTTCAAAAGTTCTATCTATCTTCCAATGTAACATTATATCAAATGGTGCATCCTTTTGAATATTGTAGACTACTTGACCAAGCTCTAAACTTTTTTGAGTTAAGGTATTTAAATCAGTTTCGGGGCTATTAAATTTTTTTGCTTTTAGAAAATTATAGTAAGCATTTTGGGCGAACCTTTTGTCTTTTTCTTTTTCGGATTTTTCTAGTTTTTCTTTACCAAATGAAAAATACTCACTTGCTAGAAAGTCATTAGTTTGTTGTTCCTCCATTTTTAGTTTTTCCAAGTCCTTGTCAAATTTGCCATCTAAATAAGGAAGGGCTTTCGTTATTTTTTTTTGAATATTTTTATTAAGCTTTATTGATTTTTCTTTAGATTTTAAATCTTCCGCATTTTGCCTACGGTCTTTTTCTACGGTTTCTTTTGCGATGATTTCGTCTAATGCTTGAAATAAAATCTTTTGATTCTCATCATAGGATTTTCCTTTTTCGAGTGCTGCTAAAGATGATTTGTAGGCTTGTTGAAAATTTCCTTTCTCCAAACTTTTTTGAGGACTAGCACATTCAAATAAAAAGATGACGAATAAAAAAAGGACTGTTCTGTTCATAACTTTTGATTTTTAATAAAAATATAGAATGTAAAAAAAGAGTAATATATTTTACCAACGACTCAGAAATTATAGCCTTGAGTTCAGTTAATTGAGCTTCTCCAGATGAGAAAAATAAAAAACTGACAATGGAAAAGAGGCGAATTCGTGGTAAAAGAGTGATGGTTTTCCTAAAAAAAACGAGTGATTTAAACTTCTTCTTACCAAAAGAAAATTAAGTAATTCTTTAAGCAAATTTCTATTATTTCATTCTTGTTTTTCTTTTACCTTTGCGGCGAAACATCATTTTTAAAATTTAGTTTAATTAAATGAATTGACGGTTTTTTATAAAAACCAAACTTTAATTTTTTTGTAAAAAAAACTTAATAATGCCTACGACCAAATCAGCCATTCAATATAAAAAAGGAAAACTCTCTAAGAAATTACTGCTAGAACTCTACGAACAATTATTGCGTCCTCGCATGATTGAGGAAAAGATGCTCATCTTACTTCGCTCAGGGAAAATCTCAAAATGGTTTTCAGGCATCGGTCAAGAAGCTATTTCTGTAGGAGCCACAGCAGCCTTGGACAATGATGAATTAATGTTTCCGATGCATCGAAATTTAGGTGTTTTTACTTCTCGAAATATTCCGTTGAAAAGATTGTTTTGCCAATGGCAAGGAAAAGAACCTGGCTTTACTAAAGGTCGAGATCGCTCTTTTCACTTTGGAACGATGGAGTATAATATCGTTGGAATGATTTCACATTTGGGGCCACAGTTATCTTTGGCGAGCGGAGTTGCCTTGGCGAATAAATTAGGAAAGGAAGGAAAAGTATCCTTAGCTTTTACAGGCGATGGAGGAACGAGTCAAGGCGAATTTCATGAAGCAATGAACACGGCAGCCGTTTGGCAATTGCCAGTAATTTTTGTGATTGAAAATAATGGCTATGGATTATCGACTCCTGTAAATGAACAATATCGTTGCGAAACTTTAGCAGATCGAGGCAAAGGTTACGGCATGCGTTCCTACACAATTGATGGGAATAATGTTTTGGAAGTTTATGCTACGATCAAAAAATTGGCAACGGAAATCCGAAAAAATCCAGAGCCAATTATGTTGGAGTGTAATACTTTTAGAATGCGTGGACATGAAGAAGCATCTGGGACAAAGTATGTTCCCAAAAAATTAATGACGGAGTGGGCTACTAAAGATCCATTGAAAAATTACGAAACCTTCTTGCTTGAAGAAGGGATTTTGACAGAGGACGCAATTAAGGGTTTAAGAAAAAATATCAAGGCAGAAATTGAAAACGGTTTGGCAGAAGCGGCGGAATTGGAAGTCGTGACTTCAACGCCTGAAGCTGAATTGGCAGATGTTTATGCATCGCACACTCAAGAGGTTGTTTTGCCAAAAACCAAAAAGAAATCTGATAAACGAGTAGTCGATGCTATTTCAGATGGACTTCGTCAAGCGATGGAGAAGCATGATAATTTAATTTTGATGGGACAAGATATTGCAGAGTATGGAGGGGTTTTTAAAATTACAGATGGGTTTGTTAAGCAGTTCGGGAAAGAACGGGTGAGAAATACGCCACTCTGTGAAAGTGCGATTATTGGAATTGGATTAGGGCTGAGTATGAAAAATTACAAGGCGATGATCGAGATGCAATTTGCAGATTTCGTTACTTGTGGTTTTAATCAAATCATTAATAATTTAGCAAAAATACATTACCGTTGGGGCGAAAATGCAGACGTCGTAATTCGAATGCCTGCCGGAGGAGGAGTTGGTGCTGGACCATTTCATTCACAAAGTAATGAAGCTTGGTTTGCACATACTCCTGGTTTGAAAGTAGTTTATCCTTCGACACCACATGATGCAAAAGGATTGTTGATTGCAAGTTTTGAAGATCCAAATCCAATTTTGTTTTTTGAACATAAAGGATTGTATAGAAGTCTTTCGGAAGAAATTCCAGATGATTATTATACGGTAGAAATTGGGAAAGCGAAAGTTGTTCGAGAAGGTGCTGCGGTGTCAATTATCACTTATGGACAAATGGTTCATAACGCCAAAGCATTGGTGGAAGAGATGAATATAGATGCAGAAATTTTGGACTTACGAACTTTGTTGCCGCTAGATTATGATGCGGTGGAAGCAACGGTGAAGAAAACGAATCGAGTAATTATTTTACATGAGGATACTTTGTTTGGAGGAATAGGAGGAGAATTGTCTGCGCATATTTCGGAGTATTATTTTGAACATTTGGATGCGCCAGTTTTGCGAGCAGCAGGTTTGGATACGCCGATTCCTTTTGCGAAAACTTTGGAAAAAGACTTTATGCCGATGGGAAGATTGCGTGAGCAGTTGGATCGGATTTTAAAATATTAATTGATTTCTCAACCACATAGTCACATAGAGAATTATCTATGTTTTCTATGTGACTATGTGGTGAAAAAAATCTCTTGTGGTTTTTACATTAAAAAATTACAATTGCTTTTGTAAAAACTCGTCCAATTCTTCCACACTTGGATTAACCAAAATAATCACTCCTTTCTCATCTAATAAATACTTAGTCGGAACTTCCGTGATGCCGTAAAGTTTAGCGACTTTTGAATCGAAAAAACGGAAGTTAGTATTTTCATCAAAGACATGATTTTTCCAAACTAATTTATATTTATCAATAGCTCGTCTCCATCGTTTTTCACCTTTTTCCACTCCTACTCCTACTATGTCAAAACCAGTAGCATTTTTAAACTTTACAGAATGATATTTGTCAAACAAAGTGGTTAGTCCTGGGAATTCAGCGATACACGGTCCACACCAACTTCCCCAAAAATCAATCAGAACATATTTTCCTTCCAACTTAGTCAAGTCAGATTTTTCGCCAGAAGGCAAAGTCCATTCGAAATTTGGTGATCGTTCTCCATCATCAAACTTGGGCATTTGATACAAATATTTCCCTACAACAAAACAAAGAAGGAACAATGGCAGTACCCACCATTTTTTTAAAATTTTCATAAACGATGAGTTTAAATTTTAGATTGAAAACGATCGAACGATTTCAAAAAATGATTTTAGCAAATATCACCTTTTTTAAATAAATATAAATAAAAGAAGTTTGTAACTTCCGCTGATTTTTTAACCAGATGTCCGTTGCACGAGTTTTAAGATGAGAAACGGAGTCATCAAAATACAAAACATGCTCAGTATAATTCCAAGCGAAACTCCTCAAGACGTTTTACATCAACATTTGTTAGGCTGTGTTTCTCCTCGTCCAATTGCGTTTGCAAGTACGATAGATAAAGATGGAAATGCGAATATCGCCCCTTATAGTTTTTTCAATTGCTTTAGTTCAAACCCTCCGATTTTAGTTTTTTCCTCCAATCGAAAAGGAACGGACAACACCACAAAAGATACTTTGCATAATGTCGAAGCGACTGGCGAAGTAGTGATTAATATGGTGAGTCATAGTATTCTTCGACAAATGGCGGTGGCGAGTATTGCTTTTCCTGCAGGGGTAAGTGAATTTGAAAAATCTGGATTGACGCCTATCGAATCTGATTTGGTCAAACCGTTTCGAGTGAAAGAATCACCTGCTCAATTAGAATGCAAGGTGCAGCAAATTATTTCTTTGGGAGACAAAGGTGGAGCGGGGAATTTGATTATTTGTGAAGTAGTCAAAATGCATATTGATAAAAATGTGATGGATGAAAATGATAAAATTGATCCACAAAAAATTGATTTGATGGGAAGAATGGGCAGAGCATTTTATGTGCGAGCAAGTGGAAAAAATGTTTATCCGATTCTTCAAAATGTTGGGGAAATCACAATTGGTTTTGATCAACTTCCGGAGAGTATTCGTAATAGTGAAATTTTGACTGGAAATAATTTAGGTCAACTTGCAGGAATGAAAGCTTTGCCAACTGCCGAAGATATACAAGAATTAAAAGATGATGAGGAAATGCAAAGTATTTTGAAATCTGAAAATGCGATAGAGACCTTGCATATTTTTGCTAAAACAATTTTGGATGAAAGTGATAATCGAAATTTTGCAGCGGAGGTTTTGATGTTGGCAGATTCGATTTAATGAACAATGAGTGATGAGTTTTTAGAATTGGGACTCATCACTTATATTTCCTCATTTTTTTCATCTTGTAATCGCTTTAATTTTCTATCATTGATTACATTTTTAATCCAATTCGGAATCACAATCACACCTACCAATAAGTATAAATAATAAGTAAATAATCTCCAGATAAAAGCGATTACTAAAGCAATCGTTCCTGAGTTGACATAGTCACTCAAAAATCCTCCAAACAGAACTTCTGCAAAACCTGCACCTCCTGGCGTCGGACTAAATGCCATGATGACATACATCGTTTGCAATCGAGCATAGAGATTAGATTGGGTATTAAAGTCAGTTGAGATATTTACAAAAGCAATAATGAGGCAATTCAATAATAAAAATCGACAGGACCAAGCGGTAGCAGTCGAAAGAAATCCACCAATGTGAAATGACCATTTTTTCTTAACCAATTCTTTACTTGCAATAATAATATCGTCGCCTAGTGAAATTGCTTTTTCTTGATATTTTTTTAAAAAACCTAATCGAGTGGCACTTACGATAATTCGTTTTATCGTTCGAGGGTTAACAAATAATCCATAGAAAAATAGTGCGCCATACATTGCCATAAAAATATACGCTCCAAAAAAAGTATAAGCCCAACCATCAATGTCTGCTAAACTATTCATATTGGGTCGAATCATATTTGTTCCAAAAAAGAGAAATAAAATTGGCAAAACTCCCACAAAGAAAATGGTATCTAAAACTGCGGAATACAAAACGAGTGTTGTCGTTTTTGCAGCAGGTAATTTCTCTTGAGCCAAGACGACCATCGCAACTGCCGAGCCTCCAACACTAGTTGGTGAAACAGCTGAACTGAATTCCCAAATGAAGATTAGCTCAATACATTTTTTCCAACTAAACTCTCCTTCTGTCAAAATTCGCAGCCGAGTGGCATAAGCAATATGTCGAACAATCAATAAAAGAAAAGACATTAAAACCCAGAATTGCGTATGTTGTTTCCATTCAATTTTGGCAAATTCATTAGGATCAAATTGCTGATACAATAAATAGAAAACAACTCCTAATCCAATCAAAATTGGAAAAATAATTCGTGATGTGCGAACTGAATTCAGTACATCTTGCTCATCTTCATTGAATGTTTCTAATTTATTTTCTTTCACGTAAGTTGATTGTTATAAAATGGCGATTTATTCTTAAACTCTTTAATAAAAAAGGAAAACGAAAGATAGTAAAAACAGTTCATGGAATATCTAAATTTTCTAATTAAAAGTAATACGACTCTCGGAGTCGTTTCTTGTGTGCTGATTCAAGGAATCGTTTTACGGAAAAAATGTATTTTTACAACATGGAAGAACGAATTAGAAAATGGCGATTGATTCTAGGAAAAGATGCTGATAAAAATAATGATGACCAAGTTTCTCTCTCTCCTGAAATGAAAGGAATGGATGATGTCTTGGATGCATTGTATGATTCTGAACGGCAGGCAGGATTGGGAAGTTCTTCGCCAAATGTGAATCGGTGGTTAGGAGATATTCGAAAATACTTTCCAAGTTCGGTGGTGCAGTTGATGCAAAAAGATGCATTGGAAAGATTGAATCTAGAGCAAATGTTACTCGAACCAGAATTATTGGAAGCGGTCGAACCTGATGTGAATTTGGTAGGAACACTTCTTTCATTGATGAAAGTTTTACCTAAAAAAACAAAAAGTACAGCAAGGGCAGTCGTGCAAAAAGTGGTGGAAGATTTAGAAAAAAGATTAAAAAATCCTTTGCGTCAAGCTATCCAAGGAGCGATCAATCGTTCGGTCAGAAATCGACGACCAAAGCATAATGAAATTGATTGGAACAAAACTATTCGAGCTAATCTGAAAACTTATCAAAAAGAATTTAACTCCATCATCCCTGAAATTTTAATCGGTCATGGAAAAAAAGGACAGTCGCTAAAGGATGTTATTTTGCTCGTAGATCAAAGTGGTTCCATGGCCAATTCGATGGTTTACGCAGGTGTATTTGGAGCGGTGATGGCTTCGCTTCGTTCGGTCAAAACACATATGGTGGTATTCGACACTTCGGTGGTTGACTTGACGGAAGAGTTAGATGATCCAGTAGATTTATTATTTGCGACACAACTTGGTGGTGGAACTAACATCAATAAAGCGCTAGGTTATTCCAAGGAATTAATTCGAAAGCCAGAGGATACAATTTTGGTTTTGATTTCAGATTTGTACGAAGGAGGGAATGAAAGTGAAATGTTGAAGAAGGCAGCTGCGATAAAAAATTCGGGAGTTCAGTTGATTACATTTTTAGCATTAGACGATCAAGGGGCTCCACAATTTGATAAGTCGGTGGCTTCAAAATTTTCGGCTTTAGGTATTCCTTCGTTTGCTTGTTCGCCAGATCAATTTCCGAGTTTGATGGCAGCAGCGATTAAAAAAGAAAGTATAGATGATTGGATGGCAAGGGAAGGGATTGTGGGGAAAGGATAAAAAATTAAATAAAAAATATATAGTAATGGGAATGGTTATAAGTTATTTAAGAGTGACTAAAAAAGAAATTGAAGTACTCACTACAATTACGGATCTTAAATCAAGAAATTTAATTTTTAATCAAGCTAAAGAGGTTGTTGATATTGATAAGTCATGGGAAGTTTTACACTTTTTATTAACCAAAGAAAAATATCCAACTAAGCATATTGGTTCAAAAATAATATATCCTGACTTGTTTACTATAGAGTCATCTTTTACTGAAGAGCAAAGCGATACAATTTATGAAGCAGGGTCGCCGGAAGAAATAGATGCATTTGTAATGGAAATGGAATTAGATACAAACTATCTTTCACCTGAACAAGTAGTGAGTATTTTTGATTTTTTAAAATTGATAAAAATAAAAGAGTTGATAACAAGTTGTGATTTTGATAAACTTAATGACTCATGTTACGCACTCAAGAAATTAGTCTTGAGTAATTTAAGTTCATTGAAAGCTGCTTTATTAGCAGCAAGGTAAATTTTAGATTTCATAGCAAAGTGATTCAACTTGCTAGAAAACTTTAGTTTTTCAAGTTTGACAT
>CALJOK010000046.1 GCA_937981555.1 uncultured Saprospiraceae bacterium
TTTCTTACAAGACGATTATTTATAAAGGTCAGCTGACTACTTTTCAATTGCGACCTTATTTTCCAGATTTACATGATGCATTATTGAAGTCGGCCATCGCTACTATTCACTCTCGATTTAGTACCAACACCGTCCCAAAATGGAAGCTCGCTCAGCCATTTCGATACATTGCTCACAACGGAGAAATCAATACAATTCAAGGGAATCTCAATTGGTGGAAATCGCGAGAAGCACAGTTGGTTTCCGAAATTTTTACGGAAGATGAGTTAGAAAAATTAAACCCAATTTGCGGAACTGGTTTGTCCGATTCTGGAAATTTTGATAACGTTTTGGAGTTCCTAGTTTTGAGTGGAAAGTCGTTGCCGCATGCTTTGATGATGATGATTCCTGAAGCGTGGCAACATGATGATCAGATGCAAGATTACAAAAAAGCATTTTACGATTATCATGAAAATTTGATTGAACCTTGGGATGGGCCAGCATCGATTTGTTTCACCGATGGTATCCTAGTTGGCGCAACTTTAGATCGAAATGGATTGCGTCCGTCGAGGTATTGTTTGACCGAAGATGATGTGTTGATCGTGGCGTCAGAAGCAGGAGCTTTGCCGGTTGATCCTTCGACGATTATTTCCAAAGGAAGATTGCAGCCAGGCAAAATGTTGATCGCAGATTTGGATGAAAATCGAATTATCGGAGACGAAGAATTAAAAAATATAGTGTGTCAAAGATTGCCTTTCAGAGATTGGTTAAATGAAAATAAATTAGAACTTCAAGATATTCCATCCTACAAATCGGGGACTCAATTTATGAGTCAAAACAATTTGCGACAGTTGCAAAAATTATATGGTTATACCAAAGAGGATTTAAAATTCATCCTCGGCCCAATGGTCAAAATAGGAAAGGAACCGATTGGTTCGATGGGGTCAGATACTCCGTTGGCGATCCTTTCCCATCAACCGCAGCACTTGGCGAATTACTTCAAACAATTGTTTGCCCAAGTCACCAATCCGCCAATTGATCCAATCCGTGAATATAGTGTTATGTCCCTGTTTACAAAGCTTGGCGATCAAAAAAATATTTTAAAACTAGATGCAGATCATGCCAAATCAATTCATTTAGATCAACCATTATTGACGATTGAAGAGTTATTGAAAATTAAACATTTGCGTCACGATGATTATAAAACGGGTGTCATCGAATTAGTTTTTAAACCTGATGGACAAAAAGGAAGACTCAAAGCAGCCATCGATCACATCTGTGCAGTTGCAGAAGATTTGATTCGAAATGGTGCGAATATTTTGGTATTATCGGATTGTTCGGTGAGTACTAATTTAGCGCCGATTCCAACTCTTTTGGCGACGGGTGCGATTCACCATCATCTGATTCGAGAAGGTTTGCGAACCAAAACTTCCATCGTAATTGAAGGAGGAGATATTTGGGAGACGCATCATTTTGCTACTTTGATTGGTTTTGGTGCAGATGCCATAAGTCCATATATGGCATTTTTTACCATTGATGATTTGGTCGATAATAATTTTTTCGAAAAAGAATTTACCAAAGAAATTTTACATCAAAAATATATCAAAGCCATCGGAAAAGGCTTATTAAAAATTATGTCGAAAAATGGAATTTCGACTTTGCAATCTTACAAAGGCGCACAAATATTTGAAGCCTTGGGGATTCATACTAAAGTAATCAATCAATGTTTTGCAGGCACCGTTTCAAGATTGCAAGGATTAGGTTTTGATGGAATTGCGAGGGAAGTTTTGGAAAAATTTGCCAAAGCTTATCCAGAGACTCCTGCTAAAAATAATGCTTTAGAAAATGGAGGAGTTTACGCTTGGCGTGAAGATGGGGAGTACCATTTGTTCAATCCACAGACGATTCACTTATTGCAATTTGCGACTCGAAAAGGAGATCAGGAGGCCTTTAGGAAATACGCAAAATTGATAGATGAGCGAGCAGAAAAAGCATGTACGCTTCGGGGGCTTTTAGATTTTAGAAAAAGTGAATCCATCGCGATTGAAGAAGTCGAACCGGTTGAGGAAATCTTTAAACGCTTCGCCACAGGTGCGATGTCGTTCGGTTCGATTTCGCATGAAGCACATTCGACTTTGGCGATTGCCATGAATCGAATTGGAGGACGAAGTAATAGTGGAGAAGGGGGCGAAGATGTCAGCCGTTTTGAAAAAAAGAAAAATGGTGACTGGGAACGTTCCGCAATTAAGCAAGTTGCCTCCGGAAGATTTGGTGTGACGAGTCATTATTTGACGAACGCAGATGAGTTACAAATCAAAATGGCGCAAGGAGCAAAACCTGGAGAAGGGGGACAATTGCCAGGACATAAAGTGGACGATTGGATTGGTCGAGTGCGGAATTCTACCCCAGGGGTTGGCTTAATTTCTCCACCGCCACATCACGATATTTATTCTATCGAAGATTTAGCACAGCTTATTTTTGATTTAAAAAATGCCAATCGTAAAGCTCGGATTAATGTAAAATTAGTTTCGAAAACTGGTGTAGGAATTATCGCTTCGGGTGTGGCGAAAGCACATGCAGATGCAATTTTGATCTCAGGACATGATGGAGGAACGGGTGCGTCACCTTTGACTTCCGTTCGTCATGCAGGCTTGCCGTGGGAATTGGGACTTGCCGAATCACATCAAACTTTGGTCAAAAATAAATTGCGAGATCGAGTGGTTTTACAAACCGATGGACAAATTCGAACTGGTCGAGATTTAGCGATCGCTACACTTTTAGGTGCGGAAGAATGGGGAGTTGCCACAGCGGCACTAGTTGTCGAAGGTTGCATCATGATGCGAAAATGTCACATGAATACTTGCCCCGTCGGTATCGCTACCCAAAATCCTGACTTGCGTAAACGCTTCACCGCTAAGCCCGAACACATTATTAATTTCTTTACTTTTTTGGCAGAGGATTTAAGAAAGTACATGGCACAACTTGGTTTTCGAACGGTCGAAGAGATGGTCGGAAAAGTAGAATTACTGAAACCCAAAAAAGGCATTTCCAATTGGAAATATAAATCATTGGATTTGAGTCCGATACTTTTTAAAGAACCGGTCGACGAATTAGTTGGACAATTTAAGCAAGTGGAACAAGATCATGGATTGAAAGGAATTTTGGATTGGAAACTTTTAAGCGCTATTGGAAAAGGGTTGGAAAAAGGAAAAAGCTTCGCCACTAACTTTTTTATAAAAAATACAGATCGTGCGGTGGGAACACTTTTGTCCAATGAAATTTCCAAACGATATGGATTGGAAGGCTTGCCAGAAGATACTTATAGTTTTAGATTTAGAGGTTCAGCTGGACAAAGTTTTGGAGCGTTTGCAGTTCAAGGTTTGAGTTTTACATTGGAGGGAGAGTCGAATGATTATTTTGGAAAAGGATTGTCGGGTGCAAAATTAATCGTGACGCCCGATCGAAATGCGCCTTTTAACGCAGGCGAAAATATCATCATTGGAAACGTTGCCTTTTACGGCGCGACTTCTGGAAAAGCATTTATCAATGGCTTAGCAGGTGAAAGATTTGCCGTCAGAAATTCAGGCGTTCATGCAGTTGTCGAAGGAATCGGAGATCATGGTTGTGAGTATATGACGGGAGGACGAATTATTGTTTTAGGAAAAACGGGTAAAAATTTCGCTGCCGGAATGAGCGGAGGAATTGCTTATGTGTTTAACGATTGGGGAGATTTTGAAAATCAATACAATCCAGAATTAGTAGACTTAGATCCGTTGGAGGAAGAAGATTTTGAAAATGTAAGAGTATTGTTAAGAGAACACTTTTTATATACGAGTAGTAAGAAGGCCTTGGAAATTCTCAATGATTGGGAGATACAAAAACATACATTTATCAAAGTTATTCCAAGAGATTATAAAAGAATTCTCGAACAGAAAAAGCAAGAAGTGCTAATTGGCTAATGATAGTTTACCGTGTAATTAGGTATCGGATATCTTTAAGGTATCCGATACCTGCAATACTTTTAAATTGAAGATATTCGACTCAGCGAGTTAAAAAATAAATAATTATGGCAGATCCACAAGGTTTTTTAAAATATAAAAGAGAGTTACCTAAATCAAGAAAAGTAGATGTTCGGGTAAAAGATTATCAAGAAATCTATAAAGGTTTTTCTGAAAAAAAAGTTAAAACGCAAGCAAGTCGATGTATGGATTGTGGTGTTCCATTTTGTCTTTCGGGTTGTCCGTTGGGAAATGTGATTCCTGATTTTAATGATGCAGTTTACCAAGAAGATTGGGAAGATGCTTATCATATTTTAAGTGCGACAAATAATTTTCCAGAATTTACAGGACGAATTTGTCCTGCACCTTGCGAGTCAAAATGTGTATTGGGAATTAATCAACCGCCCGTAGCCATTGAGTTGATTGAAAAAAATATTATTGAAAAAGCATTTGAAAAAGGATTCATTCAACCGAATCCACCTGTGATTCGTTCTGGTAAAAAAGTAGCAGTAGTTGGTTCTGGACCAGCAGGTTTGGCAGCAGCAGCACAGTTAAATCAAGAAGGACATTCGGTAACGGTGTTTGAACGTAACTCTCGAATTGGTGGATTACTTCGCTACGGAATTCCAGATTTTAAATTAGAAAAATGGGTAATCGATCGACGTTTGCAAATTATGGAAGCGGAAGGAATTCGCTTCGAGGTGAATGCGAATGTCGGTAGAAATATTCCAGTCAAAAAATTGTTGGATGATTTTGATGCAGTCGTTTTATGCGGTGGTTCAACTGTTCCTCGAAAATTAAATGTCAAAGGGGAAGACTTAAAAGGCGTTCATTTCGCCATGGAATTTTTAGAACAAAATAACAAAAGGGTAGCGGGCGATACGATTTCGAAGAAAGAGGAATTGGTGGCTACTGGGAAAAACGTTTTGGTTATTGGTGGTGGAGATACCGGTTCAGATTGCATAGGAACTTCTAATCGGCATGAAGCGAAATCAATTTTGCAATTAGAAATTTTAGTACAACCGCCTAAAAAACGACCAACCGATATTCCTTGGACAGCTGCGCCGATGTTGTTAAAAACAACTTCGTCACATGAAGA
This sequence comes from uncultured Saprospiraceae bacterium, assembly GCA_937981555.1. GTDB lineage: Bacteria > Bacteroidota > Bacteroidia > Chitinophagales > Saprospiraceae > CAJQQY01. The sequence goes on from CALJOK010000046.1 coordinate 5,077, forward strand.
AGGTTGCGAACGAGAGTGGGCCATTTTGACCAAAGAATTTATTGGTGATAAAAAAGGAAATCTCAAAGCAGTAAAATTAGTCAATGTAAAATGGACAATGAATGAAAAAACTGGTCGATCTAATTTTGAAGAAATCGAAGGGACAGAAAGAGAAATTCCTTGTGAGTTGGCATTGTTGGCGGTAGGATATTTACATCCAGAAAAAGAAGGTTTGCTCGAAAAATTAAATATTGAATTGACCGAGCGAGGTAATGTCAAAGCTGAAAATTACCAAACGAATTTAGAAAAAGTATTTACTGCTGGAGATATGAGAAGAGGGCAGTCGTTAGTGGTTTGGGCAATTGCGGAAGGTCGGAAGGCAGCGGAATCGGTGCATGAATTTTTGATGAAGGAAGTTTAGTTTCCTACTTACAAGGTGATTATAAGTCACCTTGTGAGTTTTTTTACCCTCAAAATATTAAACTAAGGAAATATTTTAACCCTTCAAAATGTGTATGTTGTGATTAGTTTTTTTCAAAAATAAATACATACCATGAAAAACCTCCAAGACAAAGTCGTCGTCATCACCGGCGCAGCATCAGGAATCGGAAAAGCGCTCGCCCAACAATTTGCCAAAGCAGGAAGTCATTTAGCCTTAAATGATTTTAATGAAACTGGACTATTGCAAACTATTGAAGAACTTAAACCTTTAAGTTCTGAAAAAATAATTTCTGCCGCATTTGATGTTTCCAAAGTTGAAAATTTCGAAAAATTTGCTCAACAAATCTCTGAAGAATTTGGACGTGTAGATATTGTTATAAATAATGCAGGAGTTGCACTTGGTCGAGTATCAGTTGAAGAAGTGGAGTACAAAGATTTCGAATGGGTGATGAATATTAATTTTTGGGGAATGGTTTATGGTACGAAAACATTTTTGCCATTATTAAAAAAACAGTCCGAAGCGGCTTTGGTTAATATTTCAAGTATTTTTGGAATTGCAGGGATTGGACATCAAGGACCATATTGTGCATCGAAGTTTGCGATTAGAGGATTGACCGAATCTTTGCGAATGGAAGCGATGATGGATTTCCCTCATGTCAAAATTCATTCAGTTCATCCAGGTGGAATTAAAACTAATATTGCTAAAAATTCAAGATGGGCTGGCGAGATAGATTCTGATGAAAAGCAGGAGGAGGTCACGAAGAGATTTGAAAAAATGTTTATCACCACTCCTGAATCTGCTGCGGCAACAATCGTCAAAGGTATTCAAAAAAAGCGGTCTAAAATATTGATTGGAAAAGATGCGAAACAACTAGATTTGATGGTGAGATTGATGCCCCAAGGTTATACTAAGTTAGTGATTAATCAATTTGAAAAAGAGAATTTAATGGATTAGTATTTCTCGTTTATATCTTGTTATAAAAAACGGACATATAGTTTTTATATTCATCCGCGCTCATTAAATTTTCCCACTCAGATGGATTAGTCAATTCCATTTTTACTAACCAACCTTGGTCGTAAGGAGAGTCATTGAGCCAATTTGGATGATTTTTCAACTCAGCGTTAATTGTAATTATTTTCCCACTTAAGGGAGATTCAATTTCAGTTGTAGTTTTATTGGATTCAATTATTACTAATTCTTTATTTTTTTCGATGAAAGTTCCCACTTTTGGTAAGTCGATTGAAATCACCTTTCCAAAAACTGTTTGCGCAAAATCAGTAATTCCAATAGTGAAAATATTTCCTTCTAGTTGAGCCGTTTCGTTATTTTTCAATACCCATTCATTGGTTTCATGATAACGAGCCTGTGGATTTATCTTTTTCATATCATTTTTTTCTGAAATCAAGATAGACAAAATTTCGTATTTTGAGCAAAATTTAAAATATGAAAATGCTGCTACAGTTTCTTTATTTTATTGCTGGGCTTTATCTACTCCTTTGTTTATTATTATATTTTTTTCAGGAGCGACTCATCTTCTTTCCTCAAAAATTAGCGGTAGACCACACCTTTAATTTCGAAGGAGATTTTGAAGAAAAATTTTTCCAAGTCGATGAAAAAACAATGGTTCACGCACTTCATTTTTTTTCCAAAAAGCCGAAAGGAATTATTTTATATTTTCATGGAAATGCAGGGGCGTTAGACGATTGGGGAGAAGTCGCTGATGATTTTGTCCAATTGGATTATGATGTTTTGATTTCCGACTTTCGAGGTTTTGGAAAAAGTACAGGTAAAATGACCGAGGCTAATTTTAATCAAGACGCTCAAATGTTGTATGATTCTTTATTGGAAAAATATGACGCTGCTCAAATTATTATTTATGGTCGATCGCTAGGTACAGGAGTTGCAGTCGATCTTGCTTCAAAGAATAAAGCGCAACAACTAATTCTCGAAACGCCCTTTGCCAACTTTGCAGATTTAGCGCAAAGTCGGTTTAAAATATTTCCCGTAAAAGCATTGTTAAAATTCAGTTTTTCTAATAAAGATAAAATAGGAAAAGTAGATTGTCCTATCTATATTTTTCATGGAACAAATGATGAAGTGATTCCATACAACCATGCTAAAGAATTGCAGTCAGAATTAAAACCAACTTCAACTTTTACTACTATCGAATTCGGAAGTCATAACAACATATCTACATTTCAAGAATTTTGGACAAAAATTAAAGCAATACTAAAATGAAGTTTTTATCAACAAAGAATTTATTGATCCTTGCTGTGATAGGATTTATATTTTGGATAATGGTGAGTTTATTGGGAAGCAAAATTGCTACAAGGGCGCATCCTCAAAAAATACCTTCTTCCCAAAAGTACTTTTCACAAACTGTTGAAAATCAAACATTTAAGTCTTTTGATCAATTGGAAATTTCGTCATGGTTTATCCCAAATGACACATCTAACAAAGCAATTATTTTGCTCAGCGGGATTGGTGGAAATAGATTAGGTGTAGTTTTGAGAGCTAAGTTTTATCAAGAAAAAGGTTTCAATGTTTTAATGCCAGACTTGCGAGGAACGGGAGAGAGTGGGGGAGATTTAATTTCTTTTGGCTGGCAAGAAAGATTTGACTTATTAGCTGGCGTTGATTTTTTAAAGGAAGAAGGAATGCAAAAAATTGCCGTTCATGGAATGTCTTTGGGCGCAGCAACCATCGTTTATAGTTTTCAAGAAAAACCAGATTATGATTTTGTGGTGCTTGAATCTTGCTACGATAATATCACCAATGCTTTAAAAAATCGAGTTGACAAATTTCCAATTCCTTCTTTTGCATTTTATCCGATGACAAAGTTTACAGAAATGAGAGTGGAAGCAAGTTCAACAGATTTGAGTCCTGAGAGATATATAGGGTTGAATAAAACGCCGATTTTTATTCTTGCAGGAGATGCTGAAAAAAAAGTTAAAAAGGAAGAAACGGAAAAATTGTTTTCCAACTGCAATTCCATAACAAAACATTTACATTTTTTTAAAAATGCCTATCATGAAGATTTTATGAATAGATATAAAGAAGAATGGACATTTGAAATGGAAAAATGGTTGGCAAAAATGTCAAATTGAGAAGTTGTGATAGCGCTTTAAGCGCTATCACAACTCACGTATTAATCTATATTCCCTCCAGGATTTAATCCACTCGGAACTGTCGCTGGAATGGTCCGATCAAAACCAGGATCATCCAATGCTTGGATAAAAGCAATGATGTCTTGAATATCATTATTATTAAAGTTTTGTAGATTTCGTACATCATTGTCGATGTCGTTTTGATTGACATTTGGGTTAACATTTAGCCCATTGTTCCCTCCTCCACCATTGCCACCACCTCCGCCATTTCCCCTGGCGAAATTTCTAGCGGTGATATAAAATTGAATCGTTTCTTGCAAGTTACCGCCAACACCATTATGAAAATATGGACCAGTCTCTCCCAGATTTCTTAAGGTAGGCGTTCGGAATGCGTACGAACCATTTGCACCTGCATCTGAAGTGGCTAACAAATTATTATCAGGGACACCAACAACATGTAATTCAAAGTCAGAAAACATCGGGCCGCTGTGGCAATCGTCACAACCGATATCTTCGAATCGATCCATTCCTCTAATTTGAGCCTGAGTTAGTGCATTTTGATTTCCTGCTTGGAACTGATCGAACGGACTATCGGTAGCAATTATCGTTCTTTCAAATGCAGCAATAGCAGAACCAATATTAGTTGAAGTGATAGAGTTATTTGTTCCAAAGGCTGCGGTGAAAAGTGTATTATATTGCCCAATATTACTTAATCGATTCACGATACTATCAAGTGCCACATTCTCATTAAAGGCATGACCTCGCATTTCTTCAAATGATAATAATGGTCCAAGTGCTTGAGCTTCTAAACTTCTCAATCTATTATCCCAAAACATCGGAGCTTGAGCTGGATCAATATTCCCATTTGCACTTATTCCATTAAAGGCCGTATTAATTATGGTCGGCGTATTTCTGCCTCCAACTTCAATGTCATCGTTTACCGCATCAATTCTAGCTGGTCCCAATCCTTGACCTCCGACACCCATCGGCAACTCCCTTCCATCTGCATATCCAAAATCTGGATGATGACAAGTTGCACAAGCAACATCCTTTTCGCCCGAAAGAATTGGATCCCAGAATAGTAGCCTGCCAAGGGAGACCATAGAATTATTATTGACCGTTCCACCTGGCAAGTTGTTTCCATTTCCGTTCGGATCAATTTCATTAATATCTGTGATATTAGTATCTGTACTGGTAGAATCATCTTTTTGACATGAGGCAAAAAGAAAGAGGATGCTTAAAAGAAATATAATTTGAATGGATCTCATAAGAATTAGGTTTTTAAAAAATTAAAAAATAGTAATCTGGTTCTTTCAATTCAAAGCAAAGGATTTCAACCTGAACTAGGTTCAGATAAAAAGATCCAACTTGAGTTTTGATAGAAAAGGGGAATTTTTAATTTTGGTATTTCTTTCTTAAAAAGAGGCAAAATAGAAGACCAAAATATAAGTGTAGATTAAATGCAGATACTATATTTTTAATTTGATAAATATAAAATTATGTTCTTGCTGAGATTTTGTAAATTTGGCGTTTTAATTTGCTTAGCTATTATTTTTTTATAAAAAAATTAAAACAAGGTCAAACAGGCAAGTTAAAGTAAAGACAAAGTAACTTTCAAAAACCCTACCTTTAGATAAAGGAAAATAAGAAAAAGATATAAATATTTTAAAAATGTCAAATTTCACCTCTATTTGCGAGGAGCCTATCTTTACCAAAATCTTTAAAGAGTACGCGAAATCGCTACATAGTTATTTGTATTACAAAACTGGAAATCACGATTTGTCGGAAGATTTAACACAAGAGGCATTTACTAAGCTTTGGAAAAATTGTGCTTCTGTTATTCCTGAAAGTGCCAAAGGCTATGTTTTTAAAACAGCCAATAACTTACTCATCAATAATCATAACCATCAAAAAGTAGTGCTTAAGTTTGAAAATCTTCCGCACACCGATCGAAGTAATGAAAGTCCAGAATTTTTATTGGAAGAAAAAGAGTTTAAATCAAAACTCGAAGACGCCATTGCTTCTCTTCCTGAAAAGCAACGATTGGTTTTTCTGATGAGTAGAATTGATAAGAAAACTTATAAGGAAATCGCTGAGATTATAGGAATTAGTAAACAGGCGGTAGAAAAAAGAATGTATAATGCCTTGGATAGTCTAAGGCAAATTTCCAAAAATATAAGATAAATGATTGGTTGATTAAGTAATCATTTGGTTTGAAACAGAAACAATTTTAAAAATAAATAAATAGTAAAGTAAGTCTTTTGAAAGGTAGAATGTCTTTATACTGTATTCTCCTTTTAATCATAAATATTAAAAATGATAAATGACGAACAATTACATAAATGGATAAATGGCACATTGTCGGAAGAAGAGTTGAAAGTGTTTCAACTTCGACCTGAGTATGATTCTTTGATTGATGTATTTGAAAATACGAATGGACTTTCGGTTCCAAAATTCGATGAAGACAAAATGCTTGCCAAAATTTTACAAGAAGAAAAGAAAAAGGTTTCACCTGACAAGGGGAGAAGATTCTTTCTTTCTAGTTGGGCCAAATATGGCGTAGCTGCTTCTATTTTGCTATTAGCTGCTTGGCTTTTTTGGCCTCAATCAGATATGGTGAAATATGATTTAGCACAAGGTGAACGTACAGAAGCGACTCTGCCTGATGGTTCTAAATTTATATTGAATGCGGAAAGTAAATTGAGTTACAATAAAGAAACTTGGTCAACCAACAGAGTCATCAATCTAGAAGGCGAAGCTTTTTTTGAAGTTAAAAAAGGTTCCAAGTTTTCAGTTTATACTCCAAAAGGTAGCGTAAATGTTTTAGGAACAAAATTTAATGTTCGATCTAGAAATAATTTTTTAGATGTAAAATGCCAAAGTGGAAAAGTGGAAGTTGTAAACTTAGATGGAAATGTTCTGGGAGAATTAATTGCCAATGATGCGATTAGAGTTTCAGATAAAGGAAATATTGAAAAATGGAAAACGGTTCCTAGTGAAAAAGCAGATTGGGTTAATGGAGTTTTTAAATTTAAAAATGTAGCATTGAAAATTGTTTTGGAAGAATTGGAAAGACAATATCAAGTAAAAGTTGATGTCAAGAATATAGATTCCAAAGATCAAATTTCCACTAGTTTTCAAAAAGGAAATTTAGAATTAGCATTAAAAACTATTTTAACACCACTTGGTATTTCTTATGAAAAAGTGGATAGTCAGAATATCATTTTAAAATAATAATTACTGTATTTGAATATTTATAACAATATATTTACAATTTTTTTTTCTCTTTTTTCACTTTCTCTTTTTTCTCAACAAAAATTAATTGAGATCAATCTAGAGGAGGTCTCTTTGGAGCAAGTAGTTCAGGTTTTAGAATCTGATTATGGTTTTCTTTTTTCTTATAAGGTCGATGATATTCAAGATGTCATTGTTCGCCCTCCTGCTAAAAAAACAACTATTGAGGTTTTTCTTTCTTCGATTTTAAAACCTACAGAACTGGATTTTGAAATCGTGCAGAGCAATTATATTATATTAAAAAAGAAAAATGCAGTCGACAGCCCATCTGATTTAGCACCAAACAAAAGTCAAAACCTTTCACTTTTATGCGGGAAATTAATCGATGGATTTTCTAAAGAGCCTGTTCAATTTGCCAATATTTATTTAAAGAATTCTTCTATAGGAACGACTTCCGAAATTGATGGATCATTTAGTTTATCTGCTGAAATAAAAAAAAACGATAGCATCATAATTAGCTATGTCGGTTATCCTTCCATTAAAGTTCTAGCTTCCAAATTATTACGTCAACCTTGTTCAATTTTTACTTTTGAAACCTATGAGTTTCCGGATGATTTGGTTGTAGTTACAGCTTATCTGACTGATGGCATTAGTACGCAAGGGAATGGATCATATACTCAGTTGCAGCCTAATAAAATCAAGGCTTTGCCAGGGCAAGCAGAACCAGATGTGCTTAAAACGATTCAGTTTCTACCAGGTATTTCTTCTCCAGGCGGTTCCGCATCAAGTATCAGTATTAGAGGTGGAACACCTGACCAAAATTTGATCCTTTGGGAAGACATTCCGATCTATCATTCTGCTCATTATTTTGGAAACCTTTCTGCTTTAAATCCATACATTATGGATCGAGCAAAAGTATATCGAGGTGGATTTAATTCAGAATATGGGGGGAGAATTTCAGGAGTGATAGATTTGAAGACGGAGGCTCTTTTAGATGGGAAATCTGACTATGACGTTGGGGTAAATTTTATTAATGCGTTCGCCAATGGAAAGATTTCTTTTTTGGAAAATAAAGTATCCCTGATTTTTTCAGTTCGAAGATCTATTTCTGAAGTTTGGCGATCACCTACTTTTAAAAACTATGCCCAAAGGGTACAGCGTGGAATTTTGTTTCAAACACCAAACAATGCTCCAACGTCCGACGAAATTGAAATCGATGATGAGTTTTACTTTTTTGATAGTAATGTAAAAGCTTCTTTTCAAGTTTCGAAAAAAGATAAAATTTCAATAGCAGGATTTTTTGGGCAAAATGATTTCCAATCGGTATTAAAAAATAATTTACGAAATCAAGTTCAGTCCGATAGTTTATTTTTGGAGAACAGCGGTTTGAGTTTTGCTTGGGATCGAAAATGGAATACTCAATTTTCCTCAAAGTTAACCGCACTTGTTTCAGATTATCACTATGATTATGATTATAGTATAGTAGGTTTGACTACTGGGCCACAAGATAAATTTGGCTTTAAAAAAAGTATGATTAATGAAAAGCAAATCCACTTTTCTAATCAATATAAAACGAGCAAGGATCATAAAATAAAGTTTGGATATCAATTCATCAATTACGATGTAGCTTTTCAAGTAACCAAGCAAACTCGAGATAATCCACAAGCGGACCAAAATAAAGTTTATGATTCAGATGTCCACATAGGTTACGCTTCATTTAATACCAATAAAGAAAAAAGGTTGGGTTTTGATTTTGGTTTAAGAGGTAGTTTTTTGGAAAGTGAAAATCAAAGCTATTTAGAACCTCGATTAAAAACTTGGTTTAAGCTTACGGATCATTTTGGTCTGAATTTTAATACTGGAAAATACTATCAATTTTTAAGTCAACTAGAGCAGATTGAAGGAGATCGATCTAGTATCGAAACGCCAGTTTGGGTTTTGGCAGGAGAAAAAGAAGTGCCAATTTTGGATGCAACGCAATATCAATTAGGTTTTGTTTTTCATAAAAGTGATTGGTTAATTGATGTTCAATCCTATTATAAAAAAATTAATGGATTGACTTCCTTGGCTACTGGATTTGATGATGAACCATCGGGGATATTTCATTTGGGGCGAGCTGAAATTAGAGGGCTAGATATTTTGATAAAGAAGAGATGGGAAAATTATTCGAGTTGGATCAGTTATTCTTTGAGTAAAGTGAAGCATGAATTCCCTACTTTTTTTGATATGGAATTTGATGCATCAAATGATCAACCTCATAATTTTCATTGGGTGAATTTATGGAGTTATAAAAATTTTGAATTTTCCTTAGGTTGGAAATATGCGTCTGGTACTCCGTTTTCATTGAAGGAAAACTATACGATTGATATTCAACAAGGAATGAATGGGCCAATAGAAAATATTCGACCTTTAGTCAATGAATTTAATAGTGAAAGATTACCTGCAAGGCATCAATTGGATGCTTCTGTGTTGTATAATTTTTATCCAAAAAATAGTAAAAAATGGAAAGGGAAGATTGGTCTTTCCTTTTTTAATATTTATAATAAAACCAATATTTATAAGCGAGGATTTTTTATGGATATTCGCCCGAATGTTCCTCCTGGTTTAGAATATACAGATCAATTAGAATTAGGATTTACACCCAATTTTGTGCTTAAATTTGAGTTTCAAAATTAGAAAGGGCTGTCAGTACATTACACACTAACAGCCCTTTTCCATCTAATCAATTAAATTTTTAAACGATTTTGGCGCCTTCCTCTAAAATGTCTTTGTACAAAATCGGTTGAGGATATTCTTTTCTCATAACATGCTTAATAACATCAAAAGCAGTAATCACTCCTTTCAATTTATTATCAAGATTAACAACGGGTAAAGTTTTAAATCGACGATCAATAAATAATTCCGCCGCAGTTCCAACCTTATCTTTTGGTTCGATGACCAGTACATTGGTACTCATTACATCTTTGACCAATTCAAATTTAATAGATTCATGATTGATAGAATTTTTCCATAAATCATAGGACGTAATCATACCGACCAATTTGTGATCTTGATCAACAACTGGGATTTGTTGGATTTTTTCATTAACCATTAATTTTGAAATGTTGACCACAGTATCATTCGGATGAGCAACGATAGGGTCTGATCTCATGATTTTGCGTACTTCTTGATTCAACATAATTTTATTTTTTTAGTTTGGTTACCTGAATAATTAAAGTTAACAAAAATATTATCTTCGCCAAATAAAAATGCGTTAAATAATATCCTAATGTATAAGTAAAATTGGCAATTATTTGAATAAGAAAATTAAATTTCCTTTCTTTCAATTTTAAAAAATTAAAATATGAAAAACCTACTTTTCTTTTTCTTTCTATTTTTCTTTTTCAATTCTTGCCAAAAAACTAAAACAGATTCTCCACCCAATATCATTTTTATTTTAGCGGATGATTTGGGATACAATGAATTAGGTTGTTATGGTCAAACAAAAATTGAAACACCAAATATTGATGCCCTGGCAGAAAATGGAATAAAGTTTACCCAACATTATTCAGGTTCACCAGTTTGCGCTCCTTCCCGTTGTATTTTTTTGACAGGACAACATTCTGGCCATGCATATGTTCGTGGAAATGATGAGTGGACATCTCGTGGGGATGTTTGGAATTTTGAAAAAGCGGTAAACGATCCAAATTTGGAAGGACAGTATCCAATGCCTTCAGACTCAATTACGATTGCTGAACTTTTAAAGGAAAAAGGATACGCTACAGGTATGGTTGGGAAATGGGGATTAGGTGCACCACTTTCGGAAGGCATTCCAACCAAGCAGGGTTTTGATTTTTTTTATGGGTACAATTGCCAGCGTCAAGCACACACTTATTACCCCAAACATCTTTGGAAAAATGAAGAGAAAATTTGGTTAGATAATGATCTTGTTCCTCCTGGAACTCAACTTGAAAATATCGCTGATTCGTTAGATGAAACTGCTTATAAAAAGTATACCCAAAAAGATTATGCGCCAACTTTGATGCACCAAGAAGCGCTTCAATTTATAGATCAAAATAAATCAAAACCTTTCTTTTTGTATTACGCTTCTCCAATCCCACATCTTCCTTTGCAAGCTCCTAAGCGTTGGGTTGATTTTTATGAAAATAAATTTGGTGCTGAAGATCCTTACCCAGGAGGACGAAGTTATTTTCCAAATTATCAACCTCGAGCAACTTATGCTGCGATGGTTTCTTATCTCGATGAGCAAGTCGGAGAGTTAGTTGAAAAATTAAAAGCTGAAGGAATCTATGAAAATACCTTGATCGTTTTTACTAGCGACAATGGACCAACTTATGATATTGGAGGAGCAGACTCTCCATTTTTTGAAAGTGCTAATCCTTTTCGAAGTGACAGAGGTTGGGGGAAAGGCTACACCCAAGAAGGTGGCATTCGAGTGCCAATGATTGCTCATTGGCCAGCCAAAATAAAAGAGAAAAGTACTTCTAATCAACTCTCCGCATTTTGGGATTGGCTACCAACATTTTGTGAAATGGCAGGAGTGGAAAGTACATTTCATTCTGATGGTATAAGTTTGTTGCCAACGTTGAATGGAGAAAATCAAAAAGAGAATCATAAATTTTTATATTGGGAATTTCCATCGTATAAAGGACAGCAAGCAGTACGAATGGGAAAGTGGAAAGCGATTCGTCAAAATATGTTTGATGGGAATATGGAAGTAGAATTGTTTGATTTGGAAAAAGACTTAGCTTGTCAAAATAATGTGGCCAATCAATTTCCAAAGGTGGTTGGAGAAATGAAAATGATTATGGAAAAAGAACATCAAACTTCTGTGGTAGAGCGATTTAGAATTCCAATTCTTGATGAAAAAACAAATCGAAATGAAAAGTAAATTTAAATATATAATAGTTCTAACGGTCGCATTATTTTCTTTATTTCTATTCTCTAAATATTTGATGATTGATTTTCCAAAAGAAAAAAGCAGTATTTTTTTTAATGGAAAAATCATTACTCTGGAAGAGGATAGCAGAAAGGTGGAAGCCATTTTTGTAGAGAACGGAATCATAAAATCGCTTGGAACGAAGGATGAAATGTTAGCATTGAAAAGTGATGAAACTAGGTTGATTGACTTACAAGGAAAAACATTACTCCCTGGATTTATAGATAGTCATACTCATCCAGCCTTATCTACTTTTTTACACGGGATGGTAGATTTATCTGGTTTTACTCATTCCTCTCCTGAGCAATTGTGGAACCATCTAAATAGTGAAGTTAAGAATTTTGAAAAAGGGGAATGGATCATTTGTCGAGGGTTTGATCCGATTCTGATAAAAGGGTTAGCTGCCCCTCATATTAGTTTTTTAGATAGCATCGCACCTGAAAATCCCATCTTAATTATTTCTCAAAGTTTACATTCTTTTTGGGCAAATTCGAAAGGATTCGAATTAGCCAATATCTCAAAGGATACACCTGATCCTACCGAAATGAGTTTTTATGAAAAAGATAAAGATGGAGCGCTAACAGGTTTTATTGCCGAACAAGAAGCGATTAAACCATTCAATGAAATGTTGGAAGAATCCTTGACGCCAAAGGTTATGATTCAAGCCACACGGGAGGTTTTTGATGAATACTCTCGCAGCGGGAATACTACTATTGTTAGTACAGGTCTAACGATAAAAGATGAAAAACCACTTCAATTATACGAACACTTCTCTGCGGGAAAGCCAAAATTGCTAAATCAATTTTTATCCTTTATTGGTTATTTCCCAAAACGAAAACCAAGTGTTCGACACTTTATTTATGCAAGGCATGATAGAGCTTTTTTGTTGCCTGACTCTCCTGAGAATGGAGATGACTTTTATCGATTTTTAGGAATAAAACATTGGTATGATGGTTCGCCGTATACAGGGTCGATGTATTTATCTGAACCCTACAAAGTTTCGGATTTGACAAAAAATGGGTTGCAAATTCCTGAAGGATATGCTGGGAAAAGATTAATCGAGAAAAAAGATATGATTGATTTTGTAGAAAAATATCAAAAGCTAGGTTGGCAAATTGCCGTTCATGTGCAAGGTGATCAAGCGATAGAAGAAACAATTGATGCTTTTGAGAAAGTAAATAAAAACAATATAATTACAAATTCGAGACATCGCTTAGAGCATTGTCTTTTGCTGTCAGATACTTCGATCAAAAGGATGGCTAAGTTGAATATGACGCCAAGTATTCACATCAATCATTTATATTTTTACGGAGAAGCTTTGAAGAATGAAATAATAGGAGAGGAGCGAGGTGATCAAATATTACCAGTTGCAACGGTTAAAAATAATGGATTGAAATTTTCTTTTCATGCTGATCAGCCGATGTTTAAAAGTGATCCATTTCGATTAATTCAAACTGCTGTTTTAAGAAAAACAAAAGAAGGAAAATTAATGGGAGATGGAGAGCAAATTGAAATTGTGGAGGGACTAAAAGCGATGACTATTTACGCAGCTTGGCAAATCAAAATGGAAGATAAAATAGGTTCTATCAAAAAAGGCAAATATGCAGATTTTGTAATTTTAGATAAAAATCCATTAGAAATTCCTACGACTGAATTAGAGAATATTCAAATTCTAAAAACGTATGTTCATGGAAATGAAGTGAAATAGAATTTGCCACTATTCTTTAACTTTTAAAAAGAAATACTTTTTGTAGTAAAAGTCTTCCTTCGTAGATTTCAAGATTTACTTTGTAGAAAAATAAATACTTATTAAAATTAGTTTTATACTTTTATGAAATCTTATTTAATCAAAAACAAATAACAATGAAATTACAAAGTTTGGTTTTCTTCTTTTGTGTAGCAATCTTTTCTTTTGTTGGATGTGATGGAACACCTCAAGAGAACAATGAAAAAATTGATAAAACAGCGGATTCTGCAAAAGAACTAATTGATATTTTAAAAGAAAAAACTAAAGACATAGCCAACGACAAAGAGCTTCAGGCTAAATTTAAAGACATTTTGGAAGATGTGAAATTGGAATCTAAAGACCTTGAGAAATTATTAAAGGAGCATGGAGATGACTGGAAAGAGAAATTGGAAGAAATTTCAAATGATCCAAAGATGAAAGAAAAATTGAAAAACTTGAGCGGAGATGCGGATGAAATTAAAAAGAAGTTAGAAGAGATATTTGAAGATGTTTCAAAAGAGAAAAATTAAAAAATAGTTTTTTTGAAATCTAAAAAACGCCATTTGCAGTAAGTAGCAAATGGCGTTTTTCTATTAAATCAAAAATCTGATTAATTCTCTAAAGTAGTTATCTTTTCAACTTCCCCTTCACTCATTGGTGGTGATGGCATTGGCTTTGTCTTTTCAGGTGCTTTTTCTTCAAGGTCAATAAAAAAGATATTATTCAATCTATTACATTCTACATTAGTAGAAACAGGGTTGATGGTTAAAGCTAAAACTGGAGTAAATTTGGTGACCTTTGAAATCTCAATTTTAACTTTCTTAGAAATTGTTTCTCCAGGAACAAGCATACCTTTATTATCCCTATTTCCTTTTTTCAAAAATGTAAAATCAACAGGAATTGATCCTCTTGTCAAATTATGAGACCTGGTGAAATGTGATTCAAGAGCGATATTATCATTTTCCTTTTTAGTTGCACCATGCAATGAAATTGGAATGTTTCCAATATTCTTAATAGTGTATTTTACAAGAACAATACGTTTATTTTTTTTCAAAATCTTCGCATCTTCAATGATTAAATCTGCACAAAGTTTTTCATTGGAAATTTGATTGTCTAGATCTTCTTCCATCGATTGATTATTTGCAATCGAATCAATGAATTCAGTCTCAGGTACTTCTATTTCCTTTTCATGATCTTTATCTGGAAAGCCTTCCAAAATAGATTCAGTATCCTTAATTACTAATTTTTCAACACTTTCTTTTTTCTTTGGCTTTACCAAAACAGTTTCATCCAGCGGTACTTCCTGAGTTTTAGTTTCTTCTTTTTGTGAAGAAGACTCAAAAGGAAATCGTGGACTTTCTAATTCATTATCTGGCAAGGGAACCTCTACAATAATATCTTTTACCGCTTCATCAAATTCAGTTTTTTGATCTTCTTTGACTTCTAGTTCTACTTTTTTATCGGTAGAAATATCCTTTTTATCATTCTTGTTTTCAACAATTTCGACCTTAGGTTTTTCCATTTCGCTAGCAATTCGATCAGAAGGTGGAATTGGTTTATGAGTAAACTTAATCTTATTTCCCAAAATCAATTGACCGGGACGAAGAGAAATTGATTGCTTTTTGATGCTTTCAATAATTGAAAATTTGGCTTCAACTAGATCATTTTCTTCCAAGGATTTATCAAATTGAATGATAAGGTCTTTTGGTATTAAACTAGGTTTTCCCAGCTTAACTTTATTTCGACCATTGTTGACGAGTTTATATTCTATTTTATAGGACTTACCTTTTTTCTTAATCACCTTAATTGACTTAACCAATATTCGATTGCCCTTGTATTCAGGTTCGATTTGAGGAATGGTATCAATTAAATTGTTAGTGAAAAAAGTGTGAGATGAGGCTGCCAATTGTTGTTGGCAAATAAATAGAGAGAATAAAACTAATAATAGTTTCTGTACAATTTTCATAATTCAGCAGTTTTGGAGGGTGTATTCGCAAATCAATAAAAAATAAAAACAAGAACTATTCCATAATATAATTCTTATTCACAATTCAAACTGCGTGATAGATTGGCGTCAAAGATACTACTCTTTTTTCTCAATAGTTAACGGTCGATTGATACTTTCTTCCAAAGAAATCATGGTTTCGGTCCTTTGAATACCTGCAATTCTTTGAATTTTGTCATGTAGGACCGTTCTAAGGTGAAGAGTGTCTTTACAAATTATTTTTACAAAAATACCATAATTCCCCGTTGTATAATGCGCGCTAACGATTTCAGGAATCATTTTTAACCGCTCAGAAACATCATCATATAAGGAGCTTTTCTCTAAATAAACGCCTAAGAATGCGACTACATCATACCCCAATTTAGTATGATCAATGGTCAGATTTGCCCCGGTGACAATCCCCATTTCTTTAAGTTTCGTCATTCTTACATGTACCGTTCCACTTGAGACAAATAATTGTTTCGCAATAACGGAATAAGAAGTATTGGAATTTTCCATCAAAATAGAAAGAATCTTGCGATCAATATCATCAATTTTTCCTGTTTTGTCCATGGCGTTTTGTTTTAATAAAAAATGGTTAAGTTGGTTCAAATTTAGGAAAACAATATTAAGAAAAACTTGTTTCATTTTTTGTAAAAACAACGAAAGAAGTATCGTATTATTTGCAAATTCGGAGATAGAAAATTCTTACATTTGTTCTTTTAGAATCAGTTAACTATAGATAATGCCTGAAATAGAGAATTCCAAGAATGGAAAATTAAATATTTGGCTTCCTTTTCTTTTTGCCGCGATGCTTGCCGGTGGAATGTATGTTGGTTCCCAACTTAATCCTGCGCCTCAATTAATCATCCAAACGGATGGAATCGATCCTGCGGAGTTTAGTAAAATTGGAAATGGTAGAGTTGAGGATTTGCTTCGATTCATAGAAGCTCGCTATGTCGATGAAGTCAATAGTGATGAATTGATTGAGAAAGCAATTGATAAAATTATTTCTGAATTAGATCCACATTCCTCTTACATTCCAGTTTCACAAGTGGAAAGAATTAATGATGAGTTGGAAGGTAACTTTGATGGTGTTGGAATTGAGTTTATCATTTTAGATGATACAATTGTGGTGGTAGCTCCAATTGCTGGCGGACCATCAGAAGAAGCTGGGATTTTAGCAGGAGATAAAATTATTGAGATAAATGATTCAACTGCGGTAGGTGGAGAAACGGATGTTCGAGAATTGGTTAACAAACTTAGAGGACAGGCAGGAAGTGAAGTGAAGGTCGGAGTGAAAAGAGGAAAAAGCAAAACGGTTAAAAATTTTAATATTAAGCGAGAGCCAATTCCAATTTTTAGTGTAGACGTTGGATATATGTTGGATGAGCGAACTGGATTTATTAAAGTAAATCGTTTTAGCGAAACAACTTATCGAGAATTTATGCAGGAAGTCGAAGAATTGCATGAAAAAGGAATGAAGGATTTGGTTATTGATTTACGTCAAAATCCTGGAGGTTATTTGAACAAGGCAACTCAAATGTTAAGTCAACTTTTTCCTGATAAAGGAAAACTATTGGTTTATACGGAAGGAAGAACAGTTCGTAGGAATGAATATAAGTCAACAGGATTGACTCATTTTTCCATTGAAAAAGTAGCAGTCTTGATTGATGAAGGATCAGCATCAGCAAGTGAAATCGTTGCAGGTGCGGTGCAAGATTGGGACCGTGGAGTTATCATTGGACGAAGATCATTTGGAAAAGGATTAGTTCAAGAGCAGTTAGATCTAAATGACGGATCTGCTTTAAGATTAACTGTAGCAAGGTATTTTACTCCTTCTGATAGATTGATTCAAAAATCTTATGATGATAAAAATGCTTACAGCTCAGATATCATAAATCGATATCAAGGAGGTGAACTTTTAAATAAAGATAGTATCCATCAATCAGATACCACTCAGTTTTTTACCAAATTAGAAAAACGAATTGTCTTTGGTGGTGGAGGGATTACACCTGATGTTTTTATTCCTTTGGACACTACATATTTGAACGATTCCTATATTTCTTTGCGTCAGGTTTTACCACAATATATTTATCGCTATGCCGAAAATAATGCAAATGAACTTAGAGAAATGTCTTTGGAAAAACTAAGAGATGATTTTGTGGTAGATGATAATATGTTGAATGATTTTTTAAAATTTGGAGAAGAAAATGGAGCAAAGGTAGATGCTGAAGATGTTGGAAAAATTAAAGAAAATGTAAAACGATTATTAAAGGCTAGGCTAGCACGAAGTCTGTATAAAGAAGATGGATTCTATACGATTTGGAATGACTCGGATGAAGTGGTCAAAGCAGCGTTGAGAGCTTTGAAAAAAGAAAATCCATTAGCGGATTATGATGAATAATTTTGTAATAGAAAAATAGCTTGCTCTTCAAAAGATGAAGGGCAAGCTTTTTTTATTTCCCCAGAATGTTGTTCAATATCTATTTTTGAACAACAATTTTTTTGTAATAATATTCGCTATCTATTTCTGCCAATAAAATATATTGGCCACTTGGAACCTTGCTCAAATTAAAATTATAACGTCCATTCGTAGCTTGATTTATTTCCAATGAAATAAGTTTTCCATCAGAGGAGTACAATTGGAAATTTTTAATAGAAACATTATTTTTGATATTATCAACGATTAAATAATCTGTTGTAGGATTTGGATATATTTCAAAAATATCATTTTGCAATTCAGTTATTTTAGTGGAAAGATTTACCGTTACTATCGAATCAATTTTGCATTCATTAATATCTGTAACTAGCAAATAGTATTCTCCTGCTTCCAAGTTTTCAATAATTTCAGTTGTTCCTCCATTGTCCCAATTAAAAAAGTATGGTGCTGTTCCTCCGGTAACATTTACTTCAATGGCTCCGTCAAAATCATTTGTAGCATCATCATCATTGGTTATTGTAAAATCAAGTTCAAATGCTGGAGGAGAGGTTATTTGTACTTGTTCAACAACTGTACACCCAACACTATCTTGAACCAAAACGAAAAAATTTCCAGTCCCAAGTCCTGAAATAGAATTATCAGTTATTCCATTATTCCATTGGTAGCTGTAGGGAGGAATACCTTCTGTAACGAATACAACAGCACTTCCATCATTATCTCCAAAACAATCCAATTCTGTTACACTTGATTGAAGGGTTAAAACTGATTCATTTATCATGACAGTATCGGAAGCCATACAATCATTTCCATCTGTAATGGTAACAGTATAAGTTCCAGAAGTAATATTATTGACGAGGTCAGTTGCGCCTAATCCATTGCTCCAATTATAATTATAGGGAGGTGTTCCGACATTAACCATTACATTGGCAGATCCGTCATTTTCGCCATTGCAACTTGCCGATAATTGATTCGTCATTATTTCAAGTGAAGTTGAATCAATAAAAAAATTATGAAAAGAAACACAACCAATATCATCTGTGATAGTAACTACATGATCTCCAGAACCTAATGAATTGATACTATTAATACCACTTACATTGTCCCATGCAAAATTAAAAGGAAAGACTCCAACGAGCACATTAATACTTGCAGCTCCGTTGGCATCATCTACACAAGTAGGTTTAATATTTTGTAATTCTGTTACTAGTTCACTTTGATTAATTTCTATCGTTTCCAAAAAGGAACATCCATTGGCATCAGTTAAGGTTAAAGTATATGTTCCAGCGGCAAGGTTGGAAATAGTATCATTTATGGAATTATTTGACCAACTAAAATTGAAAGGCGGTGCTCCATTTTGGATGCTAGCTGCTACCCATCCATCATCTTGTCCAAAGCATGTTTTGTCTTGTTGAGAAATATTTGCGCTTAATATTTGTTGTTGTAAGGTCAAAGTAAATTCGTCTGAACAACCATCATCATTTGTTGCAATAACCTGAAACGTTCCAGCATCAAGACCTGATAATGAATCCGTAAATGTATTGTTATTCCAGGTGTAACTTATAGTTGAATTTGGATTAGGAGAAAAAATATTTCCATTAGGTTCGCCACATTTTGGATCCTCGCTCATTAATATGGGTTCAAACCATAAACAATTCGCACAAGCAGGATTGACTTCTAAAACTCTATATCGATCTCCTAAAACAATATTAGGTTCTCCATCTCCATCATAATCTTTTACCACGATTCCATCAAATTTTCCTAATCCATCTCCAAGAGTTTGACTACTGATAAATTCTCCATTTGATCTAAGATAAATTATCTGACCTCCAGCAGTTACTACAAATTCAGGTTCTCCGTCATCATTCAAATCAGCAATTTCAATCCCGCCAATTGATTCAGAAGAAAGTGCAAAAGTTTCCAAAACCTCAAGAGTATTTCCTTCTAATACATAGAAAAACCCATCTTCAGAACCAGCCAAAATTTCTAGATCTCCAGAATTATCCCAATCAAATAATCGCATTGCTGTCAAACCACTTGTTGCACTTGAGCTTTGAGCAAAAGTGCTATGGTCATAGGTATAAATAAAATCATTACATAGAATTATTTCGTTCTCAGGATCATTATCAATGTTTCCTATCAATATTTCAGATGGAATATTAAACCCAGTAAAATCATTACTTTCCCATTCCACCTCAAACGTCAAACTATTTATTATATATAAATTGGAGGAGTTAGCAGCAATAAATTCCAAAGTCCCATCATCATCAATATCGTTTACATCAAGTGCTCGAAACTCGGATATATTTTCTTGAAATCCATATTCATGTTCTGCTTCTATATTAAATGTGTTTCCATCGACTATCCAAAATTTTCCATCATAAGTATCTCCAGCTGCAATAATAATATCTAAATCTCCATCACTCTGATAATCTGCAATTTCTAAATTATACATCCCCGTCCATACATTTCCAAAGAAATTTCCATCGGATTGAAATTCTATATTTTTGGTAGTCGCATCATAAACAGTTAAAATACCTCCATCATATCCACTCTCGCTTTCAAAACTTAAAGTAATAATTTCATCTGTTCCATCTTGGTCGACATCTTCTATTTCAAGTCCGTAAAAAGGCCCATCTACATGTGTTGATTGCCACTCATAATTAAGATTGGATACATTATGGAAAAACAAATAGTCAGATCCTGTAGAGGAACATCCCGCCCCCCAAACAACTTCTAAGTTTTGGTCATTATCAAAATCAGCTACTGCAATTCCGGTTGTTCCATGTTCAGGATTATTGATTTCCCACAGTAATGCACCAGACGATGCATCATGACAATAGATATTTCCCCATTGTCCATCACCATAAAGTATTTCCTCTTCGCCATCATTTGTAATGTCGAGCATCATGAATGCATCTATATCTAAGTCCGAATCTATTTCGAATTTTAAAGCTTCTAACTCTACATCAAAAAGACCGATTTTGTACCAAGAATCTGCAGCGATTGCTTCCAGGAATCCATCGTTATCTATATCCGATAATTCAATAAAACCACTTGTGTTATCGAAATTTGGTCGGAAATCATATTCCTCTATTGCATTGGCATTATCAATTTCCAGCGTTGTTCCGTTTGTAAAAACGATTTCTAATTGACTATCCGAATCTACATTTCCAAAATCGAAATCACCTCCGACTATATTGAATGTTTGTTCTAACTCTAAAGTGATTGGGTTGACAAAATATAAATTGTCTGGGCCACTTACCATAATTTCTTTAACAGAATCATTATCTCCATCACCTAATTTAATTTGAGCGATACCTTCCCATGATCCAATTCCAGAAAATTCAATAGTTGTTAGCGTTTGGAAATTTTCTAAGTCCACAATATGAAGTCGACTCGCTTCTCCGATCAATAATTCCATATCACCTGAGTCATCAATATCTGCCAAAGTTAACTTGTCGATGTCATCTTCAAACAATGCACTTACATATATTTTATCATAGCCTGCAGTTGTTGAATTGTATTTTAAAATATACCAATATCCTTGGTCTCCAAATCCGCTTGAACTTGCATTGGTAATTAATTCAGTAGTTCCATCATTATCAAAATCGTAAGGAATCAAACTATTGTTTCTTCCTATGCAAGTACCAAAAATAGCATCTTGCCATTCTATGGAGCAGTTTACATCTGGCGGTAAAAGGCTAGTAGAATTTTGAGTAATAGGAGTAGCTAAATTAGGTGTGGGGTTATCGAAAAACTGTATTTCATTTTCAGAAAAATTAATTTTATTATTCCCTTCCTTAATCTTTTGATTGTATTGATTCAAAATATCTTTAGGTGGAATAAGATTGTTTTGGGAGGAAATAAAAATTGAATTTGAGAAAATAAAGAAGGTGATAAAAAAGTAAATCTTTTTCATTTGTAGATTGTTTTTATAGATTGATAATTCTTTTGTTAGGAGGCTAATTTAGGAAGAAGTATCAAGTTCAACAACTAATGAGAGAATGATTATTTGTGTTTTGATATTTTTGGAGAAAAATCTTGGCTGGAAATAGTAATAAAATCTCCTTGGTTTAAGTGGCTATATTCTTTATTATTTACTTTTATTTTTGCAATATCCTTTCCTATTAAAATCGTCAAATGAAGAATGTTCTCTTCCGTTTTTATTTTCACTATTTCTCCAGATACTTGAAAAATGCCATTCAGTTTTTCTTTTGAAAAAACATCTATTGGGTTCCCGCTTTGAATTATTTTTCCTTCTTCCAAAACTAAAACTTCATCAGACATTTTTAATACCTCTGCTAAATCGTGACTAATCAAAATGGTGGTCAAGTTAAATTCTCGGTGAACTTGAAGGATATACTTTTGGATTTTATTTCGCATTTCTTCATCCAAAGCGGAGAGTGGTTCATCGAGCAAAAGTAGTTCTGGTTTTTGAACCAAAGCTCTAGCTACGGCAACTCGTTGTTGCTGACCACCTGAGAGTCGATCAGGTTTTTGATTTTGCAGGTCTCCGATTTCCATTATTTCGATTAACTCATCTAAAATTTTCTTGCTTTGATTTTTGTACAAAGCAAAGCTTAAGTTTTCGAAAATAGTCATGTTGGGAAAAAGTGCATAATCTTGAAAAACAAAACCAATTTTTCTTTTTTGAGGAGGAAGGTATATTTTTTGAGCACTATCTAACAATACATTTCCGTGAATGGATATTTTGCCAAAATCAGGTTTTAATAAACCTGCTAGAATTCTTAAAGTGGAAGTTTTACCTGCACCAGATTTTCCGTAAAGGGTAACGAATTTTCCTGGCTCGATGTCAGTCTTGATATCGAGCAGCATTTTGCCAGAAGGCGCATTTAGTTTTTTTTGAAGGAATATTTCTATCATTTCCAAAACCGTTTTAAGTAACCACCATTTACCATGTAAACTAATAGTAAGATGGAAAAGGTTAAGGCAAATAAAATTAAAGAATAAGAATTGGCTGCCGCATAATTTAGTGATTCAACTTCATCGTATATGGCAATAGAAGCAACTTTAGTCACGCCGGGCATATTTCCTCCGATCATCAAGACTACTCCAAATTCACCAATCGTATGTGCAAATGCTAAGACAATTCCAGTCAAAAGCGAAGATTTGATATTGGGCAAAAGCACCCTGGAGAGGGTCGTTATTTTTGATTTCCCCAACATATAACTTGCTTCCAAAAGTGATTTGGATAAATTAGAAAATCCAGATTGAATAGGATGAACCATAAATGGTAAACTATAAATTACAGAAGCAAAAACTAAACCTTCGAACGAAAAAACTAATCTCAACCCAAGCCATTCATCCAACCATTTTCCAAATCCATTTGAAGGGCTAAATGCAATTAGCAAATAAAATCCCAAAACGGTTGGTGGTAAAACTAAAGGCATGCTGACTAAAGTTTCAATGATAGGTTTGATTTTACTTTTGGAAAAAGCGAGCCAATAGGCCAAAGGGATGGAAACCAACAATAGAATTATCGTAGTGACGAAGGCTAATTTGAAAGTTAAAAAAAGTGGTTCCCAGTCCATGGAAAATTAAAATTAAATTGTCAATCAAAATCAAGGATTCAATCAAAATTGGTTGAATACCCAAAAGTATTTAAAATTTCTTTACCCTTGGTGGAAAAAAGAAAATCAGAAAATTTTAAAGCTAACTTTTCTTTGTTGGATTTATTTTTCAAGCAAACTATTCCTTGTTGGATAGGTTGATAAATAGAATCCTCGACTTCCACCCATTTTCCTTTGTCGAGCATTTTAGGAGAAAGAACAACTGATTTTGAGGTAAAACCAATATCTGCCGCTTGCGAATTGACAAATTGATTGACTTGTGCAATGCTCTCTCCATAAACTAATTTGGTGGTAAGTTTTTGAAAAATTTGAAAATGGTTTAATACTTCGAGAGCTGCATTTCCATAAGGAGCAGTTTTTGGATTGGCGAGTGCGATATGTTTGATGTGATTATTTTCTAATTGTTGAATGGATGGTGTTAATTCCTTTTTCATGGTCCACAAAACTAATTTTCCATGTGCATAAATTTTTGGTTCCCCTAAGGTTAATCCTTTTTCAAAAAGATCATTTGGGTATTTCATATTGGCAGAAACAAATACATCAAAGGGAGCACCTTCATTAATTTGGGCGGTCAATTTTCCAGAAGAACTGATAATTATTTCGCATTCAATTCCAGTAGTTTTGGAAAAATCATGAACCAATTCATTGATTGCAAATTGCATATTGGCAGATGTGGCAATTCTTAGTTTAGTAGAGTTTTTATTTTTACAAGAAAAAAATAAAAGTATAAAAGGGAAGATTAGTAATATGTTTTTTCTCAAAGTAGACTTATTTCGTTCATTCTAATCAAATAGGAGAGCTCGAAGATAATTGATTTATATCGAAAAAAATAGAAGTATTCAAAGTAACATATAACTAGTTTATTTTAAACAAATTCATTGGATAATGATTTGTAATTATATCATTTTTCATTTAAAAAAAGATATTTTTGAAAAATAGAAATCAATTAAATTTTTTCCAAAAAAAATAATATCATGGAATTAAAGATTAACGGAAAAATTCAAAATGTAGATGTCGAGGAAGGCATGCCTTTATTATGGGTGCTACGAGATGAATTAAATATGACTGGTACGAAATATGGTTGCGGAGTTTCTTCATGTGGCTCGTGTACCGTAATGTTGGATGGTGTGGCTACCAGAACTTGTACTTTGCCTGCTGTCGCAGCTGAGGGAAAAGAAATTACTACCATCGAAGGAATTGGTGCTGATGGAAAAATGTCAGAAATTCAACAAGCTTGGGTGGAGCATCAGGTTCCTCAATGTGGCTATTGTCAATCTGGAATGATCGTCGCAGCAGAAGCATTATTGAACGAAATTCCAAATCCAACTGATGAAGAGATTAATACAAAAATCACCAATATTTGTCGTTGTGGAACTTATAATAGAATTCGAGCAGCTATTCACACCGCTGCAAAAATGCGAACGGAGAAATCAGACCTCCTAGGCTAATTGTTATTTTTTAACAATTTGAACGCTTTAATTTTTTAACAAAATAAAAAAAAGAAAAAATGGGAAAGTGGACACGTAGAGCATTTATAGGTACAGGTGGTTTGATTGGAGTTGGATTAGTTGTAGGGATCGGTGGTAATATATATTTGAATAAAAATGCTAAAAAATATTCTGGAAAAGGAATGGGCGATGGGAATTCTATGAATGCTTGGATTAGAATTTCTCCTGATAATAAAATTACGATTGCTGTTCCTCGTTCAGAGATGGGACAAGGAGTTTATACCTCTGTTCCAATGTTGGTGGCAGAAGAATTGGAAGTGGACATGAAGGATATAAAAATCATGCAACCACAACCAGAACCTGCTTATGCCAACACCTTATTAGTGAATCCTAATCCAAGAGATATTTATAGCAGTTTGACCTTTATGGAAAAAATTGCGCATTTCCTTCCTTTGGTGGCAACAGGAGGAAGTACCACAATTACAGATGGCTTTGATCATTTGCGAGCTGCGGGAGCTAGTGCTAGAGTTATGTTGACTAGAGAAGCAGCTAGTCGATGGAGCGTTTCTGAAGCAGATTGTTATGCTGAAAATTCACATATCATCAATCGAAAAACAAAGGAGAAATTCACCTATGGTGAGTTAGCTGAAGGAGCAGGGGAAATTGAGTTAGCTGAAATTCCAAAATTAAAAGATAAGAAGGATTGGAAAATTTTAGGAAAAAATGTTCAACGATTAGATATTCCTGAGAAGGTAAATGGAACGGCAGAATTTGGTTTAGATGTAAGGTTGGATGGAATGTTGTTCGCAGCGATTCGACATGCGACGTATCATGATGGGGTTGTTACTGCTATAGCAAACCAACCTGAAATTGAAAAAATGCCTGGCGTAAAAAAGGTGTTGATTTTACCAAAAGGAGTAGGAGCGGTAGTCGTTGCCAATAATACTTGGCGTGCAAAAAATGCGGCACTTGCACTTGACTTTGAAGAAACGGGAAACAATACACTTTCATCTGAAAATATAAACAGGCTTGCGGAAGATGTGATTGCCAACGAATTAATTGCTACACCTTTAGACAAAGGAAATGCAACGGATGTTTTGGACAAAGCTGAAAAAGTGATTGAAGGAAAATATGATGTGCCGTACTTAGCACATGCTTGTATGGAGCCGATCAATTGTACCGTATTGGTCAAAGAGGGGAAAGCAGAAATTTGGGCAGGACATCAAGGAACTTCGATCATGTTAGATGGTGTCAATGCATCTACAGGAATTGATAAAGAAAATATTACTGTAAATATGAAATACCTCGGTGGAGGTTTTGGGCGTCGAGCGGAAGTCGATATGATTTTGCATGCAGGATTTGTGGCTAAAGAAATGGAAGGTACACCCGTTCAATTAGTGTACACTCGAGAAGAAGCGATGCGACACGAGATGTATCGACCTTTTGTAAAAAGTCATTTTAGAGCTGTGGTAAATGCTAACGGTGATATTGAAGCTTGGGAAAATAAGATGGCTTTACAATCTGTTGGTTATAGTTCACTTATGAGAATCAAACCAGCCTTTGCAGAACCACCTGCAAAAGATCCTTCTACGATTGAAGGTGCTGCGAATTTACCTTACACGATGGTGAATGCCAAAGTTGCTTTTGGACAATTGGATTTGCCGATTCAAGTAGGGAATTGGAGAAGTGTAGGAAGCTCACAAAATGCCTTTTTTACAGAATCATTTATGGATGAATTAGCACATTCAGTTGGACAAGATCCTTACGAATTTAGAAAAAGTAAAATTCAACATGAACCTCGTTTCTTAAAGGTATTGGAAAAAGCGGCAGAGATTAGTAATTGGAAAACACCTTTGGCAGAAGGAAGATTTAGAGGAATTGCTATCCATGAATCTTTCCGATCTATCGTTTGTCAAGTAGTAGAAATTACGAAAGTGGACGAGAAGAAATTTAGTGTAGATAAATATTACAATGTAATCGATTGTGGTCGGGTAGTTAATCCTGATACGGTCGAAGCGCAAATGCAAAGTGGAATTATGTACGGATTATCCGCAGCACTTTACGGTCAGATTACTTTTAAAGATGGCGAAGTGGAGCAATACAATTTCCCTCAATATGAAGTAGTCAGAATGAATGTTGCACCAACGGTACAAGTCCACATTATGGATAATGATGAATTCCCCGGTGGAGTAGGAGAGCCAGCGACACCGCCAGCAGCGCCTGCTTTAGGTAATGCAATTTTTGCAGCGACGGGAGAAAGAATTCGATCATTGCCATTGATGAAGCATGGTTATACTTTTGTGTAAAAAACAAAATTGATCAATAATTAAAAGTCAAATATCTATTTTTAAAAAATGGGTATTTGACTTTTTTTTTTGATAAAAAGGACAAAGCTGAAAGTTGAAACGTTTTCATAAAAACTAATAAGCTATGAAAAAAATATCTTTCCTATTTTTCTTTCTTACGATTCCATTCCTCAACCTTTTTTCCCAACAAACAATTCACGGAGTAGTGGTAGATTCAATTGGTGATCCTTTGATTGGTGCAAACGTTATTTTAAAAGGTTCAGAAGGAATAGGTACTTCAACTGATATTTATGGAACCTTTTCACTTGAAATACCTTATCCACCTTATATTTTAGTTTTCTCCTATACAGGTTATCAGTCAGTAGAATTGGAAATAAATACTGATACGGTAAAAGTTATATTGAGTGAATCGCTTTCGTTTACTAGTTGTAGTTACTTGTTTTACTATGATGAATCTCCAATCGATATTGATATGCCAGCTCCAGTTATGAAGTTAATTGATCGGCAATTGATACGTGACAATGATCTAGAAATAGCTCCAGTATTAAATAGAATTCCAGGTGTATTTATGCAAACTGGTGATTTGAAAACGAGTCGAATTTCAATTAGAGGTGTAGGAGCACGCTCCCGATTTGCAACGAGGAAAATTAGAACTTACCTAGATGATATTCCTTTGTTTACTGCTGATGGTTCTTCGGCGATTGATGAAGTTGATTTGTCATTAGTTAATCGAGTTGATGTATGGAAGGGGCCAACAGCAAGTAATTATGGTGCAGGTCTAGGAGGAATGATTCATTTGAAAACAGATCTATTTAATAATTCTTTTGGAGATAATTCTGTGTCTTCAAAGTTTACGGGAGGCTCATTTGGTTTGATTCGAAATGTAACTAATCTAGCTTTGACGAATAAAAAAAATACAGCAGGTTTAAAGATTAATTTGAATAATACGCATAGTGATGGATTTAGAGATAATGGAAAGTTTGATCGGAAAGGCGCAACTGTTTTAGCGAAATTTAAGCCCAATCGAAAATTAAAAACAACGTTACTTTTTAATTATTCTAATGGAAATGCTTTAAACCCATTTGCATTAAATGAAGAGGGGTGGAAAAAAAATCCTCAAATAGCGAATCCAGATTATGCAGAAGTTGGAGCCTACAAAAAGTACACAAAACTTCTCTTTGGAATTTCTAATCAAGTAGAGATAGCAAAAATTGGAAAAACTAAATTGATTAATAAAACTAGCCTGTTTGGGAATATTAAAAATTCAGAAGAGAAAGATCCTTATGGTTTTTATAATAGAAATAGACAGAATATAGGATTGCGGACAAGTTTTGAATTAAATAAAAATGGTTTAAATCCTTATTTTAATCCAAATTTTTCCATAGGAATGGAAGCTATTCAAGAAGATTATGAACTTAATATTTTTGACCTTTTAGAGGGTGAAAAAGATATTCTCTTTGGTGATTTTTTAAGTTTAAAAAATACAATTAACTTTTTTGTTCAATCGTATTTTGAATTTTATGATCGATGGACATTGTTAGCTGGAGTTAATTTAAATCAATTAGACTATAAATATACGAGAGCGAATCAGCGGTATTACGAAAACTCAAACGAGAAAAGAACTGCTGATTGGATTCTATCTCCACGAGTTGGAGTCTCATTTGAATTACTTGAATTTGTCACTTTTTTTTCGTCCATGAGTCATGGTACTTCTCCAGCAACTACAGATGAATTTTTTCCATCTTCTAATGAGATTGATAAAAATGTACAACCTGAAACTGGCTGGAATTTCGAAGTAGGTGTTCGGGGGAATCATAATTTAAAATGGAAATATGAATTGTCTTTTTATCAAATGAACATCAATAATTATTTGGTTTATACTCATTATTTAGATTGGACTTATGGTGATGTCAATTCTGGAAAAACTCAATATAGAGGTGTTGAAGCATATGTAGAATATGATTTTAATTATCGAGTAAAGGGATTAGTTGGATATGCAAGTTATAGTTTTAACGAATCAAAATTCGTTGAGTTTGATAATGGGAGATTTGATTTTGCGGGAAATGAAATACCCGGAGCACCTCAAAATTTATTAAATATTGGTTTTGATTATCGCTCAATAAAAGGAATTTATGGAAATCTAAATTATCGATTTGTAGATGAATTTGCCATGAATGATGAAAATTCTGCTTACTCTGATTCGTATGGATTAATTAATCTTAAATTAGGTTATCAAAAAAAGTTTTCCAATAACTTTCAATTTGATTTTTTTGTTGGGGTTCAAAATTTATATAATAAAGAATATGCTTCTTTAATTCGAGTTCAAAGAAATATTTATAATATTTCTAATCCGGAATTTTATTATGCTGGCTTGCCAAGAAACATTTATGGAGGAGTTAGTATCAAGTTTAATTTTTGAAATGTGAAAATTTATTTATTCACAATACTTAATATCAATTTTCATTTTTACTTTTGTCAAAAAATAATAAATGTTACCAGATCCTAAAATATTATTACAGCTCGTTTCTATGCGAATGCCATTCGGGAAATATGAAGGTAGATTACTTTGTGATTTACCTGTTTCGTATTTGGAATGGTTTCATAACAAAGGTTTTCCGACGGGGAAATTAGGAATGTTGCTAGAGACGATGCATGTGATTAAGTCGAACGGGTTGGAGGATTTGTTGAAACCGTTGAGGACAAATCGATTTCCAGAGAAAGGGCAGGAGAAGAAATTTAGGAAATGAAGGAGTTTATTAGAAATTGTTCTATTATCATTTTGGTTTTAATAGCTCTCTTTATTATTTCAAAATGTAGAGGTGATATTTTAAAAAGAGATGGAATCCAAGGAGTTGGAAAGATCGTTGATATACGGAGAACGACTAAAGGTAAAACTACTAGAAAGACTATTGTTCTTATTGAATATTATCATGAAGGTGAAAAATTTGTTGGCACAAGAACAAGAATAAGAGATGTAAATATTGGAGATTGTTTCGAATTAATTTATGTTCCTAAGAATCCTGTAAATATGAGTATTGATTTTAATGAAAAGGTTAATTGTTCGAAAAAAAAAGATGAATAGTAATTATTACTATTCATCTTTTTTTTAATGAAAATCTTACTTCGTCTTCGGTCGCAACAAATTAAACTTCTCTGCCGCCTTCCGATGCGAATGAATTAATTTATCAAATTCAATTAAAGGCAAAGGAATCCGACTCTCCACCACATCAGTATCAAGTGGTTTATATTTTTCATCAGGAAATGGAAAACTAACTGCTTCCCCATCTTTTCCAATCATATTTTTAACCTCCAAAAAATATTGAGTATGACTGTCCTTCTCAATATAATGAACTACAATCGGTTCCATATCCAACGGGTAAAATCCAATCTTTTCTAAGGATTGCATCACCATCGTTCGCAGCATAAAGATGGCCGCTTTGTTATTCGTATAACTTTCAAGAAGCGTTTTTCGTTTTCGTTCATTTTTATAAATGATCGCTTGTGTTTTTCTTGGAAATTCTAATTTATCTAAAACTTTAAACAGCGAATTTTCATAATCCATGTATTGCTCATAGATTTTTTCTTCAGAGCCTCCAGGTAATTTAAAATTGGTCACATCCCGAAATCGGTCTCGATCTTTTACCGCTAAAATATTAGCGTCTCCATCAGCATCATCGAAACAATAAACGATTCCGACATAATGACTTTGAGGCGGTTCAGGCACTTCAGTCAATTTGAAAAATTGATATTTATCTATCATATAAAAAAGGTTGTTTTATGGTATAATTAGTAGAGTTAATAATTTAAATAATATTGTATTCTGTAAATGTCGAACGTTTCATATCTAATAATCAGTTTTAATATCTTTGTTGAATGGCAATTTTATTTGATAACCTAAGTCATTAGATTTAGAATCATCAGCAACATCTAAACCATATTTTATTTTTGAGGTATCACCGTAAACAAATGTTCCAAACATACGATCCCACAAAGAAAAGATATTTCCAAAATTAGTATCTGTCCAAGGGCGTTCGAAGTGGTGGTGAAATTTATGCATATTTGGAGTGATCAAAAGGTAGCTTAAAAATTTATCCAATCCCTTTGGCATATTCAAATTTGAATGCGACCAATAAGTACAAATAACGGTCGTAATTCTATAAATCATATAAACGCCAAACGGAATTCCTCCGATTAAAATTCCTCCCAAAGCAAATAATTCTCGAAACATATAATCACCTGGATGATGTCGAGTTCCTGTAGTCACATCAACTTGAGTATCACTATGGTGAACCATATGAAATCGCCACATAAATGCTACTCGGTGCAATAAATAATGAACCAAATATTGAGCAACCAAATCCAAAAACATGACTCCTAAAAGTACCTCTGCCCACAATGGAAGTTCAATCAAATATAATAATCCAAAATTATTATTACCTGCCCAAATAAAAATTCCAGCGGTTAAAACGCCAAAAAGTACATTAATTAAAATGGATGTGGTCAATAATACTAAATTCACTCTAGCGTGCTTCCATTTTTCATAAGTATTTTTGGCCAAAGGAAAAGCACTCTCTAGTATCCAAAAGATGCCCATACAAAAAACTATCCAGAGAAATTTCTGGGCACTTGATAACTCTTCAAAAAATGTAATGAATTCTTGCATATTATTGTTTTCTATTTCGTTTGTAAGTAAGTTGCACTTGAATTTCAAGTGGAATAAAGGTAATTAGTTTTTTTATAAAAAGAATAAAAAATAAATAGACTTTAGGTTTCATGAAAACATGATTCAAATTATAAAACTAGTTTAATGTCAGATATCAAATTATATCCAATTCGATTTATTGAACCGGTTCAATTGAAGGATGGAACGCTGGTTCAGTTGCGTCCAATTCATCCCTTGGATGGAAAGCAGGCGGAAGAATTTAGAGGGAAATTATCGGCAGAAAGTGTGTATGATCGGTTCTTAGGCTACATTCCTAAAATCTCGGAAAAATTAGTTGATCGATTAACCAATATTGATTACTCCAGAGAAATGGCGATTGTGGCAGAAGTCCATAATGAAAATGAAAAAGAAGTAATCGCAGTAGGACGAATTGCAAGTGATGAAAATTTGGCAGTAGATTTTGCGATCATCATTGCAGACAATTGGCAAGGGAAAGGATTAGGAACAATCTTGACCAGTTATCTAATTGATGTGGCGAAGGAAATGGATTTCGAGAAAATCTATGCTACTGTTTTTACGAGGAATAAAGGCATGCTCGAAATTTTGCGTCGTAAAGAATTTATTTTTCGGAAAGAAGACGAGATGACTACTTATGCGGAATTATTGTTGAAGTAAATTTTATAATGAGATTAAACCAATATTTCGGTTAAGTATATTTTTTAACTACAGAGAAAAAAGAGCAGGGACAGAGAGGAAACAGAGTTCTCCGTTATCTCTGTGGTAATTTTTTTTCTAATGAAAGATAATATGCAAAAGAACTAACGAAGCTAATAATCCCAAACCAATCTGCTGCACCCCTTTTGATTCTTTTTGTAAAAAAATAATATCCTTCCATTTCTTAAATCCAGCCTTCCAACTTCCCAAAGTCAAAATAGAAAAAGCAATTATGATCACCCAACCTGCTCGTACGAAGTAA
Organism: uncultured Saprospiraceae bacterium; assembly: GCA_937981555.1. Lineage (GTDB taxonomy): Bacteria > Bacteroidota > Bacteroidia > Chitinophagales > Saprospiraceae > CAJQQY01. Next base: position 37,915 of record CALJOK010000046.1, read on the forward strand.
TTCATGGTTGGGAAAAAACCATCAAATGAAATCAATCCAAAATCAAATCCTTTAAAAATTAAATGCAACGGTATCGTCGATAAAAAGGCAATCAATGCTACTCGATGATTCGGAGCAACCAAAAATGCAGCCGAACAAATCAATACTACAATTCCACAATTAATATAATATCGCAATTCATTTAAAGTGTGTGTAAATGCTGCTTCTGGATTTTCAAATTTGACATAGAGCAAAACAAAACCCATCAAAACGCCCGTAATTAAACTGATCAAAACTGTTTTTCTTCCCGCATTAACAACTTGCCGATCGGTAGCATTTTTATTAATATAACCTTTATAAATATCAATGGAGAAAAGCGTAGCTAAGGAATTAAAAGTCGAATCCACCGTACTCATCAACGAAGCAAAAAGCGCACAAAGAATAATTCCTTTTACGCCTGTCGGCAAATATGTTTTAACCAAATATGGAAATGCTAAATCAGGTTCAGCCAGCGGAGTTCCATTTTCTTGCATGATTCCATAAAGAGCAATTCCAGGAATGACAATCAAAGCTGCCATCACATATTTAATAATACCACCGAGCATCAAACCTTTTTGAGCTTCTCGCAAACTCTTCGCAGCTAATGATCTTTGGATCACCGTTTGGTTGGCGCACCAATAATTTATATTTAAAAGAAACAATCCAAATATATGAGTCCAAGGTAATTTGTCATGATCTGCTGGTAAATGTAGATGCATCAATTCTGGCGTTTTGATATATAGTTGAGACCATCCTCCCAAATGATAAACTGCCGTAAACATCACCACAAATCCACCTAACAAAAGAATCGTAAATTGGATAATATCTGTTTTGACCACCGCAGCCAATCCACCTAAATAAGTATAAATGGCAGAAAAAACACCCAAGCCAAAAACCAAAATTGCAATCCTAATAATTCGATCTTCATGAATAAAACTCAACTGTTCTGCAAAAACTAAATCTGCTGCATATGCCCCCCAAAACAAAGCTGCACCTAAAGTGATCGTAGCAAATAACAATATATTTGCAATCGAATAAAATAACGCAACACATCGTCCTAATCGTTTTTGAATAAATTGAGTAATCGTAATTATCCCATCTTTCAAATACATGGGCACAAAAATAAATGCTGCCATCAAAATTCCTTGCACCGCATTTATTTCCAAACTTGCTTGCGCTAATCCATACAAATAAGCAGAGCCCATCATCCCTAAAAATTGGTAACCATTAATATTAGTCGCGATAGTCGACAAAGCAATCGAATACCATTTCAAGTTTCGATTACTCAAAAAATATTCTTCAGTCGTTACATCTCCTTTGCTTCGACCTGAAACTGCCACAACAAAAATGATGACAAAATAGGTGAGTACAATGGCTAAATCTATCATAGGAAATTAGTTGATTCTCGTTTTCTAAATGTATTTTCGTTATGGTAATAATTATTTTCGCACTCCACCCGCTAAAGGTGTCAAAGGCATTTCTTTCGGAATTCGACCTTGCTCCTCTGGTAAAGATATAGTTTTTAAATGCGGTAAAACCATTTTTGCAAACAACTCACATTCTTCCAAATGTGGATACCCAGAAAAAATAAATGATCGAATTCCCAAATCCATATATCGTTGAATTTTTTCTAAAATCTGCTCAGGCGTACCAACCAATGCAGCACCACAACCTGAACGAGCACGACCAATACCAGTCCATAACAATGGTTCTACAAATCCATCATCGTCTGATGAATCTCTCATGTTAGCTTGACGAGATACTCCTAAAGATTTAGCATCCAAGGCACGCTCTCTGATTTCTTTTCCATGCTCAACATTGCCATCAACTTTAGACATTAATTTTTTTGCGGCAGCTTTTGCTTCTTGTTCCGTCTCTCGAACAATGACATGAATCCGAAGACCAAAGTCAACTGTACGATTATATTCAGCAGCTTTATTGGACATCGTCGTCATCAATTCTTCTAACTTCTTTTCAGTTTCTGGCCACATCAAATAAACATCGCAATGTTCCGCACACAAATCAACACCAGCAGGGGAGTAGCCTCCAAAATATAAAAGTGGGCCTCCGTTTTGTTGATATGGTTTGACAGGGTCGGTGGGTAATTTTATGTTATAAAAATCTCCTGAGAAATCAATTTCATCTTGTGTCCAAGCTTGCTTTAAAATTTGAATAACTTCTCTTGATCGTTGATATCTTTCAGCTGAACTCAAATCAGTTCCAGGCAGATTCGATGAAATTATATTGATCGTCAATCGCCCTTTTAAAATATGATCGAGTGTCGCAATTGCTCTAGCCAACATCGGAGGATGCACTTCGCCACATCGAATCGCAGCCAACAAGTTAATATTATTGGTGAGCGGTGCAACTGCCGAAGCAAACGTCATGGTGTCTTGCCCCACTTGATATGAAGACGGACAAAGGATATTTCGATAGCCTAATTTATCAGCGGCCAATAAAACTTTGGAAGCGTTGTCCCAACTACTTTTATGATCCATGCTGTGTGCCCCGAGTATTTCATCATCACCATTACAGATTGGCGCAAACCATGAAATTTCTGCTCCATCAATATTTTTAGAGCGTATATTTATTTTTGATTCTCCCATCTTTTTAATCTATATCTTTTCCAGTTGAGGCTTTCCAAAGCAAATACCAATCTTGTCGAGTCAATTCAATTTTGCAAGCATCCAAAGCAGATTTTACTCTTTCGATTTTTGAAGTTCCGATGACTGGAATAATTCCAGCAGGATGTTTGATTAGCCAAGCTAATAGAATTTGATCGAGTCCCACTTGATATTTTTCTGCCAATTCATTTCCCACTTTTTGAATGCGAAGGATTTGTTCATCTGCTGTTTTTTCAAAAACTTTCCCTCCACCAAGCGGAGACCAAGAAGTTGGAGCAATCCGATTTTTTTGACATTGTAAAAGTGTTCCATCTTCAAATGCATCCAATCGAGTAATAGAGATTTCCACCTGATTGGTTTCCAAAGGAAAAATGGAATTCAAAATATCAAATTGAATTGGCGTAAAATTAGAAACACCAAAATGTTTCACTTTTCCTTGCGCTTTCAAATGAGTAAACGCCTCTGCAATTTCATGTGGATCCATCAAAAAGTCAGGACGATGAATCAAAAGCAAATCCAAATAATCCGTTTCCAAAAGACGCAATGATTCTTCTGCCTGTTTTAAAATATGATCTTTTGAATTATTGTAAGTATTAGTGAGGAATTCTGGCTTTCGTTCGGTGGTTAGACAAATGCCACTTTTGGTGGTGATTTGTATTTTTTGCCGAAGGCTAGGATTGTGTTTTAGTAATTTTCCAAAATCACTTTCCGTCGAATAATGACCGTAAATATCTGCGTGATCAAAATCATTCAATCCCATTTCGAGGCAACCTTCCACGAATTTTTCTAACTCTGCCAAATTCATTTTTGCGCCCCATTCACCCAGCCGCATGGTACCTACGATGATCGGTGCAAATTGTATTGATTCCATGTTCGTTTTTTATTTTTTGAAAAAAACAAATATACAATTACTCAAATCATTTTCTATTTTTACAAAAAATAATCGTTAATAAAAAATCTGTGGTTCAACTAAAATTGAAATCAAAAATGACCAATGGAAGAGTTGGCTCCAATTTTAGCTGAACTTAAGACACAGGATTTTTTAGGAATAAATAGATAAAAGAGTTTTATGAAGAACGACGAACAATTGATCCACTTTGAAGAAGGACAAATAAAAGGCTATGATGTAGATATTCATCAGCGGGCAACGATTCCAGCAATGGTGATGATGATGCAGGAAGCTGCAATGCAACATGTTTTACGAATTGGAGTTTCGGCAAAAGAATTAGTCAAAGAAGATTTAGCATGGGTGTTGCATCAGCAATATTTTGAGTTTTTTCGACAGCCGATGTTGGGCGAAAAGTTAAGCATACAAACAAATCCAACTGGCTTGGAAAGGATATTTACTTATCGAGATTTTCAGATGAAGGATGAAAACGGAGAAGTGTCTGCTCAAGCAAGTTCCTCTTGGATTCTGATGGATACGGAAACTAGGAAGATGGCAAAGTATCCAGAATTTATTTCAGAGATGCTAAAGCCTTCCAATGATTTTGAAAAATTGCCTCGACCACCTAGAATGAAATTTAAAATCGAAAAACCTGATTTTGAAAAAACTTTTCAAGTGGGATTTCATGATTTAGATTTCAATGGACATTTGAGTAATTTTTATTATTTTAAATGGATGTTGGATTCGATGCCTTCTGATTTTTTAAAAAGTAATCAGTTGCAATCTTTGCAAATTCGATTTAAGGAAGAATGTTATTTGGATGATGAGGTTAAAGTTTTGATTGAAAAAATGGAGGAGAAAACTTACGTACATGTATTGTTGAAGGAAGGAAAAGTGCTGGCGGAAGGGAGAACTATTTGGAAATAGTGACTTAGCTTTGCGAAACTAGTGGGTAAGCATAAAGTGCATGCAAAGTTTCGTAAAGCGGATTTAATTACAAAAGTCGCTTTACAAAACCTCGCAAGGCTCTAAGCTTCCCGCTGGTTTGGCAAAGCGAAGGTTGTTAAAATAATATTGGATGAATAAAACAAAAAATCTCATCATTGGCGCAGGCCCAGCAGGCTTAGCCGTCGCAGGTCGAATGCGGAAACAAAATCTTGATTTTGTAATACTAGAAAGCTCTAAAAATATTGCTGACCGTTGGCATCATCATTATGATCGATTGCTTTTACATACGGTTAAGCAATTATCACACTTGCCTCATTTGGAATTTCCTGAAGATTACCCGACCTATGTTCCAAGAGCTAAGTTGGTGAAGTATTATGAAGATTATGCGAAGCATTTTGAGATCAAACCCCATTTTAATGAAACGGTAGTTTCTATTAAATTAGAAAATGAAGGATGGGAAGTGATGACTAAAAATGGAAAACAATTCATTGCTGAAAATGTAATTATCGCAACAGGAATTAATCGAATTCCAAATGTTCCAGTTTTTAAAAATCAAGAAAGTTTTCAAGGTAAGATAATGCACAGTATTGATTATAAAAACACGCAACCATTTGAAGGCCAGAAAGTTATTGTGATTGGAATGGGGAATACTGGAGCTGAGTTAGCACTTGATTTGAGTGAAAAAAATATTGATGTAACTTTGGCAGTACGCAGTCCAATTACACTAGTTCCAAGAGATGTCAATGGTCGGCCGGTGCAATTGACAGCAAGGACTTTAGCAAAAATTCCTTTTGGAATAGGAGACTGGTTGGGTACTCAAATTCGAAAAATCGTTATTGGTGATTTGACAAAATATGGCGTTCCGATGTCGAAGCAACATCCTGTCGTGCAACTTCGAGAAACAGGAAAAACACCCGTCATCGATTTAGGAACGGTTGCTCAGATCAAAAAAGGAAAAATAAAAATCGTAGGGAAAATTGATTGCTTTTTTGAAAAAGGAATAGTCTTCGAAAGTGGTGAAAAGATTGAATTTGATTCAGTTATTTTGGCAACAGGTTATCGTGCAAAAGTGGAAGACTTTTTAGAAAATGGAAAATATTTTTTAGATAAATATGAAATCCCAAAACAGCCTGTTGGAGAGGGGGAATTTAAAGGTTTGTATTTTGTCGGGTTTGATAATTATAAATTGGGTGGGATTTTGGGGACGCTTTATAATGATTCGGAATTGGTGGTAGAGGATATTATGGGAAAGTAATTTTCACATTTCATCTTCGTCCAATGTTCCAATTTTTTTTTCAAAATGTTCTTTTGCATTCATACCTTTGATCGCAAAATATAAACCTCCAATTGCAACACCTGTAATAAAAAGTCTATAAAACATAATCGCAATTCCAAAAAAATTAGAAGCATCAATTCCAAAAGAATAAGGCGAACCAGTTAGAAATCCTAACCATCCCCATAAATAAAATAATACAACTACTGCTAAAACAACTACCGCAAAAAAAGGATATTTAAAAATAACTTGATCCGAAATAAATAGCACCGCTGTAACGGCTAACTGAATAAAAATTGGAGTTTCCCATCCCACCGCTGAATACATTCCATAAGAAGCAATGAGGGAAAGAACCATTAAAAACTTAATAGCTTTTTTTGCTTTTTCTAGTTGAACATCTACCGCCCATAGTTGTTTATTGCTTGTCATGTTTCTTTTTCTTTTGAAAAATAAAGATAAAAATTATAATCATTTGGCAACGGACAAAAGGATTATAAAAATATTCTTATTTTTGCACCCGATTTAAAAAACAGACATTACTATTTGATTTAAATTTTTAATCAAAATCTAAAAATAATATTAAAATGGAGAATGGAATTGAGCATGTAAAATGTTTAATAATTGGCTCAGGGCCAGCAGGTTATACAGCAGCAGTTTATGCCGCCCGTGCGAATATGAATCCTGTTTTATATACTGGACCAGAAATTGGTGGTCAGTTGATGATTACAACTGATGTAGAAAATTACCCAGGATATCCAGAAGGAGTTATGGGCCCACAAATGATGGAAGATTTTCAAAAGCAGGCGAAGCGATTTGGAACAGATATTAGAATGGCGATGATTTCTAAAGTTGATTTTGCAGGACCAGTTCATAAAGTATGGACTGATGCTGGCGTAGAAATTCATGCTGATTCAGTTATTATTTCTACTGGTGCAAGTGCAAAGTGGTTAGGTTTGCCGAAGGAAGATGAGTTTGCTCGAAATGGTGGAGGTGTATCTGCATGTGCAGTTTGTGATGGATTTTTCTATCGAGGTCAAGATGTAGTAGTTGTTGGTGCAGGAGATACTGCGGCAGAAGAAGCAACTTACTTATCAAAGTTGTGTAAAAATGTTCACATGCTAATCCGAAGAGATGAAATGCGTGCTTCGAAAATTATGCAAGAGCGAGTCTTAAAAGCGGAAAATATTACGGTTCATTGGAATACAGAGGCGACTGAAATTTTAGGAGAATCGACTGTAGAAGGTATCCGAGTGAAAAATAATAAAACGGATGAGACTCAGGTTTTAGATGTAACTGGATTTTTCGTAGCAATTGGTCACAAACCAAATACAGATATTTTTGGTGATTGGTTGACTAAGGATGAGACAGGTTATATCGTTACTAATCCAGATCGAACGACAACTAATGTCGAAGGTGTTTTTGCAAGTGGAGATGCACAAGATCATGTTTACCGACAAGCTGTAACGGCTGCGGGAACTGGTTGTATGGCTGCCCTTGATGCAGAAAGATACTTGGCTGAAAAAGGAATAATTTAAATAATGGTTAACTGTGAATGGTGAATGGTTAATAATCTCAAAGTGAAATCTATATTTGGGAAATTAACTGTTCATCATTCACCATTTTATAAAACATACCAAATAGAACCGTATTGAACCTATTTTACAAATCAGGAAAATCAATTATGGTTTTTTTTTAAAATTAAAAACGAAATGGCTACTAAATTTAGAGCAGGTGTACTTTATGGCGATGAAGTAACTGAATTATTCAACTACGCGAATGAAAATAACTTTGCAATTCCAGCCGTAAATGTGATTGGAACAAACTCTGTAAATGCGGTTTTAGAAACAGCAAGAGATTTGAACTCACCAGTCATTATTCAATTCTCTAACGGTGGTGCTCAATTTTTTGCAGGGAAAGGTTTGGGAAATGAAAATCAAAAAGGAGCAATCTATGGTGGTGTAGCAGGAGCTGCTCACGTTCATGCCATGGCAAAAGCGTATGGTGTAACAGTAGTTTTACATACGGATCATTGTGCTAAAAAATTATTGCCTTGGATTGATGGTTTGTTAGCTGCAGGTGAAAAGTTTTATGCGGAACGAGGATATCCATTATACAGTTCTCACATGTTGGATTTGTCAGAGGAGCCAATTGAAGAGAATATCGAAATCTCTAAAAAGTATTTCGAACGAATGAATAAAATTGGGATGACAATCGAAATCGAATTAGGTGTAACTGGTGGTGAAGAAGATGGAGTAGATAATTCAGATATTGATTCTTCCAAATTATATACACAACCAGAAGAGGTTTCTTATGCGTACGAAGAGTTGAGAAAAGTAAGTGATAAATTTACGATTGCAGCTGCTTTTGGAAATGTACATGGTGTTTACAAACCAGGAAATGTAGAATTGACACCGGTTATTTTGAAAAATTCTCAAGACTTTGTGCAAAAGAAATTTAAAACAGAAGATAATCCAATCAATTTTGTTTTCCATGGAGGAAGTGGTTCTAGTCAAGAAGAGATTCGAGAAGCAATTGGTTATGGCGCAATCAAAATGAACATTGATACTGATATGCAATGGGCATTTTGGGATGGTGTGAAAAACAATTACGAGGCTAAAAAAGATTACATGCAAACGCAAATCGGTAATCCTGATGGCGATGATAAACCGAACAAAAAGAATTACGATCCAAGAGGTTGGTTAAGAAAAGCGGAAGAATCATTTGTGGTTCGATTGAAGCAAGCGTTTGAAGATTTGAATTGTGTAGGAACGAATGCAGCGGAATAACTTCAGTTTTTGATAGCATAAAAAAATGCAATTACATTGTTATGTAGTTGCATTTTTTTTTGCTGTTGATTAGGATTAACTGGTGAGAAATATGATTTAACTATTTTAGTTTTATGTTTTACAGTTCGTGGATGAATTGAGCATTGTCCTTTCATTGAAAAAAAAATGACCAAAAAATTCTAGGTGAAAAAATAGCTAAACGCATGGCAAGCTCCCGCACCTTTATTTTTATTTCCCAATCACTCTTTGATTCACCGAATCAAACAACGCAGGATCCTCGCCCGCTCCTTACTTCTCATGGTTTTCCTTTCAAATATAGTTTTGGCTAAAAAAGTAAAATTTGAAGTTTTGTACAAAGGTTGAAATAGAGGTAAGGTCATTTAATCTTTTTCAAAATAATCTTCCCACGAGTTTCTAAAATCAACTCATCACTCGTCTTCTTCACAATTTTACAAAATTGATTTTCATTGTCTCTTTTTAGAAAAAAACCACCAGTTGAATTTTCAACTTGATAAATGACATCTTGGGTTTTGTCATTTTTGAGTTGGGTGGAAATTTTTAAAGTTTGATTCTCGAAATGCCAGGTTTCTTTTATGTTGTCTCGGATAGGGAAGGAGGTTTCGTTGATGTTGTCGATTTCCGAAGTGTTGTTTCCGTTAGCATCAGTTTTAAAAGTGGTGTCTTTTATTTCAACGGTTTGGGAAATGAGTTGGTATGTTTCTGTTCCTGTGATGGTTTGTGGCGTATCGGAACAGGAGAAGATTAAAATCGAAAGGATAAATGGTAAATGATATTTCATAAAATTGATATAAGATTTTGATAAAAAGGGAATGATGAAAATTAGTTTTTAATAGGCTCGTCAAAAACTAAAAAGAAAGGATATTTATTTCTTATCCCTCTTCTTTGAGAATAATTTAATTCGTAGTATCCTTGGCTAAATATTTTTCTACTTTCTTCTTCCCATAATTTCATCAAGGTTGATTTCAACTCTGCAAGAGGAAATAATAAGTCTTGATAAGTACAACTTTTGGATGGAGATAAAATGTAGGAAGTTGCTTTAGCTTTATTCCATTCTTTAATCTTTTCAGCTAGTTCTTTTTTTGAAAAATTCGTATTCCCAATTTTAAAACCTGTGGGAAGAATCTCAATAGTTTTTACAGACCTTTTTGAGTTTTGATCATTTAATTCCGAAGCTGTAATATTGGGAGGCGGAGGTGGTGGTGGAATAAGTTTATTGTTGTGTTTAAAATAACCTTGATTCAATTTTATAAAATCATCATCCATCTCATTTTTTAAAGAATCCATTACCTCATTTATAACTGAATTATTATTATCGAAATAATTCATTCTAAATAAAAAGCCTGTCGTACAAACATTTTCAAATCGAATTTTATCATCCGAATTACAAACAAAGTGGATTTTTAAAATCCCTAATTTGGGGAATGTATATAAAATAGGTTCTAATTTTTCATAAATTAAATCCTTATCAACGACCAATTCAATCAACATAACTGATAATTGAAGTTCTTTATATTTGGATTTATATTTTATTTTATCAAATAATTTTTTTCTTAAATCACTTAAAGCGATACTATCATTTTCAAGATACAATCCACCATTTTTATCAACTGAAATTGAAACGTAATCTTTTAAATCATAATCGATTTGTACATATTCAAACTGAGGAACGTCAATATCAATTTGTCCATACAGTTGAGTTTGAAAAAATATAGTTAAGATTAAAAAGACGCTTTTCATTTTGTTCTATTTAAAAACCACCGTATTCAATTCCTTCGCCAAATCACTACTCATCTGTTTCAATTTCATCACCATTTTTAATTGTGTATTCACCGCATCCACATCTCCTTTCTCAGAAGCCAATTTCATTTCATCTTGACTTTTTTTACTCATCCGAATTAACTTGGCTAACTTGAAACGCTTCAAAGAAAGCACACTATCTAAGGTGAAATTCTCATCAGGTTGAGGTTGAGTTTGCAAAGTCACGCCCCATTTTTTTTGCCAATTTTCACTATACTCATTGGGTGAAGTGGAAAGATCTAATGCTAATTGAGCAATCTCCTCATCTTCATGACCGATATAAAATTGAGGGGTCAAAGGTTTCTCATCCACCAAATGTTGCAAACTCAAAGTCGCCACTCGATGATACAAAAGATTATCAAAGTCCTCCAATACATCTTGAATATTCGCCAAAACAAATTGGCCAACCGTGATGTTTTCTTCTTTATCAAAAATCACATTACAACCTGTTACAAGAATTCTAATGATTTCTTTTTCTTTAAATGCATCACCACTTTTTTTTGCAGAAGGTCTTGATGCGATGCTGTGAATTCCTTGTTCTTCTGCCGCAGCGATTGCATCCATTGCCGCCAAATCTTCAGGGCTAGGTTCATTGGCATAAGGATTTTGATTCGGACTCTGATTCGAATTAGGAGTTGGCGTTTTTTTAGGAGTGATCGCTTTTTCTCTTTCCGCTCTTCGTTTTTCAAATAGTCGTTTGGTTTCACTCTTTTTAACCAAGCTTTCCAAAATTCGATTCGCCTCAGCTACCAAATATTTTTCTTCGACATCCATGATCGAAGCACACTCTTTAATATAAAGTGAACGTTTTAAAACATTAGGAATCTTCGCAATACTTTCGATGATACTTCCAATAAGCCGCGTCTTTTTGACGGGATCATTTTTAGCTTCTTCGAGCAATAATTTTGTTTTGAAAAATATAAAATCATCTGCCTTCTCGTCAATGTATTTTTTAAAAGCTTCCGTTCCAACCTTTTGCAAATACGAATCTGGATCTTCCCCATCAGGTAGCAAAACCACTTTTACGTTCATGTCCTGCTCTAATACCAAATCCAATCCACGCAAGGCAGCTTTGATTCCAGCATTATCCCCATCGTACAAGATTTTCATATTTTTGGTAAACCGACTGACCAGCTGAATTTGTCCAACTGTCAAGGAAGTACCAGAGGAAGCGACGACATTGGTAATCCCAGACTGATGTAACGAAATTACGTCAGTATAGCCTTCCACCAAAACACATTCATCTAATTTTCGAATTTCACTCTTGGCATAATATGCGCCAAAGAGTACTCGACTTTTATTGTAAATATCTGACTCAGGAGAATTAATATATTTGGCAGCCTTAGCATCTTTCTGTAAGATCCGTCCACCAAAACCAATAATTTTCCCACTCAAATTTCGAATGGGAAACATCACTCGTTCGCGATAAAAATCACTTCCATATTGAGTTGTCAAACCCAGTTTTTTTAGCAAGTCAGTATTATGAGAATCCTGCGTCGCTTGCAAAGTGAAGCTGTTCTTTTGCTTCGAAGTATATCCCAAATGCCAATGCTCAATCGTCTCTTCTCGGAAACCTCTTTCTTTAAAATAACTCAAACCAATACTTTTCCCTTCATCCGTTTCCATCAACTCTTTGTTGAAATAATCTGCAGCATATTGGTTGGTGATAAATAAACTATCGGCTAATTGTCTTTCCTTTCGTTGCGATTCGGTCAATTGTTTTTCAACGATTGCGATATTGTACCGTTCCGCCAAATATCTTAATGCCTCAGGGAAAGACATATTTTCATGGTTCATGATAAACCGCACCGGGTCACCACCTTTTCCGCAACCGAAACATTTACATAAATTCTTCGCAGGGGAAACCACAAAAGAAGGCGTCTTCTCATTATGAAATGGGCACAAACCTTTAAGATTAGAACCAGCACGTTTCAAGTTCACAAAGTCACCAACGACATCTTCAATCTTTGCGGTGTCGATTATTTCTTGTACCGTTTTTTGTGGAATCATTTATTGGAAAAGATTTAATTGATTGATTTAAAAATCATATTTGGAATAATAATTTTTTTTTGTAAAAATACCAAAAATCTGGCAATCCTAATATCTCATTTCAAAAACAAAGTAACACGTGGTGGTCTGCTTTAGCTGATCTAGAAACTCAAGTCAGCTAAAGCAGACCACCACGTGTTACTTTGTTTTCCAAAACTTTAACGTCTAGTTAAAAACTTTAACCGAAACCATTTTAACTTACAATAAGCTGATTATCAATAAGTTACAAAATTAACTTTAACGTCTATTAAAATTGGTAACATCTTTTGGTTGAAAAATTGTCCATTTTCTACTTGATGATTAAAGAGTAGAGGAGCAAGAACAGATTTTAATTGTCATTTTAATTTTGATTAAAAAGTATGGGTGTTCTCATAGTGTGTGGATTACCCTTCCTTCGGAAACGATTGGGAGGGTAATTTTTTTTGGAAAAAATTTAAATCAACAATTTGTGGAGAAATTTTCCATCCTTAATTATTCATTTTTCATTAGTTAATTATCTTTGTGTCGAATTTGAGAATGATTTTTAAAAAATTAACAAACCGTACAATATGTCAAATCAAATTGAAGGGAAAACAATCGCGACACGAGCAGCTGATAATATCAGAATTCTTGCCGCAGCAATGGTTGAAAAAGCAAAATCAGGTCACCCAGGCGGACCGATGGGAGGAGCCGATTTTGTTCAAGTACTCTACTCTGAATTTTTAAATTATGATCCGGACGATATGTCTTGGCCAATGCGTGATCGCTTCTTTTTAGATGCAGGACACATGTCTTCGATGTTATATGGTGTGCAAACATTGTTGGGGAATTATACGATGGATGAAATTAAAAACTTCCGTCAATGGGGTAGTCCAACTCCTGGTCACCCAGAAGTAGATGTAGCAAGAGGAATTGAAAATACATCAGGACCATTAGGTTTGGGACATGCATTTGGAGCAGGAGCTGCCATTGCAGAACGATTTTTAGCAGCTCGATTTGGAGAGGTGGTAGAGCACATGACTTACCTTTATATTTCTGACGGAGGAATTCAAGAAGAAATTTCTCAAGGAGTAGGAAGAATTGCAGGGCATTTAGGTTTAGGGAAATTAGTGATGTTTTACGATGCCAACGATGTTCAATTGTCAACGATGGTTGATGAAGTGACTAAAGAAGATACAGCTAAAAAATATGAAGCTTGGAATTGGCATGTTATTACAATTGACGGTAATGATACTGACGCGATTCGTCATGCAATTCAAGCAGGGGTAGATGAGTCAGAACGACCAACTTTAATTATCGGAAAAACGGTAATGGGTAAAGGAGCAATGACAGAAGGTGGAGAAATATATGAAGGGAAAGTAGATACTCATGGTCAGCCATTGAGTAAGTCAGGAGGAGATTTTGCCGCTTCGGTCAAAAACTTAGGAGGAGATCCAGAAGATGCTTTTCAAATCTTTCCAGAAGTAAAAGAATTTTATGCGAATGTTTTAGATAGAAAAAGAGAGGTAGCCCAAAAACGAAAAGCGGCTTTTGAAACTTGGAAAACTGATAACCCAAAACGTTCAGCTAGATTAGCAAAATTCTTCTCAGACAAAGTACAGGAAATTGATTGGTCTGCGATCGAACAAGACAAAAATTCAGCGACTCGAAATGGGTCAAAGAATGTATTAAGTCATTTAGCTGATCATGTCGAAAATATGATTGTGTCTTCAGCCGATCTTTCGAATAGTGATAAAACGGATGGTTTTTTAAAGAAGACAACGGCCTTCCAAAAAGGAGATTTCAAAGGACAATTTTTGCAAGCAGGTGTGGCTGAGTTGACGATGTCAGCTTTGTGTACCGGATTAGCTTTACATGGTGGAGTGATTCCAGTTTGTGCAACATTCTTTGCATTTTCTGATTATATGAAACCTGCGATGCGAGTAGCTGCTTTGATGGAAACTCCGGTGATTTTTATGTGGACGCATGATGCATTTAGAGTAGGAGAGGATGGGCCGACGCACCAACCGATTGAGCAAGAAGCACAATTAAGATTGTTGGAGCAGTTGAAAAATCACTCTGGAGAAAATAGTCTTTTAGCATTGCGACCTGCGGATACGGATGAAGCAACAGTTGCTTGGAAAATGGCTTTCGAAAATAGAAAGACACCAACAGGGATGATTTTCTCTAGACAGAATATTCAAACACTTCCAGCAAGCGAAGGAAATACGAGATACCAAGATGCTTTGCAAGCTCAAAAAGGAGCTTACGTAGTTCAAGATTGCGAAGGTACACCTGATGTAGTATTGGTAGCAAATGGTTCTGAAGTAGCGACTTTGATTGATGGTGCCGCAAAATTAAGGAATGACCATGGTAAAAAAGTAAGAGTAGTTTCTGCGATTTCAGAAGGATTATTTAGAAATCAATCTGCAGATTATCAAGAGTCTGTTTTACCTGCTGCTTGTCCGACGTTTGGTTTGACTGCTGGCTTGCCTAGTACTTTACGAGGTTTAGTTGGAGCAAATGGGGAAGTATTTGGAATGACGCATTTTGGTTATTCAGCACCTTATACTGTGTTGGATGAGAAGTTTGGTTTTACGGGGGAGAATGTGGTGAAGCAAGTGCTAGAATTATTGAGTAAATAAATCAAACAACTTTTTAGAATTTATAAAAAATGCACTTTGAAATAATTTTCAAAGTGCATTTTTCTTTCCTAGTTTCTTATTAAAATCATAGAAGCAATTTTGTCGTGCGATGATTTCTTAATTCATATTTCTATATTCTGAAGGACTATTTCCAGTCTTGGATTTAAATAATTTGCTAAAGTGTTGAGGATATTCAAAACCTAAATCATAAGCAACTTCACTAATGGTAGAGGTAGAATTGAGCAACAACGATTTTGCTTTTTCCAATAGGTAGCCATGAATATGGTCTTTAGCACTTCTGCCAGTTTCTAATCGTAACAAATCACTCAAATAACTACCAGACATGTTTAGTGCTTTTCCACATTGAGTTATAGAAGGAATGCCGTTATTTTTTAATTCATCAGAACTAAAATAAACTTCAAGATATTTTTCAAAACGAACGATAAAATCCTTATTCAGATTAGCACGAGTATAAAACTGTCGATCATAATAACGATGACAATATTTTATTATCGACTCCAAATTAACGATTAACAATTCCTGCGAATGCTTATCTATATTTTGTTCTAATTCAATTTCTATTCGCTCCACTAAATCTGTCAATATTTTTTTTTCCTTTGTAGAAGTATGCAAAGCTTCATTGATATCATACTCAAAAAATGAATAATCCTTAATGGTTTTACCTAAATTGGATTTGCGAATTAAATCAGGATGAAAAAGAATATTCCAACCATTATGGTCTAATTCAGCATCGGTATTATCAAATACGGTCACTTGATTCGGTGCGATAAATGCTAAAGTTCCCTCTTCATAGTCATAGGAATTTCGACCATAGGAGAAAGAGCCTTTTACATTTCCCTTCATTCCTAGAAGGTACAAATCACTCGTGACCTTTGCATTTCCAAAATCAAAATCAACTTTGGGCCATTCTCTGATAACTGTAATCAGCGGGTGCAATGGCTTTGCTAAACCGAACATATGATGCACTTCTGCGATACTTTTTATGTGGAAGAAATCTGACATATTAGATTAGTTTTTGGAAGAATACCATGAGTGAAAATCAATATTAAAAAAGATAGAAAGAGCGTCCAGCATAGTTTAATGATATGCAATGACTTTACAAATATTATTTTTAATTATTTACTTTCCACCCAAAGTACTATAAATTTGATAGTTCTGTTTCGTTAAAGATTAGTAGTTAGTAAACTCATTTTTAATACCGAACACTTGTCATCTCCTCAGACAAATCCCAAAGTCGTTTTGCATTGGTTTCGTGGTGAGACATTTTATTAGATTGTACTAAAATAGGAGAACCTTTGGCTTCCATAAATCCTGAAGGACCATAGTAATCACCCGGTTTAGCCACTTCATCAATAGCAGCTCTAAGTGTTGGTAAAACACCATTTTCTACATTTTGAGAAAAGATAGGATTTAGCACTCTAAAGAACAACGAATGCCTTTGTAAGTCTGTGCTCGTCCAGCCAGGATGAGCAGCAGTTACTATTGGAGCAGCGGAATCACCTTGAAGTTTTTTAGCTAATTCATAAGTAAAATAAAGGTTTGCTAATTTGCTATCTCCATAAGCTTTTCCTGTATCATAAGTTCTTTTTTTCCAGTTGATATCATCAAAGTCAATATTTCCTTGTCGGTGCGCAACACTAGAAGTTGCTACGATTCTAGCTGCTTTGGTCTTTTTTAATAGAGGCATTAAATGTCCAGTCAAAGCGAAATGTCCTAAATGATTGACACCCATTTGTATTTCAAAACCATCTTCGGTTTTGGAAAAAGGACAAGCCATCACGCCAGCATTATTAATTAAAATGTCCAAATGGTCATAGGAAGATTTTACGCCTTCGGCAAAAGTTTGGATAGATTTTAAACTATTGAGCTCTAGTTTTCTAACGTCGATGATTGCGTTAGGAAATGTTTGGGATATTTCTTTTGCAACGTTTTTTCCTTTTTCTATATTTCTAACCGCCATTACAACTGTTGCATTTTTTCCGCTCAAAACTTTAGTCGCTTCTTTTCCTAAGCCACTTGTTGCACCTGTAATAATGACTATTGTATCTTTTTGATTTGGAATATTATTGGAGTTCCATTTTGATTTTGCCATGATTTTCTTTTTTAATTTTATTATCCATGATTAAGACCTCTCGCAAAAAATTTTGAATCCTTTGTTCATTTCATTGTATTTTTCAATCATATTTGCTTTAATTTTTTTTGTCATAATGAAAGACTTTAGCATCCCTTTCATCTTTTCATAATGTACGAGGCGAGTTCCTTTTCCATTATTGATGGACTCAAAAATAAAGACGTGTTCAGCACTTATAAATATTCCTTTGCTAAATCCCCAATTAAATACTTCTTCATTATTATCATAAATCGAAGGATAAACTGGAGCTTTGGCGGGATCTCCTTTTCTTCCAAAGTTCAACATTAAGTTAATAGTTGGTTTAGTGCTCAAATCGTTGAGGTCTCCACTTTTAACTGCGATCTCTGGAATTACAGTATTCCACTCTGACCATTTTTCAAATTGTAAAAACCTGTTCCGAACTATTTTTGGTGAAGCATCTATTTCAATTTCTGTAAAGGCGGTATATTTTCCTTTTACATCATTTGGCTGTCTATAATATTTCATAGTCTTTATTATTATTTTATCCTTAGTTGTTGATTGTGTTATTACGGTCAAACAAAGGCCAGATAAAGGTGAGTCTTTTGAATTGTAGAGATTTAATCATTTCGCAGAAACTTGAATACATTTCGCCGAAATGAAAACAAAAAGAGGCAAGATGTTGATTAACATCTTGCCTCTTTTTTTTTAATTAATTTTCCTATGATTCCTTTTGATGGTATTGGGGCAACCACTTTTATTTAAAAAATATCAAAATTGCACCTATCGCAGTCATCATTAAAATCAATTTTCGATACGCTTCATTTTTAATCTTTTCCACCACTTTTAAGCCTACTAAAAAACCAACAATCACCATTGGGAATAATCTAAAATTTACCGCCATCGATTCCATCGAAATACTTTCCCAATGGAAAATATGAAAAGGTAATTTGAAAATATTAATGATAAAAAATAACCATGCAGCAGTTCCAATAAATTGATCTTTAGGCAATCGCATTGCCAGGAAAAATATGTTGGAAAATGCTCCTGCTAAATTCCCTAACATAGTCGTGACTCCCGCCATAAATCCCATCATTCCACCAAACCATTTTGAGGTAGGGACAGTTTTTACTTTTTTATTTTCCCACCAAAACATCATGATAACTGAACCAATAATGATGACTGCCATGATGTTTTTGAAAATGTCAGGCAATAAATCTTTTCCAGCATAACTTCCTATCACGACCCCTAACATCATCCAAGGCAAAAGTTGCATTAAATATTTCCATTGAGCATGACGGTTATAATAAATGACAGCCATTATGTCACCAAAAATAAATAAGGGTAAAACGATTCCAGTAGATGCTTTGGACTCAAAGACGAATGCTAAAGTGGTAACGATAATTATGCTAATTCCTTTGATTCCTGCTTTTGAAATTCCAGCTAAGAATGCTGCAAAAAAAGCATAGCCCCAATAAAGATTTGAAACTTGAAACTGAGGAGTTAACTCGAGGAATGAATTCATATAGTATTGGTAATCAGTTTATTTAGTATGATGAAAATAACCATTAATCAATCGGTTATATGATTTCTTGATTTAATAAAAATCAAATAAAAAGAAATAGGATTTATGTTAAAAAAGTAATCTATTATATATTTTGATAAAACGTATCAATATCATCATCCCAAATAGTTAGAATTCCTTTTCTTTTACATCCTTGATCTACATTGATAACATTCGCCATGTATTGTGGTTTATCGAAACCACTTAATGTTGTTGGAGTATGTCCAATATAGATTTTATCATATTTTCCTATTTTTGATTTCTTTGTAAGATTATTTTTAATCTTTAAATTATTGTCTTTATGCCACAGTTGTAAAGACTCATAGTTTAAACTTCTGTCCCAAAGTAACTCTTCTTTCTTTTGTTTTAGCGTTTCTTCAAATCCAATTTTTAGATCAAAACCAGCATGAATAAAAAGTTTATTTTGATCCAAGTAATAGTACTTTAGTTCATCAAAAAAAATCTTTTTATGAGTGATAATAAATTCGTCATCATACTTCAAATATGATTCATAAGTTGATTTTCCGCCTTGAATATACCAATTTGGATATTTTGATTTTATATACCTTTCGTTCCTGAAATTTTCGAAATCATGATTTAAAATATCAAGAAACATTTTATCATGATTTCCCAATAAAAATATGTTTTCAAACTTTGATTGGTTTTTTATTTCCAGTAAAGTCCTGACTACTTCAAATGAATTTTCCCAACCATCTACATAATCTCCAATTCCAATTATTCTATCTGTTTCAATATTAAAGTTTGCATTTCTTAGTGCCTTGTTTAAAGCATCTAGATTCCCATGAATATCCCCAATGACTAGTGTCCTCATTGTTTTCGGTTTTATTATAAAAGGATGGAGAAATGTTAATTTGGAATTTCTTTTTTTGACATCGCATAAGCAAAAATCTGTTCCACTTTTTCCACTAAAATATCTATCTCATCCTCTGTATTATAATAATGAATGGATGCTCTTGCAACCCCTTCTAGTCCTCTTTTATCCATATCGATTACAGAACTAAACCTAAGACTTGCCGAAAGATTAATGCCTTGTTGTAACAATGCATTTACAAGTTCTTCCGAGTCAACTCCTGCAACTGAAAAAGTCACGATTCCACATTTCTTTTTTCCAACATCAGTTACTTCAATTCCTCCAATTTTTTCTAATTCGCTTCGCAAGTAAGTAGATAAATGTTGAATTCTTTTCCAAGTGTTTTCAACGCCTAAATTATTTAAATAGGAGAGTGCCTTAGTAAATCCTAATACCAATGCATAAGACTTTTCCCATTGTTCAAATATCTTTACACTACAATCTAAATCATAATTATCAGCATCCTTCCAATGTGCCGTCACCATATCTAAAGTGGCTGGAGTTAATCTTTTCAAAACTTCTTTTCTGACATAAATAAAACCCATTCCACGAGGTCCACGTAAATATTTTCTACTCGTCGTACTTAAAAAGTCACATTGGATTTTTTCGACATCAACTGGAATTTGACCAACAGATTGGCAAGCATCAAGGAGATATAAAATGTTATGTTTTTTTGTGATTTTCCCAATCTCTTCGGCAGGCATTATCAAGCCGCTATTGGTTGGGATATGAGTGACTGCGATAAGTTTTACCTTTGGCGAAATCATCTCCTCCATTTTTTCTAACAATATATTCCCGTCGTCGTCACTAGGGACAATTTTTACCTCAATTCCTTTTTCTTCTTTTAATTTTAAATAATTGAGATAGCAATTTCCATATTCAACTTCTGTCGTTAAAAGTACGTCACCTGCTTCCCACGGAATTGAAAATAACACTTTGTTTATTCCATCTGAAGCATTTGAAACGATGGCAATTTCGTCGTCAGCAGCATTGATTAATCGACCAGCTTCCGTATAGAATTCATTGATGATATTTTCATATTTATTTTTTACTTCGTAGCCACCTAGTGTTGCTTCGAGTTGTAAATACTCTGTTATTATATCAATAGTTTCTTTTACCGGAAGCGAGCAACCTGCATTATTAAAATGAATTACAGCCTGTGTTCCTGGAGTATCTGCTCGAAGTTGTTCTATGTTTAAACTCATTTGGAAATAAAGATTAATGGTTTTGTTTGAAAGTTTTTTTCTCCTTTTATTTTCAGAAAATAGGTGCCGTTTGGAATTTGTAAAGGTACTGTTATAGAATTTTTTCCTTTAGGTAATTTCCCTAGATTTTTTTCAAAAATAATTTTTCCATCAAAATTAACTAAGGAAATTTGCATAGCTTCTGACTTATCCAAATTCAACGTAACTAAATCATTTTGAGAAAAAGGATTTGGGAAATCAACGGAAAAGTTATTTTCTAACGCTGCCGCTACCGTATTCACGGGAGTAGTCAATTCACTTTCCATGTCTAAAAATACCACAAAACCATCATGGTCAGATGTTCGATACAAAGGAGGAAATTGACTTTCAAAGTCTGATGAGAAATCTGCATTTCCTCTCACATATTGCATTTTGTTAAATGTAAAACCTTGAATGTCATTCGTTAAGCAATGATCTAAAATTTGCGCATTGTCTTGAAAAACATAGGAATACTGCTCTTCCAATGGAAGAGTTAATCCTTGGTTAATCAAGGGAGTAGAGACAATATTTTCCACAGGATATTCTGCTCCAAGTGATGGTGTTCCTGCGATTTGGTTCAGCACATCGACATATCCATCTGAAAATTGAAACGCATTAAAATCACCTACCACAAATAAATTTTCGTCAATTCTATCTTCCACCATTTGAGCTACAGATATTGCAGCTTCATGTCTTTTTATTTTGGTACTGGTTTGCGTAATGCCACCCAGAGATCTTAAATGAAGATTTATAATACTGATCGGTTGGGGTGGAGAACTATTGAAATTAGCTTCTAAAAGAAGTGGTGGACGATCATGGGTTCTTCCGCCTGTACTGAGATTCTCATCAACACCTAGTCTAGTAATTTGAACATCACTAACCGTATTTTTTACCAAGTAACCTAGATTAATTACCCAGCTTCCATTGTCACCATTTGGAATTAGATAAGGTGTATAAATAAGGTCAGGATTGTTTTCTTTGATTAAAGTAGCGATATCTTCGAGCACAGCTAAACTACGAATTTCTTGGAGTGCAACAATGTCTGGTGCCTGCATCAAATCAACGATGTACTTTTCTACTTTTAGTCGTCGGATTACATATTCATCTTCTAAATTAGATAAGCCTCTAATGTTGACGCAGCCAATTGTTGCCTGAGTAGAGTTGGGTTCATCTACCTCAATTAAAGGAGCTTCTCCAGTAATTTCATAATCAGTTGCAAGCACTAAATAATCATCAAAAGCAAAGTTCACAACCCCTGTCGCGGCAATATTCATTCTTGCCCAAAGTTGATCGGCATCTGGTAAATCTAATCCACCTAATTTTACTTCAAAGATTTCAGGATTTCCATCAAACTCAGGTAAACTACCAGGAGCAGGTGTTTCAATTCCCGGCTCTCTAAATGCTCTAGTCGAACCAATTTTCACAGACGTTTCTCCATATTGATTGGTAGGAGAATTAGTAATCGCTTGAGGAAATGAAACCAACATACCTTCCACTTTTTCCAAATCAGGAATCGCTACATTAATAGGTGAGGGAAAGTCTTCAGTTAAGATTACTGGTAGCGGAAGAGTAACATTAGTCGAGTCGATAGTAATAGTTATTCCATCCGCTTCATCCATTTGAGTTCGTTGAAAACTTTCTCGAACTGTTCCAGTAATAGAAACCATATTTCCAATTTCAACTGATGGAGTATTATTGGTAACAATGATAAGTCCATCAGAAGTCGCTTGATTATTGTCAGAACGATAAGCTGGTGTTTGAATAAAAAAGTAATCCTCGCCAACGGCAGTCACTACATTTTCATTGGTTTCCACACTTTGATTTAAATAAGGTGTAAAAAGTTCTTCGCCTTGAATTTCCCAAACTTCTAAAACAGGAGTTTGGCCACTTAAAGTGTTGATAGTCAGTAAGATAGTAGTAAAGATGTAGAAGAGTTTATTTATCATGTGATTTTATTTTCTCAAAAAAAGATGCAAAGTATTATTAATTTTAACCAAATAATTAAACAATACATTTATTATTTTATTTCTATAATATGCAAAATACAACCAACGATCCTTTTTTCGAAAAAGCCAAAGATCCTGTGATGCAAGCATCTGTGATTTTAGGTTTAGTAATCATTTTTATGACGCTCACAAAGGTAGCATCTTTGACTGGAGCAGTCGAATTTAAAGATTACTTTCCGTGGATAATATCGGCTTCTTTCCTTTTGTTTTTTACTGTCTTGAATTCGATTTTTAGTCTTACCTCGGACGATATCAACAAATATTGGATCAGATCGATTGTTTGTTACTTAGGTTTAGCAATAGTTTCGGCTGCTTTGGCGTATTTAGTTTCGTCAGTAGCATTCAATGATGCTGGGACGATTCGTTGGATTTTTTATGTACTGACTTTTGTGTACCTAGTATTTTTGTCGATTCTAAATTTTATGAAAAAAATTGTCGCGTTTGCGGAGAGAGAAGAATGGACCGCTCCGAAGAAAAGAAAAGGCAACAACAAGAAAAGAAGGAGGTAATAATTCAGTACTTGAAAGGAAATGTTTTAGTATAAAATAAGTGTTTTATATATTTTAAAATTCATCATTCAAAATTAGATAATCATGTCAAAAATATTTTCAGGTTTATTGTTTTCAGTTTTTGTAATTGTACTGTTATTATCCTGCAGTCAAAATCCTAATGTTGCCAATTCAGAGTATGATGTAAAAAAAGCAGAAGCAAGGATTGCCAAAGTAAATGCTGAAGTTGGTGATACCTTAAAAAAAATCGTCAAAACAAAACAAGAGTGGAAAGCTCAATTAACGAAAGAAGAGTATTATGTTTTGCGAGAAGCAGGAACAGAAAGATCTTTTTCAGGTGATTTGTGGGATAATAAAAAAGAAGGGATTTACACTTGTGCGGCATGTGATTTACCACTTTTTGATTCTTCGACTAAATATAAATCAGGAACTGGTTGGCCAAGTTTTTATCAGCCAATCAATGAAGTAAACCTTGGAAGAGATACTGATCAAAATTTAGGTTATACTCGAAATGAAGTTCATTGTGCAAGATGTGGCGGACACCAAGGTCACGTTTTTGATGATGGTCCAAAGCCAACGGGATTGAGATATTGTATTAATTCTGTTTCTTTAAATTTCGTAGAACAGAAATAAATTTCTATGTTTTGAGTTCCCTATTCCCAAGGTGGCTTCAAGCCATCTTGGGAATAATTATTTTAAAAGTGGGCTTAGAAATCGTAAAACAACCTTTAATTAATTTAGTAAAAATGAAGGAAACCCTTGTTTTCCATAAAATTAACTATTAGGTTTGTATAAATTAATCAAATAAAAAGATGAAAAATCTTAAAAACAATTCATTTTATTTTAGCTTTTTTTATTTCTGGAACACTACGAAGTAGGGGCTAGCTTGAATATGTTTTTAAACAAAAAAGAGTTCCTAAAGATTTTAGGAACTCTTTTTTGTTTGCATTAAAAGATTTAAGAAAATGCAAAACTGAATATAGAATCATGAAAATCCTAACCAATACATTTTATTTTTATTTTGGTTTCTGGTTTTACGATGCATCGTAAAGAGGACATTCATTTGATCTATTTATTCTTAGAATAAAAAATCAAAGTCCTCAGTTGAGGACTTTTTTTTTATTTAAATACAAAAATTTTAATGAGTAATTACAAAAATTTAAAATCGGAGGAAGAGAAAATTGAAGCGGTTTCAGCCATCAATTCTGATATTTCGAATCAGCCAAGAATTGCGATCCAAGGAGTACCAGGAGCATTTCATCACATCGCTGCTCGAAGATTTTTTAATGATAAAAAATTAGAAATTATTCCAGCGGATACTTTCGATGAGTTAGTAATTAAAGCTGAAGATAAATTACAAACTGATCAAGCATTGATGGCGATTGAAAATACGATTGCAGGAAGCATCTTGAATAATTATCAATTATTAAATCATTCTAACCTTCATATTGTAGGGGAAGTTTATTTAAGAATTCAGCAAAATTTAATGGTTTTGCCCGGTGTGAAAATTGAAGATTTGACGGAAGTTTATTCTCATCCTGTAGCGATAGTGCAATGTTTGAAATTTTTCAAACAATATCCACACGTGAAATTGATTGAGTCGGAAGATACAGCGTTAAGTGCAAAACGGGTGAGAGATGGACAGCTAAAAAATACGGGAGCCATTGCAAGTTCCTTGGCTGCAGAGATGTATGGATTAGAAATGATTGGAAAAAGTATCGAAACTTATAAGAAAAATTATACTCGATTTTTAGTACTCGGTCGAACTGAAAGTCCTGTGAATAAAGAGTTTAATAAAGTTTCTCTTTGTTTTACTTTGCCGCATGAAGTAGGAAGTTTGCATCAAGTTTTAGCAGCATTGGCATTGTGTAAAACTAATTTGACCAAGATTCAATCTGCACCACTTTTGGATAGTGAGTTTGAGTATTTGTTTTTTGTAGATTTTTTATTGGACGAAAATAAAGATTTTGAGAGCATCATTAATGTCATCAAAAAGCATACTTTGGAATTAAGAATTTTAGGTACTTACAATAAAGGAGAAAAACATGAACATTAAGCAAGCCAGTAGATTAAACTCGGTCAAGGAATATTATTTTTCCAAAAAGCTCAAGGAGATTGCTGACCTTCGAGCAACTGGAAAAGATATCATTAACCTTGGAATTGGAAATCCAGATTTACCACCTTCTGATGCAACTCGAAAGAAATTGGAAGAAGCGATTTGGGAAAATAATACCCATGGTTATCAAAGTTACCGAGGTGCTCCACAACTACGCAAAGGTATTGCGGATTGGTATCAAAGATATTATCAAGTAGATGTGAATCCTGAAAATGAGGTATTGCCGTTGATCGGATCGAAGGAAGGAATCATGCATATCTCGATGAGTTTTTTGGAAGCAGGAGATGAAGCTTTAGTTCCAAATCCAGGTTATCCAGCTTATCGAACAGCTTCTATGTTGGCAGGTGCAAAAGTGGTTAACTATGATTTGGTTGAGGAGTTGGGGTGGATGCCTGATTTAGAAAAAATAGAGGAACAAGATTTGAGTAAAGTAAAAATCATGTGGGTGAATTTTCCCAACATGCCGACAGGTGCTGCTGCCCATCCAGATTTTTATAACAAGCTAATTACATTTGCGAAGCGCAATGAAATTTTAATCATCAATGACAATCCTTATAGTTTTATTTTACGAGATCAGCCAATGAGTCTGATGTCGATACCCGAAGCAAAAGATGTGGCGATGGAATTAAATTCGTTGAGTAAATCTCACAACATGGCTGGTTGGCGAATCGGAATGTTGGTCGGAAAAAAAGAATGGATCGATATTGTTTTAAAATTTAAAAGCAACATGGATTCGGGTATGTTTTTGCCACTTCAATTAGGAGCGGTAGAAGCATTGAATAATCCACCGAAGTGGTTTTCGGATTTAAATGACATTTATCGAGAACGGCAAAAAGTGGTTTTTAAAATTATGGAAAAACTGAATTGTACTTTTCAAAAAGATCAAGGGGGAATGTTCGTATGGGCAAAGATTCCAAGTAACTATGCAGATGGTTATGCGTTATCAGATAAGGTTTTATATGAACAAAATGTATTTCTAACTCCAGGTGGAATTTTTGGATCGCAAGGAGATCAATTTATCAGAATTTCTTTGTGTAATAAAATTGAAGTTTTAGAAAAAAGTCTAGAGCGAATCAATAAGATTTTATTAGAACCAATTTCAAAATCATAATTTTTTCCCCTTAGGAAAATTAAAGAATCGAATGACAATTACAATTATAGGAATAGGACTTATTGGTGGGTCAATAGCGATCAGTTTAAAAGAAAACGGATTTGCTGCGCGGATAATCGGAGTGGATCAAAGCCAAGAAAATTTGGACAAAGCAGTTCGACGAAGATTGATTGATGAAGATATGGATTTGGGAAGTGCGATAAATGAATCAGATCTTATCATCATATCGATTCCCGTAAATGCAATGTTACAAGTTTTACCAAAGGTGTTAGACTTAGTGGAGAATCAAGTAGTGATTGATGTAGGATCGACTAAAGCTGAGTTGATGGAAAGTGTAAAGAATCACCCCAAAAGGAAGCAATATATTGGAACGCATCCGATGGCCGGAACAGAACATTCTGGCCCAGAGGCAGCTATCCCCAATTTGTTCAACAATAAAACTACGGTTATTTGTGATGCAGAACAGTCTAAAAATGATGCGGTTGAATTAGTAGAAAAGATGTATAATTCGTTGGAAATGAGAGTGTTATACATGGATGCTAAATCTCATGATATGCATACTGCTTATATTTCTCATATTTCTCATATCAGTTCATTTGCTTTGGCATTGACTGTTTTGGAAAAAGAAAAAGATGAGAAAACGATTTTGGATTTGGCCAGTTCAGGTTTTAGCTCAACGGTACGATTAGCCAAAAGTTCAGCCAATATGTGGGTGCCTGTTTTTCAACAAAATCGAGATAACGTTTTAGATGTTTTGGATGAACACATTAATTCTTTGTCAAAATTTAGAACACTTTTAATCAAAAAAGATTTTGATAAAATACATGAACTAATAGAACAATCAAATGATATCAAAAGAATTTTGAATTCATAAGAAGATAAAAAAAACAATACAATTACAAAAATAAATCAAATCACAAATAATGGAAATGCAATTCAAACCACTAGTAGAAAAAGAAGCAGGTCAGCCGATTATCATCGCAGGACCTTGTAGTGCTGAAACAGAAGAACAAGTTTTAGCAACAGCTCACGCACTTAAAGATCAAAAAATTGATTTCTTCCGTGCAGGAATTTGGAAACCTCGAACTCGACCAAATGCTTTTGAAGGAGTTGGTAAAGTTGGTCTACCTTGGCTTAAAAGAGTGAAGGCAGAAACAGGAATGAAAGTAACCACAGAAGTTGCCAAAACTCAACATGTTTTTGAAGCATTAAAACATAATATTGATTTACTTTGGATTGGAGCTCGGACGACTGTTAGTCCTTTTGCAGTTCAAGAAATTGCAGATGCTATAGAAGGAGTTGATATTCCGGTTTTGATAAAAAATCCAATTAATCCAGATTTGAATTTATGGATTGGAGCTATTGAAAGAATTTATAATGCGGGTATTCAACGAGTGGGCGTTATTCACCGTGGGTTTTCTTTGGTGGGAAATAGTTCTTACCGAAATGAACCACTTTGGCAAATTCCAATTGAATTAAAAAGACGATTTCCAGACCTGACAATCATTTGTGATAATAGTCATATTTGTGGTCGAAGAGATACTTTAGCTGATGTGGCTCAAAAATCTTTTGACTTAAGTTTTAATGGATTGATGACGGAAACTCACCCTGATCCAGATAATGCTTGGAGTGATGCAAAGCAACAAATTACGCCAGCAACATTTAAAGAATTGGTGGATAATTTAGTGATTAAAAATGCAGAATTGGATGGCGAAGATTTAGTGAGCATTGAAGCACTTCGTACCCAAATTGATGGAATCGATAATGAATTATTAAATATGTTAGGCAAGCGAATGGAAATTGCTGAAGCAATTGGTTTGTATAAAAAAGCCAAAAATATTTCAATTCTTCAACCAGTTCGATGGAATGAAATTTTGGAAAAAGGAATCGTAAAAGGAGAGGAGAAAGGCTTAAGTGAAGAATTTATCGCGCAATTCTTAAAAGCGATTCACCAAGAATCGATCAATCATCAAATGGAGGTAACTAAACCTTCAATGATCAAAAAGTAATGAAATAATCAAAATTGATAGTTTGATTTCTAAAAGTCGATTGTAATTAAATATTGCAATCGACTTTTTTTATTGAGGTATTTTAAATTACTTAGCACTTCAAAATAAAAATAAATGAAATACACCAATCAAGTGGTTTGGATAACTGGAGCATCATCTGGAATTGGAGAAGCTTTAGCCATTGAATTTGCCAAGGAAAACGCAAAAATAGTATTGTCTGCAAGAAGAGCGGAAGTACTCAAAACTGTGGCAGAAAGATGTGAAAAATTGGGAGCAGAATGTTTAGTCTTACCAATGGATGTCACTAATTACGATGTGATTGGCGAAAATGTAAATATAGTGTTACAAAAGTTTAAGAAAATTGATGTACTCATCAATAATGCTGGAATTAGCCAAAGAGGTTTAACTGCTGAAACTGATTTTGAAGTGGATCGCCGAATAATGGAGATCAATTATTTTGGAAATATTGCTTTGACCAAAGCTGTCTTACCAATTATGCTTTCGCAAAAAAATGGACAGATTGTTACGATGAGTAGCTTGGTAGGTATTTTTGGTTTTCCTCAACGATCATCTTATTCTGCTTCTAAACATGCTTTGCATGGATTCTACGAGACCTTGATGGTGGAGCATTATAATGACAATTTAAAGATCAATATCATTTGTCCTGGAAGAATAAAAACAGATATTTCTATTAACTCATTATCAAAAGATGGAACGAAACATGGCAAAATGGATCCTGGTCAAGCGAAAGGGATTTCAGCTGAGAAATGTGCGCAAATAATTGTTAATTCTATGAAGCGAAATAAGCGAGTGACGGTGATTGGAATGGAAGGGAAATTAATGGTGTTTTTTAAGAAATTTATTCCACCATTGTTTTATAAAATTGCGAGTGGGATAAGTGCGACTTAAATGATTATTAAAAAAAATACCTTTATATGAGAGAATTTGGAAAAACACCTAGACCTCCTTTTTGGAAAAGAACACTACTTTTCTTTTCTACTTTTTTTTTCAATTCTGAATTAAATAGCACCTCGAGGCATCATGATCGAATAGAGAAAAGAAGAAGGAAAACTAGGTTTGATAAATAACTATCTAATCCCAAAAAGTAAAGCAGTAGGAAAATGTAACAATACATTTACATCTGTCTCAATAATTATTTCTGAGAATAAAATCATGGTGTTTTTCTCTATTGCCAAAAATATTTTTTCCAATTCCGGATGATTGATATCGTCCGTAACGTATGAAATTGGTGCTTCCCCTTTTGGAATAATATAGACTTTCATTCGCTTTATTTTATACGATTGAAAACCTTGTGAAAGTGAAAACCTCCCTCCGATAGCATCTTGCAAATCATATTGATCAAAGTCTTCAAACTTTATGATTTCGCCCATACTATTTTTCCTAAAGGTTCCATCATTCCCACTAGCACTAAATGATCTACGTAAATCATTAGTTTTCATCTCACCCCATTTTAACTCGATGGCATACCCATTATAAGCAGTAAACTCTGAAAGTAAGTTTAAATCAATTTTCTTAGTTTGCTCATTTTGCACCCAATCAAAATTAGTATTACAATCTATATCGAGAATATTTTTTTCAGTCAAATACCTTCTAGTCGTTTTAAAATTTGGGATATGAATAATCGTGTATTTATCAACTTGTTTGTAGGTGTTGAAAATTTTCTCCAAAGCTTGATCTGTCGTATCTAATTTTATTTTTAAAGGTTGATTGGGGAATTCGTGAATTTGAAAACCAAAAGTTTCTTCTTTCTTAATTATTGGAAGGGTGAAGTTTAATTTAAGCGGTGCCTTTGAATAAGAAATTTCAATACTTAAAAAATGCTCTTCAGAATCTTCTCCTATTAAATTATTAAAATAAATATTCTCACCTTCTCGTAGATTTTTTTTGACAAAAGCTTTTCCATGAGTGTTGATGGCCTTCTTTTTATCATAATCATCGATGTGAACAAATGTGGGAGAAGCGGTTCTATTATTTTTGGTGATGACAAAATAAAAACTTTTTAGGCGAGCATCTTTTCCATTCTTGATTAGAGAAATTGGTTCGTTGGCGGAATCCAATACATCTTTTAAATTCATCTTGATCCTCCCATTTGAACCGTTGACCAGCTCATTGATAGGGATGATTATTTTTCCCCATTGTAAATAATTGTTGGCCGAAATTTCATTTTGAGCCAACAAAAAGAAGGTAGAAAAAATGATAAGAATAGTTAAGATTATTTTTTGCATAAACGGAATTTTTTTGAAAAAGAAGACATTCTATTTTAAAAACGAAGATGAAAGGTTTTTAGTTTGACGCTTTTAATTAATTTTGGGTACTCCTTAGAAACACAAAATGATTAATTAGCATTGTATTTCAAAGTGTTGTTAAATGCATTAACTAGTAGTTAACATTAGTAATTTTAACTAATAAGTTTTTTATTAAAAAAATCTATGCATCGGAGTAATAATGAATAGCAATGATTTTCCTAAATACTAAAAGAATAATAAAATGAAAAAAGATATCCTCTTGATTTTTGGAAGTGCCCGAGCAGACGGCGACACCCGAATGATGGCTAATTTTTTATTAGAAAAAATGCCCAATTCAGAATTGCTGAATTTGCATGACTTTGATTTTTCAGGTTATGATTATGAACATAAGAATGCAGAAGATGATTTTTTTAAAATGGCAGAACATATGTTGACTTTTGACAAAATCGTTTTTTGTACGCCAGTTTATTGGTATTCGATGAGTGCAATTTTGAAACGTTTTTTAGATCGATGGTCCGATTTGGTGACGATTAGAAAAGAGAAAGGAAGAGGTTTGGCTGGGAAAAAATTGTTTGTCCTTTGTTGTAGTTCAGATGAAGAAGAGCACGAAGGATTTTTTATGCCTTTTGAAAAAACAGCAGGTTACCTAGATATGATTTACGGTGGAGAAATACATACCTATGTAGTGGACGAAAAAATACCAGAAGAAGTTCAAAACAGACTTTTGGATTTTTGTAAAAAAATAACTGCTTAAACTCTTGATTGTCAATTGATTAAAATAATATATTAGTCAAAAAATATATTTACATTTTATTTGATTTCTCCTTGAATTTTCTTTGTTTTACTTTACAGATTTTTCAAACAAACAATAAACACCTTCCTATTTTTTTCCAATTAATCTTATTTGAAAACTGCATATGATTAAAGTTTTTATCAGCTACGCGCATGAGGATGAAAAGTATAAAAACGAATTGGCTAAGCACATGAGTGCTTTAGTGAGGCAAGGTGTATTGGAGGAATGGAATGATCGGCAAATCAAAGTAGGAGATGAATGGGATCAAGCGATCAAATCAAAACTGAATCAAGCTAATATTATTTTATTTTTAGTGAGTAAAAATTTTATTGCATCAGATTATATTAATGATGTGGAAATTAATAATGCCATTGCCCGCCATGAAAAGGGACAAGTTCGAATTGTTCCAATTTTAATTAATTACTGTTTTTTTGAAGGTAGTCCAATTGCCCAGTTTCCGATTTTTCCAACAGGAGATAAACCTATCGAAGCTTGGAAAAATCCAGATGAAGCTTGGTTGGATGTCATCCATGGAATTCTAAATACCATTGCAAAATTTGAAGGGAAAGATGCAAACAACTTTGTCGCTAAATATAATCTTGATTCAAGACAAGATGCGAAGGAAGTGATGGACATTTATAATTTACAAACTCCGCAAGGACAAGTTGAGATTGGGAAAAAAGTTAAAAACCTTCGCTTACAAGGTCCAATGGGGAATTATCAACTCGTCAATATCAATCGTGAAAAACCAAAAGATAGTTGGTGGGATGCTTACGATGAAAAAGTAAGTCAAAATGATTTTTTCCAATTTTATTTTATGACCGCTTGTCCAACTCAGATGCCACCAAGTTTTGCGGAGCGCATGATTTATGAGTTGATTAATGAAGAGTTGGAAGATTCTCCTGAAGCAATTCATTTTGAAACCGTTCCTGAAAGTGGGAGAGTGGCGATTCGAGAATTGCCGATGAAAAGGAATTTGGAAAAGACGAAAGAAGAATTTAAAAAATATTTTTGTCAAAGATTTGATTTTCAAGATACCGAATTTGATTTCCAAAAATTTGTCAAGGAAGGACTTCCTCGATTGAATTATCAATATGTGGCAAGCGTTTTTAAAATTTCCTCCTTGAAATGGAAAGATTTTTTAGGAGAATTTTTTGAATGGATTGTGGAAACCTTTCAAGATGAGCAGGAAGAATTGCCTACCTTTCTTTTCTTCTTTGTGGTCTCCGTCGAGAATGCGCACTTACCACAAAAGCTTACCGAAAAGGAACATAAGATCATTTTAGATTTAGAAAAAATCAGCACAGGTAATTCCAATAGCACGATGTTTAAGCAACTTAACCCAGTCAATATTGATGATGTTAAATTGTGGTTTAGTGAACTAGGAGAAGAGAATCCTGATAAAGTTACTGACCTCGTCAATAGTGTTGTACTTGGTTTGGATTCAGAAAAACAAAATATATATGAGCAAAAAGATTTGTTGGATATGTCCACCATTGAAGTTTTGCAAGAGTTAGTTTTTAAAATAATTAATAAGTGATTTGGTTAAACAAGGAATCAGTTAATCAATAATTTGGATTAACTGATTTCTTGTTTAACTGTTAAACCAAAAGAAATGAGTTTTCATATTTACGGTCAGTCAGAAAAGAAACCACTTCCTACTTTTTCCAAAAATAATCGGAAAGATGATCCACAGTTTTATCAACCTTCAAAAGGGTTGATAGATGCAGTCAATGTTGCGATTGCATTGGGGCAACCTTTATTGCTAACTGGTGAACCGGGTACTGGCAAAACGCAATTGGCCAAACATGTGGCTTGGTATTTTGACTTGGGGAAGCCGTTAGTTTTTAATGCTCAGACGACGAGTACTGCTTCGGATTTATTTTATCGATATGATGCGTTGGGTCATTTTCAATTTTCTCAAAATAATAAAAGTACGGAAGCCCTGACGAATGATGAAGTGGAACAAAAATTTATCCGCTATGAAGGTTTGGGAAAAGCGATACAGTTGAGAGAAAGGAAAGTGGTATTGATTGATGAAATTGACAAAGCACCTCGTGACTTGCCGAATGATGTTTTAGCTGCGATAGAGGCGTTGGAATTTTCAGTTCCACAAATTGGTAAACAATATCAAACAGATGATAACCATCGACCAATCATCATTATGACCAGTAATTCTGAAAAGAATTTGCCTGATGCCTTTTTGAGAAGAGTGGTTTATTATCATATTGATTTTCCAGATGCGAAAACTTTGTTAAGGATTTTAGAGAAAAAAGTGGATGGTGTTTCTTCTGAAAATTTAGGCAGCATCATTAAGCATTTTGAACATATTCGAAATCATCGAACAATCAAATTAAAAAAGAATCCAGCGACAGCAGAACTTATTTTTTGGGCGATGCTTTTGAATAAGATTGGTTTTGATGCGAGTAAATTGGATAAATATAATTCAATGTCGGAGGGAGAAAAAGAACAACTTTTTTCATCTTATTCAGTTTTGGCAAAAACGAAAGATGACCTTTCTGCTTTGCGTGATTTATTATTTGGGAAAAAGAGGAGGTAAATTTTTCAAAATAAATGAATCAACAAAATCTAAAATATCAACTTTTAGCTGACCTCTTGGCTACGCTCGAATCGGAAGAATTTCCGATTGGAGTGGGGAAGCATTTGGAATTACAACAACTGTATTCCATGTTACCAGAAGAGATTGAGGCAGAAGAAATGAAGACTTTGTTGGCGCCTATTTTTGCCAAAAACAAACAAGACCAAGAGTTCTTTTATGATATTTTTGACCAAAGCTTAAGTCGCATAAAATCGAAAACTTGGGAATCCAAAGACCAACCTGTTTCAAGTGTTTTACCCAAAAAAAGTAAATGGGAAATCATTACAAGGTTGCTCGGAATTCTATTGTTAGGGTTGGCTCTGTTGCTTGCTTATCTTCGGATTTCAGGTGATGCTCCTTTAGTGATGCCTCCACCTTGTGAGCAATTTCTGGAAGTGAAATCTGATTCGATTTATTCGCTAAATTTATTGGATAAAGAAGGAAAAGAAAATGAATTGCGGGAATTTTTAACAGAAGGTTCCTCGCTTGATTTTGTATCTTTTTTAAATGGAGAAACCGTTGGCGAGATTCCTGAGATTGGTAATTATCAAATTGATAGTAATGGCGTCTTTACGATAAAAACTAAAGAAGATATTGATGATTTAGAAGAGACTATAATTGTCACTGCTATCGCAAAATATGAATTAGGGATAGACACTACTAAATTTATAATAAGTCAAAAAAAGGAAATTGAAGTAGTAGTAGAAGAAACAAATACTCCAATAGAAGAATATAAAAGCCTTAGTTTAAAACCTCATCCTTTCCCAAAATTTTTACCTTTTCCTAAGCAACCTTCTTTGTGGATTACCTATTTTCAAAAATATAAATACTGGATTAAGCCTCTTTTAATTTTGCTACTTTTTGCCATGTTTGGTGCATACCTTAATTGGTGGGCCGAACGTCAGCAAAAAATCATTGCCGATATTCAATCTAAAAATGATCCTCCGTTACTTTGGAATATTCAAATACCGAATGTCTCCAAGATAAATTTAAATGAAGACTATTTTAAAGTCTTGCAATTGATGCGACAGCGGACGAGTGACGATCACTTTGTTTTGAATATTCCGAAAACGATCAACAAAACGATTGAGACTGGTGGTATTGTTGATTTTCAATATCAATATAAAACTCGTCCCCCTGAGTATCTGTTACTCATTGATCGACAAAGCAGCAAGAACCATCGTGCCTATTTGTATAATTATTTGTTCGAATCATTTAAAGCGAATGAAGTGTATATCGAACGATTTTTTTATGAAGGAGATATTCGATTATGTTGGAATGAATATTATCCCAATGGGATTAAATTGCAGGATTTGCAACAGACCTATCGCGATGCTCGATTGATTATTATTGGTTCGGGGTATCAATTATTAAATCCAGTTACGGGTAAGTTGGCGAAGTGGACACGCATTTTTGACAACTGGTCCGACCGTGCAATTCTTTCTCCACGCCCCACTAAAAATTGGGCAGGAAGAGAAAAGCAATTACAGCAGAAATTTATTTTGCTTCCTGCTTCCATTCAAAGTTTGACCACGATGGTTGACAAAATGGAAGCCATTGATCCTGACGAAATTAAAACTAAAATAAATGATGAGGTAAATGAGCCAATTGAATTTCGTGGTAGTTTGATGGAAACTTTGCATCATTATTTTTCCATAAAAAAAGAAGGCGAGCCGAGAGATGAATCATTAGTGCATTGGATAGCAGCTTGTGCAATTTATCCAACATTGCATTGGGATTTGACGATGTACCTAGGACAGGAACTTTCAACGGAAGATAAAAATCTATTGACCTTCGATCATATAAATCAGCTGACTCGATTGCCCTGGTTTGTGGAAGGAAAGATTCCTGAGCAAGCCCGATTGGAGTTGTTAGAATATTTGCCGGAGAACATTGAATTGGATTTGAGAAAAAGTCTTCGTGACTTATTTGAAACGATTCCACCTCCTGATGAAAATTCAGTTGCCTTTGCCGATTCGCGAATAAATATTGCGCTCAATCAATATTTATTAGAAAAAAATAATCTCCTCAAAACAGAAATAGATCAATATGCTCGAGCAGGAGCAGATGTTGATGTGACGATGTTGAAATATTTGGAAGGAGAAAAATCGCCAAAGGATTTTGAAGTCGATCCGAATTTGAGAAAATATGCTGAGGGAGAAAAACCTACAATTGGAAATGATCTGTGGACTAAAATCTTATCATTTTTATTGCTGCTGTTGACTATTGGAATACTTGCTTACAGTCCAAATTTTGAAGGATGTGAAGGCGAGATCGTTCCATTTAAAGATTTAGAATTATGTTTAAGTTCACCAGAGGATCATCTGATTTATCGAGCTGCTCAAATAAGAAGTTATATCAGTCAAAATAATTTCAACCCAATTGATAGTTTAGAGCAAGAAACAATTAAGAAGTATTTCTTATTTAATTCAGGAAAACGAACGGTCGCTGAAGTTGGAAAAGTTCAGCAAGCGGAATATAGTGTGGAATCTATTTTTCCATTTGTAAAAAACGATTCTTCCATTTTACATTTTTACCAAAACCTTGCGGTTGATTTTTATAATCATGGTGTTCCTTCCTATAATCAATTTGATAGTTTAGGAAAATCTGTAGAGGAATATTATCAAAGCTCTGGTGATTCGGTAAGATTTTGTACTGCTTTTGGAGAAGCGAAATTTTATGATAATAAAATTAACTCAAGTGGATTAAGTCTTGAACTAGAAGGTATTTTAAAATCAAAATGCTTTGTTGATTCTATTGATATAAACCCTGAGCCAGCACCTGAATCTGAAATTTTGAAAAAAGTTTTAACCTTAAAAATAGGAGGTCGAGTGTTTGATAAGGGAACAAATAATCGATTGGGTAATGTGGAGGTTCTTTTTTTAGGAAAAAAAATAATCACTAATAGTCGAGGAAGATATGAATTTGATGTGCCTTTGAATGATCCAAGTAAAGATTTTGATTTACAATATGTAAAAGGAAATTATAATAAAATTGCTAAACGTTATACTCGAAATCAAATAACTGTTTTGGAAAAAGACAAAGACCAAGTATTTCAATTGGAGGATGTTTTTATGGAAAAAACTGAGATTGATTTAGGTTGTTTTGAAAAAAATAAAAAAGCTTTTGAAAATTACTTAGCCAAAGAATCTTATGAAGAGGCAAGAGAAGCTAAGAGTGCAGCATATGATTGTGCGTATAATAATCCCCAAGAAACGAAAAAACTAAAAGATTGGGAAAATGAAATGACATTGCTAAGGAAAAATTTAATTAAAGAAGGGGATGAGTTATCTAAAAAATTATTGTACCAAAAAGCTATCAATAAGTATTTGCTTGCAGGAGTTCTCGAAGAAACATCTCAGTTAGCATCAAAGATAAACATTTTATCAGCCCTCCTCAATGAAGAAATACTATTGGATGTGAGAGATGATAAAAAATATAATATCAGTAAACTTAAAGATGGAAAAGTTTGGATGATGCAAAACCTAAATTTTGAGATGCCGAATTCATTTTGCGTAAATGAGGATCCATCAAATTGTGAAAAATGGGGAAGACTTTATACCTGGAATGCAGCAAGAAATGCTTGTCCTGAAAATTGGCATTTGCCTAGTAAAAAGGAGTGGGATACCATGTTAAGTTTTTATGGCTCTGATCCATCAAGTATTTATACTAATTTATCTTATTTAGGATTTACTAAAGAAGTTGGAGGCTATGGCGGGATGGGGAAAAAGTTTTATTATTATGGAGAAGCTGGTGTTATTTGGACGAATTCAAGAGACAGTAAGGTTAATGCTTTTATAATTGATTACAACATAAAATCGAAAACATTAAATATAGGAAGCAGGTTAATGGTTGATGCAAACTCTTGTAGATGTGTAAAAGATGAAGATAGGGACTAGCCCATAAAGTGTGTCAAAAATTATTTATCAAGCCATTTAAGAAAACGGTCACCAAACATAAGACCTAAATTTTCTTGAATGGCTTTCCATTTAAACGCCTTTCGCTTCCACGATTTTTCGTTTTGCATCAAG
>CALJOK010000047.1 GCA_937981555.1 uncultured Saprospiraceae bacterium
TTCCTATTTTTACCATTCAATTATTTCCAAATAAAAAATAAGAATCACTATGACCATCAAAGCAATTTCGGTAGATGATTACATCAGCCAACTCGATGAAGATCGACAAGCAGCCATGACTAAAATACGAAAAGTCATCAAAAAAAACCTACCCAAAGGATTTCAAGAAGCACTCAATTATAATATGCCAGCCTTCGTCGTTTCTCACAAAACGTATCCTGATGGCTATCATTGTGATCCAAAGTTGCCTTTGCCATTCATCAGTTTCGCTTCGCAAAAAAACTTTATTGCCTTATACCATATGGGAATCTATGCAAATCCAGATTTGCATAAATGGTTTGTCGAAGAATACCCAAAACATTGCAAACGGAAATTAGACATGGGAAAAAGTTGTATCCGATTTAAAAAAATTGAAGAAATTCCTTACGAACTAATTGGAGAGCTTTGTACAAAAATGTCACCTCAAGATTGGATTGATGTTTACGAAACTAATGTGAAAAATTAAAGAATAACTAACCTTACTCGCCATGATTTGTTTTGGAAAAAATGAAATCTATCTTTTTTTGAAAAACTTAAAATTGAAAGGAAAACCATGAGTAGCAAGGAGCGGGCGAGGATCGGTGAAAAATGAAGGAGCGGGAGCTTGCCTTGTGTCTAGCTATTTTTTCACCTAGAATTTTTTGGTTCTTTTTTTTTCAATGAAAAAAAGAACAATGCTCAATACATCCACCAACTCCAAAATGAAAACCAAAACTAAAATCTAGCACGATACAAAAATAAACCTCACGAAGAAATATTCAACCAAGTGTCAAATATTCATTCTTAGTTTTAAAAACCACCTATGTCAAAATTCGTCATCTCAATCCTAGAAAACCACTATAATATTTCCCCAACCAAAGTCACTAAAATGGCAGGATACGACAACTTGAATTTTCGAGTTTCAGTCGGGGAGAAAAATTATGTTCTAAAAATTTATACCCTAGGAGAGAGTATTGAATTCCTAAAAGCAACAGACGATGTTTTAGAAAAACTATCTGACCAATTCCCAAAAAGTATAGCAACAACATCAGGTGATAAAATAATACAAATCCAATATAATGGCAAAAAACATTTAGCCCAATTATTGACTTTTTTAGAAGGAACATTTTTAGGCGATCTCCAAACAGATGAGAAACTATTAAATTCCTTCGGAACCTTTTTAGGAAAAATGAATGCCACACTTTTGACTCATCGCTCCCCTCACATCGAAGCTAGAAATCAAAATTGGGACAATCAACATGCTTTAATGAATGAGGATTTGACAAAATATATTTCCGACCATTCACAAAGAAGATTAGCAGAATATTTTTTCCAACAATTCAAAGAAGTCGTTTTACCTCATCAATATAAATTGCGAAAATCTATCATTCAAGCAGATGCAAATGAGTGGAATACTTTATCTCAAAATGGGACGGTCTCTGGTCTAATTGACTTTGGAGACATTGCTTATTCGTGGTTGATCAATGAGTTGGCAGTTGCCCTACCCTATGCTCTATTTGGAAAAGAAAACTTAGTCGAAGCAGCTTGCCAAATTATTAAAACTTACCACGAACAACTTTCCTTGGAAGAAAAAGAATTAAAAATTTTATATTATTTGATTGCCATCCGAGCAGTTGTTTCTGTTTGCAACTCAAGTCATCAAGCAACTTTAAAGCCTGACAATGAATACATTACGATTAGTCAAAAACCAGCATGGGATTTTTTAGAAAAATGGATTACGGTAAATCCCATCTTTGCTGAAAATGAATTTCGTAAAGTTTGTGGTTTTCCTAACAAGACATTTACAAATGTAAATACGTTGTTAGAAAATCGAAATCAAGTGATGAGTGAATCACTTTCAGTCAGTTATAAAAAACCCATTCATTTTGAAAAAGCAGCTTTACAATATATGTATTCCACCGATGGAAATACCTACCTAGATGCTTATAATAATATCAAACATGTCGGTCATTGCCATCCAAAAGTAGTCAAGGCAATTCAGCAACAAGCAGCAAAGATGAATACGAATACTCGTTATCTGTATGAAAACCTAACAGATTATGCAACTCACTTATTAAAATATTTTCCCGAAAAATTAAATAAAATCTTCTTTGTCAATTCTGGAAGTGCAGCAACTGACACGGCATTAAGAATGGCAAGAACGCATACTCAAATGAAAGGCATGTTAGTCATGGAAGAAGGCTACCATGGAAATACCTCAGCAGGAATAGAAGTCAGTCATTATAAATTTGGTCATCAAGGTGGTGAAGGAGAAAATAAAAATACCTTTACCGTTCCATTTCCAACAATGCATTTACAAAGCCAAGAATTAAATCAAACTCAATGGAAAACCAATTTACTTCTAGCGATTTCCAACGCTCAAAAAAATGGTTTAGCAGGGTTTATTGCCGAACCAATTTTAGGATGTGCAGGTCAAGTTCCGTTACCTGATGGTTACTTAAATATGACTTATGAATTAGTGCGGGAAGCAGGTGGTGTTTGCATTGCCGATGAAGTTCAAATTGGCTTTGGTCGAACGGGGAAATTTTGGGGATGGGAACATCATGACGTAGTTCCTGATATGGTTATTTTAGGAAAACCGATGGGCAATGGTCATCCAATTGGAGCAATTGTAACTACCTCCGAAATTGCCGAATCCTTTGACAATGGCATGGAGTTCTTCAGTAGCTTTGGTGGAAATCCAGTTTCATGTGCCATAGGAAAATCTGTATTAGAGGTAATTGAAGAAGAGAATTTAATAGAAAATGCAATTGAGGTGGGAAATTATTTTAAAAGTATATTGTTACAAATGCAAAAAGAATTTCCAATTATTTACGATGTACGAGGAGATGGATTATTTTTGGGTATCGAATTTCGGCAACCAAATGAAACAGATAGCATCACTCCTACTATCAAAGAAGAATTGAAAAAACGATACATTTTAACGAGTACTGATGGTCCAGGTGAGCGAACCTTAAAAGTAAAACCACCAATGATTTTCAGCAAAAAAAATGTGGATGAATTTGTGTTTAAACTCAGAGAAATTTTAGCAAAAATTTAAAAAATATTAATGTCTAAAAATACAACAAAGCTAAAACTAGCCTCCATTTTTTTCGGAATTATCATGGCTCTTTTGATTGCAGAAATAGGACTAAGAATTATTAAATTTATGACTTTCCAAAACTTGAATAAAATCGAATTCGGAAATCGAGCGCCTATCAACCAACCAAATGATGAATTGACTTTAGGTCAAATTATTCAAATCTCAGACAACAATAAAATCATTTATCAACTAATTCCAAATTCAATTTATCGATTTAAAAATGCTTTGGTCAAAACTAACGACGAAGGATTTAAGGATAAAAATTATCCAAAAGAAAAATCCAAAAACACCAAACGAATCATTGGAATTGGTGATTCAGGAATGTTCGGTTGGGGAGTTGAAGAAGAAGAAAGTTATCTAACCCAATTGGAAAATCGCCTCAATAAAAAAAATGATTCCCTCCAATTTGAAATCATCAATACCAGCGTCCCAGGTTACAATACTGTCATGGAAGTTGAGGTTTTAGAAAAGAAAATTCAATTGGATCAAGTAGACTTAGTGATCATCGATTTTATTACGAACGATTTTGAACTTCCTAGTTTTATTCGAAAAAAGCCAAATTTCACTACGCTCGAAAAATCATTTTTATTGATGTTTTTTGAAGGTGATTTTTTTTCCAAAAAACAAAAAAGAGATGAATGGCTAATCGATTCACCAATGGACAAAGAAGGATACTTTGAAAGTAAAGTTGAAAATGTTCCAGATGAATATAGAAATTTGGTGGGGAAGGAAGCTTATGTTTTTGCGATGAAAAGACTTAAAGAATTGGGCGATCAATATGGTTTTGAAATTTTAGTTTTGTCTCAAAGTCCTCATTTAAAAATTCCAAAAGTAGTTACGGAAACTTGTCATAAGTTAGATTTAAAATTTATTGATTTTGCACCGCATTGGGAAAAGTATAAAAGTGAAAACCCAACTGCTCAATGGAAATTATCTGATGATGATTGGCATCCGAGGGCGGAAGGGCATCGTGCAATTTCGAATACTTTATTTGAAGTGATTCAAAAACTAAGTTTATAAGTAATGGTGAAATTTTAAATGGCAAAAGATGATGAAACGTCAAAGTTCATTAGCACTTTTCGTAAGCCCCAAAGTGGGCGCAACAACTCAACCTACGGTGAAGCCGTAGGTCTCTAAAACTAAAAAATATTCCAAGCACCAACGGTGCGAAACATCTTCCTAATACAAAAATGTTTCGCACCGTTAGCGCTTGACTAAAGCTTTTAATTAAACACCTACAGCCTCTGTTCTGCCCACTTCGGAGGTTCTACAAGGTTTTTCTGAGAACTAAATTTATTAATCCTATTTTTCTTAATTATCGTTTATTTCCGCCTGCAACAAATCATAAACCATATCCACAAATCCAAAATCAAACCGCTCTAAATTATCTTCAAAGGCAGTAATGATCACCACATCTCGTTGTCGAATTTCTGCCAAAATATCCAAATCTTTATTCGTCAATCGTCTCCCATTTTCCAATCGCAAAGGATACACTTCATGATTGTAATACCAAAAAGTAGATTGTCGATCAAACAATCCATCCACGATTCCAAATTCCAAAATCAGTTTATAAAAACTATCTCCAATCGATAAAACATTAGGCCGAACAGTTGAGTCATTTTCAAGATATCTGATATTCGGATACGGCAAAGGTTCCAATGGAGGGTTCCAAATGAAGTTAGCACCTGCAATTAGTTCGTTGTCATATTCCACTTTTGCACCACTTAATTCGACGCTATCTTTCCACAACATTTCGACCATTTCGATATCTAAAATTTCTGCTAGATTTTTCTTAATCGTGTCTGCGGCCAAGGCTGCACCGTACTTCGTCCAATGTTGTCCAGAAGGCGGATAAAAAGGATAAGGAGTATTTTTACCCGCTTTTTCCATAAATGAAAAAGTAAGCGTCGGGATATTGTATTCCTTTAAAACATTAGGAAAAACTGCCCAATTCGTTTGGCCTGAAGCATTTTTTAGATAAAAATTTGGCAAGTGCTCCGACATGATTCTTGCTTTCAAAGGCGGCATTAAAACCAAAAACGGAATTCCTTCTTTTTGGAAATATGTTGTTATAAAACTCAACTTTTCTACTTTATTTCGAATCCACTCCTCCCCCATAAAGTCTCTTCCTATGTATGCTTCACAACCTTCTTTTTGAAAAAGAAATCCATTTTTCCCAGACAAAATATTCGCATGCATGATGTCTCCGTAAAGCGAAAAATCCATTTGAGATTTTAACCGAATGGCTGTGGGTTGAAGCACATTTTTATTTTTTACGTAAGCTTCGTAAGCCTGTTGGTATTGTCCCGACATCCATCTTTTTCCATAAAAATTTGGTTTTTTAGTTGTACCAAAATAACCGACTATTCGTTCCACTTGCAAACCAGGAAACTGTTTTTGCAAAGCAGGAACGAACCACATGGGCAAAAAGATAAGTGCCAACATGAAAGCAAAAAGAAAATATTTTAAATTATTATTTTTCATATTTCATTAGGTATCGCATCCCTTGAAGGGATCCAACACCTCTGCTAATTAAAATTTAAAATAAATAAATGGATTAAATTCTGATCCAAAAACCTCAATCAAACACCACCAAAATAACAATACACTTACAAATGATTTACCAACTAAAACTAAAGAAGTCGTTTGAACATTTTCATACCAATTCTGTGCAGTCTTTTCTATTTTTTCAAAGATTCCAGAAAACGCAATCAGGAATCCTAACAATAAATACACGTAAAATTTATTTGGAATAAAAATCCCTGGTGAGGAGAAATCAAAGGCAAACATTTGTCCGCAATATTGAAATGCTTCTCCTATTGTTTCACTTCGAAAAAACACCCAACCAATTAATACAATTAAATAGGTCAAAATTACCGCTGGAATTTTTCCGATCTTTTTCAAAAAATCCAATAAAAATAATCGATCTAAAATCAAAAATAATCCATGGAATCCTCCCCAAAAAATAAACGTCCAAGCTGCTCCATGCCAAAAGCCTGAAATCAAAAACACCGCTGAAAGATTAAAATACATTCTATTAGTTGAAACTCTATTTCCGCCCAAAGGAATGTATAAATAATCTCGCATCCAATTGCTTAAAGTGATATGCCATCGTCGCCAAAACTCTGTAATACTTTGGGAAATGTAAGGAAAATTAAAATTCTCAGGAAATCGAAATCCCATCATTTTTGCTAAACCAATTGCCATATCTGAGTACCCTGAAAAATCAAAATAAATCTGCAACGAGTAAGCAATTATTCCGATCCATGCTACGCCAGTATTCAGTTCGTGAGCAGGTAATGCAAAAATTTCCTCCACTACTCCACCCAACACATTGGCAATTAAAAC
The DNA here is from genome assembly GCA_937981555.1 of uncultured Saprospiraceae bacterium. GTDB lineage: Bacteria > Bacteroidota > Bacteroidia > Chitinophagales > Saprospiraceae > CAJQQY01. The sequence goes on from CALJOK010000047.1 coordinate 6,470, forward strand.
CTTCTTGGAAAGTCCAATGATAAAACGAAAAAGTCCTGAAATTTTATAATCAATATTGTCTTGATTACTTCGATTAATTAACTGAGAGGCTACTTCATTAAAGCGTACAATTGGCCCAGCTATGAGTTGTGGAAATAATAAAATGTACAACATATAATCTCTCAATCGATCCAATGGTTTTACTTTGTCTCGATAGCAATCGATGACATAACTTAATTTTTGGAACGTTATAAATGAGACTCCAATCGGCAAAAGGATATTATTCCACGAAAACGTTTTCCCTCCAAAAGCATTAAGCAACTCATTAATATTTCCAACAAAAAAGTTGAGATACTTTGCTAAAAGTAACATCAGCACATTGAAAAGAATGGCTGCCCAAAAAAGTCGTTTCCGTAAATTTCCTTTTGAATTGGAAAAAAGATGAACCAAATAAAAATCTAATATCAAGGAGATCAATACCACAAAGAAAAACTCAGGTGCTCCCCAAGCATAAAAAAAACAACTCCCAGCCAATGCCACTTCATTTTTCCAACGGGTAGGAGAAATAAAATATAAGACTAAAAAAATAGGTAAAAAATAAAGCAGAAAAATAATACTGCTGAATACCATTTATTTATTTTTAAATTTGACGATTGAAAGTTATTGGGTTAATGAGTTATTAGGTTATCACGATTATCCATATTTTCAACCAACTCAATATTAACTGATTAACCAAATAATTCAATAACCTTTTTACAAACCTCAAATTTAATAGAATTTGCGGCAGAATCAATTTTTACATGAGTGATTTAAAAAATTTCGAAAACCAAGATCAGAAAGATCGCTTTTTCCATATTTTAAAAAATGGAATGAGAAGTTTTATATCTATTGGTTTAGTCATTTTTGGAGCAATGTGGTTAATGGGAGTTATTGGAAATACCAATCATCATATTGCTTGCAATGCCGAAAATGTGGTGAAGCACGGTAGAGAAAATTACTTCCTGCAAGATGGAAATTATTTTAACGGCGGAGATTATCAATCCCAGAATTTTGTTTTGGAAGGAAAAAACAGTTTGGAATTAAATGCAGAAAATCCATTTGGATTTGGTTATAATTATGAATTTTTAAAAGGAAATGAAGAAGTGCTTGCTTGGGTTTGGAGATACGCTGAGGGTGATTGGAAAACCAATGGAAAAATAGTCGCAGCAGCTGGAGGAAAATTATGGAAGGCAACAGAAGAGGTCGTCGAAACCAAAGAAAATGGCTGGGAGAAAATTCAATTCAAATTTAAAATTCCTAATTTTTTACAAAATGAATTACTCAATATCTACTGTTGGAATCCTGACCGGAGACCTATCTATTTTGATGACTTTCATATTGTCATTCAAGAATTAGAAGATTTATAAAAATCAAACACAATATTAAATTACTGATTATCAGATCGTTATATTTTTATTTTTAAATTCATAAAATCCAATTTACTCGTGAAATACATTTTTCCATTTATCTTAATTTCATTATTCTTCTCTTGCGAAGAAAATAATACCGCTGACACCAATACAGCTACAACTCTAGATAGTATTGAATCAAATATGAATGAACAATTTATTTTTATCGGAACTTACACCAAAAAAGAAGGCCATGTGGATGGTAAAGGAAAAGGAATTTATCGTCTAGCCTTTTCTCAAGAAGGTGATTCCATTTATTTTAATTTTTTAAAAAGTAAATATTTCCCAACCATCAATCCCTCTTATTTAACTATTTCCAAAAATAAAAAATACTTGTATTCAGTTAATGAGTTGGGGCCAGATGATGGAAATTCAGGAACGATTGAAGCGTATAAAATTGATCCTCAGACCAAAGATTTAAAATTAATAGATAAGGTATTAACAGAAGGATTCGCTCCTTGCCATGTAACGGTTGATGCTACTGATCACATTGCTTTTGTCTCTAACTATGTCGGTGGAATTGTCAACGTTTTTCCATTATCTGAAAATGGTACTTTTAAGAAGAATTCGCTAAATATGGAACTCAAAGGAAAAGGGCCAACAGATCGACAAGAAGCTTCGCATCCTCACTCTGCGACTATTGCTCCAAATAATCAACATGTCTTCATAGCAGATTTGGGAACTGATAAAATTACTGGCCTCAATATTAATTATGAAAAGGAAGAAGTTTTACCAACCGAAAATTCAAAAACCATCGTTCAACCTGGAGCTGGTCCACGACATATGTCATTCCATCCAAATGGAAAAATTGCTTATGTCGTCAATGAATTAGATGCCACGGTTAATACATTTGACTATGATGCTTTGACTGGTACGCTGACTCAAAAGCAATCAATTAGTACTTTGCCAGAGGGTTATGCTGAACCTAATTGGTGTGCTGATATTCATGTACATCCATCAGGCAAGTTTGTTTATGCTTCAAATCGAGGACATAATTCTATTGCCATTTTTAAAGTGGATGAAAATACTGGAACACTTTCATTTATTAAAACAGAACCAACCAAAGGTGAGTTTCCTAGAAATTTTGTCATTGATCCTGCTGGGGAATTTTTATGGGTAGCTAATCAAAATTCTGGTTCAATTTATATTTTTAAAATAAACGGGGAAACTGGAGCATTAAAGGAAGTTAGAAATATAGAAATTCCAACGCCAGTTTGTTTAAAATTTTTATAGATTTCAGTTTTAGTTTTCATTTTTTAGCGTAAATTCGCAAATAACTTAGAATTAATTTTTTCATAAAAAATAATACAATGAATTTAGAAGCAATTTATTCAAACATGAAGGAGAAAGCTGCCAATTTAGATCCAATCGGAGCAACTCTTAAAATGGTCGTAGACGAACATGTGGTATATGTAGATGGAACTGGTGATACTAATGAAGTTTCTCAGGAAGATAAAGAAGCAGACTGTGTCATTTCAACTTCAATGGACACTATGAAAGAACTATTGTCTGGTAACTCAAATCCTATGATGGCAGTTATGATGGGCAAAGTAAAAATCAAAGGTGACATGGGAGTGGCGATGAAAGTACAATCTCTTCTTGCATAGTTTTAATGGTTAATGGTTAATTTCTCATGATACATTATATCCTAGAATTATCCATTAACCATTCTCAATTATCCTTTAAATAGCACTGCGGTTTTTGCTAATTTTTCTATGACTTCCTCATGAGAAATTCCTGTCTTTTTTAGCATCTTAAATGAATGATCTCCTCCTTCGAAAATCTCCAATTTTGCTTTCTTTAATTTTTTACAAACTTGCTTAATTAATTTGATGTCAGCTAGCGTATCTCTGGTACCTTGAAGGAATAATTGTGGTTGCGGTATAGTTGATAAATGTGCTGCTCGATTAATACTTGGTTTGCCGATAGCATGCAAAGGGAAACCAAAATATATTATTCCTTTTACATCTGTAAGCTCCTCGTTGGCAGCCAATTGAGAACACATTCTTCCTCCAAAAGATTTTCCTCCAATTAGAATTGGAACTCCTCTTGCTAATTTTTTTGCTTGATTTATTGCTGCTGAAATAGCAGGTAATGCCTTCTTAGGACGATCTGGAACTTTCTTTCCATTTTCCATATAAGCAAAATTAAATCGTAACGTTGCTATCTTTTCTTGTGCTAAAAATTGCGCTAAAGTTTCCATAAAAGGATGTTCCATCCCTGCACCAGCGCCGTGTGCTAAGACCAATAAAAATTTAGGTTTTACTGGTCGAATATAAAGTGCTGAAGTAGAACCGATTTCTTCAGAGATTTGAAATTGAATTCTTTTGGCTACCTGTATTTTCATAATATTTTGATATTTCTTTTTTGCAAAAATAGCGTTTAGATGTTATCTAAAAGAAAAATAATCTTACTTTTAAATAAAGTTATAACAATATAATTGCAAATTATTAATTACTCAAAATGGGGCGACAAAAATCAGAACTTAAGTTGGCGTATGAGAACATGATGCGAAAAAAGAAAATCGAAATTCATTTGGTGAATTTGGAAAAACGCATCAAGTTACAAGAACAGGAGGTTAAGCGATCATCTCGAATTATGGCAGAAGAGGAAGAAGATGTTCATCAATTAGATAAGCTTGGGATGCAATCTCTTTTTCAAACTATCTTGGGAAATAAACAAGAAGCCTTAGAAAAAGAGCGTCAAGAATATTTGATGGCCGTTTTGCAATTTCAAGGAGCAGAGAAAAATTTAGTTGCCTTAAAATATGAAAAGGAAGTTTTGGAAAAACAAGTAAGTGGATTATTTCAAGCAGAAATAACTTTCGATAATTTATTTAATAAATATGAAAAAACCATTTCCAAAAAGCTCGATGAAAAATCGAAAGCTAAAATCAAAGCTATCGATTTGAGAATTTTAAATCATGAAGAACGAATTGTTGAAATTAGAGAAGCTATTCGAGCGGGGAAGAAAGCGGAAAAAATTTTAACAAAAATCATAGCAGATTTGTCGGAAGTCAAAACTTGGGGAAATTCTATTTTGAAAAAAAAGAAAATAAAAATTTATGGTGGAGGAAGTGCTGCCGATGCGAAAGAGAAATTTCTTTATCATGCTAAGCATGATGCTCAAAAAGCAAATATATTATTGGAACATTTTGAAATAGAAATTCTTGATATTTACAAGCAATTCAAATTAGACTATCGGCAATACATTAAAAGCTTTACCAACTTTCTTGAAATATTTTATGATAACTTAATTACGGATTGGATTGTCAAAGAAGACATCAAAAATACTTCTTATGCTATCGAAACGATTCATGATAAAGTGCTAAGAATATTGGCGATGCTTGATAATGAAATAGTAAAAACTAAAGAATATATTTCAGAGGAGGAACAGATTATGAAAATGATCATTACAAATTTTTAGTTTTCCAAATAATAAAAAAGCCAACAACTTATTGATAATCAAATAGTTATTGGCTTTTTTATTTTAAAATAATTTTTCTATTGTTTCAAAACTTTAAAACTTATCGGTGTTTTACCTTCTATCGTTAATTTCCCAAAATACATTCCTGGTACAAAATATTGAGATTCCTCCAATAAAAAAGTATGCTCGCCTTGAGGTAATTCAGCTTGATTTATCTCAGATAATAAAACTCCCTTTCCATCATAAATTTCTAGTTTCACATTCTTGGTTTCATTTATTTCGAAAGTGATTTTAAAAAAATCTTTAAATGGGTTTGGTTGAATTACCAACCGATTACTTAAGTCTGGATTTATAGTTGCAACAGGATCTCCACCTATAATTCCTTTAAAAAAAGTAGGCGTTCCTGTTAATTGAAAATTTTCGTTATTGACAATATCTACATTATCAGAGATAGAAAAATCCCATGTCCTTTTTTCTAAAGTAACATAATTTAAATCTTGAGGGAGAGTAAAAGTAGCTGATGCAATTTCAGATTCATCAGTTTCTGTTTTTGCCCAAAGCACATAGGTTGTATCCGTAGTCGAAGTTCCTCCTCCAATAAATGCTCCTCCTCGAATATTGGATGGAAGATTAAGAGCATTGGTTGCATTAACATCGTAAGTGCTACCATGCAACAATTGAGTTAATGTTCGACAAGCAATTCCTGATTCATTTGGTGTAACCTGATAAGGTTGAGAGGATGAAATTATCTCATACAAACCTGCCATCTCAAGCCAACTAGTTGCATTATCAAATGTGGCTTGATCAGCCAATTGATAAATCGCAATTTGTCGAATATCATTTTGATACGCAGCAATTTGAATTTTCATAGAGTAGTTTCGAGCTGCTGCATCTGAACCAATATAGTCTTCGAATTTTTTTCGTGGAACGGTTGTCTCTGTCAAAATAAAATATTTTTCAGGGTAAGTATTTCCATCGTAACCATATTCTAACAATACATCTACAAATCTGTCTTTCAAACCAATTGCTCCATCCGATGCTGCATCAGAATGTCTTTGGTAAGCAAAACCATTGATAGAATTATCCCAATATTTTAAACTTCCATTAAGATGAGGATACACATGATAACTCAATACATCAAAATATGCTCCTCCCTTTAAAGGAAAATCTGCGGTCACTTCTCCCCCATTAGGATTATCAGTATGTCTTAAAATGATATCTAAAAAACTTTCATAACCAAGTCCGCCTACAGTAACATAAGCTTCTGGATCAACCGACTTGATTACTTCATAACTAATCCGAAGTAAACGAATATAATGGTAGACAGGTGCTTTCAATTTATAGTCACAAGGGTCAGGAACATTGTCGTACCAATTACCTGCGATGTCTTGAGGTTTCCAACCATTACCTGATTGGTCAAGATCTGGCTCATTCCATATTTCCCAAAATTTCACATTATCCTTATAGGTCGAGACCGTTCGATAAATATAAAGCGCTGCATAATTATCATCATTGACCGGAGTACCATTTGCACCTCCATCCCAAATTGGTTCATAAATATTGGCAAACATTTCAGACTGAATTCCCGGACAATACATGGTAGTATCTCTATGCTCATCAGTTGGAGCTTCAAGGAAAACTGTATTGTCAAGAATACCTAAATCTCCGTAATGCTGAAATGCATCTACTCGAATATCATAGCCCCAAAAGTCTAAAAAATTCTCAGGTAACGGAACTCGAAAAGCTCTCACTCCTACTCCCTCCGTTCCAACCAAAGGATTACCTGCCGCAATATCTGCTGACTTTTGATCACTCCATTGATTGCCATTAAAGTTTGGATTAATACTCAATCGAAATGGAGTATCGTAAATTGGAACCGTATCATTAGCAGTAAAAGTAGGTTGTGAAAAAACAATTTGAGATAGGAATATCAGGGTAATTGTTACCAATAAGTTTTTCATAATGTTGTAATGTTTGTGCTATATAAGTTTTCTGAAACAAATTTTAAAGTATAATACAAACAAGACCCTGCTAAGTTTATATACGCTTTCTATAAAAACTAATATTTTTATTTACAATATGAAAAAAGAAAAATAAAACAAGGGATGAATGAAAAAAAAAGACCAGCGAATGCCAATTTCGCTGATCAGGTTTGGTGTAAAACCTAAATAATATAATTAAATAATTATATGTCTCTCGGTTTTGTTCGGTAAATCAATGTTCTAAAATAGAACTGTTTAGCGTGTGTTAGTATCAATCTTTAGTCAGATTATGAAATGATCTTAATAATCAGACGTTTTTTTTAAGTGATTTTGGTTACAAAAATATATAAATATATCACATATTCAAAGATTTGAATATACTTCTGGTATTTAATGGTTGAGATAAAATCAAATAACTCTTCTCACATATTCTAGGTTCTATCCAAAATCGACTTCTATCAATTATTAGGTAGATAAGGATAAATAGGTGAGTTGGACCATAGTTGAATTAGCATTTCTTTATTAAAGGGATAAACTAATCTTAGAAATTAATTGTGAAAAATTTCTGTTACATGGTTTGAATTATTTGGTAATTTAGGTTGGGATAAAACTTTAATATTTCTCCTTTTGAGAAGGAAAACATAAGGCGACAGAAAACATTGTTTCCATGAAAAAAACGATTTTTCAAAGGCATAGTGTAGTAGTTTACTTAGTATGTTAGTTAATTAAATTACATTAAAAAATGCAAATTAAATCTGTTTGTTATCGGGCTGAATAAAAACTATAGTCTTTATATTACTTTTTGGAGAAAATGTTTCACAGAGTTGTGACAAGGTAAGAGAAAGGAAAATGCAATTAGAGTTTTAGAATATTAGGGCTATGCGGTATTATTGTTTATTAAAATCGTTTGATTTATTTTTTAATATCTTCAGGGACTAGCCCACAAAGTGTGTCAAAGTAAATTTTTAAATAATTTCTTAAATTTAAAAAAGCTTAGACATGAAAAAGCAAAAGAACCCAAGATTATCAGATTTGATAAAAGATGAAAAGTTACGAACTCAAATCGACGAAGCCCTATATTCAGACAAGCCAATATTAGGTCCAGATGGAGGCATATTTACGGACTTACTTCAAGCCATGGTAAATGCAAGTTTAGAAGGAGAATTAGACCACCATTTGTCAGAAGAAAAAAAGTCAAAAAATACTAAT
>CALJOK010000048.1 GCA_937981555.1 uncultured Saprospiraceae bacterium
CTTGATGCAAAACGAAAAATCGTGGAAGCGAAAGGCGTTTAAATGGAAAGCCATTCAAGAAAATTTAGGTCTTATGTTTGGTGACCGTTTTCTTAAATGGCTTGATAAATAATTTTTGACACACTTTATGGGCTAGTCCCAGAAAAAAATTGCTTTGCACCTTTTTTCAGGTCAGCTAAAGCAGACAACCACGTGTTCTACATTCCTAATAACAACTTCACCGTTTCCAAAACTCCTTCTCCCCTTTTTTTATCAAAATCTTCTCCTGCTCCTTTTTCCTTAGACGACTTCATCTGCCCTCGCTTCGCTAGCTCCAACATCTTCTCTTTCTCTGGTGCAGAAAATTCTGAAAAGGTTCTTCGCAACAATGGAATCAAATTTTGGAAAGTAAGGAAGTTCATTTCATCAATCCATTGATCTAAAATATTCCACAAGTCCATATTGTGAATCAACAACAAACCACTTCCATGCAAAAACCCTTCAAGCCAATTTGCAGCACTCGTCGTATCATTCCCAACCGAAAGCATCAAGTACATTTCATTCGAGACATCTAAAACAGTAATTATTTTTTTATCAAAAAGCATGCGCAAGCAACCACCTTTTAACAAGGTATTTACATTTCGTAATCGAGTAATTTGATCAAGGGTTTTATTCCAACTTTTCAAATGCTCTTCATCATCCATCAAACTGATCGAATGATTAGTATCTAATATTTTTTCAAATAAATTTTTCGTAAAATCTTCATTTACTCCGACGCAAGCATTTGGGAGCAACACACATATTCGAGGAATCATTTCATTAATCACTCTTTCCAAACTACTCACATCTAACTTCCGAGTACTTCCATATCGAATTGCATAAATCAATGGACGCAACGCCAACATTAATTTTTCCACATCAGTTGTCAACGCAGAAAGATCTCGTAATCGCTTCACCAATTTTGGAATGGCATCTGTCAAATCTGCTTTCAATGCTGTTTCCACCAACTGAGTCAGCTCTGGCAAATTTTCAATCTCTGGTGTTTTCTTTTTGACAAAATTGACGCTTGCTTCGTAAACTGTATTTCCCCACATTCCCGCGCTGATGATATTCAAAGCGTAATCAGGTTTCCAAACCAATTTCCAGATTTCTTTAAATTGTCCTTTCGAAAATTTAGAAGCTTTTTTAGCTTGTCCCCATTTTATTCCCAGCAAATCCAACCGATGTAGTAAATGACTTGCTCGTAAATTACTCTCTGTTCGCAAGTCTAATTCTTTGATAATTTCATCTGTCGAATTTCGCTCTTTAGTCAATCGAGCAGACTTTACACTTTTATCAAAATCTTGTTGCAAGGGAATTACAGGAACCTCAGGCGGCACTTTTCCCATCACATCACCAATGATTAATTTGCTTTGGATGAGTTCCATTTGTGATTCATGACCTTCACAAAAGATAGAAGTAGCTGCCTCGTACATTTCTCCAATTCCTGCAATGGGCAATTGCCGAATCGAAGCTAAAGTCTCTGCCAATCGAACTGCTTCTATCACGTGTGCCGATGATGCATCCATATCTTTTTCTCGAAAAAGTCTGGCAACTTTTGTCATCCATCGCACACCAACTTCTTTTCGATTCGTATATAATAATTTATACCATGCTGGAGAAATCACACCTGCACCATATCCGCTTTGAGTCGAAAGTCGATTGTATGACCAAGGCACCCAAGTACTTTTTGTTTTTACTTTCTTAATTCCTCGAAGTAATTTTTTATCATCACTTGCTTTGTATTTCGCTAAATCTTCCAAAACAGGCGAATGCCATGCGCCACAAATCACAGCAATATTTTGATAGCCATCTTTGATTGCTTTTCGCATCGTCTCGCGCATAAATGCTTCTCGACGTTTTTCCATCGGAGGATCAGGGCGATTCATTTCTTCTCGCAACAATCGCATGATTTGAATGATGCTTGGAAAAATTTCCTCTGGATTTTCGCGTTCTTCAAAAGTTACTTCCCACCATCTTTCGCTATCTGTGTAACCTGCAATTTCAGCCATGTAACCGAGAGGATCTTTTTGCAGTTTATCATCTTCGGTCGTATTTTTAGTCTGATCTGTTTCTTCTTCTCCAAATAATTGAAATGGATTTTCCGCTTCTTCTTTTTTTATTCCTAAAACTACTTCGTGGGGCAAGTCCATAAACTGGACAGAAATATTTTTTCCTAAACCATATTTTATTGCTTGCCACTCTGGCGAAAATTCTGCGAAGGGAGAATAAATTGCTTGGGAAAAATCTTTTGGATTGTAAGTCAATAATGCAACTGGTGGCTGCATTCCTGGATTGACTACATGTTGTAACAATGCTTCTGCATCTTTGACTCCTTCGATAAGGAGGCAATCAGGTTCGAGATTTTGAAGTGCTCGAAGGAGGCTTTTGGTGGAGCCTGGTCCGTGATGTCGTATGCCGAAAATTGTTGTCATAGTACATCCGAAGTTCCTACTTCGGTAATTTTTTATTTTTAAAAATCTTCTTCAGGATAAAGGAAATTTTTCACATCAAGAGTATCCAATGCTATAAATTTTTCACAAATAGATTTAAAACTGGATGAATCAGGAGATGTTCGATAAACTATATGATAATCAGATTCCGTACAATTATTACCATTTTTAAATCCTTCTAACTTCCAACCAGCCCCATCTAAGTATTGTTTTTTCTCACTTACTTCCATAGTCCAAAAACAATTTTCCTCAATAGTATTCTTTATACTTTTCCATTCTTCCTTTGAAATTTCTTTTGAAATATTTCTCACTAAAGAATCTTCTCTGCGCACAGTTGTAGTCGCAACAGCATATTCTTTTGCATACAATTGATAATTGTTATTCTTCTTTTCAACTCTAAAAACTTTAAAATAATCAGCAAGTAAAACTACAATTGAAAATCGGTATGATTCATTTTCTTGGTCATTTAAAATTGGTTCATTGAATCGATTCCAATAATGTTTATTTCGATGAATCTTGGTTACTGGATTTATAAATACCGAATCGTTGATATACAAATTAATTAAGCTATCATTTTTGATCACCACCTTTGAATCAAACTCACAAGTACATTCCTTTTTTTGACAACTCAAAATTGTAAGAAAAAGAACAGCCAGTAAAATTATAGTTTTAGTCATTTAATACTTTTTGTAAAAATACTTTACTTCA
>CALJOK010000049.1 GCA_937981555.1 uncultured Saprospiraceae bacterium
TATTTGTCCATTGGAAACATGGATTTAAATCTTAGGATTAATCTAAACGACTGAATGAGAAGAGCCGTATGAGTCGAGAGATTCACGTACGGTTCTGTGAGAGGTTTGGGGTGAAATTCCTCTTACCTACTTGACCTCTAATTAATTCAATAATAAATCGACATAGCGCTGAGTCTTGGAGTTAAATAATAGTATACTAAAATGGTAGTTTTATTATGTTTTCCTATTTTGCTGCATCTTCAACTTTTTATTCGCTCTTTAGCCTCCACAGCATTTTCACCCATTGACGATGGTTTGAAATTTATTGTATTGAAAAAGAGATTCCATTGAGGTGACTCGCTGTGATGGAGCGTGTTGATAGACCCTAAGAATAGGGTGATTTAGTTTTAAGTTTCCCATCCAAGAACCAAATTCTTTATTGATTTATCTTTCTTTTCAATATCATCCATATAGATAGAACTACTCTATGGTATATAGTCATAGAGTAGTTCTGCCTTAGGTAAATAAACCTTCCTACGCAATCTCCCTTCGATCAATAATTAACTTCCTCTCATTCTCCAAATCAACTTCCACCTTCACCCCAATCGATCTTAAAAACTCAATATTCTTCTCCGCCTTCCGTCGATTATTTTCAATAGTCTCGGCTGGTCTTGTCGTGTCCTTACTTCTAGCATATTGTTGCCGAGTACGTTTTATTAAATTATCAATAGACACCATTTCATAATTCTGTGGGTGTGGATGTTGTGTGTCAACATTTGTGGGTGAAGATTTATCAAGGTGCATCTTTTGTGGCACAAACGTTTCAGCTTGTGTATGGGATACTGAAAGTGAAGGAGTTGGCGACAATTCTACATTTGTGTCAATAGAATTATTTTTCCAAAACTCCCATTTCCTTTTTGGTTCGTGCGGAGTTAAGGGTGGAATAACTCCAATTCCTTTTGGCAAAATTCCAGCTTTGTAAGCTTCAATAAATGACAAACAAAACATCGTAAAGAAAGTCGCAACGATGGCAAGTATTGCTAAAAAACCTCCCCATTTTTCAATGTTAATTTTTGAGTTTTGAAGGGCAGAATTATTCGATGTCAAAGTTGATTGTAGAATCTTTTCTTTGTTACGTTGCTCTTGGAGTAGGGTAGTTGACTTAAAATTTCTAAGTGAATCAACGGATCGATTCCAATCATTTTGAATAACCAAAAGGGCATGACTCTTAGATGATTTTAAATTTGGAATTACTTTGTTATAAATTTTATCCGCATGAGATTTTGCCCAGGCATGACCTCTATTATGTTTTCTCAAAAAACTTTTTCGCAAGGTTTTTTGCTCTTCAATTTTAGTATCCCATTTATTAGTTTCGGCGGATATCTTTTTTTGAAAAAGGATAGAGTCTCGAAAAATATCTTTTTCAATATGACCTAAAACCTGTTGAGTCGATGAATTTAATTCCAGCGAAACATTTTTTAAATCTGCTAATTGAGGTGGGGGAGAAGTAAACGCAACTAAATCAGGTGATGCCTTCCAACTTGAAATTGTTGTTCCGATAACTAACGGGACGAGCATGATAAAAAGCATCACAAAAAGTACTACTCGAATAGATTTTGGTTTTTTGTCTTCTGCTTCAGAATCAAAAAACCAATTTAATATTTGTCGAATCCAAAAAGGGTAGAGCTTGCGAATTCCACCTTCAAAACTTCCAATAATGATAATAGTTAAAATAGCGGTTACGGCAATTGCAATCAGTTTAATCGTGATAGGAAGTTTTTCATAAATGACGACATAGATACCAAAAGCACCCGTAACTCCACTTACAAATTGTGCAGCAAGTGAAAGCCATTGAATAGTTGGGATTAAGTTTTCGTAGTCTCTTTGGAGTTTTGTTTTATGTTCCATGAATTTGAATTTTTAAATGTTAGAGAATATTTGATTCTCATGGTATGTTGTCAATCTTAGTTATTGGAAAACAGTTTTCCTTCCATTTTGATCGTACTTAATTAAGAGTTGATCAGTCAAATTAGAATAGAGTCGAGCTTCAAGAAATTTCGATTTTGCAGTTCCTTCCAAAACATTTTTTTCAAAGCGTTCGACTCCTATTTTAAGTTTTTGATTGCCAGTAGGAATATCGAAGTCGTTGCTGTAGTAGGTAAAAGTTTTGTGTGAAGTCGCTGTCTTTTTTTGTTTGAATCTTACCCATAACCTTGAAAGAGAAACATCTTTTCCAATAGGAAATTCTCGATACTTTTTTTGAGAAAATTCTTCCCAAGTCATTCGTACACCTGAGGAATCGTAAACGTTTACAACTTGATCTGAATGGTTATCGTAAAGAATGGCTACTTCATATTTACCTCGTTTACCGAGAATGATATTTTTCTCTAATCGACTAATTCCTAAATCTTTATTTGTAATTCCCGAAGTAGCGGATCGCCAATCTCTTGAGAAATAAACATAGGAAGGATAGATAGAAGGGGAGGAGAATTTAACCCATAATCTGGTAAGGCTGTTCTTGCCATTTTTAGGATGTCCAATGCGTAATTTTTTTGCCATGATAATTTTATTTTAGATTTGAAAAAATGGATTTATGCGAATGCAACTCGTTTTAGGAACTCTGCAGTTAGAGCTTCATCACCGAGTTGTTCTATTTGTTTTTTTGCGTTTCGGAAAGTCCCCATGAGAGAATGTTGAGGTAGTTCGCCCTTTAAAACTTTGAGGTATAGGGCAATGTTTTTTTCGACAATACCTCGTTTTTGAAAACGATTTATCTTTTCCTCGTTCTGTGAGTTTTTGAAATTATTGTAGATTTTTTCTCTTCGAAACCAGTCTTGTGTTTTTGAAAAACCAAATTCGCAAGAAGGATCGAAGTAGGTGGTAGGGTAGTAGAATTGGAAAACCTTTCCAGTCTCCAAAGTTTTTTTTGAGGCGTAGTCGCAAGCAATCTGAACACGTCTACTTAATTCACGATGCAGAATTCCAAGTTGAACACCTTGCTTATTTTGATAAAATAATTGGATGAGGTCGATGAATCGTTTTTCATCAAAGGAAGTGAATTGTTGATTTTCGTAAAGAGAAGTTTTGGCTTGCCGCCATAAGATTTGCGCATAAAATTCTTTGTCGTCGCCTGCGGAAAACTCTGTAGCTCGGCGCAATTTTTTGACTCTTTCAAAATACTGCTTTGCTTTTTCAGAAGGTTGAATGCCTTTGTCGTGACCTGTTTTGTTGTTTCTAATCTTTCCACAGCTTTCGACAATATTATAATTATTATTTATGTTTCTTTTAAGTTCTAATCTCTCGTTAAGCGGCAAAGTTTTCCTCATACCTTTTGTATCCTCCTCATTTTCAGTAAGTTCATTTTTGTCGCTACTTGAGGTCGAAGAGTAGTTTTCCACACCACTTACCAACACCCAAGATGGGTTCAAATATACCTCGAAGGAGGCATTCGTTCCTCTAAATTTTTTGGATAAAATAAACCCGCAAGAGGTGAGTCGTTGAATGTAATTTTGAATGCTTCGAGGAGCGCAATGCATGCGATTGGAGAGCGCAACATTGTTAGTTCGAACAAGGAATGGTCTTGAAAAATCAATGCTGTGAGCATCCTCCACATCAATTAACCAAGCTGCGTAAAACTTAGTTAGAATTTGAATCAGTTGTTGATGTGCAGGACGAATTGCAATGGAAAGGGTAGGTGCTTTTGAGTTGAATTTTGCAATCAGCTCCCGTTGTAACCGAAAAGTCTCTGTGAAATTTACACAGATTTTTTGATTAGGCATAGTTTGCCTATTCAAGTGCAATTGCTTACATTTGTTCATGTTAAACTTATGTTTAATTGAAGGAGGAAAAACTAACGGGGTCCAACCAATCAGTTTTCCTCCTTTCTAATTTAAAAAAACAGGCTGTTATGCCTTTGTCGAAAACTCTTCAGATTCGAACTGAATTTGATTCCATCTAATCAGAGTTTTTATTTTTATCAATACTTACAATTTAAAATCTCCCCATGCTTTATTCATTTCTTGATTTTTTACATCTTCTAAAATGAAGACATATTTCATTGTCGTTTTGATATCTTGATGGCCTAATATTTTTTGAAGAACTTCTACTCGCATTCCTTGCTCAAGTGAAAGAATAGCAAAAGTTCTTCTAGCGGCATGAGTTGAAATCAATTCATATTTTTTGGCAATTGAGTCTTCCCGTTTTGCACCCATAAATTTAGTTTGAGAAACATTAGAATCAATCCCAGCCATTTTTGCAACATCTTTTATATACTCATTCATTTTTTGGTTAGAGATGACAGGTAAAACATACTCTTCTTGCTTTATTTTACTAGCTTCATCTTGAACAATACTAAGTGATTCATCGGTTCGCTTTTCATATTTTTTGATAATACTTAAAGCATATGGATTGAGAGGTACAACTAATAATTGTTTAGTTTTTTGTACATGAAATTGTAGAGCCTGAAATGAGTCTCCACCGATTTCAGTTTTAGTTACTATTTCTGAATACTTAAGGTTTTTAATATCTGAATATCGTAAACCTGTGAAGCATCCAAAACAAAATACATCTCTTACTTTTTCAAGTCTAGAAATGTCGGAAAGATCCAAATTGTAAATTGAGTTGAGTTCCGCTTTGGTAAGAAACTCCTTATCCGTTTTAATTTTTTTTACTGAAAAATCTTTATAGGCAAAATTCGTATTGTAACCACTTTTCGTAGCGTAATTAAGTAGCGTTTTTAGAGTGGATATTTTTTTAGCGATTGTATTTTGACCATTTTCCCTTTCTTCGATTAAGTACGAAAGGTATTTGTTGAAAAAAGAAATATTAATTTTATCATAGGAAAGAGTTGTATCAAAATACTTTTGATACCCTTTAAGGTCATTGTAAATGGTTCGATATTCTTTTAGAGATTTTTTTTGATGAGATGATTCTGCCTCTGAAATGAAGTGATCAATGAATTCAAGAATCCCTAATTTGGTTTTTTTCTTCTGTAAAAAAACTTCCTTAAGATCATCGAAAGAATATTGTGGATTAGTTCGCCTTAGTTCTCTTTCCACACTTTTCAACTTTGCTTCTTGCCTATCTAAGATGTCATTAATTTCTCCTGATCCAGATATGTTTTTTGCTCTTTGCTTAGAGGAATCCCAGTATTTAGGCAGCAACTTTTCTTTGGTAAATTGTTTGAATTTTCGACCCTTATGTTGACATACTAGAAAGATAGGGCACCTACCTCTGCTGTCTGGTTTATCTAAATAAAAATTAACTGTAGCCATGTTTTACATTTATTTGAAACAAAGCTAATTAAAATATTTGATTATTGCGACCGCAGTTACGGGCAAAATGAAGTTGTATTAAGTTGTGATTTATTTTTTAAAAAAGGAAGGTGGTGTTATAATTGATTGATAATGAGGTATTTATGTTATTTTTTGTGTAATTTAGTAAGTGTTAATATAAATAGGTTCAGTTACTGGTGCCCCGACAAAACTAAAAGGTTTCACATTAATTTGTGAAACCTTTTTTTATTTAGGTAAGATCAAAATAACTTGCTCCAATCTATCTCAAACAAATTATAGTTCTCTAATCAATTTTTAACGTTCAACAAAATTATTATATGTACAAACAACTAATCTTAATACTAGCTCTAGTAACTACCTTTACTATATTTTCATGTAGTGATGATGACAATATCGATGACATGATGAATGTAGATCAAGACAATGACGGTATTGATGATGATACAGATAACTGCGTGCAAGTAGCTAATCCAAACCAAGAAGATTTAGATCAAGATGGTATTGGAGATGAATGTGATGACGATATGGATGGAGACGGTATTGATAATACCTCGGACAACTGTCCAATGCTAGCCAATGCTGATCAGATTGATCTAGATGGTGATAACATTGGTGATGTTTGCGATGACATGGTATCTGTCAATATAACCACTCAAATAGTTGGAAGCTATATCGGTACAAACAAGTTTGGAGAAGGCGGTTCATTTATTACTGAGGAGAATCGGGTGGCGACTGTCATCATGGATTCCGATTCAATTATCAATGTTACGGTCAATACCTCATTTAGCAATAATACTGTATTTGATGGCATATTAAGTAGCGAAACTCAATTTTCCACTTCCGATGTAACCGTTTTAGGTGACCCTGGTTATGCTGGATCTGGTTGGCTAAGTGGAGATTCTCTATATATTGACCTGACAGTTGGTAACAAGTACTTCCAATATGCTGGACCTCGACAATAAAATGTCAAATTACGACGCTTTCAAAAACAAAAGCCCTAGTAAATCGCTGATCTATTAGGGCTTTTTTTATAAAATAAAGTATATTATTTTTCAATTAATGGAGAGGATACTTGAATGTATCCTTTCCAAATTTATAATTCAGAGATTTTCTCTTTCAGCCAATCTTCAAAATAAATAAATTCACCTTTTTTAAGCTCAGTTTTTATTTTTTCTTTTTGAGGTGAAAACTTTGATAGCTTTTTTACAAATTTTGTAAAATTTAAAAGACCTAGTTTCATGTTTTCTCCAATTTCTGTATTCTTTCTAGCGAAATTTTCACAAGCTGTACAAAGATCAATTACATCTTGAGAGGAATAATCATCCAATTCATAACTTGAAGCAATCTGTACACATCTATATCTTAATTTATTATTGATACCTTTAAATTCAATTGTTCTAGTTAACTTAATTATTTTTTCAAATTCGCCTCCTGCAAATAGAATAGATACTTGACTCATTAATTCAGTTTGTTCTCTTATCTCCTCGTTTAATTTTGGACTCCAGTTTTTTAGAAAATTCTTTAACCATTTTAATTCTTTTAGCGTACAAGCTAGACCAACAATGTTGTTAAAGTGGCTAACATTAAAAACTCCATTTACTATAAAAATTTCATAAGTAACACCGAATTTGTAAAGCTCAAAAAAATCGATTCGGGATAACAATAACTTATTCCTCATTCTATAAGAATGGTGGTTAATTAAGTATGTCAAAAAAATATGTTGATTCTCCTTTGAAAAGATTTTTATATTTTTAAGAACGATATTTTTTAAATCTGAATACGTATTTTCATCTCTCTGCTGAAGTAATTGATATGACAAAAAGAAGCATTGATGCAATATTGAATCTTGATCATTTGATTCATTAACTAATTCTTTGAGAAGTTTTATTTCAGGCAATTTATTTTGTAAAACCTGATTTCTATTTTCTAATTCACATGCATATTTTAGTTTTGAGATAGCGTAAAATTTATCTAAATTTTTCATTGCTTCCATCAGCGATTCTTCACTAAGATTTACTTGTTCTTTTTTAGGATCGAAATAATTTTCATGAGCTATTCTCATTTTTTTATACCATTTCCAAATATCCTCACTTTCTTTATCCACTCTTCTATTCATTGATTTCAACTGGAGATCAAAATGGTTTTTCAAATTATATTTTTCATATACCTGAAGCAGTATCGTATCCTTTTCAAAAGCATAATCTTCCTTAGAATTCCAGATCAAAAACCGCTTTAATTCTTTTCTTAAATCAGAAAAGGCATTGATGACATCATTCCGATTGAAGGTGTCATTTTTAAAAACACTTTTATGGATTTTTTCAGCATCCAATTTGTCTGAAGAGAAGTTGGGATAATATTTATGAAGGTAATTCAGGAGACGATTTGGAACAGAAGTTTTGTCATACAATTTATTCATGTATGAAATTTTAAACTCTTTAATTTCTTGTTCGCTCAATCTTTTTAAAAAGATTAGCAGTTTATTTGTTTGCATTTGGACTATTTGTTTGGTGGAAAAAAAATCTAAAGCACTTCATTAGCTTTAGTTTAAAGCATTGTTAATCAGTAGTTTAGGTTGTTTGTGAAAAAATAAAAGGTTTCAGTAAATGGTAGAAATAGGGTGGGAATTTAAATTATTGCGTTTTTTTAATTTTTGAAAAACAACGAATATTGTATTCATATCTACTAAGGTAATAAAAATGGTTTTGGATTTAAAATTTCTAAAAGATGAATTATTGATTGCAACCTTATTCATAAATGAAACAAGAAATTGGTAAACGTTTACTCCTCAACTTTGAAACACAATTGAAACAAGATTTCGAAGGTTATTGTCAAAGACATTCTATTGAAAATGATACGAATAATTTTATCATTTTTTTAGTAGATAATGATTTAGTGAATGCTGCGACCATAAAAAGATACACCATTTTAAATGATTATAACAATCGTTTTACGGATCAGGATTTTCATAAAAGTAGGACTGTGGAGGCGTTGGCGGATTTGTATAATTTGAGTGCGAGACATGTGTGGTCGATTTTGAAATATAGTCATCAAGTGGAAGCGAATAACATCAGAAAACCAAACGAATAAATACAATAATTCAATTCCCTTGAACTAAATTTCTAAACACTCTCTCTAGCTCGAATCTTTGCATCATCTTCTTTTGCTCTTTGGAGTGAAGAAGATGATTGCTTAGGTGTAAAAAAAAATGAATACTGGATTTAATAAAAGAAACAGCATCCGTTTGATCGAAACTGTTTTTAGTATATGGCTTAGATGTAAAAAAAATAAAAATATAACCCAGTCAAATTACAACACCATGAAAAATATCCTACTCTCCTTAATCCTAGTTTTTGGGGTGTCAAATATTAATGCCCAATCCTGCCAAGAAGTAATGGAAAGTGTTAAGTCCGACAATTACGGAACAACATACACTAGTTACAATAGTGATGCTATTTCAAATGTAACTTTCTATGACGTAATGGTTGATTATCAATATTACTATTTTGCAATAGTCTGTTTCAAACAAAAGAACTCTTATGGTTGTAATGAATATATCTATCAAGTTAGTTCAAGGACAAAGTCGAATTATTCAATGAGTTATTCGAGTAGTGCAGGGAAAGCTTTTTGGAAATATATAGAACCGCACAATAGTAATTTAGGATGTGCACCAGATTTTGATTAGTTAAAACAGATACAAATAATATTCGCCTAATTAATAAATTTCAGAATACCATGAAACGTATATTAATACTCGTTCTTTTCTTTAGTTTGTTTTCCTCTTGTTTTAAGGTGCAAAGAGGAATTATAACTTTCTCTGAAACATCACCTGACATTTATACAAAGTTATCTCTAAGGAAATTTTTTCAATCAAATCCAAATCCGAAAATTGTTTTACGAGTACCGCAATCAGCAAAAGATGCAACGACAGAAGAATCTTTTTCTCATTCGAATGTTTACAATGCAATTGAAAAAGAACTTTTAAAATCTGGTTTTAATGTTAGAGATAGAGGATTGTTTAAAGAGATTTTGAAGAAACCAAGTATTACAGATTATTCCAAAATGAAAGATTTAACAGATACTGATTTAATTTTAGAATTAGTAAATCTGAGAACGGATATAGAATATAGTACAAATGAATATGTAACTCCTAAAAAAGGAAAGAAGAGGAAATTAACTTCTGGAAATATTACTTTATATGGTGCTTCAGCAGAATTTAAAATAATACTTATTAATACTAATGAAGTTGCAGGAAGTTATGAATTTAATTATGCTCCTTGTACTCGAGGTTGTCCATATTATATAAATGAACAAGGAAAAGTATTTAAAAGAAGAGAAGGAAGAATAACAGAAGTGCCTAGTTATGAAAATGTTGAGACAGATTTTTTAGTTGAATTTATGTCAGCATCTACAAGAGAACTTATTGAGAATTTTTATTAAAATTGTTGTCAATATATTGTTATGTTGACTGTGTAGAATTCATGTGTCAGTAAAGCTAGTAAAAGGAAAATCAAGGTGTGTATTTGAATTTTAGTTCTTTCTCAGATCGAACATTTAAAAATGAAAAGAATTTACTCATCCCCAATCCTCCTCCTGTTATTTAGTTTCCTATCAATGAGCAATACTAAATCAGAAATAGCCAAAAGAAAATTTTCCATCAAACTAGAACACGTCCTTCAATTATCAAATAATGGTGTAGGGCAAGACTGGAATAACTTTCTTTCCATTAATAAAAATGTTCTAAAAAAAGACGAGGAACTTATTGTCGAATTAAAAAAACGAGCTCCCTTACGCATTGAAGCACATTCTATAGAAGAAGATAAAAGTTTTTCAGATGCAGGAGATAATCATATGGATTTTACCTACTCAGATTTAATTTCAATTCAAGAAAGTAACAGGTTTGAGATGAATGTAATCGTGGTGGAAAATGGAGGACAAAATGCAGGAAACATCGCCAAGTGGAAATTTATCTTCGAGATTACAAAAGTAGAGTAGGCCATCTTTTAAGGAAAATAATTTGCGACATTTAAAGTAAAAACCATGAATTTAACTTTTCTTTCTTCTGTAATAGGACTTGTTTTCTTCACATCCATTTTTTCTTTTTCTTCTCCACAGCATCAAAATGCACCAATACAAATAGAAAGTATTCTTTGCAGTAGCTATGGTAGTGAACATGGAACTTGCAGAGGACTTGCCAATTGTACAGCCTGCACCAATTGTAAATATTGTGGATATTGCAACAACGGAGGAAGTTGTGGAGTCTGTGCAATAAGACCTCAATCGGATTATAAACCTAAGCCTAGAAAAGAGAAAAAATATTATCCTCCCAGAAAAAAGAAATCAAATTCGAAGCGAGCGGATATTATAAATGATGATAAAATTAAAGTCGCTCCCAATTCTTATAACAATACATACACGGTAACTAAAAAAACAAGTTTAAGGGAGTTTGCAAATTCAAAGTCCAAAGTTTTAAAGAGACTTGATGTCAATCAAGAAGTTATTGTTTTAGAATCTCCAGCGGGATATTGGTGGGAAGTAATTTATAATGAAAAAGTTGGTTGGATGAAAAAGAATTTATTACAAAAACAAGTTCGTACTTAAAGTTCGTGCGTGATTTTCTTTTTAGATTACTCCTATTGCAAATAAAGTAATATATGTGTTCTCATATTTAAAGGGATGCAATGGCATGATATAATTGATGGATGTGAAGTAAAAAGGAAAATTCAGTCCTTTATTCTTCGCCGAATTGCAAATTTCTTCACCAACTTGCAAAAGTTATCATTGCATCTCCACGCCATAAAAAACCCCAATACAGAAAAGGGATATATTGATGTTGTTTTTATATATTTCTACTTTGAGAAAATACCTTGTACCAAAATCATTTTCAGTTAATCATTATAGGAGGAACAAAGCGCAAGCCGACATCGACTTCGAAAAATAACTCTGGGACGCTGTCAACGAACTCCGTGGTGCAGTTTATCTTTTTCGCTATCCGAAAAAAAATGTCTATTTTTCGTGTAGCAATGAATCTATTCATAACACTACCAGTTTTTTCATATGGCAAACTCATCTCATCTAAAAAAATTAAAAGAAGGAGCGAAAGCTTGGAACAAATGGCGCAAGGAGAATAAAGATATCCTACCCGATTTGAGTAAGGCGGACTTGACAGAAATCAATCCATTCATCATACCAGAACATTCTGACGAACCTCTCTACGCTGATTTATCTCTATTTAATTTTTCAAAAACAAATCTTAAAAAAGCGAACCTTACCGGCGTAAAATTAAGTGGAGCAAACCTTTCGTTGGCAGATTTGAGTGGAGCGAATTTATATGAAGCTGACCTACGAAAAGCTAACTTAATGGAAGCCAATCTTCAGAAGTCAACCCTTAGTTATGTAAGGTTGGATGTAGCTAATTTGGCTAAAGCGAATTTAACCAAAGCGAACCTGAGTGAAGCCAGACTTAAAAAAGCAAATTTAAAAAATGCGACGCTTGTTGAAATAGAAGCGGATTTGGTACGATTAATATATGCGGATTTATCTAGAGCTAATTTGACGAAGGCAAAAATGATGGATGCCAATTGTTTTGGTGCTAACTTCAAAAAAGCAACTTTGATAAAGGTAGATTTACTTGGTGCTACCTTGGTCGAAACCAATTTTTCAGGTGCAGACTTACGTAATGCTGACTTGTCGCAAACGGCATTAAGCAAAAGTAATTTTGAAAAAGCCAACTTGTCTAATTCGAAATTTTCTCACGCAGGATTCAATCTTGCGAGCTTAAAAAACGTAACAGCTACCAATGCTAATTTTTTTAATGCCTATCTAGGAAAAACCAATATGACCAATGGTAATTGGGAAGGCACTAATTTTTTTGCTGCAAATTTCTCAGAAGCTAATCTGACCAATTGTAATTTTTCCCATACCAATCTCAATAGAACTATTTTTGTAAGAACCAATATGTCAAAAATTACCATTCAAAATGCTTCTGTATACGGAGTCAGCGTTTGGGACATTATTGGAAAAATAAAAAACCAAAATGACTTAATTATCACGCCAAAAGAATTGTCCGCAATCACAGTAGATGAATTGGAAATGGCACAGTTTATTTACCTTCTTATCAACAATACAAAAATTAGGAATGCTATCGACACGATTACTTCCAAAGCCGTGTTGATTTTAGGTCGATTTTATAAGGAAAGAAAAGATGTACTCGATGCGCTGCGGGATGAATTGAGAAAACGAAACTATGTCCCTATTGTTTTTGATTTTGAAAAACCAACTAGTAGAGATTTGACAGAAACGATTTCTACGCTGGCCCAAATGTCAAGATTTATCATCGCCGATATCACAGATGCGAAAAGCATTCCACAGGAATTAAGTCACATCATTCCCAATAATCCATCTTTGCCGGTTGCTACTATTATTGCAAAAAAATATGCAGCTTATTCGATGTACGAGCATTTTGAAAGATACCCTTGGGTGTTGCCGATTTACAAGTACACTTCCAAAAATCAACTTCTCAAAGTCATCAAAGAAAAAGTAATTGACCCTGCCGAACAAAAAGCAAATGAGTTGAAACCAAATTGACCAATTGCTCCATGCCATAGACTGATTAGGGGGCTACCCAAAAACTCAGCATTCAATTTAAGTGAAGGAAACAATAAAGAAAATTTAATATATTGGGATAAAATATAAATATGAAAAAATTATTGTTACTCTCTTTCCTCATATTATTGTTCCAAACATTCTCCATCGCACAGGACAATGGGGTATCCATTGACATAAATTCTTATGACCAACCCTTTATATATTTGAATAATGGAACCCTTCTATTCGAAGATGAATACTTTGTGAAAAAGAGGATACTATTTGGCAAATCCTATTTCTTAAATAATGGAGAGAAAATACAACTGAATGAAATAAAATATATTCAATTAGAAGAAAAATTATTTGGAGTGGTTAATCAAAGCTTTAGTGCGAGGATAAGAAAAGGGAAGTATAATATTTTTAGGTCGTTTTCGGAAGGGCATAGGTATTATGATGGGAGTGGAAATTTACAGAGTACTCCAAGTTCAAAAAACTTTTTCTATTCTTCCGGGTTTGATGATTTAAAAGGATTATCCTATAAAAATCTAAAAGAAGATTTGTCTGTATTTCCCGAATATGTTACTCAGGAAGAACAAAAAATAGTTTTGGATATACTTCAAAAAGGAAGGAAAAGGGATAAGACTAGAACGAGATTGATTTGGTCAGGTGTTGGAGTATTTGCTATAGGTGGTATTATATACCAATATGGTGGAGGTAAAGATGATGGTCCTCCTCCTCCGGGGACTTTTGTCGACCCATTAGCTTCATCGGGATATGCTAAAAATGAAGTTATTGGATTGGGCATTTGTACACTTGGATTAGGGGTTACCATAACTGGATTAGCTTTGGGAGATGAAAGAAAATACTATATAAAAGCAGTTGAAACATACAATGACTTATACAGGTGATTTATGTTTCGATAGATATATCGCAATGGATGTGTGAAAAATATTTTTAGCATGGATAATTTATTTCTTCCATTTCAATTTTAGATAGGGTAGGTAACCAATTCTAAAATTTATTTTAATGATTTAGATCATTTGTGTTGGATTTGTAATTTTCTTTTGTAATTTTCACTATCGATTTGATTTTATCATATTTTAAAAAGTTTAATGAAGTTCTCGAATGGCATTTTTTTGAAATAATTAAATTATTTAATAATCGATTTAACATACCAAAAGAAAACAATTAACTACGTTGTATTTATACAAAACAGTTAATGATATAACAAAAAAAAGATCAGAGGGGATAACCAAAAAACGCCAGTTTTATGCACGTTATCCAAGCTTGTATTAAAAATATTCTACCTGTACTTTTTGAGTATACTATAAGGGTAGATGTATATACCAACCATAATTTTCCTATTAAGACTACTTTATTTGACAAGATGATCCTTTCATCTTACGAGTATTTTTATAGCTCAAAATCTTCCGATTCTTGTGCTATCAATCTCGAATAGCCTTTAAGTATATCTATCCACTCTTTAAGTTGATTGCAAATGATAAGCAATCGGATACTTAATGAGCATGTAAGATTATTTTGAAAAAAAACCTCGATATAAAAATAAAAAATGAAAAAAATTATTGGAAGAGGAGTTCTCCTCATTAATACAGCAACAGATAAAGGTCTTAAATTTGGATTTGAACTAAGCACCGAAGGAATTCTATTATCTGCCTTAGGGGAAAATGCTCCCATGAAATCTTTGAGCAAATCAATAAAAAAGAATTCAGAACCAGTTAAAGGAACAGGTCACATCATTTTAAATTCCTTGCCTTCTTCACCTAATGATGCATTTTATAAAGTAAGTTTTGAAGCAAAAAAAGTTGGATTTGCTACGGAATCCTATACGCTTAATGTTAAGTCTCCAAGCGTTGCAGGAAGTGAAGCATTTGCCCATGGGCCACAATATTATTTTTCTGGATTAAACCTTACTTATTCTTATGAAAATATTGGGAATACAAAACCTTCTGTGGTTTCTCTAATTGGAAATGTAAATCTTCATTTGGAACAAGGTGTTTTTGAAGACTGGAAAAAATTGAAAATGTCATTGGATTGGAATGAGGATAGTGAAACTTTAATTTTTTCAAATGCTGCCCACCAATTCCAAATGGATGCTATAGGAAAGCTCAGTAAGATTACGGTTGAACTAGGACAATCCTATGATCGTTGGGCACAAGTGCAAGGGGTTTATACTTTTGCTGGAAAGGCAGGTGATATTTCGACCCATGATATTTCAGGTCAGGGAGCACCTAGTCTTTATTTTAGAGGAGAGGAAAATTTTAGAGATAGACCCAGCGACCCTTACGCTGCGACATGGACAAAAAGTGGAGTTGCTTTAGATGGAGGAGTTTTGGCAAGTCCAGATAATATGCCCAACACGGTGGTAGAATCTATTCTTCAAACCGAATCTTTTTCTATCGAAATGTGGATCACTCCGACTAAGCCTAATCATAAGAATCAAGCTTGTATTTTTTCATTTAATGGTAAAATAGTAGGGCAGAATTATCCCTATAATTTCAAACTTGGGCAAGGGCCATGGCATACTGAAGTGGATCAACCAAGTTCATTTGCAAAGGCTACTTTTAAGTTTCCTCCTTTGGGTACGCATCCTGGTATCCGTAGTTGGGAGTATCCATTAGAGAGTCCTGCCAATTCGATGGGAGATCAACAAATGCATTTAGTTTATTCTTGTAGTAAGGATGGCATGCAACGAATTTATATCAATGGAGTACTAACTGTCGAAAGACTTAATCCTGATTATTTGAATCTTTGGGGAGGGAATCTCCGCATGGTGGTAGGTAGTGATATTCCACACATGAATCCTGGAAATATTTACAAAGGTCAATCATGGAAAGGAGAAATTCACCACCTCGCAATTTATAATCGTGCGCTGACTGGGGAGGAAGTAAATCTTCATTATTTGCCTGCTGTGAAAATAACGGGCAATATTAGTTTGGACAATATGATTGTTCCATTGACAGATGAAGCATATCCATTTCAGTTGACTACGAATGAAGATACAGCAGCTTTGGTCGCAAGTCGAGAAGTTGATTTTAATATAAAACCTCAACTTGGTTTTAGAAAAATAGATATTGATTGTAATAAATTAAAAGATGATCCTTGGACCTTTTCTGGGAAATTTCAAACATTATTTTGGGAAGACTTTTTTGAACTAAATGCAAATTTGGAAGAGTCGACTGGAAATTTAGAATTAACGAGTTCTCCCAATGAAACTCAGTCCATCAATATTTTAGGAATTGGTGTGGCTAAGTACAATGATATTTTACTAAAAATTGGAAATGAAAATAAATGGGAACTTTCCTTTGGCGAGCATCAAGAGCATGGATTAATTTCTATGGTGCTTGAAAATCATGTCTCAGAATATGGTGGAGTAAAACTGGGAAGACCGCATTTACGTTTATCAGATCCAACTATTTTAAATGGAAATTGGTTGGGAGAGAAAATGATTTTTACTGCTGAGGAGAAGAAAATAGATGATGTAGTCTTAGGCCAAATCTTAAAAGGCAGTACTGATTTTGATATGATTTTTTCTTTAATTATTCCTGCGTCTATCAATGAAACTAGCGGGATAAGAAATGGGGAAGACATAGAATTGACCAACTCAATCCTTCATATTAGCTTAGACGTAGAATTACAAAAGGAAGGTTTCTTTGCCCTCTTGAATTGTAATTTTGATTACACCGCTCCGTCGGGTGAGCAGGAAAATTTAAGCTTAGCTGAACGTCGATTGTATCAAGCTCCCGCTTCTAAAAACGAATTACTTGAAGAAATTTTAGAAGAAATAAAAATTCAAGCTGACAATCTTTTTGTAGAACTTCGAAGTCACAAAGAAGATTATTACATCAACACAGAAGCTGTCATTCAATTAAAAGGTAAGGACACTTCAGCCAATGGATTACTTTCAGAATTGCCTACTAGTTTACTTACGGATGATATTAATCTACCGATAGGCAATGATTCTATTTCTATTTTGAATAATGAGGATCAAAAAAAATGTTTAAAAATTGATGTAAAAAATGGAACTGAGATCAAAATAGCTTACGATGATTTTTTCGCAAAAGAAGAAATTGCAGCTCTTTCATCTGACAAAATTCATTTGCTCAAACAAAGAATCATAGAACGATTACCTCTTGATTATAATCAAGTTTTAGAATATTACTACGGTTGGAATCTGACCGAAAATTACCTTGATCTTACAGGTGGAATGAGACTGCGGATCGATTTTCAAAATTACCAATTTGTCCAAGCTTCGGATCCAACAGCACTTCGTGGATATGCAGGAAGTGGAGGATTTTATATCAATGTAAATAGTTACACGCATACAGATTCAAATAATAATTCATCGCAATTATTAGGTTTCGGTTCTTTTATTTCACGACTGGAAACAGACAATGAAATGAACTTGGAAAAAGATGGAGCAGGTGGTGTTTTCGATTTACTTAAAGCAAGTAATAGAAAAGCCTACTACCGTTTAGTTTATCCAAAACAACCAATTGCGGGGAATGACCCAGAGCGACTAATTACTTTTATCGGTGCTGATAATCTAGCACAATTAGATGCAGACACTAAGTATTTAATAGAAAAATTAGATACGAAAGAAGAAATTGAAATTACTTCCGATAGTGTAAGTTTTTATTTCAGAGGAAAAGCTATGGTTGTTCCAGAAATCAAAGTCTTCGTAAGTGATGAGGAAATTTACGTTCCAATTGGAACTACCATTCGCCAATTGGTGGAACAATATGATGATATTCCAAGAGATGGACTAGGTCAAGACTTAAATGTTTTTATGGGTAAATCGAGACCGATGCGTAGAATACATGAAGGAGCCAATAGCCAACCTGAATATCGTTTTATCAATTTTTCTGACTTAGGTGAGACAGACTCGACTTCAAATGTATTAGACCTTCCTTTAATTAAAGGTGACCGATTTTATTTCTAAAATTTAACCAAATGGATACTACAAATTGGAAATATAATAGTGCACCGTTCGATGATGGGGATAACTTTAGTTTAGCTGAAGGATACATTCCTGCATGGTTTGGCTCTGAGGGGTTAACCACTTTGAGAAGTCGTTGGAAATCAGAAGAAGGTGTTTTTCTGTTTTTAAAAATGACAAAAGCCGAAGAAGAAAATACGGCTTCCATAACGTCATTGGAAAGTCGACTCAGGAAATACCTCAGCGAACCAGTTCATCGACAAGTCCGTTTTCTTTGGATAGAAAATCCATTGGATCCATTAAGTAAATGGCGGAGTAATTCCATTTCTGTGGAAGGTGATTTTGATAGCCGAAGCGTTAGTTTCCTAACGCATTTAGATTTGCACAACTACTCCTTTTCAATTGCTAAAGGAACAACTATACAGCTTGAAAAAAATGGAAAGGATAAAAATAGGAGAGTGGCCTACCAGTTTGTTTTTTCTAAAATAAAAAAGAATGAGCAAGGGTTTGAATTAAGTGCGAGGTATGGAATGCATCGTTTTGCGGAGATCAGCGATACGATGATCTTGCCGATGTATGATGAATCGTTAGGTTGTTTACAATTTGAGCTAACCCTAAAAAAAGAGATCAATACAGAAGATACGGCAGAGGATAATACAGAAAACTTTGGCTATCCTAGCCTAAGACATTTGGATATAGGTTTAAGAATATTTTTTAGAGATCCTGAGTTTCCAGAGCCGGGAGATAGTTTTTATTTGGCATCTCATCGGTATCCAATTTTTGATGAGACCCATCCTCATTTGGATGGTAACGCAAAACCTCATAAAGCATTTAAATATTATCCTGATGCAATTCCTTTTAAGGTGCAACTTGATTTATTATACCCTTTAGCAGGAGAACGAACTTATTTTATTTTTAAGGAAATTACTGGAGTTGGAAAGGATACAGGATTACCTTCTTCTTATCGAACCAATTTAGGTTATCGAGTACATTTGATTCCAACAGTAAATAAAAGTAGACTTCTGTTTGCTTTCCGACCTTCCCTTTTGTCTAATGAAAACAGTCATGCTACGCCATTATATTTAGTTCCTGAAGGACAATTCAAAATTCAAGTTCCTAACTATCATGAGGATGGGAGTATCGACCTTAAGGCAGAAGCTAATGTTGATTGTGGCATTTCGGGAGTAGAATATATTAAGATTAAATCTGACCCTACAGCTATATTAAATTTTGTTCCAGGTCAAGCTGCTTACGCACCTGCGCATGTTTCGGTTACAGCTTTGCTGCGTGATTTTCCAATAATATATGAAGCAGAAACAGGTGACGTATTGGATCCGAACACTACAGATCAAGATGCTGCGATTGTAGATAAAAGAACCGATCTGAATATTATTGAAAATGATTCGGGGAGTGATTATTTGGAAATTATTAAAAAGGATTATTTCCCTGCTAAATTTTCATTTTCATTTAGTCAATCTGCGGAGTATAATAAATTGGAAAGAGTGGAAGAGTTGGTGACTTGGCTGCAAGATACGCTGATCTCTTCTGGAATTGGAGAAGGAGAGTTGGATGAACAAGTTACTACCTCTTGGGTATACATTACGCAAGGTGCTGGTGCTGTTTATTATGCACAACCTGACCAAGCTATTTTATACAAAGCAGAAGGATCAAGTATTGACTTTTTGGATTATTTAGAAATTCCTTCAGTAGGATTACCTCCTGAACTTAAACTAAATGGGGAAGCAAGAGCTTTTCCTATGCTGCCATATGGAGATGTAGATCCTTATGCACTTGCTGATCTTAAATTATTGGAGGTTTCTCTCATCAATAATTTCCGTCGAAAACGAATACAGGAAATTAGTGCTGACGTAGATCATATTATTCCTTTAATTCCAGTATCACAAGAAGGTGAAAATTTCCCAACAGGCACAACACCGCAAGGTTTGATTGCTACTTTTTCCAAAGATTATAAAACCATCTCTCGACTCGAACTTGCGAGAGATACACATGAACCGATTCCAAAAGTTATTCCTTTTGTTGATATCAAACATGGAAGCCCACTCAAGGCAGCATTGCAGTCCAACCAACTTTTTATGGTGATTTCTGATCCATCATCTATTTCTGATAATTTCAAAAAAGAACTAGTAGATGCTTTGGATACCACCTCCATGGAAATCAAAAAATGGATATTTGAATTAGGAACTGAAAGTTGGAATAAGAACAATCGAAATACCTTATTAATTTTTAAATTCCATGACAAGCCTTTGGTAGAATTAGCTGCTCGTCCCGAACTATGGTCTTTCCCTGGTCACTTTAATGGCGACAATCAAGCGGAGGCAAGTTCTGAACTATTATCTATTTTACATGATGCTATAGAAATAGGTGGTAGAGTAGATCCTAAAGAAAGTGGAAAATATGAAGTGTTAGCTCAAGCAGCTACTCAAGCCAATTGGACTGGAATTCTTGGATTAAATATACATGTTCCTCCAAGTGGACTTCCTCCTGAGTTAATGGCTTTGGCTGCTGGAATAGATCCAGATTTATTCTTTGCTCAATACATCGGAATAGAATTGACTCAAGTAACTTCAGATGGTACCAACCTTCAACCAGAAGGATCTTCTCTTTTTGGTTTAATAGATTATTCCAACCCTGAAATTCCTGTAGCAACAGATTCGGGTTATAATTTTCATGTAGCTTCCTTGACAGTTGTTTTTGAAAATTCTAGGATAAAAGATTTTGCTGCAGAAATTCTTTTGGTGATTGAAAAATTATTTGAGGAGCCCAGTCGACTTTTGGATAGTCCTAGAAATATTGTCAGTTTGATTGGAGTGGCAGAAGAGCATAATGGAAAAATGACTTATTCATTTGGATTTAAAGGAGCCAATCGTTTCAAACTTTCAGGCAATGCATTTGAAGAAGTAGAGATCATCAAAACACAATTTGTAACAGATTCAATTGCAGATTTAAATGCAGATCCAATTAAAGTGGTGGGACGATTTATTTTCTGGGGTCGAATCAGATTTGCTTATTTAGATCAATTTGATATTCTATCTTTTGGGAGATCTCCAAGCATTGCTACTGAAGATCCAGACTATCTTAGTTTTAGCAATATGCAAATCTTAATGGAATTCGACCTTAAGAAAGATGCTAACACCAAACCTGTTTCTGAATTTACTTTCGTACCAAATCAAATGGCATTTGATCTGGAGAAAAGTGGATGGCGAAAAAATAGTTTGTATGAAAAATTCCCACTCATTTTCAAAGGATTCCTAATTGGTAAACCTGATGGTTCTTTGCAGAGCGGTTTCATGGATGTCAATACACCACTAGAACCAATTGTATTAGGAGAAAATAATCAACAATGGTATGGGATGTCATTTGCACTCAATATGGAGAGTTCTGAAGATATAGGAGCAAAGGCAAAAATTAAAGCAGATATTTTAGTAGGGTGGAATGCTGGGAAAAAGGGAACCTATGTTGGACTTCGATTCCCAGGTTCTTCAGGAACGGATCGATCGATTACGATTGTCGGAATTTTAAAACTGGTATTTAAATCTATTCGATTTGTGGCTTATCCACTTACCAATGAATGGGATGACAATGGCAAAAAATTAATAGGAGAAAATGAAGAACGAGAAGTTGGTTATTTACTCAATCTAAAAAATATCCGATTAGAATTTTTTGTGCTTTCCTTTCCTCCAACTGGGCGAACAGAGATTACCCTCTTTGGAGATCCTCGAATGGTTGATCGAGAAAAAAGATTAGTGGGATGGTATGCTTCCTATGTGAAAAAATAGATTCGTAAAATATTATTTATCCATGACTCTTAATATGAAATCGGAATGAGCCTAAAAGGATTTGGAATAGAATTAGAATACAAGGGCATCTTGGTAAATTTTGATATTTACCAATCAGATAAAATCAATTCTTTTTTGGTAGCTGCCAACTCAGAAGAAGGGGAGAAGTTTGATCTGGTAGATGACTTGTTAGGACTGATAACTGATGATGTTCAAAACTTGGGTATTGATCCAAGTTTGACGACTATAATTTTGTATGGTAGCAAAATCACTTATCGGAAAGATACAACTAACACAGAATTTGCCATAAATGGAGAATTAGGTTGGGAACCGAATATTGATTTTGGAGGACAAGTAATTTCTTTAAAAATAAATGCCTTTGCTGATCTTTATAAATTAAAAAATGGGACTTCGGCAGGTATCCAAGGAGTTATTTATGGGTCAGTAAAAACGCCCATTCCAGGAATTGAATTTCTAAAGTTGGGACTTGGTTTTAATGTGGGCACCAAAGCAACATTTTTTACTATCAGATTTGGACAATATGAATTGCAGGCCAACTATGATAAATTAGCAAATGGAGATACTGAACTTAAGTTTGGATTAAAAGATATGCCAAGTCTTTACTTAGGTGAAGTGGTTACTTTTTTTGCTGCACTTGTTGATCCATCTATAGATGAATATGAATTTGAACCGCCTTGGGATTTTCTTTCCAAAATTGATCTCGCAATACTTCTTACAAACCTTGAACTTAAACTCACATTAAAAAAGAATAAAGAAAAAGTCTTTGGAATTACGATTGGAGGATTAAGAGGATTGGTTCCTTCTGAAGTTCGACCTGTAGTGGAGACTTTCTTAAAAATAGATTCCGTAGAATTAAACTACATCAGTAAACCAAGAGGTAAAAAGAAGAAAACTTCTGTTACTATTAATGGAACATTTTTAGGGAAAAATAAACCAATTACTTGGGATCCTGTCAACGGAGGACCGCCAGATGTACCTGGTCAAGGAGGCGCTATTTTCGATTTGAGATATTTAGGAATGGGACAGCGAGTTGCATTTTCGGATGCAGCCAAGGTTAATAATATTGGAGAAGTCATGGGACTTTTGCGAGGTTCACTTAGTGATGCTGAGAAGAAATTAATCGAAAATCGTACGCTGAGTGTTGGTGATCCAGGACAATCATTTTTAGGAACAGATAGTCCTATAGAATTTAATCCAGAGGCTGCTTGGTTGATCGGGATGGATGTTTCCTTACTTAAAACATTGAGTCTAAGTTTAATTTTTAATG
Source organism: uncultured Saprospiraceae bacterium (assembly GCA_937981555.1). Lineage (GTDB taxonomy): Bacteria > Bacteroidota > Bacteroidia > Chitinophagales > Saprospiraceae > CAJQQY01. The sequence continues at coordinate 22,900 of CALJOK010000049.1, forward strand.
ACCCATTTATCACAGGGATTCGAATAGAACTCTATGGAGAAATGGCCAAGAATTTTGCAGGATTAAAATTTGAAATTCTCTATCAACGCATCTCAGAAAATATAGGTAAATACCATACCGAACTTGTCCTTCCTGATATAGTTCGCCATATGACTATTGGAGCCGTCTCGGTTACGCTGCCAATTATTGTTATTGACATTTTTACCAATGGAGATTTTAAAGTCGATTTAGGATTCCCTTGGAATTTCAATTTTGAAAGATCATTTGCTTTAGAAGTTTTTCCTTTTACAGGAGCAGGAGGTTTTTACTTCAATAAATTATCTGCAGCTACAGCTACCAGTACTCCCAGATTAAGAAATGGAGGAGGTGAATTTACACCTGTATATGAGTTCGGAATTGGACTTAGAGCAGGACTAGGAAAATCAATTAATAAAGGCCCTCTGAAAGCTGAGTTTAGTATCACCATGCAAGGAATCATTGAAGGAGTTATTTCCTTTTATAATCCTCCAGGAGGAGGAGAACAATCTTTGTATTATGCTATCCGAGGTGGAGTGGCAATTGTTGGGAGGCTTTATGGTAAAGTTGATTTTAAAGTAATCGCTATTGAATTGGAAGTAATGGTGAGGGTATCAGTTGTGCTTCAATTGGCAGCGTATAAGCCTATTGATGTGGTGGTCGCAGCCGAAGTTTCTGTAAGAGCAAGTGTAAAAGTTTTGTTTGTAAAAGTGAGTTTTAAATTTAAACACAAGATTGAACAGAAATTTGTGATCGATTCACCAGATGGTCCTGCAAGTGCTGCACCATGGCATAGTAATTTACTTGAAGGCTAAAAAAAAATAATCGAAAGAATTCCTCGGTGCTTGCGGCGGGATAATTTAATGTTCTTATAATTTTTTTGACAAGACTTAAAGACAGAAAAAATTGCTAAGAACCAAAATGAAAATATTATGAGTTTGAATTGGACAGACATTAAAGTTAATAAGGATGAGGCAGTATATAAGTTGGATATTTTCTTTCAGCCTGCATTGACTTGGAGTTCAGGAACGGCTATGGGAATTGCCTTGTTTTTTTTAGAGAATGATCCTTCTAAAGAAGATGATACTGGGCAAGATTTTAAAAATCTAGTCAATGGAATGTTGACCTGGATTTGGAAGATTGGAGGAAATGAAATAGATACAGAAATTTCTCTTACTGAACTTCAAAAATTATATGATCTATTTTTAGTTAAACCATTTACCTATGATGAATTAATAGATTTTCTCAAAGTAAATTATTCTTTCCGCATCCAGGAGTTTACAGGTTCTGAAACTATGGAAGGTACGATATTTCCAATGTTTCCAGATTTGACACTTAAGGTCGGTCCCTCTTTACATCAAATTAATTCACTAGAAATTGTAGACGAAGAAAAGCAAGAATCTCCAGATGTTTTCTCGGGGCAATATCTTCCCGATTCAAATTCTAACAATGCATTTACAACTTTAGCTGTAGAGAAAATTACAGCTAAAGCATCTATTTTTGAAGACTATGGACAATTGCTCATGCGAAGTGCGATCCAAATGGCAATAGATCATTTGGAGAAAAAAACAGAAACAACTATTAGTTTTAGTGCCTTGCTAAATGAGTTTGACGATATAGATATTAATGACTTAGCAGGAATGGTTTCTCGTTTTATGATGCATGGAGTGCGCTTAGATATTGATGGGGAGGAAAGGGCTTTATATTTGGCAACTGGTCAACAATTTGAATTATCGAAGGCTACTACTTTAGATGATGATAAAAAACCGACTGTTCCTTTTTTATTTTCAGTAGAAGAAAAGAGTGATGAGCCCTACTTAGAATTTATTCCTTCGGATGCAGCGAATCCTGCTACCCAATTAACTTATACGCTTCCCATATCCGAAAAAAAATCTGAAGTTAAATATCCTCTTTTTTCCTTAGCCAATTCTTTTTTAAGTCTTTCTGGAAATCCTCTGGAGTTTGATTCTGGCATGGTGAATGATCTTCCTTTTTATAGAGAGGAACCTCGACTTTTTGCTCTTCGTAAATGGGTAGTATGGGAAGGTGCTCCGATTGATTCTAATAATCCTGGAAAATCTACTTACCAGCTTCAAATACCGCAAAGCCTACAATTCTTTCTACAAAAGAGAGACCCGAATCCATCTATTTCTATCTATCAAATTGATCCTTCCAAAAGACCAAGTAATTTAATTGATGAGTCAATTGATGGGGTGAAAAAGATTAAAGGAACAACAGATTATAATTGGAGTACTCGAATAAATATTTCTATTAAAAGAATTCCAAAATCAACGGGGGGAGGTTATTTAAAAGATACATTTGAGCTAGCAGGAATTAGTGAAGATGAAATCAATATTTTGGAATCGATCTTGAAAAGTGGAAATTTTACTGGCGTTAAAATGCATCTCCTTTATGCTTCTCAGGGAGGAACGACAGCTCCTACTTTGACTAGCTATCCTGGCTTTGATTTGGATACGAGTGCTGGTTTTATGTTAGTTCGAAATAATTTATCGACAAATAATCCTGATTCAACCGAAAGTAGACTAAGTGTACAAGCTAAAATGAACACGAGTGAAATTCAAAATTTCATTCAACTATTATGGGAAGGAGCAACAGTCGATAATGGCGGATATTATTTTCAATTGCCAACTGATAACAATGGTTCTACAAATTTATTTAATTCTGGAGATACCGATAAAATAGTTCTCCTTATTGAATACACGAGTGCTGATGAAGATCCCATATTTGATTTTCATAATAATGTTATTCTGAAATTAGAAGAAGACATTGCGCTGGATAGTCATCTAATTATTGCAAAAATTGAAGATGAAATAGTAGGGGATGAGATAGTGAGAAATGAAAAAGTTCCTATTTTAAATATTCCACCTGGTTTCTTTGGATTTAATATTGAGAGTGAAATTCCGCCAGAGACAGAGGAGGAGTTTTTGGCTAAAATTGGTGACCTTGAGATTTTGGCTAATACAAAACTTAGAGACGAGCCTAATACCTCAGGAGTTGAAATTGTAAGTGTAAATAAAAATAGTAATGATGTTAAACCGATCAATTTAAGTATTGATGAAAATTGGGTATTTGTTCAGTTTGGTAACCACCAAGGCTGGTTGCCTAAAACTCAAGTTATCATAAAACCTCCGGTGTCCGACACTCAATTTAAACTAAATGCAAGTACAGTAGTTTTTAAAAAACCTAAGACTTCCGAGATCGAAATTGAAAAAACTTTGCGCAAAGGTTCAAAGGTTGTTATTAAAGGTAAACAAGCACAAAGGATTCAAATTCAATCTGGAGTAACGAAAGGTTGGGTTCCCGAAACTACCGGATTTGTAGAGACAGTATGTAAGGTGAATACTGAGATCAATACCGCACATGCGACTAGAGAGTTGAAGAATTTATATCAATTATTAGGATTTCAAATAAAAGGAAAAGCTAAAAATAAATTACCAATTGGACCAACCGTTGAAGACTATAATGATCCTCTTTCAAAGTGGAAGTACGAAAGATTGGTTCCTGCTTACACACATTTCTTATCAGATGTAATAACTTCTCCTTCAGTTGATCTAGAAATTCCTGATCCCGAAAAGAACCCATATAAAGGAATTAAAACGGGTACAGATGCTAATCTGGATATTCAATTTTGGTGGCAAGATGTCTACGGAAACAAACTTACCTCGACTGATCCAGTTGAAAAATCTTTTGAAGTAAAGTACACCGATCCTTTGATTGGAATTAATCAATGGCCTTCGATTACAGAGTCGTTCCAATTTGTTCGAGACGACGTAACAGATGAAGTTCATCTTGAGATCGAGTTTTCTTTTTCTCCTACAGGATATCAAAATTTAAAACCTGGAGGAGCAACAGCACGTCGATTGAAAGCTGATTTAGAAATTTTTACTAAGATATATTATCAGATCAGTCAAGGAGATATTGATTTATTAGTTCACTCTTCTTTGAATGAAAGTTGGGAAGCAAAATTCAAATCTGATGAAGTCAGCGACGAGGAAAACTTGCTTACCTATATTGTCAAAATTTATAATTATCTATTTGAACTTTACGGATATTTATTACTAGTTGAAGCATTAAATAAAACGGAAGAAGAAGCAATTAATTTAGAAATTGAAACTGAAATAAATGCTATTGAAACTGATTTGGAAATCGCTGTTGGAAGTAAAGTTGATGATTTATTAGAAGCTGAATTAGAAGCACAAATTATTCCTGAGATCATAAAAAATATTGAGGATGCTCCTGATCCAAATACTATTGATTCTTATGAAAAACAGTTTACAGATAGAATGGCTGTGGAGTTGCCAATTAAAATTGCTCCAGATTCAGAAGAACGTATTCTACGCGTTAACACAGAATTGAAAATTCAAGTTGACCGAATTAAGAAAAGTTTATTTGATGAAAAATTGGCTGCATTAGTGAAAGCTGATAGTTCCATTACACCGCAAGAAGAAATTATTTACGAAGGAATTTCTTTTTCTAAAATAATAAATATCAACGTTTTCCCTGCTGGAAATTTTCCATTAGAGCCAAAAAAGGATTTTATTCAAGGAGTGGATGTCAGCATAACGATTGCTAGAGATGTTAGCAATATTCATCGTAATCTTCACGAGGGTTTAGATCCATTGAAAGGAATAGATGCTAAATACGAAGCAGTTGAAAAGAGCAAAGCGATCCTAAGTCCAAAACATGAATCTTCTATTTATTCCATTCAACTTGATCAGTCTCTTCAAGGAATAAAAGAAGAGTTAGCGAAACTTCCTCAGCAATCTATTTCTATTGAAAATATTGTTCAATGGAATCAAGATGAACCAGGAATCATAAAAGAAGGTGCGTCCTTTCCTCTCTTAATTGGAAAAACTTTAAGTGCAAATGATGATACTTTTAAAAGCATTTTGACTCGTCTTGCCAACGAAATAAAAACTAAAACAGGGAGATCTGCCGGAGATGAAAGTCTTCTAAAAAATGATTTTATTGTCAACTTTAAACTCAAGTCAGATGTATTTAATATAGGGACAAAGTTGACGATAGATGATGGTGCTGAAGCACAAAAGCAGTTAATGCTTTTTTCTCCAGATCAATCTTTGCAAGAAATCGCTGATGCACTTCCTATTGATTTATCGGCAATGTCTACCGTTGAAAAACTCGTGGTATGGAACCAAGATAAATCTAATAATTTGACCGAAGGACTTAGTTTTACTATGGAAAGTTTAATTGATTTGGAAAGCAATGAACTGATCGCGATTCAAAGTATTCCTCCAGTTATAAGTACCGTTCATGATTCTTTTGGTAGTCTTTATCTCAAAATAAAAAATGCATTGAGTAGTGCATTTACAGCTCAAGGGGAAGTAGTGCCAGAATCTATTTTAAATTATTCTTTGGATGATTTCGCTGACAAAATTAAAGGACAAAAAAATATTTTTAACAACTATGCTAAATTAATTATCGACGAATCGGATAAACGAAAACACTTTGTGATTTTATCTGAAGAACCAAGTCTCCAAGGAATATTAGAAACATTGCAATATGATCTTCAAGAAACTTTTACCATAAATAAACTGGTCGATCAGTTGTGGGAGTTGACTGGAATAATCAAAGGAAATATAAATTATCACATTGCTTTAATTGAATTAGACAAAACTCAAATTTTAAGTATTGAGAATGCTGACCCTGTGTTAAGTGAAACTGGCGATACCCTAAATAGTCTAGCTGCAAGAGTTAAAGAGACGCTTATCAATGCACTCCCTGAGAAGGATGAAAATAACGAGATTCCAGAACCCGTGGTGAATTTCACCTTGAATGATTTTGTAGAAATATTTAAAGAAAAGACTGGGGTTTTTGAGACTGATGGAAAACTAATTATTGAGTCTTTAAATCTTCGAAACTTTGCTACTAATTTTTCCAAGGCTTTTCCTCCATTCCATTTGGCAGTAAGTGAAGAGCGAAATTCGACTCAAAATACAGGAGCGGGAAATGATAGATCACAACCTGGTCCCGGGAAATTTTTGTTTGCGGTTCATCTAGGCGCAACAGGAATTAGTTATGACATAGAAGAGCAAAATCCAAATTTCTATGCCATACCACCTTTGGCAACTAATTTATTTACAGGTAAAGTTTTAATTCAAAATTATCCATTTGTAGAAGATGCTAAACCATTTGAGAAAGAAGTCAATGCGTTAGATATGAATGTGTTAGCGAGAGATTTTTTACTAGCATTTGAGGATTTTCTAAAACCAGAAACGCTTATTCCTGCTTTTAATTTAGCTGAAGAACAAGTCATAAAAATAATAGAAAATAAATACAGATTAGCCGAAAGAATCAGCGATACTGTTTTGCCTGTTTTAGTAAATGACAATGGCACGCCCGATACCGTTGATAATCGATTGCTGGAAGCACAAAAAGCAATCAGACATAAACTTCGACTTAATTTAATTGAAGGATATGATATCGAATCTATCGTGCAATTTCAAAGTAACGTTACAGATAATATTGGATTAACTGGAACTGAACTCCAGCCAAGATTTACAGGAAGGGCTAAAGTGCTTGGTGCAAGTTTGGGGGAAGATCCAAATCATTTGGTAACTGCTGATCCAAAAAATTTAGATTACCTAATTACACCTGGATATTTTGAATTATCAAGTGCAGAGGGAAGTTCTTCCCTCACTTATTTATTCGATACCAAGTCTCCAGAGAAATTTGGAAATATTCATTTAGAAATGGAATTCGAACCACTCGAGATCGAATACAATTTGAATAAAATACAATCTGAATTTTTGGCCTCTGACAAACTCCGATTTATACTTCCTGGAAGGTTGAATGTTTATCAGTTTACCAATTCAATGGTTGAAAAATTAAAGGAGCTTGATTCTATTTCTGAAAAAGATCAAGAGAATTTTGAAACCATTCTAACTCAATTATCTGCTATTGCTTCGGATACCAAAACTTATTCCACCCTAAAGGAAATTGAAACGAAATTCAAAAAAGTTATTGAAGAAAATGACCTAGATCTGTATGAACAATTCAGAGATAAGATACTCACTCTTACCAACCCTAATTATATGGGAAAAAGTGCTGTACCTATTCCTTTGAGAAATTATCCACAACCTCCTTCCTTGATTTTCCAACGAGCAGAATCAGATGATAGTAGTTTGGAAAATATCAGTGACTTAAGAGAATGGGAGTATAAAATTGTTTACGAACATCAGGACATTGCACAAGATAGTATTGATTGTATCGTGAAATTAAATACTCTTGAAAAAACACTCGGAAGTAAAGTTATAGTAAAATATAGTAATGCCGTTATAGCTGCCGATGCTGCTGAAACTGCTGCAAAAAAAGCAGAAGAAGAAAGAATTATTTCAGAAGAAGCTTTTAAGCAAGTAGCTATATTAAAGCAGGATGAAGCAGACAAAAGAGCTGAAGTTGTTCCAACTACATCGCCCCAAGATAGAATCAGTATACTTAAAGATGCTAGAGCAAAATCAACAGCTGCAAGCTTTAAAGCATTAGAAGCAAAAGAGGCAGCCGAACAAGCTAAGGTAGCCTATAATGATGCCGTCATAGCTTCAGATGCTACGGAGAAATTAGCAGAAGTAGATTCAACAGAATCAAATCTTGCATTAAAGTCTAAAGGTGATGCAAAAGAATCTGCGGATGATGCTCAAATATGGGCAACACAAGCTGCAGAAGCTGTAGATAATTTATTTGATGCATTGATCAATTTTACAGAAATCCTTCCAGAGATTCAATCTCATATTGCTCTTTTAACTAAAGATTCTCCTAGTAATACTGATAAGGATAATGCCACAAATGCGATAAATGCACTCAATCAATTGAGTAGTTTGATTGCTGCCAATTGGGACAATGTTGAAATTTATAATAACGCTTCTTTTTATGAAGCTGAAGAAAAAGACCTTCACTTCGAAATCAGCGAAGAACCTTTACCTGAAATTATTATAGAGAATGAAGAGCCAATTAGTGAACGACAAGCTACGGTAGAATGGATTAACCCAGCTGAAACTAGAGAAGGAATTAAACCTTTAAATACTCTTTTAGATCTTCCTGGTTTTTCAAGAGATTTATCTTCGGGAGATAATTTTGCGGAAGGTGATAACTTAAAAACTTTTAAATATATAGAGGGTAATTCAAATGTATTTACATCATTAACTAAATTTGAAAACGCCATAAAAGATATTGAGGAGGTTGACCTGCAGAATTATGAAAAGTTTAAAGACATAATTTTAGACTTAGCGAAATCAAATGAAACTCCAACTGAATATCAAATTACTGATGACACCATTACGCAATTAAGAAAGTCCGGACTAGTGAAAGAAGAGGATGAGGAAGCCTTCGATGCGCTCGTCACTAAATTAGAATTTTTGGAAAAAGCTTATGCATTTGATCCACATGACTATGGTGATTCATCTATTCCTGATCGAGTTTTTAGAATTGAAAATCTTGATGTGCTTCAGTATCAAAATGCTGCTGCGTCCATTTGGTTAAGTCGAAATAAAACTTTGGTTTTCCAAGAGAAAACTAATCCTGCTTTTGTTTTTCAAACTCCTGCAGTAAGTTTTGCCAACTCAGCAATTCCATTCATTACCAATGATGAACCTTTCAATATTGCAGCACTTGGATCTGATGATGGAGTGACACCTCAAGATCATGATTTCCTAGTTCACATGGAAAATCTTTTGAAAATTATTGAACCAAAAGCTACTTCTCTTGTGGAAGATGATTACCGATACGAGGCTCGGTTAAGTTGTCGATTTGCTTTCTCATTAGCAAAAGGAAAAGGACTTAATGATGATTTGGTCAGTACACTTCCACTTCTGATTGGACTCCGTCTTGCACCAGGAGAAAGTTTAGGTGATGGCAATAAGAGTAAAATTTTGGAAGATTATCCTGGGAAACTTAAAAAAGAAATCAGCAAGTGGTTTGAACTGAATAGACCGATTGAGGAAAATGCTTATTTACTTTTTTCGATTGATATTTTTTCAAAATTAGATCCTAATGAGAATTCTAGTTTACCAATGTTAAGAGTAAAACGATTGGAATTGAAACTCAAGAATATAAAAGATATGGAGGATATTAGAACTGGAAATGTTTAGACAAAAAAATTAAATAGAATGGCTGACCAAGGATTTACCAAATATATTTCAGACTTCGCTGGAGCAATAAAGGAGAATGGTGACGATATTATGTCTACCACAAAAGAAATTGAAGGACTGTTCGAAGATGTTTTGGATTACCTTACTAATGAGGATAATCTGGCAGAAATAAAAACTGGAATAGAAACAGCATTAGACACTTTATTAGAGACATTGGAAACAGGTGAAGTTTTTAATATTGATAATTTAAAAAGACAATTTAGCGATGTTAGCGACCAAATTAGTTCAACCATAAATATTGACCTAAATAAATCCCTTGATCCGGATGATATTTTGAAATCAATTACCGATATTATTCCTGAGGCAACATTTCCTGATGACTTAGCAAAATTGTATTCTGTACTCAAAGAATTTTTTAACAATATTGATATTTCAGAAATTCGGATAGGTGCTAAAAAGATAAATGATCCTGTCCAAAAAATAAATACGACGACTAGTTCCACCACTAATCAAAATGCCTCAATTGACCAGTCAAGTAACTCAACTTCTTTTGGCAAAGAAGCAACTGATCCAGCACTAGAATCACTTTTTGATAATTTTTTTAAAGCCATCACGGACAAAGTAACAAATCAACAATCTGTGTTAGAAGACATTTTTGATAAATTGGAAAAAGCAATTATTGAATCTGGATTTCATAATATCCTAAATGAAAAGAAAGAAGAGTTTATAGATACCGTTACCGTTGTTGGAGTTTCTATTCCAAAAATATTTGAAGCATTCAGCCAATTACTTTTGGATTTACTCGATAGTGTGGTTGAAGCTATATCAATCATTATAGAATCGTTATTGGAAGATATACAGGAGATACTTCTATTTATAAAAAATGAATTATTCAAGCAAGAATCAGGCTCTGTAGTGAAATCAATTTTTGAACAATTTGATATTAATGATTTTACACCAAGATTAATTAGTGTACCCGCTTTTTTAATGAGTGTACCTTTTACCATATTTACAAAAGCAATTACAGGAGAGAGACCATCTTTTCCAAGTTTATCTCTTGAAACAGAAGATGACATTAATAATAAAATTAATGGCAGTCTTCAAATATGCAAAACCATTCTACCAGTTATTGGATTAGCTTCTTATCGCTTGAGTAAAAATTATAAAAAATCAGCTATCGCATTAGAAATGGTAGGTGATATTTCAGGGTTGACTTTTGACATCCTTGGTCAAGTATATGATAATCCTGATAACACAGATGAAAAACAAAAAGTATTTTGGTCTTTTCAATGGGCAAAGATCGGAGTGGATTTTTGTATAATGTTATTTAAATTTCTTGAAAACGTTGATGATTTAAAAGATAAAGAAACCACCTCTACTTTAGATCATAAAGTAGGTAATTCAGCGATAATTATCCCAACTATACAAGGGATGTTTGAGACTTTCAATTTTGGTTATTTAATAGGATTAGATAATTCTGATGAAGGGGAAAGTGACACACGCATTAGAATTGGATACTATCTCGATGCACTTCCGGGATATTTAGATGCAATAATTTCTCTTGCCAAATTTCCAAAAGACACCCAATTAGAACAGATGGAAGATAGTGATAAAAAGTTATTGGAAGGGGTTAAAGAAGCCGTAACCAAGGTGGGTACATTCGTAAAAGAAACTCCTCTCATTAGCGATGAGGCTTATCGTGCGTTTTATGTAGATGCTGGTGAGGGGGAATCTGATCTTTTATTCTTACAAAATACAACGAGTATAATTCGAGATAAAATTGAAAGCATTAAAAAATTATTAAAAAATGATTTTGAAGAAAAAACTCAAGTGGTAGAATTAAAGGAAACCTTAAATGCCATCATTGGAAAGTTAGATCAGATTAAAATTAAAATAAGTGATGCTCAATCCTTTATAAATGAACACCAAGATGAAAAAAATAAAATTATAACTTTAATTGATATTTTTAATAAAAGTTTGCCAACTATCAATTTGGAACTTGAGGAGATTCTTAAAACATATTCAGCAGGAATAGGAGAGCGGATTACTCCGACAAATGAACAACATATCAACACTCTAAAGGATTTATTGAAAAAAGATAAATCTACTATGGAGGGACTAATGAAAAAAATAAATGTTATTCCTAGTGATATTCGAAAAAATAAATTACTCGGATACCTTTTTGTCAGCAGTAATCAAGTATCGTCTATTCTTTTAGAATTAACAAATATACATACCGAACTTAAAAAATTAATAGGCAGTCAAATTCTTAAAGACAGTTTTCAGAAAGTAGAAATAGAAAAATTGATTGCTCCAGTTGCAAGCTTGAATTCAACAATTAAAGCTTTAGACGCAAAAAAACTAAATATTCAAATGACCCAATTGTTAAGCCTGTTTCCTCTAAATCAAAATCCTTCACGAGCCTTGAATTATTCAACTGTATTAAACCCAATCACGAATACCCCTAGAGTTAGTATTGAGAAATTAATTGCAGAATTTTCCAAAGGATTGGATAGCATCAATAACTTTGAAAAAGGAAGAGCGCCAAAAACTGAAGAGAAGAAAATAAAGAATCAAATTGCAAAATTGGATTATGGTAATATTCTTTTCAATACAATTATCCAATTGACATACGGTAGTTTACAGGTAAATACTGGAATTAGTCCCAATCCTGAAATAGAATAAAAATAATGGATTCAGCATTTCTAATTGGTCATCTAGATACAGGTTCGCCACCTGATCATCCTAACTTTAATGGAAAAATATATGAATCTGTCTCCTATAATGAGGCTGGCCTTTTCCAAAAAAAAGCAATGAAAGGTAGTCGAGATAGTCATAGCAGTTTGTCTACTAGGATTATTTTTAAAGATGATCAATACTCACTTCCTACACTGCACTCTGGAGCCAAACTCGCTACTGTTTCAATTCCTTCTCGAGGAAAAACGATACTCAATGTTTTGCAAGGAATGGATTATCTCCTTGATTTAGCACCTCAAATTGTATGCATGCCTATCGGTTTCCGAAAAACTACTCCAATCTTTTATCCAATGATTTGCGCATTTCACGATAAAGAGATACCAATCATCGTTCCTATTGGAAATAGTGGAAAAGGAAAAGCACAGGTGCCTGGATATTATCCGAATGTAATTTCGGTTGGAGCAGTTGAGACAGATGGAAAGGTGGCTAAATATTCTGGAAGTTATTTAGATGATTCTGGAAACTGCTTAAAACCAGATATTTTGGCTATAGGAAATAGTATTCCTTCTTCTAGTCAGTTAAGTAAAAAAGGTACTTCCTTTGCTTGTGCCTACATTGCAGGAACAGCTGCAAGAATACTCCAAGCTCAACCCTTGGCAACTTTGGAAGAAATCAAACACGCACTTTTTTCCACCACCCAATCACTACTGCCTTCGCAAAGTAATCGTTGTAAAAGAGGAATCGTTCAGGCAGATGCCGCCTTTGAATTTTTTTTGCAAAAAAAGAAAATTATACCTCCAAAATTAGATGATACTATTCCTTCGTTTTTAAGTAAACCATATCAAGACCCACGTTTCCTTTCTCAATTTAAAAATGCTAAACCTGATCAACTCCTTGAAGGAATCATTCTTCCTTCATCTAGTCAGGAGAAAGCAAAAAATTCCAAAACACCTTCTCCAAGGTCTCAGAAATTAATTGCTCAAATTCAAAAAGTCATTAGGATCCAACCTAAGGAGGTCCATTTTTTTGTCCATACAGATATGGCACATCTAATTGCAAGTCCTGCCTTCTTTGAGGTGTTGCTTAAAGATCCCAATCTGTTTCTGATAAGTGCGGTAGATGTTAATACATTTGAATTGTAACTGGGAATAGTTGGTTGCGATATTCTTTTTCCCACCTCATAGTTTTTTTATCAGTTTGTTCTTTTTGGAAATTAACCCTACATATTAATGTAGGGTTTTAAACTAAAAAGGTTCAAGTTTATAAAGTATGGTAAAAGGAAATACCAGAAATATTAGTAATTTTATTTTGTAACCTTATGACAATCAGCACTTTAAGGAGTGATGTAGATAAATGGTAGAGTTAAGAGATTTTGGAAATGTAAAATATATTATTAATAAAAAGTATAATTTTAAGCCTGGATAGAAAAATAATTAGGCCTCTAACCCAAATCTTTATTATTCTTTTAATAAAGAAAAGAAACAAGGCGTGTGTTAACCTTAAACTCCTTTTACTTTATAGTAGAGGGGGTTTAATTTTAGAAAAAAAAAATAGTGTTTCATAGTGTGAGGGGAGTCTAATAAATTGGACTCTTCTTTTTTTTAATTCTCTTACTTGAATTTCCTTTCCATTAGGACTTCAAATGAATTTTCACCTTCAATGAATTCTATACTGGCACCCATAGATTCAGCTCGTTGGCGCATTCCTATTATTCCCTTGCCAGTAGATTTTTCTGAATCAATTCTTTCTTCAAAATTATTTCTAATTTTCATTAAATATCCATCTTTGGTTTTTTTAAATAAAATATGAACATCAAGAGGCTTAGTATGTTTGACGATATTCGAAATAGCTTCTTTAAAAATCAAAAGCATATTTCGACGATATACGAATCCTAACTCTTTATTTTTATCTAAACCTTGCCAAGTGAATTCTACCGGGATATTTTTTGCTCGTAATAAATCATCAAGATAATCTTCCATCTTAAAATATAAATTTTCGGATTTGCTATAACTTTTATCTATTGACCAAATCACATCCTCTACATGTTCAATAGCCTGACTACTTATTTTTTGTATTCGACGGAAGTTTGACTCAACTTCTACTTGATCTAAGTTATCTGTTTCTTTAGCTATGATTCGAATATTATTTAGAGAATTGCTGACATCATCATGAAGGTCTCTGGCCATTCGATTACGTAATCTGTCTATTTTACGTTTTTGTAAATACTTAAAACTTAGAAAAAAAGCAATGCAAAACAATACACTTGCAAATGCTATAATTTTAAACCAAGTATCTTTGTCCAATGATCTTTCGACAATAATTGGAATCTCAAAAACAAAATCATTGATTAGGCCATTGGCATTCTTTGATTTTAATTTAAATAAATATTCACCTTTTGGTAGATTAGAATAGTTAACAGAATTGATCGTATTAAATGGTAGCCAATCTTTTTCAAAACCTTCTAAATAATGAGAAAATTTATTTTTTAATGGGCTGGAATAATTGCTATTAATAAATTGAATTTCCAGATATAATTCTTTTGGACTTAGGTGAATCGGTTTTACATTATTAGGATCGAGGAAAATTGATTTTAATTCCCCAGAAGAAGAGTCATATTTTTTATAGAGAAAAACAAAATGTGGATTTTTTTTTGGAGCATATACTTCTAATGATGAAGTAATATTCATCTTTATCAAACCAATGTTAGTTGCTACCCAAATTAGCCCATCTTCAGTTTCTTCGAAATCAAACTTTCGTAAATTTTTGATATTATCCGTTTTGACTTGCAAGTCCACTTCCTTAAAAAAAATTGGAAGCCAATGATTTTCAGTTGTAAGATCTTTGATATTTCCTAAACTATCAATTTTAAAATATCTAGCGTTTAAATGATCTTCAATGATAATCTCATTCTTTTTTGTTACAAAAAGATTAGACATTTTACTTGATTTTTGCAATCCAAAAAGTGGAGAGGTGAATTCTTTCAAATCAAAAAGTAAATGCCCTGAAGGATTTAAACCAATCAAAGATTGATTGGACAATGCATATAAATTATTTTCATGATCACATAATATTTTAGTTATGGTATCTTTTCTTTCGGGAAGGAATTGTTTTACTTCTTCATTTATTATTTGACAAATGATTCCATTGTTGGCAATCCAAATGTTTCCAGATGGAGAAGATGCTAATAAAGTATTGGAAATTGTGTCTGATCTTAAGGGAGGATAAATTAAATTTCCTTTATTGAAATATGATTTATTGATGCCATTAAATGGGTTTATTTTATTTATACCATTAATAGAACCGATCCACGAATAACCATTTTTTCCTATTTCGAAAGAATTGACTTTATCTGCATTTAAAGTAAGAGGAGGAGGTGTTTTGCTATTGGTTAATTGGAAATTATATCCATCGTATATATGGACACCGTTATGAGTTCCGATCAGTAGTAAACCAATATTATATCTAGTTATAGATTTAATAATATTGCTAGACAACCCATCATTATCTGTATAAATATGAACTAGCTTATAAGAAGTTTGGCAATTAGTAGATGTGTATGAGCTAAATAAAAATAAAAAAGAAAGAAGATATGGAAGTGATTGTTTCAACATTGATATATCAAATAAAATATTTAAAAATTAATATTACCCTCTAAATATTTTTTAATGACTTGTGCTTTGGATTTTACTTGGAGTTTTTTATAAATATTTTTTACATGGTATCGAACACCATCTAAAGAAATTCCCATTTGGTCGGCAACTTTTTGATATGATAATCCATCCACTAAAAAACGAACAACTTGTGATTCTTTGTTAGTTAGATTCTTTTTTTTAGAGGTGATTTTAGTACTGCTTTGAAAATGACTTAATACTCTTCTGGCTACTTTAGGAGAAAGAACAGAACCGCCTTTGTTCTTTACCGTAACAATGTGCTCTTCTAATTCTGAGAAACTTAGATCCTTCAATAAGTAACCAATTGCTCCAGCACAGATAGCATTAAAAATTTTGTCAGGATCTTTATGAACCGTTAATATTATTATATCTAAATCTGGATTTATTTTATGTATTTGGTGAATACCTTTTATTCCAGACATCCCTGGTAAACCGATGTCTAGAAGTAATATGTCAACTTGAGAATTATTATTGTAATACCGTAAAAATTTTTCAACGCTTTTAACTGCAAGACTACAATTTAAAGAATGAGACTGATCCATCAGTTCTTTCAATCTGTCTCGTAAGCTTATGTTGTCTTCAATTATTGCTACGTTAATTCTTTTTTTAGTTTTAATATTTTCTAAAGAGACATCAGCCTGATTTATATTTTTATTTTTTTGCAAAATGGTGTTAAGGTTTTAATAGCTAGGAAAAAATTGCGAGATGTAATTTTAGATGTTGAATAATACATTAACTATAATTACAATGTAAGCATAAAAAATAAAATTTTATGTAAGGCGGATAGAAAATAACAAAATAGCAAGCTTTAGGATAAATCAAAGGTGGAATTATAGATAGGTGAGCAGATATTGTTTAATTTATTTTTTTCGTTATGATAACCAACACTTTAGTATTAGAAGTCTAAAATAAATTAAAATGAATAGGAAGAAATTTTTAATCAATAGTTCTTTAGCCGCTTTTTCAGTTTCAATATTTGGGAAAGTACAACCAAAAGAAAATGACTTTGTAGGAGACTGCGAAACGACCAATGATATTTTAGGTCCTTTTTATCGTCCTGAAGTTCCTGAGCGAAACGACTTAACATCCAACCATTTGGAAGGAACAATCATTGAATTAAAAGGAAAAGTATTTGGTTCAGATTGCGTGACTCCGCTTAATCATGCAAAAGTAGAAATATGGCATTGCAATACTGAGGGAGAGTATGATAATGATTCGGAGGGTTTTCATCAAAGAGGAAAATGGTATTCTGATAAAGATGGACTGTATTCTTTTAAGACAATTCTTCCGGGCAAATATTTGAATGGAGGTAAATTTCGTCCAGCCCATATTCATTTCCGAGTGACCGCTAAAGGTAGTCAAGAATTGATTTCTCAAATATATTTTCATGGCGATCCTCATATCACCAATGATCCGTGGGCTTCTAAAAAGAAAGCCGTACATCGAATTTTGCCGATTTCATTGGAAGATACAAAAGGAAATTTAGTAGTAGTATTTGATATTTATTTAAAAGATAAATAAAATCTTTACCACATCAAACTAACATCACCAATGACTTGCTCTGACTTTTTGTTTCCGTTAGATCTATACTTTAAATAAAATACATACACGCCCACCGTGTTCTTTTTGCCATTGGAAAATCCATCCCAAGATTGATTTTTATCATTAGTTGCAAAAACCACTTCACCCCAACGACTAAATATTTTTAAATCATAAAAGTCATAATTGCAATTCGCACGAACAGGCTGGAATACATCATTTTCATTATCTCCATTAGGTGAAAACGCATTAGGGAAAATTACTTCACAACTACAGTCCTCCATCGTTACATAAATACTATCTCTTCCATCTCCACAATTTTCAGAATTAACATCTAACCAATGCCAACCTGAAGATTGGATAGTGTTATTAGAAAAAATGCTACCATCACTCCAGAGGTAAGAATCAGCGTTAAGTGATTCCATTTCTAGCCAAATACTTTCATCTTCGCAAATAGTAGAATCAGCAGGAAAGAAATCAAACACAGGTTGGAAGGAATAATCATATAAAATATTGGGCAGTCCCCAAGTAGAATTAATTCCTTCTAGACTGATCCCTTCTTTTTCATAATCAACATCCACACCTGAAGCATTTGGATTATTTAATACCGACAGGAATTTATGACCATTAGTTCGGGCGATATAAATTTTTCCATTAGGACCAATTTCCATTGTACCAAAAGCTTTGATATATTCTTCTGTGATGATAGTTTGAGAAGCAGGAATATCAGCAACAGTAAGATCGTACTGAAAAAGTTTATTGGAAGGTACGCCTTGATAAGCGGTTTGATATAGTTTGGTATTGTCAGGTGAAAAGCAAACGCCATAACTCTTATTAATATTGGAATTATTCCCATAAGACATGGCAATAGGATTTGATAATTTTCCTGTTGAATTATCCAAGTCAAATAACTCTAAATGCCAATCTCCCATTACCAATCCTGCTTGAGTATCCAGTCCTGTTAATACTGACCAAACTACCGCCACTTTTGTATTATCGGGGGAAGACTTCATACATCCTAATGTGCTCGTTGCTTCACAACAACCAAGGTTAGGTTCGATATGAGATTGGCCAACATAACTAATTATAGGATCAGGTTGAACACCATTGCAGGTTATTAAAAAACTATAAAAAGCATTGGACTCAAATAAGTGCGTAATGATCCAAATATCTCTTCCATTGGCATGTCGAACAGCCGTTTGCTTTTCAGTCGTGTAATTAAGCAGTTGGATGTTTTTTTCGATAACCGCTCCATTTCCATTGTCTAGTTCTATATCAATTATCGAATAACTTAATCCATTATCAGAACCATTAAAACCTGCCTCTGCACCAATAGTAAATATTAAATATAAATTTGGACTTAAAGGTTGGGGTACAATCAACGCCGACTGAGTCGATGAAAAATGACCATCTAATCCTGTTCCGTTTTCCATGATTTGATGATTCCGATTGTAGATGGTTTCTCCATTAGAATAAAACAATAGATTTCCGGCAGCATCAGATATGGAAGAACAACCTTCATCCGTACTTAACATTCCATCAGTCAAGGCGGAAGGTGGAGTCGTATTAAAAGTTATACCAGCACCAAAACCAAAATACCAATTGTTAGCTTCTCCTTGAGCAAGAGTAAACAAGGAAACTAATGAAAAGAAAATGGAGAAAATATATTTTAGCATTAAGATCTTTTTTATGATAGACTGATCAAAAAAATTATTCGTTGGGTTAAGTGATTGTTTTATTAAAAAAATAAAGACTGTCCTGTTAACTGCACCGCTAAGATATGAGAGAAAATTGAACACTAGCGATAATCAATAATAAGGTTTTAGATCGAGCACAAAACAACAAATCATGAATTAAGATATTTGCGACAAGCACCATGTTTTGGAAACCAACCTAATTTATTTGTTATTCATTTTATTATTAATAACTTCTATCTGTTTTTGCAATAAAAAATATAAACATTTCTAAAAATAAAATTATGAAGACTTATGTCCTGACTATTCTTTTGTTTTTAAATTCCAATTTTCTTTTTGCACAAGGCGTTGCAGTAGTCAGTTCTTTTATGGACAACACGTGGCAATTATTTGAATTAAATCCACTTGATTGTTCACTTGAATTTATCACTAATATTGAAAAGCTACTGTTCGATATAACCTACCATCCCAATGGAGGATTATATGGAATTCAGTCAGATGGTAGCTTATGGGAAATCGATATAACAACGGGAGATTGTACTTTAGTATATACCATCGGACCAAGTAGTAATCTCCAAACATTTAATTCTTTAGTGACTTCTCCAAATGGAACCGTCTATGCGACAGGTGACCTAGGCGAGTTATATACTTATAATATTTCATCAGGAGTCGAAATGTTTTTAGGCATCATTCCTTTTACTGCATCTGGTGATTTAATCTTTTTTAATAATAAATTATATCTTGCTGCTACCGATGTAAATGACTATATCATACAAGTAAATCTTAGTAATCCTGCGAATAGCTTTGAGTTAATTTCTTCTTTTTTAGATGGGAATATTTATGGAATTCTTTCCTATTCCGAAAATTGCGCCGATGTGAAAAGCTATGCATTAGAAGTAGAACTTAATGGAAATACAACGTCAGTTTATGAGATTAATTATGGAAATAACACCCTCAACTATATTTGTGAATTCGATGGTCCGATTACTGGAGGAGCGAGTACATTTGATTTTTTTGGATCGGTTTCAGTTTCGATTCAAGACTTTGAAGTTAGTGCTCCAACCTCTTGTACTCAATCGGATGGGACTATCACCGTACAAGCTTTTGGTGGAACAGGACAATTGACCTATTCGATTATTGATAATGTTTTTGAAACTAATAATCAATTTACGGGACTTTCATCAGGGACATATGGTATAACTGTTACAGATGAAAATGGCTGTCAGGATGTTGGAGAAGCTGATCTAAACCTTTTAGATTTTCCTATATTGACAGATATAGAAATTACGCCAGTTTCCTGTCTAGGAGCAGAAGGGATTATTGAAGTGATAGGAAGTGGTGGTACCGGAGCATTGACTTATTCGATTGATGGAATTAATTTTCAAGACACAGGCCTCTTTGATAGTTTACTTTTGGGAAATTATACGATCACCGTACAAGATGAAAATTTTTGTAATAGTGCTGAGATCATCGAAGTTGGTTTTCCACCGATTCCGGTGATAGATACTATTTTATTAGAACCAATTTTCTGTGATAATGAACTGGTCAGTTTCGCTATGGAAGTAAGCAATTTTACTGGTGAATTAGAAGTGATATTAAATGATACTATTTTTCAAAACCATCTTACTTTTGATAATTTGCCTAATGGTACTTATCAAATTTCTATTGCTGATGATTTGGGTTGTGAAGCAGATACTACGATCGTCTTAGCTAGGAAATATTGTTCTATTTATATACCCAATGCTTTTTCTGCGAATGGAGATGGATACAATGATGATTTTAAAATTTATCCTCATCCAAAATTTGAAGGTAAAATTTTGTCCGTTCATATTTTTGATCGCTGGGGAAATACCCTCTATGGAAATAAAGATTTTGATTTTGAAATAGACAGTTGGGATGGAACTTTTAATGGTAAAGTATTAAATGCTGGTGTGTTTGTGTATGTAATCAAAGTAGATTATGGTGATGGAATAAGAGAAGTGTTGAGTGGAGATATTAGCTTGGTGAAATAGTGGAATGGAAAGGTGAGCTTGTTTCCTAGTCTGTATAGACTCCTTTGTTATATGTTTTTTATTGCTCTTTAATGATTCTGATAATAGGGTAGGAGTATTAATTTTATGGAAATTGGATTTTTTTCACAAAAAAAAAGTAACAGGTACCTCAATCAAGTACCTGTTACTAGTAAGTAACTTATAAAGGTTGATTAGAATGGACGTTTTCCATTTCCAGCTTGCTCAGCTGGTAAAGCTGGTGCATTTTCTAATCCAGCTGTTCCTTCTACTGGTAATTCAGGAAAAACATTTTTTGCATTTCCGTTTCCATTTCCACCTTTAATGTTCTTCATTTCTTCCTTTGATAATTTAAATTGCTTTTTCATAATAAGTAATTTTTAAGTGTTTAAATAATAAATAATCTACTGTTCAAAGTTCAGGTTAAATTGACTATGAGATATACCCTTAAAATGGTAAATGTCATATAAAGAAAATAATAAGTATCTCTTTTGTGCCTTGATTCATAAGAAAAAAGTGTGGGGAAAAAATTGAAAAAAAGGAAGTATTTCTGAATTAGAATATTTTTTTATTTAATTCTTAAATTATTGATTATGAGTGTTTTAAGGATTTTTTATTGTTTTGTTGTTCCTTGGAAGGATTATTTTTTTGTAAAAGAAAATCTGAAAAATCGTTTATTTTGTATTGGGCTAAAATAGGACTTAAACGTTATTTTGAGTATAAGAATAACAAGACATTTACATTCAAAAAATATATAATTGATGTTGATTAAATTATAAAACATATTAATGTATGTTTCGAATAGTATAAATTTGGACGCTATGTGGTGAAATTATATTTTTGGGAGTATGATCTTTAATATTTGGTGAAACTGTTTTTTTCGATTCTCTGTCAGCTTGCTGCGGAGTAGTCTATTTAAAAAACATGTGGGTAATAATCTATAACTGTTTAGCTCACAAAAAAAAAGAAAATGAATAATTCAAATCTTAAATTAATCCTATTCGTCTTAATATGGGGAATGTTTTTTATCTCGTGTGATGGACAAACCAAAACTAATAGAGGTTCAATAGGATCTGTTTCAAGCTCATCAATATCCAATTCTAAAATTGACTTACCTTATCAAGACGATCTATTTTTTATAGAGGGGCAATTGTGTCAGCATTTGCGAAAAATCTTTCAGGACAGCAAAGGGAATCTTTGGTTCGGAACGAATGTATATGACTTGATGAAGTATGATGGGGATACGCTAAAATATATTACTGAAAAAGAAGGTTTTAGTGGAGGGAGAGTAACCGGAATTGAGGAGGACAAAAATGGGAATATTTGGATCGCCACAAGTATGGGACTAAATAAATATGATGGAGAATCATTTAGTATATTCACAGAAGAGGATGGGTTGTTGAATTCTGAGATATGGAGTTTTTTAATTGATTCAGAAGGTGTTTTTTGGATAGGACATAACCAGGGGTTAAGTAGGTTTGATGGAAAAGAATTTAACAATATCTCTGTCCCAAAACCTCATGCTAACGAAGCTAATACTATTTATTCAGCAGATAGAATAGTAGCAATCGTTGAAGATGAAAAAGGTAATTTATGGATGGGAACCGATGGCTTTGGAATTGTCAAATATGATAGAAATTCTTTTTCACATTTAACAACTAAAGATGGACTTGCAGACGATACGATTTATGATCTAATGATGGATTCAAAAGGAGATTTATGGATCGGTACTTATTGGGGAGGTGTCAGTAGATTTAATGGAGAAAGTTTTACCAATTTCACCAAAGAGGGAGAAATAAGTGGTGTGGAGGTTGGTGGTTTTTTTGAAGACAGCAATGATGATATTTGGTTTGGTGTTGAGAATAATGGTGTATATAAATATGATGGAAAAACCTTCACTCACTTTTATAAAGAAGCAGGTTTGGATGGCTCAATATTGAGTATTTACAAAGACAATAAAAACCGTTTTTGGTTTGGTGGTTGGGGAGGTCTTTTTCGCTTTGACGGGAAATCTTTTTTAAGCGTAACTATATATGGACCGTGGAAATAAAAATACGAATTCGGAGACTATCATCTTTGTTCGAGCGAATCTATTTTCAATTAGAAAGTTTGACCATAACTTATTGGATAATCCATTTGAAAGGATCACAATTATAGCTTTTTGTTTTAGTGAATTTGAAGAATAAAAAACCAACTAGTCATTCGTCAGAAAATCAATAGTTTTTTTGTTCCTTTATGATGAAATTCTTTTTAAAAAGATCCAATTAATTTCATTCCATGTCTCCCAATAAAATATTAACGATAGGTATTTTAGCTCATGTCGATGCAGGCAAAACTTCTTTGACGGAATGTTTGCTGCATACTTCTGGGGCAACTAAGCATCGAGGAAGTGTGGACAAAGGTTCAGCGATTACTGATGGTTTGGCTATGGAAAAAAGTAGAGGTATATCAATTAAAACAGCAACCGTGGATTTTGATTGGAAGGGTACACATATTAATATCGTTGACACACCTGGGCATATTGATTTTTCGGCAGAAGTAGATAGAGCATTATCTGTTTTGGATTTGGTTATTTTGGTGGTTTCTGGGGTGGAAGGAGTCCAAGCGCATACTTTGAACTTGTGGGAAAGTATTCGAGAAAGACAATTACCTGTTTTGTTTTTTATCAATAAAATAGATAGAGCAGGAGGAGATTTGGAACAAGTTTTTATTGACCTTGAGAAAGATTTAGGAGCGAAATTATTTGCCTTAAATTATGGAGACAATCATGATCCTGAATCTCCAAAAGTATTCGAATTTACTCAGTTGCAATCTTTTCTTGATTCAACTATTTTGGAAAGATCTTTTGAAAACTTAGCAGAGTTAGATGAAGCGTTTTTAGAAAATTATTTAGAAGGAAAGGAGATGGATTTATCTATCGTTTTCGAAAAAGCTAAGCAGCAAATTCAAGCGCAAAAGATGACTGGTGTTTTATTTGGAAGTGCCAAAATGGATTTAGGAATAGAGACATTATTAAATCAGATAACTACTTTGTTTCAAGTAAAAAACTCTATAAATAATGAGCCTTCAGCAAAAATATTTAAAGTAGAATATGATACTAAATTAGGCCGTTTAGCTCATGCAAAATTATATAGTGGGCAGTTAAAAAATAAAGATACCATCTGGTCTCACCATTTAAAAAAAGAAATTAAAATCAATCAAATCTTTCAACGGAAATTAGGAAAGATGGTGCAAGTTGGAGAACTAGCGGCAGGTGAAATTGGAGTGATGACTACTTCTGATTTAGTCTTGGCAGGTGATGTTTTAGGTAAAGAAAATTTCGAAGATGATTTTAATAAAATAAGCCAAGCAGTATTAAGTGTACAAGCGGTGGCCGAAGAAGAAAAAGATTATCAACAACTCGGAGAAGCTTTGGAAATACTAAACATCGAAGACCCTCAATTAGATTTTCGATGGTATAAAGAAGAACATGAATTTCACTTAAAAATACTCGGCCCAATTCAAACTGAAGTGCTTAAAGATAGTTTGGCGAATCGCTTTGGCATTTCCACTAATTTTTTAACCCCAAAAGTTATTTACCAAGAAACTCCGAAGCAGTCAGCGGAAGGTTATGTACAGTATTGGATGCCAAAACCTTGCTGGGCGATAATGACTTTTTTGATCGAACCTGCACCGCTTGGAAGCGGAGTAACTTTTCTTTCCAAAGTACGAACAGACGACATCAGCGTGAAATATCAAAATGAAGTCAAGCGTGCGATTCCATGGTCTTTAAGACAAGGGATAAAAGGATGGGAAGTGACAGATATTAAAATCACTTTAATGGAAGGTTCAGAACATACGATGCATTCCAATCCTGGGGATTTTTTATTGGCGACACCTATGGGAATTATGCGTGGTTTAGAGCTGGCTGAGACAGAACTTTTAGAACCAATGTATGCTTTCCAGATAAAAGCAAATCAGGAATTATTGGGAGCTATTGCAAGTGATTTAAATCAAATGAATGCTCAAATAAATTCACCGACTTTCGATGATGATTTTTTTATTTTGACAGGGAGAGTACCTGTAGAGAAGGCGATGAATTATGGAATTAAATTTAGTGCAACAACTTCTGGTAAAGGTCGCTTAAAGTTAACTTTGGATGGTTATGAAAAAACGATAACAAGTGAAGAAAAAATTCGTGCCTATAAAGGTGTTTCTCCTTTGGATGAAGCGCAATGGATTTTACATAATAGAGGTGCTTTTAAGGCAGATGAACAACGGAGATAGAAAAAAACTATAAGATTTTAATTTGCTAAAATCATGTTCGGTTTTACTATAACAATTGGTTCTTGGGTTTAATAATAAAAAGCTACTTTCACGTTTTTTATTAGAATCCAAAACAGATAAACACTTATGAAAAATTGCACAACCGTTTTATTTTTACTTTTTTTTCAAACAATTTTAATTAGTCAATCGGATTGGATTAGAAGCAATCCAGGAGGAGGAGGAGCCGTCTCGATGATTATTGGTACTGCTGATGGAACGATCCTTTCCGGATCTGATTTGAGTGGCGTTTATAAATCAGAAGACGATGGAATATCTTGGACGCCGATAGGTTCTGTGCAAGGATTGACACAAACTCATATTACTGCTTTAGCTGCACATCCGACAGATGGAGACATCTTTTTTATTGGTACTGGAGTTGGAATTTTTAAAACTACTGATGGAGGAGAAACTGTTACTGAATCCAATATTAATGTTGTTAATGGAAAAGGATATGTTGAGACTATTGAAATCGCTACAACAAATTCTAATATAGGATATGCCTCTCATCATGAATGGTGGGATACCAATTTAACTTTTTTAAAAACTTTGGATGGAGGAGCAAACTGGTCGATAGTTTCTACCTCAGGCTTACCTGCTCAAGGAAGCATGTTGCGGATGATCGTGCATCCAACAGATGAAGATTTAATTTTTGGTCTTTTTGGTAAAGGGCGATATAATTGTAGTGATCCATGGTTGTATAAGTCGGAAGATGGAGGTGCGAATTGGGTTAGGATTGCAAATAGTCTTGGAGAAATTTTAGACTTTGATGTACATCCTACCGATCCTGAAATTGTATACGCGAGTACTTTTTTATCAACTGGTTGTCAGTCACCAATATGGAGTTATGTAGGAGGTAATGAATCAACAGGAGCATTATTTAAAAGTATAAATGGTGGAGATAATTTTTCTGAAATTGGAGAACATACAGGTTTTATCAATGTCGGTTTTAATGCAGATAATATTGCTGTAACGAATTTTTTATTTCCAATAGATTGGAGTACTACACCACCAACTTATAATAGTTTGATGGGAACTTGGAAAACAACTAACGGAGGAACGACTTGGACTAAAACGGGTAATTTACAGAATTGGGAACATGGTTGGCCAGTTTTAAATTATGCTTACACGAGCAGTTTTTATGGTCTGAGTAAAACGGTTAGCAAGGATAAATTCAGTTCTGGAAATTATTTTGCGGCCTATGGAGGGTATGCTTGGGTGACCTCTGATGGTGGAGATATTTTTAAAAATAGAGCAACCCAAGAAGTTAGTGCAGGGAAATTTTTATCAAGAGGAATGGATAATATTAATGGGAATACTATCGATGTAAGTGATCAAAATCCAAATACGATTTATGTAGGGTATTATGATTTGGGTTTTTGGTATTCTAGAGATCGAGGGCTTTCTTGGACGTTTAGTATCCCTGATCCGTCGACTTATCCTAATCACGTTTGGGGAGCAGGAGGAGGTTCCAATGTGAATTTTGTAATAAATGATCCGGAAAGAGAAAATGTAGTTTGGGCTACTTTCGGTGCTGATAATGTTTCGACAGATGGTGCTGTATTTAAAAGCACCGCCTATGGTGAGAATTGGCAAATGAGTAATACAGGATTAGAAGAATTAGGAAATACAACTCACGGAATGTCTCTTGATATCAATAGTCCAGTCAGCAATCGAACACTTTTTGTTACACAAGATGGAGACGTTTTTAAATCCATTGACGACGGGGCAACATGGACTGAGGTTCTTGTAAATGGCGGACTTAAGTTTACTGAAGTAGACAAAATGAATTCGCAATTAATTTACGCAGGTGGTGAAAGTGGCTTTTGGAAATCTACTGATGGAGGAGCAACTTGGACTGAAATAGGCTTGGTCGAAATGCGCTATGAACAACAAATTCCCAACTCAATTATGAGAGATGATATAGTTCCTACTTTTGACTCTGAATTTGAAACTCCACCAATAGAAGCGTGGAATGGTGTGTTTGAAATTAAAGCGGATAAAAATAATGCTGATAGAGTATACGTAAGTGTGTATGGCCCGAATAAAGGAGTGTATAGAAGTGATGATGCTGGGATTACTTGGACTAAATTAAAGACCGATAATTTTTCCAGAGGAATTGCTATTCATCCCAATAATTCTAATGTGATATATATATCATCGGGAAAAGCTTACCATTCAGGAGACTATAATACTGGTTCTAATGGTTTTTCACTTTCTGATGATGGAGGTAGCACTTGGACTTCTGTCAATGCTAATATGAGTTGGACATTTGGAGGAAGAATGGAAGTAGATAATGGTCCTGATCCTAGAGTTTGGGCTTGGTCTCCAGGAACGGGTGTTCAATATGCCGAATCACTTTTGCCTTTACCTGTAGGATTAGTTTCGTTTGATGGAGAAGCAAATGGGTGTATTGTTAATTTAAAATGGATTACAGAATCAGAAGAAAATTTCAGTCATTATGAAGTAGAATGGAGCCAAGATGGAAATGACTTTAAATCTATAAAACAGATTACTGGTAGTGTGATGTCAATTAATACAAAGTATTATCAGCATTCCGATAATTCTTCTTCTATAGAAAATTATTATCGCTTGAAGATGGTTGATTTAGATGGACAAATTGAATATTCAAATATTATTTATGTCAATAATGGAGATTGTAGAAAAAGCGAAACGGTTATTTATCCTAATCCAATTTATAAAGATCAAGCAGCTATAAATTTTAGTTTTTATGCGGAAAAGAATCAAGCTAAAATCGAAATAGTTGATATGCTTGGAATAATCGTGAAAGAAATTAAACTAGATGTAATAGCAAATGAAATCAATAAAGTTAATATTGATATTGCAAGTTTTTCAACTGGGACTTATTTTATATACGTGGAAGGAAGGGTAGGAGCCAGTAAGTTTGTTATTTCTAGATAATATTAAAAATAGAGGTCATAATTATTGTTTTTAAATATTTATTAAACCCTGCTAGCAAAACATCTGATTATGAAACGATGTGTGTTTTTGGAAGGACTGATGAGAATGAGTTTTATTATTTATGAAAAAAGAGATATATTTCCCTGTACTTTGTAAAAATAATAACAATGAAATTACATTTTTTTTATAATCGCTTATTTTTTATGTTTTTGTTTAGTGGGATTTTTTTTCTGCTTTCAAATTCAACTCAAGCTCAATCCAAAAATGGGATTTTCCTTGAAGGCGGCGGAGCCGTTTCCTATTATTCTCTCAATTATACTCGCCAATTATTTGCCACAGAAAAAACCAAAACCTATGCTAGGGTAGGTGGTTCTGTTTGGGAATCAGGAGTAGCATTTCCAGTTGGAGTTTCCATGTTGTTTGGAAGTAGTGATCATCATCCCACTATTTCTTTTATTGCAACTCCTCATTCTGAAGGTACTCGTTTTTGGGATCGGGAAGATTCTGATATTTTATTAGATCTAGTTGCTGGATTTGAATATCGCTATCAACCTGTTGCTAAATCATTTTTTGTGAATGCAGGGTTATATCCCTATCTCCGTCTAGACCCTACCTCAAGTGACATATCAGAAAAAGAAATAGATTTTCGTTTTAGAGTAGGTGGAGGGATTGGTTGGTTTTTTTAAAAAAATAGAATTGAATTATTTTAAAAGAAGCAGCCAAGAATGTAAAATTATTAATTATGATAATCTAAAAATAAATGTCAATAATTATTTGTCCTAATTGTAAATCATTACTTCATCAATTTGAGAAAACAGTAAGGTGTGAAAATGGTCATTCTTTTGATTACTCAAAAAAAGGATATATCAATTTATTGCTGGCCAATCAAAAGAAAACAATTAATCCAGGAGATAATAAAATTATGCTTAATGCCAGAGATGCATTTTTATCAAAAGGGCATTATGATTTTCTAATCGACTCAATAGAGGCAATAATCAATTCATTTGACCTATTCTCTACTTTGAATAAAGGAATGATTCATCTTTTAGATTTGGGCTGTGGAACAGGATATTATACTCGAAGTATATTTAAACAGAAAGAAATTAAAAAGGTAGGAATTGATATTTCTAAAATAGGAATTTCCAAAGCATCCATCCAGGATAAAGAAGCGACCTATCTTATCGGTTCTGCTTTCAACTTACCAATAGAAACTCATTCTATTGATCTACTTTTAAATATTTTTGCTCCTATCCATCTGGATGAACTTCAACGAGTTTTAAAGTCTGGGGGATATTTTATAAAAGTAATTCCCTCCGGAGATCATATGAAGGAAGTAGCAGAACTAGTATACGAAAAATTTATTCCTCACCAATCTTCCATTAAGGAAGATCTAGAGTCGAAGTCAAAGATTCAAATAATAAAAGTGGAAAACTTGAAGAGAACCATTCTCTTATCGGGTCAAGATCTGCAAAATTTTATATCGATGACTCCATATTTATATAAATTCAAGCAGGAGCAAATTGAATTATTGAAGGAACTTTCTGTAACTATTTCATTTGAAATTATTATTGGGAAAAACGAATGATCTTTTGCTCATATGTCTTTTCTAAGTTAAAATCCTTTTTTTACGAAGTAAAATCAATCTCTTTTTACTGAAAAAATTAAAAAAAAGGTACTTTGCAGTTGCTATTTTATTTATAAAAAACATAACCGAATTCCTATCCAATGAAAAATATACAATTAAAATTTTTCCAAGCCTTAATGTTTTTATGCATTTATTGTTTCATCACTTCCTGCAATGAAACTGAATCAACCACTCACGAAACTAATAATAGAATTGAACAAAAACACGAACCTAGTGACGAGTTCTTTTTGCAAAGAATGGGGCCAGATGGCCATTTCGCTTTGGATGCTTATACCAATGCTTTAAAGAATATCAACCAACAAACCCTAGCTAGAACGATTAATGGTTTTGATGAAGAATGGACCACTCAAGGACCTGGAAATATTGGAGCACGAATCAATACCGTAAAGGTGCATCCAACTAATGAAGATATTATTTATGCAGGTTTCTCAGATGGTGGAGTTTTTAAAACTATTGATGGAGGATCAACCTGGAATCCTATTTTTGATGATCAAGCTTTTCTCTCCATTGGAGATATTGAACTAGATCCACAAAACCCAGATATCGTTTATGTAGGAACAGGTGATTTGAATATTTCAGGCTATCCCTTTATCGGAGATGGACTTCATCGGAGTATGGATGGAGGAGCAACGTGGACAAATATAGGATTAGAAGAAACTCGAATAATTTCCAAAATAATCATCGATCCCACTAATTCTAACAATATATTTACGGCAACGTTGGGACTACCTTTTCAGCGAGGAAGCGATAGAGGAATTTATCGTTCCAATGATAATGGAAGTACTTGGAATCAAGTACTTTTTATTAGTGATTCAACTGGTGTTTCTGAAATGGTGATGGATCCAAATGATCCGCAAGTTATATACGCAGTTGGTTGGGATCGAATTCGAAATAATTTTGAATCGATAATTAAAGGCGAAGGAGCAAAGGTTTATAAAACCACAGATGGAGGAGATACATGGAATATATTAGAAGGAGGTTTGCCGAATGATGTAACCCATTCGAGAATGGGAATTACGATTCATGAAAATGATCCAAATATTCTCTATGTGCAGTATGTGGCAGCTAGTGGTTACCAACTGGAAGCTATTTACAAAACAGAAGATGCAGGAGTGAGTTGGGATACTATCCCAATTGATGAAGATATTAATGGATTAAGTGGAAATGCGATGGGAGGATTCGGTTGGTATTTTGGGAAAATAAGAGTAAATCCAAATGATCCAAATGATATTTATATACTAGGTGTAGATCTTTGGCGAACACTCGATGCAGGAGAAAATTGGGAACGTGCAACACCACCTTGGTGGTCTTATGATGTTCATGCTGATAAACATGATTTGACTTTTTTAAATGACGGAGGAGTATTGTTAGCAACGGATGGTGGTCTGTACAAGTCTGATGCAAATAATGATCTTTGGGAAGACATAGAAAATATTCCTACAACTCAACTTTATCGAGTAGCTTATAATCCACACCAACCAGATTTATATTATGGTGGTGCGCAAGACAATGGTTCGATGGGAGGAAATGAAGATGCAATAAATAATTGGGATAGAATTTTTGGAGGAGATGGATTTCAGATGGCCTTCGATCCAGATAATTCAGAGCGGTTTTTTGTGGAAACTCAAAGAGGAAATATTAGCGTAACTCTTGACGGTGGAAATAGCTATAATAGTGGTGACAATGGTATTGATAATGCTGATCGTCGAAATTGGGATATGCCTTATATTATTAGTCCTCATTCATCTCAAACTGTTTATTCTGGAACATATCGAGTGTATACTGGATTTGGAGATATTCCAGATTGGTTTTCAGTAAGTGATGATTTAACTGATGGTCCAGATGCGACTAGTCGATACAATAATATTACAGCTATCGATGAATCTCCAATAGAGGAAGGTTTATTATATGTAGGAACAGGTGATGGAAATGTTTGGAGAGGTGATAATGCTGGAGCTACTTGGACTTCACTTTCTGATAATTTGCCAGATCAATATGTAACTGATGTGATTGGTTCTCCTACTGATGTCAATGTTGCGTATGTTACTTATTCGGGTTATCGAGACAATGATTTTATGCCTCGGATTTTCCGTTCGGAAGATCAAGGAATGATTTGGGAAGACATCTCAAATGACTTACCAGATTTAGCAATAAATGAATTATTAATAGTTCCAGAAACTGGCGATTCCGTTATGTTTGTCGCAACTGATGGTGGTGTTTATGGAACAATTACCGCAGGTACCTCATGGGAAAGACTTGGAACGAATATGCCAATAATTACAGTTTACGATTTAGTGATAAATGAAGAGAACAACGAATTAGTAGCAGGAACTTTTGCTCGTTCGATTATGACATATCCTTTGGATTCTGTTCTTGCAATGGAAGATACAATCATGGTGTCTAACAATAATCTTACAGAATTAAAAAAATCAGGTATCAAAATAATCCCAACGATTGCTACTCATTCTACTCAAGTCAAGATTGAGAATATAGAATATAATCGAACAGCTGAATTAGTAGTGGTTTCGATAGATGGAAAATTAATGTATCAAGCATCCAACCTTTCAGGAAATGAAATTACTCATGATTTGGATATTTCTAATTATCCTGCTGGACAGTATTTTGTCAAAGTAAAAGTTAGACATAAGGTGATGAGTGCGGCTTTTGTCAAACAATAAAAAATAATAGTTTTAATATGATGGCTGTTAGCACTTTGAGCGCTAACAGCCATTTCTATTTTATTATTTGTAGAACTTATTTAATTCGTTATTTTTGTCATAGACGAATAAAATAAAACAATGAGCCAAGTAGAACAACGAATAGAAGAAGCAATTCAAGAGAATAGAACCAATCTCGATTTAAGTTCTTTGGGGTTGACTTCTTTGCCCCAATCCTTTCTTGAGGTTGCACCTCAATTAGAAGTTTTAACGCTCGCCAAAAATGGATTTATCAATTTCCCAAAAGCGTTAGGTGCTTGTCGGAATTTGAAGGTTTTAATTTTTGATAAAAATAAATTGACCAATTTGAGCGGCATTCGTTCTTTACAAAAATTAGATAACCTTTCTCTCAATGAAAATGCTTTAACTTATTTCCCTACCGATCTTTTGGAATTAAAATCTTTGGAAGTTCTATGGATGAATGAAAATTCTATGACTTCGATTCCTCAAGGAATATTGGAATTAAAAAAATTGCAAAGTTTTTCAGTTACCAATAATGCGATTGAAATCTTACCTGCCGAAATTGCACAATTACCTGAGTTAGTAAATATTCATTTGTCTGGTAATCCATTGAAAACACCGCCGATTGAAATAGCCCTCAGAGGTATTCATTCTATTCGAGGTTACTTCGAAGATTTAAGTAAAACTAAAAAGGAAAAAACGGAAAATTATTTATTCTCTATTGCGATTGATGAATATTCTGACCCTACTTTTTCTCCTCAAGAAGGACGGACGAAAGATGCTCAACGTTTAGCAAAAGTTCTTCAAGGAAAATATGAGTATCAAGCGACTCAATTATATAATGAGTCTGCTACTGCAAAAAATATTTTAGCCCAATTAGATGTTTTGGTCAATGAGACCCATGAAAGTGATTCCGTCATTATTTATTTTAATGGTCAAATTTCTGATGCCAATGGCTATGGTTATTTTAGTTATGACAACGAAAAAATAGAGGAACAAGAACTTTTTTCTGCGATTAGCAAAATGCGAGCGCAGCATGTTTTAGTCATCATTGATTTTCATTATTATACTGATCGAGGAACAACAACAAGATCTAATAGTATGGAAAAGGAAACCTATAATTCCAGATGGATTTTGCACCGCCTAGGTTCAGCATGGGAAGATCGATTTACGCCAGATTTAGTTAAATTTTTGGAAATGCTAAATTATGAAATAGGTGTTCAAGAATTACTGAAAGTGTTGGCAGGTGAGATAATTATTGCTCCATTAAATCTTGGTGGAGATGAAGGAGGGGTGTTTAAATTTTTCCCCCAAAAAAATACTATTAAAAAATCAGCTGCAAGACCAAGACCGAAAAAAGTCAATTCGAAAACAAAGAATGATTTAAAATTTTTAAAAAAGAACCTGAGAGATTATATTTCCTTTGGAAAAATAAAAAGAGTTTTTAAAAATTTGGAGGACGAAATCGAAGAAAATTCAAATCATTTTAATGACATTATTTTACTTCGTAGTCGATATAATAATGTAGAGAAAAGAGATAATCAAGATATTATAACTCGTAGTGAATATCAGATTGAGTTGAATCGAATTAATGCAGCCATGCTTGATCTTATTCAAGATTTAGAAATTGAAGATTTAAAAAAGGATATTCTAAATCAATCAAATATTGGTATTGTTGATTTTATTTCTGTAGAAGAAGATGTTTTCGAAAAGATCAATGAAAACATTGTTCATGTTGAAGAATTAAGAAAAAGTTACTTAGACGTTAACTCCATCAATGAAAAAAACGACCTCCTTAAGTCTATAGATAAAACACTCGCAGAAATAGAATCTCTTCGAGAAAAGTCTGGAGCGAACCATGCTCCCGATGCTGATGAAGAGGAATCTTTTAAGTTTTTGGAAGAAGAAAAATTATGGCAAAATGCACTTGCTAACAATACAAAAGAAGGTTTTCAAAAATATTTAGATGAAACCTTAGAAGGAACTTATCGACAAGAAGCTAGTGTCTCTCTTCGGAGTTTGGAACTAGAAGGAGAGGAAGAAGAGCTTTTTGAAAAAATAAAAAGACAAGAGGATCTTTCCCTAATTAATATTTACAGGAGTGAATTTTCTGATGGGAAATATATCAATGAGGTAGAGGCTATTTTTGAGAAGTTGGAAAAAGAGGAAGAAGAATTATGGCAACGACTTTCGAAAAAAAATACCATTGAGTCCTACTATGAATACCTTGATAATTCAAAATTAAAAACTTACCAAAGGAATGCTGTTGACAACAAAAGAAGATTAGAAGGTGAAGGACTGAATACTCGAATTAATGAAGCAAAATTGATTTTTGTTGGCAATGGTCGAGTAGGGAAGACATCATTAACTAAGCGTTTGGTCAGTAATGAATTTGATCCAAAAGAAGAATCAACTCATGGAATTAGAATTGAAAAATGGCCTTTAGAATTAGTAGATGGAAGAACTGTTAAGGTTAATATTTGGGATTTTGGAGGACAAGAAATTTATCATAATACGCATCGATTTTTCCTAACTAATCGCGCTTTGTATATATTAGTTTGGGACATGGATTCGCAAATTGATGCAGAGGAACATCCGGAAAAAGAAGAGAATTTTATTTTTGATTATTGGTTAGAAAACGTTAGTGGGTTAAGCGAGGAAAGTCCGGTTCTAGTCGTTCAAAATAAAATGGAAGAACCTGCAACTAGAGGTTTTGATTTGACTAGTCTAACAAAAAATAAAGATTGGAATGTCAAAGAAACTTTGTCAGTAAGCGCAGCCAAAGGTTGGAATATTGATGAGTTGAGAAAAAGTATTAGCGAGCAATTACAAAATGCTCCGAAGTTGAAAAACTTGATTGGTTATGACTTAGGTGCTGGTTGGTCGGCAGTACGGAAAGAGTTAGAAACATTAGCCTTACAGCAACCTTATTTGAAGTTTGATGATTATTTAAGAATTTGTGATACTCAAGAAATTTCAACAGAGAATGCAGAAGACTTGAGTGGGTTTTTAACTGACATTGGTGTGATTATTCATTTCCCAGATAATGACATTTTAAAAGAAATGGTCATCCTTGATCCTCGTTGGACGACCAAAATAATTTACCGATTGCTTAATGAAAAAATAAAAAAGAACAAAGGACAATTTAAAAAGTCGGAGCTGCAGGTGAATATGAAAAAGAAGGAACTCGAAAAGTTTTCTAAAGGATTTAGATTTCGAGATGAAAGAGAGATTCAGATTTTTTTAGAGTTGATGAGTAAATTTGAAATATGTTTTGAGTTGCCGAATGAAAAAGATTCATTTATAGTTCCACAGTTTTTATCTAATGAAAAACCAACTTTTGAGTGGGATAATAAAAAGGCAATTCACTATGGGTATCAATATGATTTTTTGCACAAAGGAATTATTGCTAGAGCCATTGTAAAACTAAATGAATACGCCTCTAATAATATTTGGTGGCGAAATGGAATGGTCATAGAACAAGAAGGAATCAAAGCTAAAATTGAAGCGCTACCTAAAAAAAATGAAATTCGAATTGAAATGATTGGTGAGGAAAGTGAACAATTGCGGAAGTTTCTTTTGAATAAGGTTTTTGAAGAAGTGAATCATAAAATGGATTTTAAAACGATTCGATATTGTCCTAGTGAAACTTGCGAATGCACTTTTGAAGAAGAAATTATTTTAAAATTAGAAAAAGAAAACCAAACTTCTATCACTTGCTCGGCATGTAATTGTAATGTTAGCATTGATGAAATTTTAGGAAAAAATATAGAACAAATGGATGTACCGAAAATTTTTATTTCCTACTCTCACAAAGATGAAGCGCACAAAGAAAAATTGCAAACTTCCTTAAAGTCTTTGCAATATAGTTTTGAGATTGATGTTTGGGAAGATCGACAAATTCAAGTTGGAGATAATTGGAGTGAAGAAATTTCAAAAGCAATGGAAAGAGCGGAGTATATAGTTTTGTTAATCAGCCCAGATTTTTTAGCTTCAGATTTTATTAAAGAGGTGGAAATGAAACGTGCTTTTGAAAGACATGATAAAGGAGATGCGATGGTGATGCCAGTAATTATTCGCCCATGTTTGTGGAATCAAAAACCGATAAATAAGGTGCAAGTTGTACCAAAGGATGGGAAGCCGGTGACTAAATATGATGATCCAGATGAAGCTTGGTTAGAGGTTTTGCAAAAAATAAAAGCTCGAATTGAAAAATAGTGATACTTGTAACAATATATTTACATTATTGAAAAACAAACAAAACGATGGCTTATAAATTTACCGCCCGAAATATTCACAGAGATTTTGCTTATTTCTATGTTGGATTAATCATTTCATTTTCGATTTCTGGAATCGCTTTAAATCATCGAGCCACTTGGAATCCAAGACAATACACCATTGACTCCAAAGAAATAAATGTGCAAGTTCCAACTGATGCAAAACAAATCAATGATGATTTTGCCAAAGCATTAGCTCAAACTTGGGATTTAGAAAAATCATTTAAATCAGTCAGAGTGCGAGGAGGAAGTGTGCGAATATTCTTCGATGGAGCAGTCGCAGACTTTGATGCTAAAACAGGAAAAGGAGAGTTAGAAACTATACGGAAACGCCCTGTCTTGGCAGAGATGACTTTGCTTCACCAAACGACGGATACTGCTTGGATTTGGTATTCAGATATTTTCGGAGTGGCGATGTTGTTGATTGCGATCACCGGAATGTTCATTGCAAAGGGGAAAGAGAGTTTTCAAAAACGAGGTTGGAAATTTGCGATAGTTGGAATTATTTTTCCTTTGGTGTTTTTGTATTTGTTGAGTTGAAAATTTTATATCTGAAAGAAGGAATCTCCTTATAAGAGACTCCTTCTTTCAGATATAAAAATGATTCAGTCTTACGACTGATTACATTAAATTTACCTTATGCATGATAATATCTTTCTCTGAAAATTTTTCCATCCTTCCATTCTGTCGCAACGATTTGCTCAGAAAGCATGGTAGTACCATCATTAAGTTTTAATTCCATAACGGCATCATAATAAGAATGATTTCCGTTTACGGCATAATTCCCAACCTCATATCTAACAAATTCTTTTAGGTCATTATTAATGAAATCTTCTTCAAATTTCACGCAGAATTCTTTTCCAGATTTTGGTTCACCATTTGCCTCTTGCAATATTACATTATCATGTAAATAAAGATTCATTGCATCAAGAAACTTAGCTTCTTTTAATAGTGAGAAGATATGTTCTAAGTTTTGTTCGATTGTCTTTTCCATAATTTTAAATGTTTAAGGTGTGAAAAATAACTATTTATTATGGTGTAAAAGTAGGTAGGTTGTCAGCTACGATCTGTTTAAAGACTTCCTTGATAATTGTAAATTCTTCCCTTCTTTTGTTTTTGGATTTAATGAGTGAAGTTGTTTTAAAATGACACGCTGAACTGCGGTGAAAGAATTGTAATTATTTTGATTTCGATTTTAAATTCAAAAATCCTATTTTGGTGTTTAAATAAAAAAAGCATGAAAAAAGAAATTGAAAACCCATCCAATGAAAGTAGTATCCAAGATTATTTATCGATGGGGTATTTATATTTATTGGCTTTGGGAATATTTAGAGAAGTGATTTATTATGGATTCTTGGATGTCAATATTTTAAGTTATTCCGATGTCATGGATGTGTTGTTAAGTCCTTTAGTTTTTCTTTCAAAGGATTTAAAAGTCAGCGGTATGCTTATTGTATTTGGGGTTTTGATTTATTTTTTAAGTAAGTATACCCATAAGAAAAAGCAAAAAGAAACTACCGAGTCATTAGATGGAAATCCTCCACCGCAACCAGATTTTATTAAAGGAACTATTTTACTAATGGGATTAGGATTCCTTGCATTCTTTTTCGGAACAGGAATTGGATCTGGATTTAAATATGCAAAAAAACTTAAAGCTGGAGAATTTGAAAATACACATCAAATAATCTTTTTAGATAAAGAAGAAGTGAATGTAAAAATGATTGGGAGTAATAGTCAGTTTGTATTTTATGTTTTGGAAAATGATAAACAAGTTTCTATTTCTCCAATTCAAGGGAATGTGAAAAAGATTCAAAGGTTAGAATCGGAAGATTAGTTTTCCTGTAGCATTTTTGTATTTCTTGAGTTGAAATAATGGAACACGGATGACGCTGATCGAGCGGATAGAAACGGATTTGACGATCAGAGGTGTTATGGATTTTATCCATTATTAAGTAATCGTCAAATCCGCAATAATTCGCAAGATCCGTGTCATCCGTGTTCCATCAAAATCAAAAAGGATTTATAAATAAATCAAACCTTAGAACTAACATTCCTCAACCAGAAATCCGCCAAAACCAAAGCCGCCATCGCCTCCACAATCGGCACAGCTCTTGGTACGACACAAGGATCATGTCGTCCTTTTCCTTCCACAATCACCTCTTCGCCAGCTTCATTAATCGAATCTTGTTTTTGAATAATCGTTGCCACAGGTTTAAAAGCAACTCGAAAATAAATATCCATCCCGTTAGAGATTCCACCTTGTACACCTCCTGAAAAATTAGATTTAGTTGTCGTCTCTCCATCTTTG
The DNA here is from genome assembly GCA_937981555.1 of uncultured Saprospiraceae bacterium. Taxonomy (GTDB): domain Bacteria; phylum Bacteroidota; class Bacteroidia; order Chitinophagales; family Saprospiraceae; genus CAJQQY01. The sequence continues at coordinate 61,782 of CALJOK010000049.1, forward strand.
TTTTCAAAAATATCATTGTGCTCTGAACCTCGCATCGTGACACAATCGAAACCACTTCCATACTCAAAACCTTTGCAAGCATTAATCGATAACATTGCTTTTCCAAGGTCAGCATGTAATTTATCAAACACAGGTTCCCCTAATCCAACTGGACAACCCTGCACGAGAGCTGAGACAACTCCACCAATCGTGTCACCTTGTTTCTTAATTTTTTTGATCAAATCAATCATTCGTTCGGCCGTTTCTAAATCAGGACATCGAACCGCCGTCTCTTCTGTTTTGGAAAAGTCAAAATTTTGATAATTTCGCGAAACAGCAATCTCACCCACTTGACTCACATAACCTGTGATGGAGATGCCATGTTTTTTTAACAATAATTTTGCAATCGCTCCTGCAGCAACTCTAGCAGCAGTTTCCCTTGCTGAACTTCTTCCTCCACCTCGATAATCTCGTAAACCATATTTTTTTTGATAAGTAAAATCAGCATGAGATGGTCGAAATTTATCTGCAATGTGAGAGTAATCTTTCGAGCGTTGATCTTGATTATAAATAACCATTGAGATTGGAGTGCCCGTACTTTTTCCCTCAAAAATTCCTGAAAGAATTTGTGCTTCATCTCCTTCTTTTCGCTGAGTTACGATAGCAGATTGACCAGGTCGACGACGAGCCAATTCGCTTTGAATAAATGCTTCGTCAATTTCCAAACCAGCTGGACAACCATCTATGATGACACCAATTGCTTTACCATGAGATTCTCCGAAAGTAGTTATTTTAAATAATTGTCCAAATGAATTTCCAGCCACGTTGAATACTTTTTTAGTGAGGTGCAAATGTAGTGTTTTTTGAGTTTTCGTGAAGGAGATGATTTTGGTTTTTTACGACAGGTGAGTTTTTTATTACAGAATTATGAAGGTTCATTAAGGCGTGATAATTGTAGCAAAAATACTATCTGACAAATATTACACATTCTAACATATCAAGTGATTTTTTACAAAAAAAGCCTTATTTTGCATCGTTTTTAGCCTAATTAATCTTCAATCCATGAACAATAAAATATTAATTCTGCTTTCCGTAAGCATTGTCTCCCTATTTGGGTGGATGATTTTTCAAAGTAGAATTTCATCTGATACATTACCAATTCATATTTCTCCTGATCAAAAAACAGAAGATGATGTGGAAAATTTTAGCGGAGCTGGTAAATCTTTAGACTCTTGGTCCTTCGCTCGTTCTTACCCTTCTGAAAAAATAAAAGCCAATAAGTTTACAGAAAGTCATGAAATTAAGCAACGACTTTTGTCTAATTCTTCTTCTAATCGTTCAGATTGGGAGCCACTAGGTCCACAGAATTTTGCTGGTCGGATTTTAGCTATTACAGTTGACCCTAATAATCCAAATACACTTTACGCTGGTGCTGCAAGTGGTGGATTGTGGAAGTCAATTGATGATGGAGCTAATTGGAATTATCTTTCTACAGGTATGCCAGTCCTAGGAGTTTCGAGTATTGTAATTAATCCTGATGATTCGAATGAGATGTATATCGGTACAGGGGAAGTTTATGGAGATTTTGATCCAGATGATATGGAACCTAATCAAAGTACAGGGCAAGGTTATACGATTCGATACCGAAGAGGAACTTATGGAATAGGAATATTGAAAACAATAGATGGTGGATTGACTTGGAATTATAGTTTGAATTGGTCGCAAGAAGAAGAATTAAAAGGAGTGAATTGTTTAGAAATTTCTAAGTTCGACTCTGATGTTTTATATGCAGGAACGACGGATGGACTTTTTCATTCAACAGATGGTGGAACGACTTGGAACAATATTTTAAATTTACCAAATGTGATGAGTTTGGCAATGCATCCTACTAACGATGGAACCATGTTAGTTGGGGTTGGAGTATTTGGAAGTACTGGAAGTGCAGTTTATCGAAGTACCGATGGGATGAATTTTACGCCTGTTGATTTACCTGATTTTACGGGAAAAGCGACGATGGACTTTTCACAATCTGATCCAAATATTGCATTTGCAAGTATTGGGAATTACGATGAAACAGTTGGTTTGTATCGATCACAAGATGGAGGAATAAATTGGACTTTGGCAAATGATTATGATTATGCCAAATATCAAGGTTGGTATTCGCACGATGTGGCGATAAATCCAGCAAATCCTTCGACGGTTTTGGTAGGAGGAATAAATGTTTATCGTTCCACAAATGAAGGAGAGACTTTAATTCCCGAATCTGATTGGTTGCTTTGGAATTTATCAGCATTTCCTGTTGAAGGACCAGAGCAATTACCAGGAGATTTTATCCATGCTGATATTCATCAGATTATTTATCACCCGAATATTCCCAATAAAATTTATGTTGCTTCAGATGGAGGAGTTTTTAAAAGTGAAAATGATGGACTTGCTTTCGTGAGTGCTAATTCAGGTTTGCAAACCGTTCAATTTTATCAAAAGTTTTCTTCTTCTCTTTCAGATCCTGATTTTGCGATCGGAGGTTTACAAGATAATGCAACTGCAGTTTATCGAGGTAATTTAGCATGGGAAAGAAAAATTGGAGGAGATGGATTTGGTACGGTCATCGATCCAAATGATGATCGAAATGTTTGGGGATCATTATATTATATGCGTTTATTTTACTCAAATGATAAAGCGGAAAACTTCACCAGTAATACTGGCGTTTTGCCAGGTTGTGGAGGAGTTGATCCTGCGTGTTTTTCTAATTTTTCAGCACCGATCTGTTTTGCTCCAAGTAGTCCTAACCAAAGACTTTATGGCGCATCGAATATAGTTTATACAGTTGAGAATGGTACTACTCGAACAGCGACTAATGGAGGAAATCCTTTAGATGGAGATAATCCAGTTAATTGTCTTGCCGCGTCTCCAACAGATCATAATTTAGTTTTTGCTGGAACTGCACCATTGTACACGTCTCCTGCAAAAATGTTTAAATCTGAAAATGGAGGAGATTCATGGACGGAAGTGACCAACGGTTTACCTGATCGATTTCCAATGGAAGTTATGGTTGATCCTTGCGATAATAATGTGATTTATACTGTTTTTGGAGGTTATGATTTATTGTCTCATGTTTATAAATCAGAAGATGGCGGAGGATCATGGAATACCTTAGGAGAAGATTTACCTGATGTTCCAACCAACACTATTTTTATTGATCCAGAAAATACACAACATATTTATGTAGGAAATGACATCGGTGTTTTTGTCTCTACAGATGGCGGAACGACTTGGATGACTTATTCAACTGGGTTGCCAGATGCCTGCATGATAATGTCATTAAGTTACACGGCAGCGACTCGAAAGTTGAGAGTGGCAACACATGGAAATGGTGCTTACGAAACCGATCTTTTGCATGAGCAAGAAATATATTTGGCAAAAACTGGTCAACTAGGAGAATGGTACATGAATAATTTTGAGGCGAATTTTGAGGACTTACCTAATGCATGTGTTTATCAAAATTGTTTTTATACGATTAAAGATTTTGATGGAACGGAATGGCGAGGAAACAATTTACGTGGTTTTGTTTCAGATGATTTTGAGCAACCTAATATGAATGATGAATGGTCTGCAAATGTAGGTACTTGGGAAGTGCAAAATGGAGCACTTTCTCAGTCGAATTCTGCTACTCAAAATACTCAATTAGATATCGATTTAACACAGGATAATTCAACTTCCTATTTGTATCAATGGAGAATGAAATTTGAAGGGAATGGAACAGAGAAAAGAGCTGGCGTACATATTTTTGCAGACGATTTGACGCAGGATTTCAGAGGTAATTCTTACTTGATTTATTTTTATGAAGATGAAGATCGAATTAAAGTTTTTAAAACAAATTCAGCTGGAGATTATGAAACTTTGGTGATCGAAGATGTATCCATTGTTGTAGATAATTGGCAGGATTACCGAGTGGTTTATGAAACAGAAATTGGGCGCATTTCAGTTTATGTGGATGATAAAAGAATTATTAGTTTAGTCGATGATAATCCATTGCAAAATGGAAACGGATTGTCTTTTAGAACAGGGGAGACTTTAGTTGCTTTTGATGATATCACAGTTTTTAAAGGAAGAGAATGCTCTGGTGCAGAAAATATTATAGTAGCAACTGATGGTGATTGTCGGTTTGAATCTCAAAATGATTCGACCTATGTCTGTGGAATTCAGTCAGTTGGTTTTTCCAATATCCGAGGATGGTCAGTCCCAGATGAATCGCAAGTTAAAATTGGAGAACATCCAGTATCATTACAGGGTAGTATATTTACGGAGGAAGGCGAAGCGGTAAAAGAAATAGATGTAAATTTAAGTGGAGGTGTTACATCGACTACCGTAACTGATATTTCTGGTGCCTATACTTTTGAGGTGATGAGTGGAACTACTTTTGAAGTTCGTCCTGAAAAATTAGATGACGTGGATAATGGCGTAAATACGATTGATATGGTTTTGATTCGAAAACATATTTTAGGATTGGAAGTTTTCAATTCACCATATAATATGATTGCTGCTGATGTCAATAAAAGTGGTGAGATTACGACCTTTGATTTGGTGAAAATTAGGTTGTTAATTTTAAATTTTGAAACTGAATTTGCAGGAAATACTTCTTGGCGATTTGTGCCGACTGATTTTGTTTTTTCTACACCTTTGGATTTAAATAACTTTGATGAGGCGATAGATGTTTTCCAAATTTCAGCTGATCGAAATGAAGTAGATTTTGTTGGAATAAAGGTGGGTGATGTTAATTCTAGTGCTACACTTTTTACTTCCAATACACCTGTTGAAACACGAACAAATGATTACGTGTATTTATTGTTAGAAAATAAAAAACTGATAGTTGGGGAGCAGGTGAATATTCCATTTTTTGCCAAAGATTTTAAAGGGATTACTGGCTATCAAATGACGTTAGATTTTGATGATTCTGTCTTAAGTTTTGTAGAAGCGAGATCGAATGAAAAAAGTAATTTTCCTAAAGAATTTTTTGGAACAAATGATTTAGAAAAAGGATTGCTTTTGATGAACTGGGTGTCAGGTGAAGCTATTTCTGTAGAAGATAAAACGGAATTATTTACCCTAGTTTTTGAAGTAAAAAAAGAAACTACTTTAAGGGAAGTTTTAAAAATTACAGATCAAGAATTACAGTCGGAAGCTTATAATAATCAAAATGATCAGTTAAGAATTGGGTTAGAGTTTTTTGCTGAAAAAGAAAATTCATTTTCCAATATCAGTTTTTCGCCAAATCCTTTTTCTCAAAAGACGCAGTTAAATATTCAAAGTGAGCACGAGGAATCTGCTGAAATAATATTCTACAATGAAATAGGAAGAATCTTAAAATCGGAGAATATGAATCTACGAAAAGGAGAGAATTTGAGAGAGATTGATTTTTCAGAAAATGGATATTCAGGAATTATCTTTTACCAAATTAAAAGTGAGAAAGGGAAAGGAGAAGGAAGAATTGTTAAGATGTAATTTTTTTGAGCAGGAATTAATCAGTACATAAGATCTAGCATAATCAAATAAAGAGTAATTATGAAAGAATTCAAGTTTAATGGTGACTGGGAATTTAAACTGGATTTAGAAGAGTTTGTAAACTCTAATTTGAAATGGAGTAAACAGATGCAGGAGAATTCTGCTAAGGTAAAAGTAAAAATAATTGATTCAAAAAACTATGATCCTGATCCATTAAAAGAACAATTAAATACCATTAATTTTATCATAAATAATGAGTTGACTGTTCTTGAATCAACCGCTCAAGCACTTCTTCCTATTAATAATTATTATGGAGAAATGTGTGGTGAATACGATTGGTTTCCTCTGAAATTAACTACGGAAAATTTAGGAGAGGTGTTGCTCATTCAAGAAATATCTATATTAAAAGAACACAAAAATGACCAAGCCTATTATGAATTAAGTTGTGGATACAAAGGAGATGAAGAGCATGGTTTAATCATCGTGATGCATGGCGCGCAATTAATTGAATACGCAGTAATTGGAGAAATGGATTATGGTAATCTCTATGAGGATCTAGGGGAGAGAGCAAAAATATTTATTGAAAAAAATAAATTAGAGAACGAATTCGAAGAACCTCAAATGCAAAAAGTTTTGTTGAAATATGGAAAATACAAACCTTGGCAAAAAGAATTATTAGTTGAATATCTCTCCAAACTTTTATGGACGAAGGAGAATGAAAAATTAAAAGAAATCATTCAGAGTGGCGATTACGATGTTAATCATCGGATAGATTATTACGATAGAAATTTGTTAGATCTGGCTGCTCATTATGGTAATCTTGAAATGATAGAATATGCCATCAGTAGAGGAGGAGATTTTTCGAAAGCAATGTTATATTGCTCTGGTGCTTACCTCAAAAAAGAGGTGGTTGAATGTCTGGTGAAGCATGGTGCCTCAGTTGATGTTTTACATTGGAGAGGAGAAACGGCATTGCATCAATCAATTAGAAGTTGCTCAAGTGCAATGTTTAGTATGAAAAGAAATAAGAATAGAGATGTAAATACTTATGATAAAGCAGTAAAAGAACTGGAAGTTCAAAAGGATAGCATTCAATTTTATCTTTCTATGGGAGCGAACCCGAATTCCATCAATAGAGATGGAGATGACTTTAAAACCGTACTTACAGAGATGTGGAAAGCAGTTCCTGATGAAGGAAATCGAATTATTAAAGAAATTGAAAAATTGATTAATGTTCAGTAGAGAAATTGTCAAAGAGGGAAATTAAAAAATAAATAGGATGTGCGGGAAGAACAGATTTTTTTTTTCGATCATATTTGTTAATTAGAAAGATTAGAAATGGAACTTTATCTTCGTACTTTTGTTGTAATATTTTTAGAAAAAAAATAAAATCAAAAATAGATTTGAGCATCATGCAACTGGAACCGAAAGACCTTTATGAAAAGGTAGAATTTGATAAAGTAATAGAATTATTGCAAAAGGAGTGTTTAGGTGATTTGGGTAAAAATGCCATTCAGCATTTGCCTATCATGACTATTCGACAAGAGATTCATCAGCAACTTTTAGAAGTAAGTGAATATAAGTTAAGCATTGATGATAATAAACATTTTCCGCTGACTTCTTATTCTGATTTGTCTGAAGATTTGAAACACCTTGGGATTGAAGATTCAGTTTTGACTACGGAAGGCTTGCAAAGGATTAATACAATTTTACTTTCCATTCGAGATATTTTTAGATTTTTCACACCTACTCGACAAGAGACTTTCCCTAGTTTATATTTAATTATTCGAGATGTTGTTTTTGATGCTGCATTAATTTCAGCCATCGAACAAGTGATAGATGAAGAAGGAAAAATAAAGCCGGATGCTTCGCCTGAACTATTGAAAATTAGTAAAGGAATTGGAGCAAAACATAGAGAGTTAGATAAAGTGTTCCGGGCTGTAATTACCAAATATCGGAACCAAGGTTGGCTGACAGATAATGTAGAAAGTTACCGAAATGGTCGTCGAGTTTTAAGTGTGCCTTCAGAGCATAAGCGAAAAATTCGAGGAATCATTCACGATGAATCTACCACAGGAAAAACTGCTTTTATCGAACCTGAAATTATTATCGATATCAATAATGATATTTTTGATTTGGAGACTGAACAGCGGAGAGAGGTTTATAGGATATTAAAAGATTTGAGTACGACCTTGCGACCTTACATTTCGTTGTTGAAGAACTATCAAAGTCTAATGATTCGATTTGACATTATTCAATCGAAAGCAAGAGTTGCTATCAAAATGAATGCTGCTCAACCTAAGTTAAAAAAAATACCTCACTTCGCCATTCAAACTGCTTACCATCCACTTTTATATTTAAAAAATAAAGAAATCAAAAAGGAGACTGTTCCTTTCGATTTAGTTTTTCATAATAAAAATCGAATCCTGATGTTGTCTGGTCCAAATGCTGGAGGGAAATCGGTGACGATGAAAACGGTTGGTTTGATTCAATTGATGTTGCAAGCAGGGATGTTAATACCCGTTGATCCAGAATCAGAAATGGGGATTTTTACAAAAGTATTTGCTGACATTGGAGATCAACAATCTTTGGAAGATGACCTAAGTACTTATAGTTCGAGATTACAAAATATGCGAACGTTTTTGGAGCAGTCAGATGAAAGCACTTTAGTGTTGATTGATGAGTTTGGTTCAGGGACAGATCCAAAAATTGGAGGCGCAATTGCAGAAGCAATTTTAAAAGAATTGAATCATAAAAAAGTGTTTGGTGTAATTACCACGCATTATTCTAATTTGAAAATTTTCGCTTTTAACTCTCCTGGGATTGTCAATGGATCAATGACTTTTGACAAAGATAATTTGACCCCAACATATGAAATGAAAGTTGGACGACCGGGAAGTTCTTATGCATTTGAGATTGCGAGAAAAACTGGTTTAGATCAAAAAGTGCTAAAATATGCACGACATAAAACTGGGAAAAATGAAAAAGCAGTTGATCAATTATTGATTGATTTGCAAAAAGAGAAACAAGAACTGGAGGAGAAAATCGATAGCATGAAGGAGCGAGAAAGAAAGCTCGATAAGTTGATTAAAAATTACGAAAACCTTCATCGAGATTTAGAATTCAAACGGAAGAAATTAAAGCTTCAAGTGAAAGAAAAAGAGCTACAACAAGTGGCTCGGGACAATAAAGAATTTGAAAAAGTCATTCGTGAAATAAGGGAAGAAAAGAATTTAGAAAAAGCCAAAGAGCTAGCAGCAAACGTACGTGCACAGCGAACAGAATTGGCTGATAATGTGGATGGCTTACGAGAAAAAGTTTACTATGAACCAACTGCTGCCAAAGCTGCAAATGCTACAATTAAAGTTGGTGATTTTGTAAAGTTAAGATCGGGCGGAGCAACTGGAACTGTCGAAAGCATCAAGAAAAACAAAGTGATTGTTTTGATGGGGATCATGAAAATGACTACTCATTTAAAAGATCTTTTACCAGCCAATCAACCACTTGAAATTATTAGTTCGAAAAGAGTGCAGACTGATGTGGTGGATTCAGGAACTACTTTTGAATCGAAAATTGACTTGCGTGGCGTGACAACAAGTGAGTCGTTGAGGTTGGTAGAATCCTTTGTAGATAAGGCTTTGATGACGAGTGCTACCCATTTGCAGATTCTTCATGGCAAGGGTAGTGGAGCGCTGAGAGATGCGGTGAAAATGAAATTGAGAGAGTATAAAGATTCGATTTCAAAAATTTATCATCCGCCGAGAGAGCAAGGTGGAGATGGGGTTACGATTGTGGAATTTTGATCTCGTTGCTTTGACTTTTTGAATATCGAACAAGGAATATCGAATGATGAAGTTTGTTCCCAATGTTTAATATTTAGATATGTTGGATGCTGGAAATTCCTTGTTGAAGATTGGATATTCTATTCAATCGTTTTCAAAATCAAAAAAGCCATTTGGAAATATTTCCAAATGGCTTTTTTGATTTCTATAACAACGTATTTACATTTTAATAAAACGGCGGATCATACTGCCATTTTTATTTTTTAATTTTATAAAATAGACACCACTAGGGTAGTTCGAAATATTCATTTCGATAAAATCATTTTCCCCGAAAGTTCTATTTTGTTCGTGTAAAATTCGTCCATCAGCAGAGATAATTTCTACTTGGAACTTCATCGCTTTTTCCAATTCAATTTTCGCAAATAACAATTCATTTACGGGATTTGGAAAAATTGAAAATTCATTCAGTTCTGCTAATTCATTGGTTGAAACTGTTTCTATAGTAATGACATTTGAATTTCCAAAACAACCATTTGAATCAACTGTTCCAACATAATAATCTCCAGGAGTCATTACATTTAATTGTTGATTATTGGAGTTAGGAAGAACTGATCCATCTTGAAACCATTGATAGTAATCTGCTTCAGTAGAAGTTAATAAATTACCATCTAAGATGATTGCTGGAATGATAGGTTCGTAAACCGTAATTTCTATATCAGAAGTTGATTCGCAACCTGTATTTGAATCTGTAATTAGGACAGTATAGGTTCCATTTTCAGTCACTTGTACTTCTCCATTTGTTCCTACTTCTAAACTGTCCAAACTCCATGAATAAATCCAGTTACCACCATCAAGAGTTGCATCCAAACTGATAAAGTTTCCTTGGCAAAATTCAGTTGGACCACTAGGCATAATTTGAACAGAAGGATTGCTTGAGAAAGTAATTTCAAACTCTTCGCTAATTGATTCACATCCGTTGTTAAAAGCAATAAGTTGATAAGTCCCTGATTCTGTAACTACAATAGCATTGGTTGTATTAATAGTTGTTCCATCTTTGATCCAATCATATTCTTCATAACCTGCTGGGACTTCATATGTAATTTCTTGTCCACCACAGACCGCTACATCTTCCGTATTTAAATTTGAAATATCGGGCGATTCGTTGATTGTCACTACCATTTCATTCGAGATACTTTCACATTGTTTGTTATTGATTACAGCATAATAAGTTCCACCTTCTGTAATTTCAAAAAAGAAATTAGTAGAATCTATTATTACTGAGTCTTTGTACCATGTGTAATTTTCAAAACCATCTGGCACTTCAAAAGTCCCACCTTCTCCATCACACATTTCTAAAGTACTTGGAAAAATAGCTGAAATATCTGGAGTTGTCGGTGGGGCTATATTCTTCAATGAAATGGAAGAATATAATTCCAAAACATATAAGCCTGTCGCAACATCAGAAGCTAAAATTAACCCTGATGGCAAAAATGGATAAGTCCCCCAATTACCTTCAAAACCTGCATAAGCAGTATCACTTGGATTCGTATCATAATATGCTGCGGTAAATGGATTCAAAGGATCTGACACATCGAAAACTTGAATTCCATCGTGGTAATAGGAACAAAATAAATAGTCTCCTCGAATGAATGGATTATGCGGTCGATTATTATCATCATTTGGATTCAAAGGAAATTTGAAAGTAAGATCTATTTCGATAATCTCATCATCTAAATTTTCTAAATTCATGACACCCAATGGTCGTCCAATTGGTACCTCCTCTGCATAAATAGCAAAGTCGCCTTCTTCGGAAACCCAACTACTATGATTGTAGCCTCCAGTATTTTGTGAAGCTAATAAAATTGGAGTCGTTGGATCAGTCATATCCCAAATGAAAAATCCTAAATACCCATGAGACCCATAAGCAATATTATCTCGGACATAAATATCATGAGCATAGCCTTGACCAGAAGTAGGATCTGCAGGAAAATTAACCGAGGCTAAAAGAGTAGGATTATCAGGGTCATCAGTCAAATCCAAAACAATCACTCCGCCGCTTTGAGTATTCGTACCAACAGAATACAATCGCCCATTTTCTTCATCAATAAATATGTTATGTGATTTTCCAAAAAACTCCGTACTGTGATAAGTCTTAGTGATGGAGTTCGGCAAATCACTTAAATCGAAAATCATCAAACCTTCATTTGTATTATCCGAAACGGCATATGCTCGATCTTTATAAGTTTTCATATCTCGCCAAACCGTCGTTTCTCCACCTGGAAAACTGTCAATCTCAACAAGGTTAGTTGGATCAGCTAAATCAATAAAATGAATATGTGTGGAAGATCCTATAATTGCAAATTCATTTCCCTCACAATCCACGTATCCCCAAACTTCATTAAACTGAACCCCTGAAGGAGCAGGTCTTGAATCGTCTTCCCAAGTATCGAGAAGTGTCATATTCATTGACTGTTGAGCCTGAATATTTATTAACGGCAACGTTATTAGAATTAAACTCAAGTAAATTAATCGAAATATCATGTTTTAATTTTTTTTAATTTGTTATGCTTGAATGGTGCAGAAATAGTGCCAAGGAACGTAACTTTTACCTACTTATTTCCATTGATAATTGTCAGACCATTTGTAAAAGTCATCCACTTTGTCGCCATTTTTTTCCATCCATTCTTGAATGGTTTTTTCATTAGTAGAAAGTTGAATCAAATAAGCCAATGCTTCTGAGTGTCCAGCCTCATTTAATTCTTTAAAATAAGGCGCAAAGTGTTCCCAGTAAAATCCTTTCTTTGATTCATGATCAGAAAACATTCGACAGATTTTTTCAATTGTTAACACAAATTTTTCCTCATCTGAAACGTCAGGAGCATCTTCTCCCAAGTCAACTGCACCACTTAAATCGATAATCATTTCAACCATTGAAAAATCATTTTCTTTTTTCGTATCAGCTGTCAAAGAATTTAATGTGATTGAAATTTGATTATCACCCGTTTTTTTTGCGCTACCTTTCATCAAATTTGAAATTCCTGCTTGCATGATTTTAGCGCGTTCTCCAGTTGGTTCCAAAATCAAAAATCGCCAACCTGCTAAAATTGCAGGAACTCTCATTCTCAAATCACTTGCAATCAAAGACTGAACATAATGAGAACTCGCATGATTAGGATTTAGCTGAGATGATCTTTGAAAACACTCCAATGATTCTTCTGTGTCACCCAGTTTGGCCAAAGTAACACCATAATTAAAATAAAGCATCGTAGCATTTGGAAATTTTTTGATGCCTTGTTTATATATTTTTTTGGCTTTTTTTGTATTACCAATCATGTCCAAAGTGTTTCCATAAGTAACATAAACTGTAACTAACTGTTTGTTTTTTTTATGATGCTTAATTGCTTTTTTACAAGCATCGATACAATCATCATAATCTTGAATAATGTGATAAGTTAATGCTATCTCCGCTAAAGCGAGTAAATTTTTACTATCTATTGCTAAGGCTGCTTGGTATTTTTTGATGGCACCTTTATAATCTGATGCATCATGTAATTCGATTCCTTCATTAACTAATGTTGTGATTTTATCCTCGGTGGTGTTTTGAGCTTGGAAAGAAAAAGCTAAAAATGAGATAAAAAAGGTGAGTAATAATTTATTCATAGCTAAAGGATTTGTCTTTTGGAAAAATAAAAAATTATGTTTTTTTTTAGAATGGAAAAATCCAAAGATAATGAATAATTTATATGAATTTTTGTTGTCAAGTATTTTATATATTTGCGTAGGGACAATCTTTTGTGGCTACCCAATCCATAAAGTAAGACCAAGTAATTACTAAGATCAAATTATAAAATGGTAAAAGAAAAATTATTAGAAGTCATCGATTTACAAACTCACTTCTCCACAGAAGAAGGAATTGTAAAAGCTGTAGATAAAATAAGCTTCACACTTTATCGAGGGGAAACCCTTGGGATTGTTGGAGAATCAGGGTCAGGAAAGTCCGTCACTTCATTGTCAATCATGCAATTGGTCGCACAACCTCCAGGCAAAATCGTTGGCGGGAAAATTCTATATTATCCAAAAGGTCAAGGTGAAATAGATTTACTCCAACTTTCAGATAAAGAAATGCAGCATTATCGCGGGAACGAATTAGCGATGATTTTTCAAGAACCAATGACTTCTTTGAATCCTGTTTTTCGATGTGGAGATCAAGTTGCAGAAGCAATTATTTTGCATCAGAAACTATCAAAAGCGGATGCAAAAAAACTGACCATTCAACTTTTTGAAAAGGTGCAACTACCTGATCCAGAAAGAATTTTCAATGCTTATCCTCATCAACTTTCTGGCGGTCAAAAACAACGAGTCATGATTGCCATGGCGATGAGTTGTAATCCAGACGTGTTGATTGCCGACGAACCAACCACCGCATTGGATGTGACGGTTCAAAAAGCAATTATTGATTTGATGAATGATTTGAAAAAAGAAATTAATGCTTCCATCATTTTTATTACGCATGATTTGGGCGTAATTTCTGAAATAGCAGATCATGTGATTGTGATGTTTAAAGGAAAAATTGTGGAGCAAGGAGATATCGGAAGCATTTTTTTAAATCCTCAGCATCCATATACGAAAGGACTTTTGGCTTGCCGACCACCGCTAGATTTTCGATTGGAAAAATTACCGGTAGTGAGTGATTTTATGGATTTTGGGAAAAATGAAATTGGCGAAATTCTAATTACTGAAAAAATAAAAAGTATTGACGAAGTAACTGAAAATAATAAAATTGACTTGGCAACTCGTGCCAAACGACAAGCATTTTTACCAACACAAAAACCAATTTTAGAAATCAAGAATTTAGAAACTTGGTTTCCTGTTAAAAAGAATTTTTTTGGAAAAACAACTGAGTGGGTGAAGGCGGTTAATGATGTAAGTTTTAAAGTCTACCCAGGAGAAACTTTAGGATTGGTAGGTGAATCGGGTTGTGGGAAAACAACACTTGGACGAACCATTTTAAGATTAGTGGAAGCAAAGTCAGGTGAAATTATTTTTGATGGAAAAAATATTAATGACCTTCCGAATGAGGAAATGCGAAACTTGAGGAAAGATATGCAGATCATTTTTCAAGATCCATATTCGTCACTTAATCCTAGAATGACGATTGGGAATGCGATCATGGAACCAATGCAAGTGCATAAAATTTTAGCGAACGATGAAGAGCGAAAAGCAAAAGTGATTGAGTTATTGGAAACAGTAAGTTTGGAAGCAAAACATTTTAATCGTTATCCGCATGAATTTTCGGGAGGACAACGACAACGAATTTGTATCGCAAGAGCATTGTCATTAAATCCAAAATTTATTATTTGCGATGAATCAGTTTCTGCTTTAGATGTGAGTGTGCAAGCGCAGGTGTTGAATTTGTTGATGGAGTTACGAGATAAATTTCAATTTACGTATATTTTTATTTCCCATGATTTGTCCGTCGTGAAATTTATGAGTGACCGAATGATTGTGATGAACCAAGGAAAAATTGAAGAGATGGGCGATGCGGATGAAATTTATCATCATCCCAAAACAATGTATACCCGTGATTTGATTGAAGCGATTCCAAAGGGGAGGAGAGAGGATTTGGAAGCTAGAATAAAGAATAAAAATTAAAAGGACGATCAATTTCAAAAGAGTTGAATTGAATTTACCAATTAACTTTTAAAGGTACCGTAAGCACAATGTCGACATTTATTGCCACAGCAATTGCCACGGAGTACATGATAAAATTCAGAAAAAACTAAAAAGCCATTTTCCATATAAAAATGCAAGCCCTCTTGCAAACTACCAGAATGACTTGGGAATGCTTGATTTCTTGCAAATTCTGCCATCCTATTGATGTCAGCTAAACAATTTTTACACAGGCAATCGTATTTCGTTTTTTTCAAAAAATCATTTCCAGTTTCACTTATAACAATACTATTGCATTGACAATTCTCAATGTCATCCATCCTACAGTCGAAAGTAGTTTGGCAGCGTTGACAGGTTTTTATTTTTGGTTCTATCATTTTTGAATACTCACAAGTTGGAAATAGCGGTGTTAGCGCTTCAAGCGCTAACACCTTTTGTTACTAATTATTTTATTGTTTAATCAATAATTGTGAAGCCACTTTCTCATTACTTAGAACTTTTATCATGTAAGTTCCCTTGGCTAAGTTTTGAATGTTAATCTCGTTTTGATTCCCTGTAATTGTATTAGCGTCAGCGTTATAAACTAATCTTCCAGTCATATCAAAAATAGAAATTTCTGCATTTCCGTTTTCCAAATTTTTTAAGATGAAAAACTCATTGGCTGGATTTGGATAAATTTCAAATAAAGATTTTGCATCCACATTTTCAACTGATACCACTCCGTCAGAAGTTACCACATTATCAACTGCAAAAAAAGCAGGTGTATTCATACCATAATTTCCATTGTCGGTAGAAGCCAAAGAAAACGCTAAACTATCCGCTTGTCCAAGAGATGTTAAGTCGACCCAAGCCCACTCATCAACAATATAATCTTGTGCATTATCTGCAAATTGATAATCTGCTAAGTAAAATTCCACAGACTCAGATGATAAAGTTCCATCCAAATATTTTTTAATGGTCAATAGAAAATAGTCAGGATCGTCGCCAGTTAAACCACCAAATTTTTTGGAAAATTGATTTCCATCTTTGATAATATTATAAGCTACCGTCAAATTATTCACATACATTCCAGCCACTACCTCGCCAGCGGCATCACCATCCAAATGCATAATAGTTTGGTCGGAAGAAAATGATACGGCATAGTTGTTTGAACCATCATACCCAGTTCCATTGATTGTGCTTAAGTTAGAAAATTCAACTGTTGAAATATCTGTTCCTGAAGAAATTGCCCAACCAGTCCATGAGTTCCACATGGAATTATAATCATTGTCTAGAGAAATGTTTCCACTAGAAAAAAGATTAGTGCCATCACTTCCGTTCAAAAAAGAATCCACACCAATAGGGTAAATTTCAAAATCAGAAGTAGTTTGAGCAAAAGAAAGTAGAGAAGAAAGCGTTAAAAGTAACGTAAAGATTTTTGTCATGTCTCGCAGATATTTAAATAGTTATTAAAAGAAAATTTGATTCCTATTTGAAAGTGAGTTCCAGGCATTGGTCGCCTTTCCACCACGATATAATTTACATTCCAAAGATTATTAATATTGAAAAAAACAGTACTCTTACATTTTTTCCAATCAGCTGAATATTGCATTCGAACATTGCCAACTTGATAAGCATCTAGTTTACCGTATTGTCCTCTTGCTTGTCCAGTAAAACCATGTTGATAAGAAAGACCCATGTTTTTCCAACTTAAAGTTGCTCGTCCAAATGCTTGATGAAGGGGGACATAAATAATTTGTTCTCCAACTTCTCGGCGAGGTAATTCCATGGCCACTTCATTAGTTGATTTAATGAAATCATAGCCCACATCAACTTTAATTGCTAAGCTCTTTTCCTCTTTTTTATTTTTGTAAAAAAACGAGAAACGAGGTTCCAATCCACGACTCCAAACTTCCGAGATATTAAATGCTGACCAAGAAGGTTGTCCTGGAGCGGGTGCCCATAAGATCCAATTATCAATATTTCGATTAAAACCGGTAAGGGAAAATTCGAAATTACTTTTACCAATTTTAAAAGGAGAGGAGAGGGTAGCTTCTTCACTCCAACCAGATTCTGGTTTAAGATTTTCGTTACCTCCACCATTCCAAAAACGATCGTTAAGTGTAGGTACTCGATAATTCCTGCTGACTTTTCCTTGAAATTTTAACCAAGAGAAAAGTGAATAATCAAATCCGATTGATGGAACTATTGGTACTAGTTTTCCATCAATTAATTCTTGTCGGACACTTGTTTGAAATTTGTAATTGTTATGTTGGAAAAAGTAAGAAACCTGAATAGCTGATCTATTTTCAATAGGTGATTCTAGATAACCATCGTTGTTAGCAGTTGTTATAGAATGGGTAATTGCTCCATGGAGTTTATGTTTATCCTTCCAAAATTTCTGCCCATTAAATTCAGTTGTGAGTGTAGAAAAATCACTTAGTGAAATCAATCCTGTTTCATCATCATAATAATCTAAATGTTCTTTGAAAAAACCAGCCTTTCCTTGCAGGACATAGGTTTCATTAACATTTTTCCAATCCATCATGAGTCTGGAAGATCGATCTTTTTGGCGTGCAAGACTTCTTGTTTGAACATTGGTTGGAGGAATGTTTCTATCTGAAAATTGTTGCCAAAAATGGAATACAAGATTGTTCTTTTTATCTATTTTCCAATATATATCTTGCAAAATATTTTGTTGAGAAACTTCCGCATTGGTCTGTTGTCTTTTTGGGAAATTAGGTGCAATAAAATATTTAAAATTATTCTTGCCTTGTTGATAGAACATCTTTGTAACACCGTATACACGTAATTCGCCATAGCCAATTTTTACTTCCTGATTATAATTCCCGAAACTTCCGATGGTGCTTTTTACATCAAGTGAGCGATACATTCCAAAACTAGGTTGGCTATTCATTGAAATGATTCCACCGATCGCCCCACTTCCCCAAATGGCAGAATTGCCTCCTTTTTGCAAAGTGATTTCTTCCACAGAATTTAATGGTAAAAGGGATAAATCTAGTAAACCTAAAATTGGACTTTGCAATGAAAATCCATTCCATAAAACTAAAGTATGTCCAGCACTTCCTCCTCGAATAGAAGAAGTGGCCAAACTACCAGAACCATAACTTTTAATAAATGTCCCAGTTTCAGCACTCATTAATTCACCAATATTCTGAGCTGGAAGAGCTGCTAAATCACTAGTTTTCCATTTTTCTATCTGAGTACCAACTGGTTGTTTTCTAATTTTTTCAGCAGAGATTTCTACCTCTTGTAACGCAAGGATAGTATCTAATTGTCCAAAGGATAACAAAGAGAAAAGGCTAGAACCAAGAAGTAAAAAAAATATTTTTTTCATCTGCTAACAATATACTTACGGAGAGGAGTAAGCGGCAGATAGTTTTAGGTAGGCGAGTATTCTTAAGTTCTTTCCAAAAGTCAAATATAGAAAAGTACTTAAAAACACCTCGATAGCCATAGCCATAAAAGTGAATCTGTCGTTAACTTTTCCTCCGAAAGTTGTTTAGACTTATTACTCTATAATAAGAATATCAAGTCAATAAAACGAAAGTACTTTGGCAGGTCTTCTGGCTCGTTCTACTTTCAATGCCTTCCCATTTTGAATTTCTTTTTTTCAAAAAAGTGGCAACTATTGAAAGCTGTATCTAGAACTTACAGCAGCGGGGACTGCTCCGAAATTTCATCGGATTCCCTTTTCATTCCGTCCAAGGACGAAAACCAAAGTGATGCAAAGGTATCAATTAGTTTGGAAATAAAAAGAAAGTTTTTGTTAGATAAATTAAATATTTGTTTGTTGTTTGACGGAAGTCGTTAAATATTTTTTTAGAGAAATTTATGTTTAGTTTTATTTGACTTAGATTACTCTGAAGAAAGCATATCTTCCATTCCATAAATTCCTTTTCGATTTTTCATCCATTCTGTTGCCATCAGAGCACCTTTGGCAAATCCTAATCTAGAATGTGCTGTATGTTTTATCTCGATGGAATCAATACTGGAATCGTAGTTGATAGAATGAGTCCCAGGGACATTTTCAATTCTTTTGGAAAAAATAGATAGTTCATTTTCTTGCTGAGCAGTTTCTTTGACCCATTCAGATTTTCTAGATATTTTTTCCAATAAGCCTTCTGCGAGAGTGATGGCAGTTCCGCTTGGTGCATCTAATTTTTGAGTGTGGTGAATTTCTTCTAGAGAAATATCGTAGCTATCGTAAGCTTCCATCATCTTCGCTAAAATTTTATTTAACTTAAAAAATAGATTCACTCCAACACTAAAATTAGAAGCATAGAAAAATCCACCATCCAGTTTTTGGCAAGAGTTATTGACTTCTTCTATTTTTTCAACCCAGCCAGTTGTGCCTGAAATTACTGGGACGCCACATTCAAAACATCTAGTGATATTTTGAATAGCACTTTCAGGACGAGTGAATTCGATGGCGACATCTGCTTGTTTTAATTCTTCGTTGGTCCACGTTTTAGCATTGCTCTTGTCTACTTTTAAAACTATTTCGTATCCTTTTTCTATTGCTAATTGCTCGATAGTTTTACCCATTTTGCCATAGCCGATTAATGCGATTTTCATTTATTGATTTTACTTTTGAAGATTAAACTTTGTAAAACTGACTTGGAATAACTAATATCGAACAAGGAATAATAATTAGCCTTAGTTGGTTATTGGATATTACTTGTTCGATATTCGATGTTTATTAATGCCTACAACTACACATCGAAGGCATAAAACTATTTGTGCTTTCAAGGAAAGGAATATTATTAGATCCACCTTCTTTTTCAAAATAAAATAAAGAACGTTTCTTATTGTAATTTCCGACTTCATCCATATTTTCTGCATCATATAATCTACCATTAATCATGGTATATTTAATGGATTCAGAATTACGAATATCTTCCAATGGATTTTTATCTAGGATCAAAAGATCCGCTAATTTTCCATTTTTCAAAGATCCAATTTCGCTATCCATTCCAAGATAAACAGCTCCATTCATCGTTGCAGATCGAAGCGCTTGCATGTTGGTCATTCCTCCTTGTTGCAACATCCAAAGTTCCCAATGAGCACCCAAACCTTGCAATTGACCATGTGCACCAAGATTAATATTGACTCCTGCATTTTGCAATTTTGTACAACTTTGTGAAGTTAGAATATGACCATTTTCATATTCTTCATCAGGAATCATTGTTCGATGTCGAGACCGAGAATCCAAGATGCCTCGAGGCATGAAATTAAGCAACCGTTCTTTTTCCCAAACATTTTCTTTTTGGTAAAAGTAGTATTCTCCGTTTACACCACCATAATTTACAATAAGGGTAGGAGTGTTATGCGCTTTGGTTTTTTTCCAAATTTCAATTACATCTTTGTACAATGGTGCTACAGGTAAATTATGTTCAACTCCCGTGTGGCCATCAATCACCATATTCATATTATGATAGAAAAATGATCCACCTTCTGGGACCACTAACATATTCAGTTCTCTAGCAGCTTGCAGTACTTGTTGGCGTTGCTCCCGACGAGGTTGGTTATAACTTTTCACAGAAAAAGCACCATAAGCTTTCGTTCGACGAAGAGCAGATTTTGCATCTTCCACCGAGTTGATCACCGCTTTAAAATCACCTTCTGCACCGTACAAGATTGTTCCAGTCGAGTACAATCGAGGGCCAACCATTTTTCCTGCTTTTATCATTTCAGCTTGTGAAAAAATCATTTCAGAATTGGAGGAAGGATCATGAGCAGTTGTAACTCCGTAAGCAAGATTTGCATAATAATGCCATTGTTTTTTAGGGCTAGTTCCAAAGCGAAAATTACCTAAATGACCATGCACATCAACAATCCCTGGCATGATAGTTTTGCCAGTACAATCAATCACTTTTGCATCACTTGGAACTTTGATTTTATCAGTTTTTCCGACCGCCGTAATTTTATTGTTATGAACGATGAGCGTTCCATTTTTGATTACCTGATCTCCCTCCATGGTAATGATGGTCGCGTTGGTAAAAGCGATTTTTCCATCAGGTTGATCAGCTTTTAAATTAAGATCAATTTTTAAACCTGAAGTATCCATAGGAGGGACAGAATCTACTTTTTCGAGGAAAGGAAAACGGTCTTCAATAGAGTTGGTGAAATATTCATTTCCGAGTGTCCAATGCACTTTTTTGCTATCCTTACTCCAATGTAAATTGATTCCAGCATCCCTTCCAATTTGTGCAACTGGTACTGCCTTTGTTGTAGCAGAGAGCCCAATTGCTTGTCCTACTTTAGGCATAGGAGCAATATAGACTTTGTATAAATCTGTAAAAGCAATCCATTGATTATCAGGACTTTGAGCAAATTGGTTGGCGTATTTTGTATTGAAAATAGTTTGCTCATCTGAACCATTTAACTTGACACTTTTAAATGCTTTTTTCAAACTACCAAAAAGGTAACCACCTGTTTGGAATAGTATTTTTTCTCCATCTACACTAAAACTTGGGTACTCTCCTTGAGGGGTAACTAATGTATGTTTAGTACCATTTTTAGACATCAGATAAATACCAGGTTCTTTTGAAAAAGTATATCCTTGATGATCGTTTCCACCAGCTTTGACGTAGACGATTTGATTGCCATTTGGAGAAAAACAAGGGTTTCGATAATTCCCTTTTTGTGGGGTAAGTTTAGTGGAGTTACCAGTTTTTAAATTTAATTTTCGAACACTTCCTAATTCATCATCATCCCAAGTTACGTAGACAATTTCGTTTCCGTCAGGAGAGAAGTTTGGTTCAAATTCAAAGTGTTCCTCCTTAGTAATTCGAGTCGGTTTTCCTTTTGGTAAATTCATTTTCCAAAGATGTCCAACTGCATTAAAAACCAACATTTTTCCATCAGGAGAAGTTCTAGCATTTCGAACTACATTGACTTGGAAATTTTCCTGATCGACTTGATTTGGAAAACGAACCGTTTCATAAACTCGATGTTTTGCATTCACCGTAAAAGCAATGTTAGAAACTTTGGTGGAAGCAATATTTACTTTTTGAATTTTACCTTGCGCCCAAAAAACGATTTCTTGATCATTAGGTGTCCAAGCAAAACCTGGGTAGGTTCCAAAGATCGCCCAAGCTTCTTGTTGGTCTTTTGACATTTCATCGTTCAATAATTTTTCTTCTCCTGTTTCCAAATCATGAACAAACAAAACTGTCTTCGTTCGCACTCTTCTAATAAAGGCTATTTTTTTTCCATCATGAGAAATTTGAGGACGACTCGCGCTTCCAGGGCCGCTGATAATCGTTTTCGTTTCTCCTTTTTTTCGATCATATCTTTTGATGACATATATTTGAGAATTAGGATCTTTGTTGTATTGAAAGTATCCACCAGGATAAACATCTTCTGAAAAATAAACATACTGACCATCAGGAGAAACACATGGTTCATTTATATCTTGCTGGTCGTTCTTTCTCTTAGTCAACTGAATTCCATCACCACCTGTGATGTGATACATCCATAACTCACCTGCACCAAGCGAGCGTTGAGAAGTGAAATGTTTTCGGCCAATGACATAATCACTTCCCTCTACCCAAGTACCATTATTGAGCAATCGGAATTTTTCTTTAGTGATTTGTTTTGCATCCGATGCATCCGATTTCATTGTCCAGAGATTATCTCCACCACCTGCATCGCTAGTAAATAGAATATGTTTTCCATCAGGACTGAATCGAGGTTGAACATCAAAAGACAAACCTGATCGTAAAGTTTTTGCTTTTCCTCCTGTCATAGGAATAGTATAAATATCGCCCATCATATCGAAGACAATAGTTTTACCATCAGGGCTGACGTCGAGATTCATCCACGTTCCTTCGTCTGTCGTGAAATCAAATTCGGTAAATTCTCCGGGAGGATTATTGACATCCCATTTTTTCGTATCCTCCTTTTGGGCAAAAGAAAATTGGAAAAGAAAGATGAAAATCGAAAGAGTGAAAAGTTTGCTCTGCATTTTTCTCATGGTTATTTTTTTTGGAAAATTTTATTAGTCTGTTTAAAAAAGAGAGGTGAAGTTAAAAAAAAATGATAGGTTGAAATAAGGTTTTTGAGCTTGGTTTTTATAAAAAACTGGTAATCAATTGTTTAGGTAATAATAATATATTTCATTCTATCTTTTATGGTCAAAAAAAAACTAAAATTTAGTTAATTTTTCTATTTTGCAATATGAATGCAACCCAAACAAAATTACCTCATAAAGTTGATAGGCAACTTCAACAATTGGATACTGAATTGACGGAGCTTTTGAAAGTTTTAAAAGACTATTCAGAAAGAACACTCAATAAAAGGCCAGCAGAAGATAAGTGGTCGGTTTTGCAAGTAATGAATCATTTGATTTTGGTAGAAGGATATGGCAAAGCTTATGTTGAGAAAAAATTGAGTTTTAATCCTGAGTTAAAAAAAGCAGGATTAGGAGGTACTTGGAGAAAATTTATGATGAATACGGTTGTCAAATTTCCATTCAAGGTAAATGCGCCTGCTCCAGTTAGTGGTGATAATTTGCCAGAAGAATCTAGTTTTTGGGAAACTGCAAAAAAATGGAAACAGCAAAGAGAGGAACTTCGAATATTCTTGGAAACGCTTCCTGTGGAACATTTTAATAAAGAATTGTATAAGCATCCTTTGGCTGGAAAAATGTCATTGTATGGTTTGATGGATTTTAATGTGGCGCATTTTAAAAGACATCTGAAACAGATCAATAAAATTTTAGCGAAGAGTTTTAAAATAAATGATTAGAAAAAAGGATACTTGATAAACTTCAAGTATCCTTTTTTTAATTAAAGAATATTGCAAACATTGAGAAAAAAGCTATGACAAAAAATAAAGTAATAATGGATAAGAAGATTCCGTAGAATTTAAAATATCCTTTGAGGCTTTCTATTGAAATAGAAAAAACTTTGTTGTTGTTCGTTTCTAAACTAATCATCCCTCTGTTTGCAAATCCAAGTAAATTGAATGCTGAGAAGAAAACGCAAATGGTAAAAGTTAATAATAAAATGGTGATTAAAGTTTGTACACTACTTCCTGCTTGACGAGTTTCTGCAGTAAGTAATTTAAAATAAAACAAAACCATAAAGCCAAAAAAAATGAATAGCATGATGGCTAAAATTTTGCCCCACTTAAATGCTTTTCTTAGGTTAGTTTTGACTGCCTCATTTAAATGTAACTCATCTGATAAATCAAGATCAAGTATATTTTTGTTGTCCATATTTTAGCCGAGGTTAAAAGTTATCATAATAATCCAGATGATCATAAAAATCAAAAGCACAGAAGAAAAAATAAAATACTTTGATAAGTAATCAAAGGAAATATTAAGTGACTGAGCTTGTTTATTTTTTAAAGCATTTTTGAGATGATGAGAAAAAGAAAAAAGGATGACTCCAGAGATGATAATTAGACTAGTAATAAATATCAAAACAATCAAAACAAAAACTTCAAGTGGAGTTGTAGAAGATAAGGATTCTGAACTAGAAAAGATTATAGATGAAAGTACATTCAATCCCCACATTCCACAAAATACAACGGTAGCGATAGAAATAAAAGTTGCCCAATTCGCAGTTCTTTTCAACTCCTTTTTCATAAAGTCAGTCAAGAATAGTTCTTCTTGGTTTTCTTCAAATGGAGGTAAGTTATCCATATCTTATTATTTTTTGTAAATGAATTTGAAGTAGTTTTACAAATTACTTTGAATTATTTATAATCAGATATTTAAAAGTAAGTTTTTCCAAATAAAAAAAGCTACAAAGGAAAATCTCCCGTTGTAGCTTTTTTATACTTTCGTTGAAACCTATTTTTAAAAATTACTTTCTCATTTTTTTAGCTTCATCAAATGAAATTCCAATCATTTCTTCGATTAAGTATTGAGCAATTTTTAATTCTGCACTTGCTTTGATTCTTTTTTCCACAGCAGAATTATAAGAAATACTTGCTGCATTGTAATCTTCAAAAGAAGCTTTATCTGCTTTAAAAAGATCAGTTATTAAAAGTAAGGCTTGATTGGCATTTTCTTCAGCTTGAATGACTGCTTTTAAGATCTCTTCAAACATCAAAAAGTTTTCGTATCGTTTTAATATTTCCAAACGAACATTTAGTTTCTTCTGATTAATATTTGATTCAGCAATCTTAACTCGTTGCTCAGCTATACCTAATCTGTTTTTTCGATTAGTAAAAGTACCTAAACTGACAGTAGCATTGAAATTGAAAATTGGGAATAAGTTGGTCTGGTTAGCACTTGAAGGATCTGTTCCAGGTATGACAAAAACGGTATCTTTCCGATTCAAATTATTCTCATTCAAGTTGACACTAAACCTGACATCATCCATCCAATCTTTCTTTTTTGCTTTAAATTCAAATTCTCGTAAGTCTTTCTCAAAATCCAAGGCTTCATTTTCAGGACTATTCATCCACGCCAGCTGGATTAGATACTCATTAAAATTCCGAGTGCCCATTTCAGATGGAGTAACTACTCGATCAAAATCAACTTTTTGAGAAAAGCATGGAATGGAAATTAGAAAAGAGAGGAAAATAAGTAAGCCTTTTTGTAAGTTCTGCATGTTTAAGGTTTTAAAAAATTAGAATTGGATTTTTAGTTTTTTTTCAATTCTAATACATTCAACAATGTTTAAAAAGAATAAATCAAATCTTTGATTCTGTAGATTTTTATTTTAAAATAATTACAGGAAACGGGATTTGAGGAATACCTAAAAATGAATTGTTTCTCATTAAGAAAATCAAACATCCACAGTATTTAACTGAGGATTATTTTTAGGTTGTTGAACGGAAGAAGAGGCATCTTCTTTAAAGTTTTCGTCAAAATCTTTTAGCTTCACAATAGCCGCTAAATAGATATAAAATATTATACTCGTTGGTACTTGCAAGATTGCTTCTTGAGGGTAGGAGGCAATGACCAGCATAAAAAATACAGTATTGATTGCAAGATACAGGTTTTTTATCATTGGGTCACGTACTCGAAAATAGTAATATATCCCCCAGCGCATAACTTGAAATATAAAAATCATATATAATAATAATCCAATCCAACCTACTTCAACTGCCAATCGAACAAATCCACTATCATGATCAAATGAAGCTAAAAAAGTACCAGGTGAAAATCGTCTACCCCAAAGTCCTGTACTTCCAAGACCTCCTCCAAAAGGATGGCGCTGCACATAAGGTTGGATTAACTCTTGATTTTTCATTCTTACATCTACTACATCTTGACTATTTTTCAAAACGAAGGCAGATTGAATTCTATAAATTACGGGATTGGATGTTGACTTTAACATAAATGCTGTTCCAAAAACAAAGAATATCCCCACGGCAATTAGCATTTCTTTTCTAAAGTTTAATACCGTAAAAAAGATCACGCCAACAGGAATCAAAACGACTGGAGTTCTAGAACCAGCATAAAACATAGCTAGAATACAAGCTCCTACACAAATTCCACTTAGTATTTTCATCCAGATTCTATAAGGACCTAAGATCAAAATAGAACAAAATACAGAAGTGTAAGCCATTAAAATTCCATATGTAGTTGGGTCAGAAAAGAAGGAAAATATTCTCAATCGGCCCCATTGAAAGAACAATTCTAAGGTATGAGGATTCGAATATAGCCAGGCTAATTCTGTATTACTAAATCCGATCCATTCCTGTTTTAAGCCATAAAGTGCAGATGCAAATGTGAGGAGTAATACTACTTTTATAGTTTTCAAAATGACGTCCAGCGACTTAAATGCATAACATGCTACAAAGTAAAGTAAAATCAAACCTGCCACACTTCGAACAGTATAAATCCAAGCTATTTGAGAAACAGCAGAAGGATTTATCCCTTGAATCAAATTATATAAAATCCATATTGTGACCCAAAAACTCACCGGATGTTTAGCAAAACTCCAATCTCTTTCCTTGACTTGATTAATTATGATGACAAAAAACATAATAAAAACCAACGCATCTTGGGCTATACCGATAGGTGCATTGACATATTTTTTGATAAAATTAACTAGAAATGAGATGAAAAGAATAAAGGTAAGTCCAAAAGGAAGATCCACTAAACAAAACATAAACATGGGCAATCCTACTACCGCAACCAAAACTAACAATCCATATTTAATACCTAAAGAAGAAATGATAATAGACATGGCAACAGCCATTAAAGCTAACATAATGTAACCCAAAGGAGTGTCCAATTTTTTAAGGAAAAACTGTTCGTTCAACCAGCTTGAAAAGGAACGATATAAATTAGCGACCATCTTTTTTAATGGTTAATTTTTAATGGTGAATAGTGTATGTTGAATCCTAATTTTTTTGAACTCACAATATCCGAAATTATCTGCTAAGATGCTCATTAAATTATAGAATAACGGTTAACTTATAACGCAGAACGGTTAATCCCACATCGTGGAATTAACCGTTCATCATCAAGCGTTCACTATTATAAATGAATCACTTCTCCATATGCTGCAGCTGCAGCTTCCATAACTGCCTCACTCATAGTTGGGTGAGGGTGGATAGTTTTAATAATTTCGTGGCCAGTAGTTTCTAATTTTCGAGCAGCAACTACTTCTGCAATCATCTCAGTTACATTGGCACCAACCATGTGTGCACCTAACCATTCGCCATATTTTGCATCAAAAATTACTTTGACAAATCCTTCTTTTGCTCCTGCAGCACTTGCTTTTCCAGAAGCAGAGAATGGGAATTTTCCTACTTTAATATCATAACCTGCTTCTTTTGCCGCAGCCTCTGTGTAACCAACTGAAGCCACTTCAGGAATACAGTAAGTACAAGAAGGAATATTGTTATAATCGATAGGTTCTGGGTGATGACCTGCGATTTTCTCAACACAAGTGATTGCTTCTGCTGTTGCCACGTGCGCTAAAGCTGCTCCAGGAACAATATCTCCAATTGCATAAATTCCAGCAACATTAGTTTTGTAATATTCATCTACCAAAACTAGACCTCGATCTGTTTTAATGCCCAAAGCCTCCAAACCAATATTTTCAGTATTTGGAGAAACTCCAACTGCTGATAAAACGATATCACATTCGATTGTTTCTTCTTTCTCTGTTTTATTACTTTTTACTACAACCTTGCAGCCTTTACCTTTTGTGTCTACAGATTGAACAGCTGTATTTGCTAAGACTTTAATTCCTTTCTTTTTGAAGATTTTCCCTAGTTCCTTAGAAATATCAGCATCTTCTCGAGGAACCAAACCTTGCGCCATATATTCAACTATAGTAACTTCGGTTCCAAGGGCATTGTAGAAATAAGCGAACTCCGCACCAATAGCACCTGCTCCAATAACAACCATTTTTTTAGGTTGCTTGTCCATCGTCATTGCTTTTCGGTAACCAATTATTTTTTTATTGTCGATTGGCACATTGGGTAATGATCTTGCTCGACCACCAGTTGCTAAAATAATATGATCAGCTGTATAAGTTTCCATTTTTCCTGCGGAATCAGTCACTTCTACTTTTTTACCTCGTGCTAATTTTCCAAATCCTTCGATTACTGTGATCTTATTTTTTTTCATTAAAAATTTAATCCCATTACTCATTCCATTGGCAACTCCTCGACTTCTTTCTACCATTCCACCAAAGTCAGCTTTTGCGCTAGAAACTTTAATTCCATAGTCAGCTGCATGAGAAATATATTCGAAAACTTGAGCACTTTTTAATAATGCTTTAGTAGGTATACATCCCCAGTTAAGGCAAATACCACCTAATTCATCACGTTCTACAATAGCTACTTTTTTTCCTAATTGAGAAGCACGTATTGCAGCAGGATATCCACCAGGGCCAGAGCCAATTACGATAATATCGAAATTCATATTTTTTTGATTTGAAGGTTATTGAAAACGCGTGCAAAGATAATAATTAACAACAAATAAGACTGATGAAATGTTCGAAAATTTAACTCTGTCCGCTTCCTGATTTTTTATTGAAAAATGATTCTAAGATAACTGTAGATATAATCAAAAATCCACCAATCCAATTTCTCCAAATTGGGATTTCTGAAAGAAAAATCATTGCTATTATTATTCCATAAATTGGCTGCATTCCACTCAAAATACTTGCAGTACTCACCGAAAAATGTCGAAAACTATTGAGAAATAATGTATGTCCAATGGCTGTAGTGACCAATCCTAAGAATAATATAAAAGGTAGCTGATCGGTCGTGAATTTTTCTTGATAGAAAAATAAAACTGGGAAAAGTAAAATGAGCATCACCACCATTTGATAAAACATTAAGACAGAACCGTTGAAATTTCGAACTTGCGTTTTGAGCATAATATTCCGAAGAGAGTAGGCGAGTGCTGAAATTAATCCCATGAATAACCCTTGGGTCATTTTATTTTCAAAAGTTAAGTCTGGTGCTAAAAACGAGACTCCAATTAAAACAATGATGCCAAGGATAAGATGATGTCTTTGGAATTTTGTTTTTAAAATAAGTGGTTCAAGTAAGGTCGTCATCACAGGATAGGTAAATAATGAAAGCATAGCGATGGCAACATTCGACCATTGCAATGCATAAAAATAAGCGACCCAATGTACCATCATTAAAAAGCCTGAAAGGAGAAATATAAACCCATGTTTTTTGATATCAAAACTGAAAGGCAGCTTTTTCCAAACACAAAAAACACCTAAAAAAAGAAATGCAAATAATGCTCTCCACCAAATCGTCAAAGGTGGAGGTAAGCTAATAGAACGACCCAATGCTCCTGAAGTACTGATGCACAAAATGGCAAGATTGAGTATTAAAATATTTTGAAAATGGTTTTGTTTTTGCAATTCTTAGATTTAATTTTTATTCAAAAAAGAACTTAATTTATTGATTTGATCTGTACTAATAATGTCCAACCCATTATTTAATAACAATGTCCACACGTGTTCTTTTTCTGGAATGTTCCAAAGGCGAAATAATTTATTTTGAGCATGAATTTCTTCGACTATTTTTCTAAAATTATTCATTTTTTTCTTGGAAGGTATTTTTGAAAAAAATGAATAACCGAATATTTTGGAATAGTTTTCACTAATCATTGGCATCAAGATTGGTGAATGATTTTGCTTTAAATCTTGAATTCTTCCATCCAAAAACAACCGCCCTTTTTGCGCTGTAATGACCGAATTTACTGGTCTATTTCCACTTAATAAAATTTTTACAGGATTCTTTTTTTCTAATAGATTTTCGAAATTAGAAAGCATTGTATAGAAAGGTTCTATTTGTTTCTTTAAAACTTCATAAGTTTTATCAGCATCGGTTTTTATATCTAAAACCAAGTTGAAGGTATGGTTAGTTTTTTGGAAAATAGAGAAATTGTTATTTTCGAAAAAATAGAAAAGTGGCTCTAAATATAAGTTTGTAAGTGTATTGTTTTTTGTTGGGAAAAATGGTTTTCGGTGACTTACATAGATTTCATTTTTAATTAAATGAATATCTGCCTCGATGTAATTAAAACCTAATTTTAGTGAGTCCAATAAAGGATAATTGAACTGCTCATCATTGTGAGCAAAGGCGTTTTTAAGTGGTTGTATTTTGGAAAAGTCAAAAGAGGAGAGAGGCGGTTTTTCATTTTTTGGAAACATGGAAATTTTTTGAATATCAAATTACGAACACTTTTCAAATCATAACTTTTTAGCTATGCGTTTAATAATCAAAAGTAGGATTTACAAAAAAAGAAACCCCACAAGATCAATGACTTAGCGGGGTCTCAGAATTACTGATACTACTTCTACTTTAAAATTTTTAGGTCTTTGTGTTTCTTTTGCCGTGTAATTCAATAGCAAGATCTTCTTTCTCTTTTAATATTTCAGAATATTGAACTTGCCATTCAAGACTTTCTCTTTTTATTATATCTATCTCAGAATTAAGTTTATCAATTTGAGCATTAAGATCATTTATTTTTTGATCTAAGTTAGAAGTATCTACAAATCCATCTTTTTCAATAAATGAATTTTTACTTCCAACCGATTTTGATTTACCTAAAAGCATACCCAATTTCAAAGTCAAACGTTCGTTTTCGTAAACCAATTTTTGTTTTTCTTTTTCCAATTGGTTGGCATGAATTTGAAGATTATCATGCTGAGTTTTTACTAGTTGTAATTCTTTTTTAGCTAAATCAAGATTTGAATTAAGCTGACTGACTTTGGGTTGTTTCCAAGCCCAAGCCGATAGAAATCCAAGAATACTTGAAATCAGCATAAAACATAAAACATAAATTGCAATTGTACTCATAATCGATTACTTGAATTCATAATAACTTAAAGTGCAAAATAATCATAACTTTCTGAAAATCAATAGATTATCTATCGTTTTATGATTGAAATTTCGACTCTTCTATTTTGGTTTCGTCCCTCCGAAGTACTATTTGATTCAAGTGGCTTGGAAGAACCTTTTGAATCTGTTTTAATTCTTCGTTTTTCGATCTTGTAATCCAAAAGAACATCTCGCAATTTTCTAGCGCGATATTTTCCAAAGTTAAAATGTTTGCTTTTGTCTCCTACATTGTCGGTATGACCCATTAACAGGAGACGATATTTAGGGTGTTCTTTAAGATATTTAGCCAATGATTTAAGATAGCTATCTATTTCTTCATTGACTTCAGGTTTAAAAGTATTTTCTTGATAGAAAATAATATAAGTTTTATCTTCTTGGAAAGTACCTTCGGTTTTTATAATTGGTTCTACCACATCAGTAGAGATATTATTATCTGATCTCGTTTCTTTTTCTTCAATTGGATTTGCTTGAGCGATTTCATTTTGTTTTTCAAAATTAAAATCAATTGCAGTCATAATTTTTCCACAAGTCAAGATCATCTTAGCTAGTGAATCAGCCTGAACTTCAATTAAGTTATCAGGTGCTCCATAGGAAACCAATTCTTTTTTGATGGCTTCGGCTCGAGCAATGCCATTATTTGGAAAGTCAGAATCATTCAATTCATTGGTTCCAAAACTCCCTGTCAAAATTAATTTTTTCTCAGAATTATTAGCAAGATACAGCGCTACACTTTTGAGGCTTGAAAGAGCTTGCATGGGGATGGTTGGTTCCCAATCTGACAATTCAAAGATAATAGAGTTGTCTGATTTTGTTTGGAAGTTTCCATCAGAAACAGTAAATGGGATTTCACACTTAGGATTTCCATAAGTATCTAATTGGTCGTATTTAGAGTTAAACCACCATGTCGCGACTACTAGCCAAATGACCAACAAAGATAAAATTAATGGAAAGGTCAACTTGCTCATTAGTATGTTTTATAATCGTAGTTTTCTCGTTTCTCAAACATTAGATATGTTAGGTAGGAATGATATTAGTAAAGATAGATAAATTGATTTTTCTTTCAAAATCGAATTTTAAAAAATTGTAATTTTTTAAAATATGTTTCAATTCTTAACATAAGTTAAAATGAATAATAAGATTTTTTTAAATTTATTCTTTTCCAAATATCAATTAGTTACGTCAGTTTTCTTCCTATTTTCCTTCGGATTATTCTTGATGAATTAGATAAATAAAAATATGTTTTTTTGTAAGATTTATTCATCTCCTTGAGAAATTGTAATAATTACTTGTGATTCTTCAATTCCCACTAGTTTATCTATTTTAACAAAAATGCCATCTTGAATTCCTACTTTTTCTCCTAAAGGAAACATTTTTGGATCATTTTGAATCAATACTCCAAAAGCCGAGACACCTTCCACTTCTTTGGCAGATCTTGCCATATTGAAAAATTGTTCTGCCGCTTGGTTAACCCAAAATTCCTCTGTTTGATTTTTAAAATCACCTTTGATAAAAAAATGATAATCTTGTTGAGAGTTGTTACAGATGGTTTGAAATAATTCTAATCGCACTCCATTCGGGAAAGTAACTTTTTCGGTAGCTTTAGTTCCTTTGTGATCAAAGCTGTGATTAGTGATTTTGGAAGTAGTCGAGGTGAAGATAGGATTGATTTTATATTTGCATTTTTGCTCTTCTTGACAAGAAGTGAAAAGTAAAATGAATAGAAAGATTTGAAATAATTTCATATTAAATGTGTGATTTTATTTTTTGCCAATATAAAAAGGAGGACAGGATTATTTAAGTATTTAAGCTACTATTTTCAAAACCAATTTGATGTATTGATTTAAATTCGATTCCTAGACTAGAGGCTTCTTCAT
Source organism: uncultured Saprospiraceae bacterium (assembly GCA_937981555.1). GTDB lineage: Bacteria > Bacteroidota > Bacteroidia > Chitinophagales > Saprospiraceae > CAJQQY01. The sequence continues at coordinate 94,885 of CALJOK010000049.1, forward strand.
TTGAAATATCAGAAAGTTCAGTTAAGTCAAGAATATTCAATCTGGTGATACGATCTTTTCTATTTACTTCATAACTATAGGGTTCAAAGAGGAGGATATCATTTATTAATGCAATCCGATCGGGATTAATAACCGCAGTAGAAATTTGCACTCCATGTGTTAAGCTAAGATAATGATGATGTTTTTCTTTATAGACAAAAATTAAATAGTCCCCGATGAATTGTATTTTAATTGGAATTATTCCCCAGTCCAAATGATTTGATTTAGGAATCCAATTTAGATTATAATTAAAATCTGAATGATGCAAACTACTCATATCATGATTTAAGTCAAATATTCTGACAAGAGATTTATTATGATAATTTGTTTGGAACCAAGCTATTTTTTTTTTGGCAATCGCGATATCAGTAGCGTTTATTGAAAAGGTTTCTTCAAATGAACTCTTCCAAATGATCTTTTCTGGTTGATGTTTTTCATCTTCCTTATCTTCGTATTCAGCATCAATTCCTTCACTTTCCAGAAGATCTAAGATGAAAAATTTCACAGATTCGTTCATTGAAAATGTATTGTTATTTAAAGTTGGACCCTTGCTAACCCTTCCGAAAAATCCCTTGCATCTTTCCATATTGGTTCTAAAACTAATTCTCCATTTGGATTAATAAATCCAATTCCATCCCGATAAGCTGCTCTAGCTAAACCTTCTTTGAAATCCCACACTAAACCAAAATGTGCTGGCGTAATTGCGTTTCCTTTTTCATCCAAAAATCCCCACAAATAACCTTCATTATATCCTGCTCTTTTTTCTGAAAAACTATAAAGCATATCATAGTCTTTAGCAATGACAGTTGTCCCGTCTTTTTTTATATAATTATATTTTTGATCTTTAACTGTTGCCCAAAGTTTATTTCCAGCATACCAGATTTCATCATATTCTAGATTTATAATGAACTCATTTTGCAAATTGATTAAACCATATTTCCCATTTTTAAAAACAGGTGCTAGTTCGTTTTCAAAATCTCTAGCATTGTTAAATGTGGGTTCAATAATCCATTTTCCTTTCAAATCAATGAAACCATATTTTCCATTTTTTCGAGCTTTGCCAACACCATTTTTAAAATAACCGAGGTGTTCGAATTGCGGAGGAATAGTTACTTTTCCTTGATTATTAATCATTCCATATTTCCCCAAATATTTAATTTTAGCTAAACCATTTTTAAAGTTGGAGGCTTGATCATAAGTTGGATTAATGACTTTTTTTCCTTGTTTATTGATAAAGCCAAAAGCACCCAGTTCAAAAAAGCGAGCCATACCTTCATGGAAATCTTCCACTATTTCAAATTTTGGTTCAATGGTGAAATCCCCTGTAGGATCAATGAAACCCATTTTTTTATCAAAAGTCAACACCCGAGCCACACCTTCTGAAAATGACCAAGCGGCTTTAAATTGTGCAGGAATTACTTCTTCTCCTTTTTTATTGATGTATCCCCATTTTCCTTTTTTTCTAATTACGGCAAGCCCTTCTTTAAAATTTCGAGCATCATCAAATCTATCTTTGATGACTACTTGGCCTGCCTTATTGATGTATCCCCATTTGAATTTTGCTTCCTCAAAGTCTTCCTCTTCTGGCGGTAATTCAACATTACCGACCTCCTCTTTTACAGGTTTCTCTTCGCATGCAGAGATTGCGAATAGAATGAATATCAAAGAAAATCGAATTAAAAATTTCATAATTTAGGATAAGATGTGGATGTTCTAAATTTTAGTTTTATAATCAAACTGATTCTTTGGGGAATGTATTTTAGCTGTTATTTATTTTTTGAGGAAATGAAAATCTAAGTTAACAGTTTTCAATTCCAAACCCAATTTTACAAAAAAAACAAACGAAAGTTTAAAAGTATTCGTTTCAAGAGGTAGATTTACATTTACAAGTATTTAAAACCCCAAATTACAAATTCCTTAAATTCTTTTTTCTATGAGAAAAATTATTCCTTTTTTACTTTTAATTTCCCTAATGAGTATGGCAATGACTCCCCAAAGTTGGGAAGTGTTCCAATCTTTTCATGGAAAATTTAAAGTCCTTACACCAGGTGAGATGGTCAAAAAAGAAAACCCCATAAAAACTGAGATTGGCGAACTTAATTACATTACTTACTTACACCAACCAACTGAAAAAAATCCTCATAATTTAGTTTATATGGTGAGTTATTGTGATTATCCAAAATATTCAATTCACTCAGATAGTATAGAACTGGTTAAAGACTTTTTTAAAACAACAGTCGAGACTGCAGTTGAAAGTGTGAAAGGTGAATTGAGTTATTCTTCTGAAATCACCATGAATGAATTTCCAGGAAGACTGTGGCGAGTAGATTATAATGATGGAAAAGCATTGATCAAAACGAAATCATTTTTAGTTAAAAATAGATATTATTCTATTCAAGTTATTTCATTGAAAGATAAAGGAATGAATTTGCAAATTGATAAATTTTTAGATTCATTTAGTTTGCTTTCTGGTGATGAAAATGAGCATAGATAATTTGTGTCGTAAAAACTAAACAAACAAAATAAAACAAATATGAAAATCGCTGTCTTTCCAGGTTCCTTTGATCCAATCACCACAGGTCATGTTGATTTGGTGAAAAGAGCCTTACCTCTTTTTGATAAAATAGTAGTTGCCGTTGGTGTTAACACTCAAAAGAAATATTTATTTCCATTGGAAACTAGATTAGGTTGGTTGGAAAAAGTTTTTGAAGATATGCCAAAAGTTGAAGTGGCTTCCTTTGAAAATTTGACCGCACATTATTGCCAAAAAATTGGTGCTAGATATTTACTTCGAGGACTTCGAAATGCTTCTGATTTTGATTATGAAAAAACGATTTCGCAATTGAATGATATTGTTGGTGATGGATTGGAAACGATCTTTTTGATCAGCCGACCTGAGTACTCACATATTAGTAGTACGATTGTTCGAGAGATCATTAAAGGCGGGGGAGATGCTTCTCCTTTTATTCCAAATGAGATTGATCCGAAGATTTGATTTTTTAGAAAAAAATAAAAGAAAATGAAACCAATTCCTAACCTTGAAAAAATAGTAGGGGATTACAAAAGTTTACAACTTTCCAAGAAGCATTTAAAATATTTGGAAGTAAAAATTAATAGTGAATCGCGAAGACTAAAAGAATTAAAAATAATTTTAGAGGAAGAACATCAGGATGTTTTAGATTTAGAATTCAAAACTATCCGCGGTTTATTTCAAAATATTTTAGGGGAAAATGAGGAGCAATATGAAATTGAAAAGCAAGAATATTTGATGGCTGCACTTCAATTTAATGAAGCAAAAAAGGTCGTTGGGTTGTTGAATTTCGAAAAAAAGGTATTGTCAGGGAAACTTGAAAGAGAAAAGGAAATTCAATCTCAATTTGACAAATTTATTTTTCAAAGAAATGAATTGATTGCTACAGAATATCCTTATTTAAGCAAACAATTACAAACTATTAGTGAACAGTTAGATTCTGATTTTTCTTTTCAAAGAGAGTTATCAGAGACCATAATAATTGCAATAGAAGTGGAAACGGTGATTAAACAAATGGTGATGTATTTGGAAGAAGCAAATTCGTTAATCAATTGGGGGAATACTTGGCAAGAAATTAACGAGATTAATTATGATCGAAACATGACGATTGACCAAGCCGTGGATTTATCTTGTAAAGCGAAGCAGTTGCTACAAGAATTGGAAGAACAATTGGAAGACATTTATAGTTTTAGATCAATAAAACGATTTTCAAAATTTGAAGAATTCCTTCATTTTAATGACATATATTATGATCGATTAATCTCAGACTGGATAGTCAAAAAGAAAATTAGCAGTTCTATTAATTTTTTGATAGGTACAAATGATAGTGTTGAGCTCGTGATCACGACTTTGAAAAATCAGCAAACCTTGACAGATAGAAATGTGGAATATTTGAAAAGTCGACAAAAAGAAGTGATTTTTGAAAGTATCAAATAATTTCATATTAGATTTAAAAGAAGAAAGCGATGTTGGTTTTTCAACATCGCTTTCTTTTATTTAAGTTCTGCTGCTTCTTGTTCTGAATCAATTTGTTCATCAGTAACTTCTGCAGGATCTTTCTTTTTATTCGCAGGAGGAATAGGAACTCCACCACTTAATCCAATACCAAAACCTGCTAAAACTATCAAGCATATAAATGCTATAAGTTTTAGTATTCTTTTCAATTTTTTCATATCTCAAAATTGTAAGAGGCAAGCAACACGTGGTGGTCTGCTTTAGCTGACCTAAAAAAGATGAGCGTAGCGAATTCTATTCTTAATTTATTTTTAATAAGATCAAGTTTAAAATATCCACGTGCAACTTGCCACAATGCGTTAAAAGTTTTAAAAAGTAAATACTAGTTCGAAGATTTATCGAATAGAAAAAATTGGAAAGTCTAAATCTGAAGCGGAGGAAATAATTCTTTTTGGGAAAAAGAAAACTGGCTTTTGAATAGAAATGAATTTTTGGAAAACAGCTTTAAATTTTACTATCAAAAGTTGCTGCTGCTGAATCAAATCAACTTTTAGAAATTTGAATTGTTGGGTAAAAACAAAAGTAGTTGCTAAATGTAAAATTGCCTTTTTTAAAGAGATAACTTTTTTGGAAACTACCTTTTTAGAAAGGACTAATTCAGTTTGGGAAGAGGTTGGAATTGGAATTTCTGCTTTTGCATTATAACCAGTAAAAGCAAAAACACTAAAGAAGAGGATAATTTGAATTACCCAAAATTGGAAATGATTATTGATGTGATTGAATCTTTTCAAAAGATGAAAACTCTTTTTTTGTTTTATGAAAACCAATTTTTATATGCAAATATAATTCTTTTTAAAATAAGAAACTTCCTGAAATAGATTTTCGTAGACGATATTTTTCAATTAAAAATACATTCGAATCCTTTTAAATGAAGACAATTTATTCCCAAAAAAATTAATACATTTGCACCGAATTTTTGACCACCAAATAAAAGAATATAATTATGTCAAATGCAATTTATGAATTACCAATTGCGGTAAACGAACCAGTTTTAAATTATGCTCCAGGTTCTCCTGAAAGGGAAGAATTGAAACGGATGCTTAAAACTTTAAAATCGAAAAAAGTAAACATTCCGATGTACATCGGAGGTAAAAAGATACACACTAAAAATAAAGTGGAGATGCGACCGCCACATGAAATTAATCATGTCTTGGGAACATTTTCAAAAGGTGATGGTACTCATGTAACCAAAGCAATCAATGCAGCATTAGCAGCAAAAAAGGATTGGGAAAACATGCCTTGGCAAGATAGAGCAGCAATTTTTTTGAAAGCAGCTGATTTGTTGTCTGGACCATTTCGAGCAAGAATGAATGCAGCAACGATGTTGGCTCAATCTAAGAATGCTTACCAAGCAGAGATTGATGCAGTTGCTGAGTTCTGTGATTTTTTAAGATACAATGTTCAGTTTATGACGGACATTTATTTAGGGCAGCCAGAGAGTGCTCCGGGGATTTGGAATCGAATGGAATACCGTCCGTTGGAAGGGTTTGTATTTGCGATTTCTCCATTTAATTTTACTTCGATTGCAGGTAATTTATGTGCAGCTCCAGCGATGCTTGGAAATACAATTGTATGGAAAGCTGCGGAGACTCAAATTTATTCTGCTCAAGTAATTATGGAAATCTTCGAAGCAGCAGGATTACCTCCAGGGGTAATTAATTTGGTTCATGTGGATGGCCCGGTAGCAGGAGATATTATTTTTAATCATCCTGATTTTGCAGGATTGCATTTCACCGGTTCAACTGGAGTGTTCAAACATCTTTGGAAGACGATCGGAATGAATATTGGAAAATATAAAACGTATCCAAGAATCGTAGGAGAGACTGGAGGGAAAGATTTTATCGTTGCACATCATTCCGCTGATGCTAAAGAAGTGGCAACTGCCATGGTTCGAGGTTCATTTGAATTTCAAGGTCAAAAATGTTCTGCTTCTTCTCGAGCGTACGTTCCTAAAAGTCTTTGGAATAATATTGAAAAATATATGAAAGCCGACTTGGAAGATATGACTATGGGGTCGCCAGAAGATTTTTCTAACTACATTAATGCAGTCATTGATGAGCGAGCTTTTGATAAAATTACCAACTACATTTCTCAAGCTAAGAAAGATAAAAAAGCGAAAGTAATCATGGGTGGCGGTTACAGTAAAAAAGAAGGTTACTTCATTGAGCCTACTGTAATCTTGACAACTGACCCAAGATACACGACGATGGAAGAAGAACTTTTTGGCCCAGTCTTGACAGTCTATGTTTACGATGACAAAGACTTTGAAAAGACTTTGAAATTGGTAGATACTACTTCTCCGTATGCTTTGACGGGAGCTATTTTTGCGAAAGAAAGAACGGTAATAAATTTTGCTTCTGATGCATTGAAAAATGCAGCGGGTAACTTTTACATCAACGATAAACCAACTGGTGCAGTTGTTGGTCAGCAACCTTTTGGTGGCGGAAGAGCTTCTGGTACGAATGATAAAGCGGGGTCAGTTTTGAATATGTACCGATGGTTGTCTCCTCGTACGATTAAGGAAACTTTGGTTCCTGCGACGGATTATCGGTATCCGTTTTTGGGGGATGATTAGTATGTCCTTTTTCCCTAAAGGAGAACATGAATGGTTAATCTAGAGGTAACATTTATACTTTTATTTTTTTGTAGGAGCATTGTTATTTCTTAGAATATAAAAGCCCATTTTTCATTGATTTGAAAAATGGGCTTTCCTTTTTTTTAGGAATTTTAAAAAAAAACCATCTAGGGGCAGGGGGTTAAAATTTCATAGTTTTCAATTTCTTATCCTTACCCAAAAACGAATGAATAATCTTCACCACCTCAGGATGATGTTTCAATGGTTTGATCGCATCCTTTAACTCATCAGGATGTCCATTTAATTCTTCCAAACTTACATAACCAAAGCCTCGATAAATGCCATCTTCGACTAGCACAATGGAGCGCTCATCATTCTCCCGCCCTTTGTCGATGATGAAAAAATTATCTTCGAAATCAATTTTTATCGCATCCATAACTAACTCAACACGCTCATTATAATCCTTTGCCGATTCTTCTCCGATGCAAGCACCTTTGCATTTATGCAAGTGATAAAAAAAACATGGGCCGCCAGTTTTATCTATACTACAAAGATTTTGACACAACTGGAATTGATGAATTAATCTCGTCATCATTCCTTTTGCGGAATTCAAATTTGGGAACTCCCGAAGTATATTTAACTTAGTTCGATCCTTTGCTTTTACCTTTCCAAAACTTAGGCAACGATACCCATTTTGATTTTCATACTCAAATAAAACATAGGGGAAAAAACGGCTTCTTTGCGCTTTATTGATAGGAGGAAGCAAACGTTTTATTTCATGAGATTCAAAAAGTAAAGCGACTAATTCACTCCCTGTAATTTCATAAGTGATGTCATGAACATATTTTTGGAGCTTGTAGGCTTTGTCGGTTTTGGAAGTAAAATGTTCGACAATTCGTTTTTTGATATTGATACTTTTTCCCACATACATCACATTTTGATCTTTATCTAGGAAATAATAAACGCCAGTTTCCTCAGGCAATTCATGCAGCTTTTCCATGGTAATATTGACGGGGAATTTGGATTCTTTGACGCCCAAATTTATCATGTCAATCACATCATCTTCACTTTGTTCTTTGGCAAAAATCATTTCTAAAATCTCCACAGTAGCAGCAGTATCTGCCATTGCTCGGTGGCGAGCATTTACTTTTATCCCAAAATGTTTGATCAAGTTTCCCAACGCATAAGACTTCAATCCAGGAAATGCTTTTCTGCTCAAGCGTACGGTACACAACTGTTTTCGCATGTAAGTAAATCCCAACCTTCGAAATTCCTCTCGAATAAAACCATAATCAAATCGAACATTATGAGCCACAAAAATAGCTCCTTCTGTCATCTCTACAATCTTCTTGGCCACCTCAAAAAACTTTGGTGCATCTGCTACCATTCCATCAGTAATTCCCGTAATTTGTGTAATATTATATGGTATCGCTCGCTCAGGATTCAGGAGAGTTTCCCATTGATCGATTATCTTTTCACCATCGTGAAGAATGATAGCGATCTCGGTAATTTTCTCCCGATCAGCTCGACCACCGGTGGTCTCGATATCAATAATGGCGTATTTTTTTTTCATAAGTAAAACGACTTTCCAAGTCGTTTAGCGTCATACAATTCTCCAGAATCGTATGGATGATTATTAATAGAAAGAAACAACTTTGGAGAATTGAATGGATGATTATTGTAACTTTTTTTTAATAGGAGAAACAACTCTGGAGAGTTGTTTTACGGTGAACGACTTGGAAAGTCGTTTTACTAAACAAATCTAACACTATGATTTTAAAAATGAAAATCCCAATGCTTTTTCTTTTCCTTCTTGCTTTGACTGCGACAAAATGTGAAGAAGAAAATAAAGATTTAAAAACTGGTAATGAGTCAATTGAAGAAGTTATAGAAGAACCCACGGTTGATTTGAGTGTTCAAGTAGGGGCAACTCAAATGGACGAATATCTTTCAATATTGAAAGGTAAAAATGTCGCTTTACTTGTCAATCAAACTTCAACTATTGGGAAAACACATCTTGTAGATACATTGTTACAAAAAGGAATTTCTATCAAAAAGATATTTGCTCCTGAGCATGGTTTTCGTGGTCAAGCTGATGCAGGTGAAAAAGTAAAAGATGGAAAAGATGCAAAAACTGGTATCCCTTTAATTTCTCTTTATGGAAAAAATAAAAAGCCAAGTGTCGAGCATTTGAAGGGAATCGATATGGTTGTTTTTGATATTCAGGATGTGGGTGCTCGATTTTATACTTACATTTCTTCAATGAGTTATGTAATGGAAGCATGTGCAGAAAACAATATTGATTTTATGGTTTTGGATCGTCCAAATCCAAATGGACATTTTGTTGATGGCCCAGTTTTGGAAAAAGAATATCAATCTTTTGTGGGACTACATCAAGTTCCTGTGGTACATGGCATGACGGTGGGAGAGTATGCTCAAATGGTCAATAATGAAGGTTGGCTAAAGGGCGGAGTGAAATGTAATTTGATTGTTATAAAATGTGACAACTATGATCATAAAACATTTTATGAGTTACCGATCAAGCCTTCTCCTAACTTACCCAATAATCGTTCGATCTATTTATATCCTTCACTTTGTTTTTTTGAAGGAACAACGGCGAGTGCAGGTCGAGGAACAAATAAGCAATTTCAAATTTATGGACATCCAGATTTTAAACAAGGAGATTTTACTTTTACGCCTAAGCCAATGCCTGGTGCGAAGTATCCAAAATTTGAAGGGAAGGAATGTAATGGTTATGATTTAACAAAATTAGATTTGGAAGAATTTCAAGAAATGGGCAGGTTGAATTTAAGATACTTGATGCACTTTTATAAAAATTTTGAAAACAAAAAGGACTTCTTTTTGGAAAATAAATTTTTTGATAAATTAGCTGGGAACGCCACTTTACGATGGCAAATTATTAATGGAAAAAGTGAGGAAGAAATTAGGAAAAGCTGGCAAAAAGATTTGAATGATTTTAAGAAAATTAGAGTGAAATATTTATTGTATGATGATTTTATAAAAGGATAAATCTTATCCTCTTCCGTGACACGATTTTAAATCGTGTCACGGGGAGAAATGTTATATTACTACTTCATACTCAGAAAACGACTTTCGCCAATCTTCAATCGTCTGTGGAATTGCCTCTTTCCTTTTCTGATCATTCGTAAAATATTTCACTTGAAATTGATCAGTCAGTTCATCATAAAGAATTACAGCAGCCCAAAATAATCCCTTTCCATTCTTCATAATAATCGCTTCATTCGTAGAAGCTAATCCAATTACATTTCCAGCAAAGGCAGTTGCTTCAAAGTCATCCTTTTCACTTTTTGGAAAATTAATAATGTCTTGCATATTGAATGCGAAATCTTCATATCTATCTCCAACAAGTTGTATAAAAAGAGTTCTTTGTTCTTTAGTTTTAAAAATACTATTCTCTTTTCCATAAGCTAGTTCTGCTTCTTTTGGAGAATAATAATTTTCATATTTTCCATTCGCATGAGCTCGCATTCCAAAACCACAAGCCCAGTTGCTTGATTTTTGATCAATCAAAACTAAACTATCTTTCTTTTGAAAAACTAAAAAACAAGTTTCAATATCATCAAAAATAGTGTTTTTAAAAGTAGCGATTCCTCCGTTCAAATTAGCGGTGCCTTCCAAAAGTCCACTATGGCCACCATTAAAAACCTCTAAACCAAAATCAATTGTTTTGTCTGTTTTATTTCCTAAAATTAACATGCCAGGACTCTGCGCTTCATTGCGATACCAAGCACCTGTCCAACCTGTTTGATCTTCTATTGGAGTTTCTGTCAATGTATAATTCATTGATCTAGAGCTGTCTGCGTTACTCCAGTTTCCTTTGATGGTCGAGAGTTCTGATAGGCTTCCAGTAAATTTTCCAGTAAAATCATCTCCTGCGAATTCATCAATAATGAATGTTTCATCTAAATTTAATTCACCAGATAATTCAATTCTTTGAGGTTTCTTATTTTCTTTTTTATCCGTTTTGATTTGATCGGTATAAAAATAATAACCACCTAAATTACCATTGGACCAATTAATTAAAACTAATTCGATTGGAAATTTATCACCAATAGTGCCTGTATATTTTTTAATAAAGGCATCAGTTGGAGCGATAGGAATATTTTCATTGGTTGGTTCTTGGGGAGAATTGTATGGGGGAATAGGTTCTTTTGGTTTTTCATTTTTACAAAAAGAAAAAACGAAAATCATCAAAAAGAAAAATCCAAATTTTCTCATGGACATGTTATTTTATGTTATTTATTTCAGTTTTTGCGAAAGATAATTTAAAAAACGGAAATTAAGGAATGCAAATCAGATATTGAAAAGATGAAAATGTGGTGGTTTATTAAGAATTGCTAAAAAAGAAATCTCCGTAAACGTATTGTTGTATAAATGAAACAGCGGAGTCAGTTTATGTAGAAATGGTGATGGTGCAGCGATAAAAAGTAGAACTTCCAGAACTTAAAGTCCTGGAAGTTCTTTAAATGATTATCGTTTAAAAATTTCAAATTCTGTCTTCTCCGTTTTTCCATCTTTGGAAACTTCCAAAGTATAACTTCCAGGTCGGAGATAAGTTTTCTTAGTGTCGGTCTTTTTAAACTTGATGGATTTTTCTTTTTTATCCTTCTTGTTTCTGTTTAGAAATTTCTCGTAGCTGCTTTTTTTCGAATCATCAATAGCTAGATTATAGTTAGCATAATTGATTCCTTGATTCGCTTCATGAGAAAATGATTTTAAAGTTTCTCCATCTTTAGTTTTTATAACAATGTTTGCACGTCCTTTTGTTTTTGTGAAAAAAGGAATACTAATTTCAGGTTCGTTAGCATCTCGCCAAGGGCTGAATTTACTTCCCCAACGACTTGAATAACTCTTTTTCTTAATGTCAAAAACATGGAGTGATTTCGCCAAAAGTTCATTATCCAATTTTTGAAGATGTTGTACATTTGTTTTGTAAAAAGAACGACCATGGGTAGCTACGACTAAATCATTTGCTGTTGGATGAACAACCACATCATGAACAGAGACGGCAGGAAGATCTTGATTCATCATCATAAATTTTTCTCCTTGATTAAAGGAAACATACAATCCATGATCTGTTCCAACATAAATAATGTTTTGGTTTTTCGGATCTTCTTTGATGACATTTACAGGTTCTTTTGGTAAATCTAAACCAAGTCGTTTCCAAGTTTTTCCATAGTCAGTAGACTGATAAATATGTGATTCGAAATTATCCCAACGATAGCCATTCATGGAAATGTAAACAGTTGCTTCATCATATTGTGATGCTTGAATTCTAGTGATCCAAAGATTTTTTGGAAGTCCTTGTATTTTGTCCCAAGAGTTTCCTCCGTCTTTGGACAGGTGAACTAAACCATCATCGCTACCAGTATAAATCAATCCAAATCGAAGTGGTGATTCATGTATAGCAGTCAAAGTTCCGTAAGCGACATCACCTTTCTTTCCACCTTTAGTCAAGTCTTCAGAGATGGCTTTAAAATCATTTCCTTGATTAAAACTTCGGAATAATTTATTAGAACCCATGTACAAAATATCTTGGTTGTGAATCGACAAATGAATCGGTGATTGCCAATTCCAACGAAGTGGTCTTTCGCCCAATTCATGTTTTGGAGTAATGTATTTTCTTTGACCAGTTTTTTGATTGATACGAAAATAATTTCCATATTGGTAGCCCGTGTACACCGTGTTATTATCTCTGAGGTCAATAGCTACTTGCATTCCATCTCCACCCATAATTGACTTATAGTGGTACTGTCCTGAGTTGTTCCAACCTTTACTTTTTACATCATACCCTTCGCTGGAACCGACCCAAACACCATTGTCTTGAAGGCCTCCGTATATATTATAAGGTTCAGCATTGTCGAGTGCGAGATAATAAAATTGGCCAAGGGCAGGGGAGTTACACTTAATCCATTCCTCACCATCATCATAAGAAATATTGATTCCTCCATCGTTTCCTAAAATAATGTGGCCATCTCGATTTGGATTGATCCAAAGGGCATGATGATCTACGTGAACGTTATCATCACCAATTAATTTAAATGTTTTTCCACCATCGTCTGATCTGATGATTCGAAAACCAATGATGTAAATTTTGCCAGGATCGTTAGGGGAGACTCGAATATTTCCAAAATAATAACCGTAAGAATTATAGACTTGGTCGAGAAAACCTTCGTGTGTTTTTTCCCATTTGGTTTTTCCATTAGTCAACTTATAAACTTCAGCACCAACAACAGGTGTGTCAAATAACAATGTATTTGCATCTTCTAAATATTCTACTAAAGCATTGGGGTTGATTTTTCCATTCTTCACCATTTTGTTAATTTTCTTGGCAGAATATTTTTTTGGAAAACGGTTGTTGGATAAAAAGTCTTTAACATCATCTTCTTTTAATTTTAAGAAATCATCTTTTGACATATTCCTTAAATCATCTTTGGTGATACCTTCGTCTTCATCTTTTTCTTCTTCTGGACGTCTGTCATAATTATCCACCAAGGCATATAGAACATCATTGCCAGCTTGTTCATATAGTGCCAAACCTATTCTTCCTGCACCAAGTCCTTGTGGGAAATTCGTTTTTGCAGAGGAAATATTATTCCATTTTTTTCCTCCATCAGTACTTTTATAAACACTTGATCCTTCTCCTGATTCTACAAAATCCCAAGCTCTTCGTTGTCGATGCCAAGTGGCTGCATAAATGATATTTGGATTTTTTTGACTAACAACCAAATCAACACCACCAGAATTTTCATTAACAAAAAGTGTTTGTTCCCATGTATTTCCACCATCAGTAGTTTTGTAAATTCCACGCTCTTTGTTTGGGGAATAAAGATGTCCAAGAGCAGCAACCCAAGCTGTATTTTTATCTGTTGGGTGTAAAACGACTCTACCGATGTGATGTGATTCTGGCAAACCTTTGTGCTCCCAGGTTTTTCCATCGTCCGAACTTTTATAAATTCCAACACCTGAATAACTTGAACGAGAACTGTTATTTTCACCCGTCCCCACCCAGATAATATTGTTTGTCCAATCGACAGCAATATCTCCAATCGTCATCACCGCCTCATGATCAAAAATGGGAAAAAAGGTAGTTCCATTGTTAATTGTTTTCCAAAGCCCCCCTGATGCATACGCCACATAAAAATGAGTTGGATCAGTTGGAGATACATCCACGTCAACTACACGCCCACTAAAAACTGTTGGCCCAACTGACTCAAATGGAATATTAGCAATCATGGAGTTTTTCAACAAAGTTTTTCTTTTTTCAAAATCAGCTAACCGATCCTCTCCAGAAGTCGGAGGATAAGGGTTTTGAGAAAAAAGAAAAGTAGAAATAAAAACTAAAGGAAGTAGTAGAAATAACTTTCTCATTTGAATTGGTTTTAATTGAATAATTTTACTCTTGTAAACATAAAAAAAGTCCAACAACTTTCGTCATCAGACCTTTAAATTTATCAACTAATCAATTTTTTTTAATGGATACTGCTTAACTGTGAATGGTTAATCCCATAAAGTTTCAAAACCATGGTATTAACCATTCATCATTCACAGTTAACTATTACCTATGCTCTTTCTTTTGGCAATTTTTTGAAAATATCTCCACCTTCGACATCAAAGTCTAGTTGTTTCAAATCTTCAAAGTTTAAGTTTCCTTCCAGGCTCAAAAGAATAAAATCTCCATCTCCATGAATGATAACTAGAACATTGGTGATGTTTTTTCCTTCTTCTCGAATCATAAAATTGACACGAGTTCCTTCATCTCGAATAGTCATCAAATCTTCAAAATTATTATTTCGAACATCTTTCATCAATTTTTTAACATCAGTTTTGGAGACGATATCTTTTTCATCAGCAAGCATAATTCTAAGCTTGGTTATTTTTTCTAAAATTTCTGTTCCCTCATCATCTGACATTTTGGAAGCCATACTAAGTACCCAGCCATTAAGTGAGATGTCAGAAATTTTTTCATTGTCTACATATTTGTCGTAGAATTTTTCAATTGATTCCTGCTGACTTGAAGCAAGAAAAGGGATGGCAAGTATTGCGATTGCAATTAATATTTTTTTCATGATGGTAGATTTGCTCCTGTAAAAACCCAGTCCCCTTAAGGAGAAAGTAGGCTTCAGTATTTTAAATTGTAAATAAAAAATACTTTCAGACAGAAGTGGTTTTTTAAAATTTTGTATGAATTTTATAATTCGTCCCCTTTAGAGAACAGGGGCTTATGCCCTAATAGGTTTATCTTTTTTCTCGGTAGGTGGAGGAGGAGCTTTTTCTTCCTCTTCTTTTTTCTTCAGTTTTTCTCGGATTTTTTCTAATTCCATTAAGTCGTTGATCAAGCGGTTTAGATCCTTTGTTTTGATTTTAGTTTTCATGCTCATCATTACAAAAGTGTCTTCAGCAGAGACCAGGATTAATAAATTTTTCAATTTATCATTTTTGCCTCGACCCATGATATGGAAAGTTTTTCCTTTTTCTTTGACAGAAATTAATTCCTCGTAGTTGCCTTTTTTTGCTCCTGCAACTAATTGATTATAATCTTCTCGTGAAATGGTATTATCATCCTCTTGCACTAAAAAACGCATCGTCTTAAATTTCTTTGCAAATTTCAAAAAGACTTTTGCTTCCTCATCATCAGTCATTTCATTAGCTATACCTGTTCCAAACCAAATCAAAAAACCTGGTAATACAAAGTTGCGCGTACCCTCTTCCTTTTTATATTTATGATAAAAATTCTTGATACTACGGTTTTGAGAATATGCTGAAATGGAAAATGAAAATAAGAATATGCAGAGCAGTAGGTTTTTCATATCAGGGTTTTTTAGTGATGGATTTTTTTGGAGAAATGAGATTTTGGGTAATGAGTATTGGGGAAAACCAATACTCATTACTTGTTTCTCAAATCTTAGTTGGAACTTTTCTCAACATCTTTTTCGATTGATTTTCCAATCTTTTGCAGATGTTCGGCACCGCTCATTTCAATCTTGTCAGCCAATTGAGCAATTTTATTTAAGTCTAGTGTTCCTAAGAAACTAACTAAAACAAATTCGTCTTCGCTTCCTACTAAAAGAAATAATTCTTCGATGATATTATTTTGTTCTTTGATCCAGAAATTAACATTGTCTCCTTTATCTCTAACCGTTAACAAGACTTCGTATCCATCATCAGTATTGATTAATTTACGAGCTTGTTTATAATATCCTTTGGGATCAACATCAGTTACTAAAACTCGAAGTCCCTTAATGTCTTTGGCAACATCCATAATTACTTGTGCTTCCTCATCTTGCAATTCGTCAATATCAACTTTAGCAATCATATCAAACATTTTACCGCTAACGTAAACAACCGTAAAGTTATCGTCGTCTAAATATTGGTCAAAGTATTTTGAAATCGCATCATTTTGTGCATGGACAGAAACTGCCAGAAGGAGGACAATTATGGTTGAGAATAAATATTTCATATTTAATAAATTTTGAATCCCGTATTTATTGGGACAGGTTTTTAAAGTTAAAAAAAAATGGTCTTGTACAAATTGCTAGCAAAAATGAATTTGTTCTGTCGGTTCGTATATCTTTAAGAGTATTGAGGTTTTTATTTAAGCGCTTTCTTCGTAACTAATTTCATTTCTGAAAATCCTTTCGTTGCTTTCTTTGATCCCTTTTTCATTTTTCCAGAAAGTAAAGCGAGTGCGGCTTTAGTAGCTTCGATTGCTTCTTGCTCATCTTCGATTTCGTATTTAGCCCATACATCAGTTTTTTCTGGTTCTATATTTTGAAAAACAAAAACAGCTCCCATCAAAAGAATTCCAACTGCTGCAATAGTTCGGATTGAAGTCATCCAAGATAACTTTCGAACTTTGGCCGAAACAACTTTTGGTTCATTCTCAATTTGTTCCAACAATCGTTTTTCAAAGTCATCACTTATCATCACATCTTGTTCTTCTTTGAAATATTGAAACAAAGATTTGAACTGCTCCAACTGCGGAGCGACATTGCCATGATTGAAATATTGTTGGAGTGTCTCTTCCTCTTGCAAAGAAGTTTCGCCTTCCCAATATTTTTCTAGCAGGTGATTTATATTTTTATAATCCATAAGAATCGGAATTAATTAGTTGACTTTTAATAAATTTTCGTGCTCTAAAAAGATAAACCTTTACTTGGTTCATCGGTATTTCTAATTGTGCCTCAATCTCTTTGTAACTCAATCCTTCAATGTCTCGCATGTGCATCACTTCTCGTTGCTTAGTCGGAAGAGTATCCATCATGTTTTTAATTCGTTGCATCGTGTCTTGAGTTTCAGCTACTTGATGAGGATTATTATGGTCGGATGAAATGTCAAATCCTTCTGGAATAATCCCTAGTTTATAATGTTTAGATCGAGTTTTATCGATGGATAAATTTTTTGTCATTCGGATGCACCATGCTTCGATGTTGTTGTACTCATGCAGTTTCTCTCGCTGCTTCCACAACTTTATCATCACTTCTTGGACGACATCTTCTGCCTCAGCACCATTGCCCACGATGCGGTAAGCAAAGCGGTATAACTTGTTTTTGTAAGGAAGAATTTCCGATGTAAATTGTTTTATATTCATAATACAACAAGAAGACGATCCGACTTTTTATTTGTTACAGCCGTTTTTTATTTTTTTATAAAAATAATCAAAAAGAGTGGGGAAGTGTTGATTTTATTAGGTTTTTGAAGGGGAATCTTTTTCAGAAAAATCAAAATTATCATCTAGGATATCATTCTTATCTTCTTCTGAAACTGGTGGGTATTCATATTTTAGTGCTAAAGCCCAAATCAGAACAACCATGATTACTCCAAATGACATTGCATCCCAAATTCGAAAGTAGTTTTGAAAATCACTCACATTGAGTTTGACTAGATTATAAATACCAATTGAGAAAAGAATAGCTAGATAGGTGATGCCTGTTTTTTGCGTTCTTTCTTCTTCAAATTTTTTCAGAATTAAATGAGAAATAAATATCCATAAAAAGTAAAGCGGAAGTAATAATGTAAAGCCTACAAAAAATTGGATGGCCATAACTATTGGAACATCGACCCATTGGTAGGCAGAAAAAAAAGCTAAGATTCCTCTGAAGATAGTAGAAATAATAATGGAATAATTCCAAACTTTAGAGGGGAAATAAGTTGTTTTTTTCAAATTGTTTTTAATTTTTAAAAATCTAAATCTAAGTCTCCATCATCAATAAGATCATCATGACTTTCTTTTGTTTTATTGATGATTTTTATTTTCCAAATTAACACAGACGAAACCAATAATAAACAAAAAATAAAGAAGACTGATTTTGTCTCAAAAGAAAGTAGCCATGATAAATTAAAAAGAATAAAACCAATGAATAAATTGATGACCAACTTGATGTGAGTTTTATTTTCTATGGTATCAAAAATAAATTTATTGAAAACTAGAAAAATGAAAAAGAAGGGAATAGAAATGATGAACAAATAAATCAATCCTAAGATTATACTAAAAGTATTAATAGGAATTTCTGAACCAAATGTTCTAATAATTTCTATAAAAAAATATAATATTGATCCTAAAAGTAAGGTCAGAAACCAAATTCTAAAACTAAATGAAAAAACATTGTCTTGTTTCTTTTTTCTCATGTTTAAAAATCTAAATCATCATCTAGAATCTGATCATTGTAATATTTATCATTGTCTAACTTAAAAAAATAAATTCCAATAATCATTACTGACAAAAATGGGATGGTAAAAAAATGGTTCTTTTGGACATTCATCATTAATGTGAAAATAAAAAAATTAATTAACCAGATGGTAGTTGAAATAAATAGAGCAAGTTGAAATAATTCTTTTTTGTAATTTAAATTTTTATCGATTGCTGAATTTATTAAAATAGCATTACCAAATTTTACAAAAGCAAAAAGAGTTGGCAAAAGAAAAACAAGCCATTTAAAAATAAGTTTGATATTGTCTATTTGATTTGAATTATCTGGTACACAGCATTTGAAAATGATAGATGAGATATATGCCAATGCCCAAATTTTAGATAGGAAAATTGTATTTGGTTTCATGCTTTTCATTTTTCGAAATCAAAATCATCATCTAAAATCATCAAATCTGTAGCTTCTTTATAATAAAATTTAGGCCTATTTATTTTAATAAAAAAGATGAATAGACCTAAACAGATATAGTAATATTTAAAATTAAAAAGCACTTCTATATCAAAACCAAAAAAAGGATAAGCTAAAACAGAAACATTGATAGTAAATAAAACTACGCTTAAACCTAAAATAATGAATCGCAGTAGAAGAATTGGAGTATCAGTTTTAAAAAGATTTTTGGTGAACAAAAGAATGCCATAAAATGTAGGTAAGGTCAAAATGAAAAATAAAACAAATATGACTACGGCGGAAACCATATTATTAAAACTAAAATCAGAATCAATATTGAAAAATGTTGAAATCAAAAAATGCAAAACAGGGGCTGAAAGAAAAGTCAGGCCAAATACTTTTAAAGAATAATCGAAGTGGTTATTATTTTCCATCTTTATTTATTAAAATCTAAATCGTCATCTAAAATATCAATTCTTGATTTTGGAAGGTTTATTATTTTTTCTTTTTCAATGGTAAAAAGCCAAATACTAATAGTGAAAACTAAAATATAGGGTATAATAATATTTGATAGTAAATCATTATAATAATTTAGTGAAGTAAAAATCATCATTATGGGAAGGGTTCCTAAAATAAGACCTAATAAATTTATTATGAATTTTGAAATGAAAATGTTTTGACTCAATCGGATAATAAATTTATTAAGCCAAACAAAAATAAGACAAGAAGGGGAAGCCACCCCAGCAAAAAAAAGAATGCTAACTAGAATATATCCAATTATATCACCTTTCGAATGCAACGTATAATTTTGGTTATGAAAATTATATGAATATAATAAAGGGCTAAGTATTGAGGTAGTTAACCAAACTTTTAAACTATAAGATTGGGAGTTATTCATTTTAAGCTTTTTTGTAAATATAAAAAAGCCTTCCCGATATATCGAAAAGGCTTTCTTATTAAACTTTATTGAGATAAAACTATCCACCAGTTTCTTGGCGAAGTACTTTCATTTGACTTTCCCAAAGTTGCTTTTGGTCGTCCAATTCGTCAGCATCACAATAATCTGTGAGTTCTAAAATGGTCTCACCAGTAACTGGGGATCGGCTCATTCGGAATTCAAAGTATTCACCATCTTCGCCATCTTCCCATTCGAAACGAACCCGTTCGTCTTCGATGTCATCAATCAGGGTAGCGTTTTCAGCTGCTCCGCTCCAAACAAATTCATATTCCTCACCAGTAATATCTACTTCATCGCAAAACCAGCGAATCAAGCAAGATGGAGTTGTCAAAAATTTATATAAAATGGTCGGGGATGCCCGAAAAATAAATTCTAAATCAAAAGATACTCTTTCCATATTGAAGAGATGTGTTTATAAGAAGTAAAAAAACTAATACCAGTATTTACGAATAGTAGCGATAAATGTAAAAAAAATAAAATATTAACTATTCGTCAAGCGCAATAAATAATAAAAAAATGGTTTTTCCAAATAAAAATTAAACTTTCCAATAAAGGATATTTATAGAAAAGTTTTAGTGAAAAGAAAGTAAGCTAACCAAAATATATATTTCCAATGTTTAATATAAAAAATAAAATTTTCAAATTGGTTTATTATAAAAAATAATAAAGTGTTGTTTAATAAAAGTAAGGTATGTACATTTGCCGCCGATTTGAAAGAAGAGTTACGGATTTAATTGGGAATAGATTCAATTACATACATTTTAATTTCATGACCCCTTGACAATCAAGGGTTTTTGGCTTATTTTTGTAGCGTAATTAAAACACAACCAAATTCCTCCAAATTTTAATAATGAAAGGTTACGAAATAAAGTTACAAACACATCTCACTTTCTGCACCATCATTTTATCTTTAGAGAGAATATCTTATTTTTTCCCATATACATATCTAGCGATCTTTCCCAGGAAATCGACTTTTATTTAGCAAGCACCTTAGAATCTATTTTCTAGGGTATCACTTTTGTAAACCAAACCATAATTTACTTGCATGAGACAACTTAAGATTACCAAGTCAATCACTAACAGAGAAAGTCAATCATTGGAAAAATACCTCCAAGAAATTGGAAAGGTGGATTTATTGACTCCAGAAGAGGAAGTGGATTTAGCTCAGCGAATTAAGCAAGGCGATCAACAAGCTCTAGAGAAATTGACTAAAGCGAACCTCCGTTTCGTTGTTTCGGTTGCTAAGCAATATCAAAATCAAGGTCTTTCATTATCAGATTTGATTAATGAAGGAAACTTAGGTTTGATTAAAGCAGCACAGCGTTTTGATGAAACGCGTGGTTTCAAATTTATCTCTTACGCCGTTTGGTGGATTAGACAATCTATCCTTCAGGCTTTGGCAGAACAATCCCGTATCGTACGGCTTCCCCTCAACAAAGTAGGATCTTTAAATAAGATCAATAAGGCTTTCTCGGAGTTGGAACAAGAATTCGAACGCGAACCTTCTGCAGATGAATTAGCAGAACTTTTAGAAATCCCAACTGAAGAAGTAAGAACAACTCTAGGCGTAGCCGCTCGACATGTGAGTATGGATGCCCCTTTTGTAGAAGGTGAAGATAACTCTTTGCTTGATGTTCTTGAAAATGGTGGAACTCCAGGTACAGATGCAAATTTGGCATACAAAGAATCTCTTCGTAGTGAAATTGAACGCTCATTAAGTACGCTTACTGATCGTCAACGTGATGTCATCAAATTGTATTTTGGAATTGGTGTTGAACATCCAATGTCTCTAGAAGATATTGGTGAAAGATTTGGATTGACTCGTGAAAGAGTACGACAAATTAAAGACAAAGCCATTAACAAATTAAGAAATACCTCAAGAAGTAAATTGTTGAAAAACTATTTAGGTGCTTAACACATCTACTTCTTAAAAAATATTATTGACGCAAATTGGAAAAGCATCTCAAATTTATTTGAGGTGCTTTTTTTTTTGGAAAAACAAACGCACCTCATTTTCCGTAAAACAGAAAGTTAACCATTCGCCATTTATAGTTAACCATTAAAAAACTGTACTTTTGCGGCGAAATTTGACCATTTATTTTATCTAACCATTTAACTAAATATTTGACATGAGCGACAAAAACACCATGTTGCGAAGCAATGCCGATACTTCTCTTCGAGATTGGCACAAAAAAGAAAAAACTGCTTTGGAATTACTCCAGATTGTTGGAGATCTTCGATTTGATCGATCTATTGAATTAATCCTTTTTCGAAGAGACATTTATGATGCACGTCCAAGTGAAGTATTAAACATTCATACTTTTGGTTCTAATTATTCTGACAAAGAAGTTCCAGTCGAAATCACTTCAGAAATAGCAAAGGCAATTTCAGCTAATGAAAATATGCCAGCTGCTCGTATTGATATTGGAACACTTGCCTCTGAATGGTTGGAAGAAAAAGACTCTTTCAAAAGTATTGATGATTTTGTAGAAAACAAACTAAGTAGTTTTATCAATTCTACCAACGGAAATTTGAAGCCAAAAGATATCGTGTTGTATGGTTTTGGAAGAATTGGAAGATTAGTAACTCGCAGAATTGTAACGACAACAGGTCGTGGAGAACAATTGAGATTAAAGGCAATTGTACTACGTCCAAAAATGAAGGATCAATTTGAGGAAACTAAAAAACGTGCCTCACTTTTGGAAACAGATAGTGTGCATGGGATGTTTAAAGGAACGATTGAAGTGTCAGAAGATGGTTCAGAAATGATCATTAATGGGAATCGAATTCAAATGATTTACGCAGGAAGTCCTGAAGATATTGATTACACTCAATTTGGAATTAATGATGGATTAGTGATTGATAATACTGGAGTTTTTAGAAATAAAAAAGAACTGAGCAGACACTTGCGCCCAGGGATTTCTCAAGTAATGTTGACTGCACCGGGAGATGATATTTCCAATGTAGTTTATGGAGTAAATCACGAAGAATTAGATTTAGAAAATGAAAAAGTATTGAGTGCAGCCTCCTGTACTACTAATGCGATTGTTCCAATCATCAAAGTTATTGATACCAAATTAGGAATCGAAAAAGGACATATTGAAACAGTCCACTCTTATACGAGTGATCAAAATTTACTAGATAATTTTCATAAAAAACCAAGACGTGGAAGAGGTGCAGCAACTAATATGGTGTTGACTTCAACTGGTGCTGCGAAAGCGGTAACTAAAGTTTTTCCTCACATGAAAGGGAAATTAACTGGAAACGCAGTTCGTGTTCCAACTCCAAATGTTTCTCTTGTGATTTTGAATTTAACTTTAAATACTCCAACTGATGTTACTTCTGTCAATGCAATGTTAAAAGATGCTGCGTTAAATGGAAAATTAGTGGAACAAATTCAATACTCTACTTCTACTGAATTTGTATCAAGTCATGCAGTTGGATTATTTGCAACTTGTGTTTTTGATGCTCCATCGACCATCGTATCTGAG
Source organism: uncultured Saprospiraceae bacterium (assembly GCA_937981555.1). Taxonomy (GTDB): domain Bacteria; phylum Bacteroidota; class Bacteroidia; order Chitinophagales; family Saprospiraceae; genus CAJQQY01. The sequence continues at coordinate 118,130 of CALJOK010000049.1, forward strand.
GATGGAAAAACGGTAACTTTGTACGCATGGTATGATAATGAATTTGGATACAGTTGTCAAGTTGTTCGTTTAGCGAAGCATGTAGCCAAAGTTAGAAGAGCAGTTTATTACTAGAAACCTTCGACTTATGTCGATTGACAAAAAGATATAATGAAGGAGTTATCAGATTAAATTGATAACTCCTTTTCTTTTTAGAAAGTCTATTATATTTGCAGAAAAAATGGATTTTATTGAAAATACAAAATCATGGATTCAGACCTTTGTAATCGGCTTAAATATTTGCCCGTTTGCTGGGCATCCATTTCGAGAGGATAAAATTCGGTATCGTTTGGAAGAGTCAGAAAGTGTGGAAAAATTAGTTGAAACTTTGATGGAGGAGTTGAACTTTTTGCAAAAAAATGAAAATATTAATATCGAAACTTCTATTTTAATTCATCCAAATACTTTGACAGATTTTTTAGATTATAATGATTTCTTATCGATTGCAGATGCAGTTTTAGAGGACATGGATTTAGAAGGAGAAATTCAAATTGCCTCTTTTCATCCAGATTATCAATTTGCAGGTGAGAAAAAAAATGCACCCTCAAATTATGTAACTCGTTCTCCATTTCCGATGCTTCATTTATTACGGGAAAGTAGTGTTACAAAAGCAACTGAGATTCATCCCAACACAGAACAAATTCCATTAGACAATATTCAAAAACTCAACGAATTAGGTTTAGAAAAAATAAAGAGAATGGGCAAAACTTAATTCTCAAAATACTGTTTAACTACTTAATATAAATAAATTTTATAATGAAAATTACTTTAGAAACAACAGATTCACTTCAAAACTATGTTGCCAAAAATGAAGCAGGTCATTCTGTTCAATTGAGTGGAGATGGAACAGCAACTGGACCAATGGAAGCGGTATTAATGGCAGTAGCAGGATGTAGCACTATAGACATTGTGATGATTTTGGAAAAAATGAGACAGGAGGTAAAAGATATCAAAGTAGAAGTAGAAGGAACTCGTAGGGAAGAAATTCCAAGAGTGTACACTAAGATCAATTTACACTATAAAATATATGGAAAAGTAAAATCGAAAAAAGCGGAACAAGCCGTTGCCTCTTCTTTAGAAACTTATTGTTCCGTTGCAAAGATGATAGAAAAAGAAGTAGAAATAACGGGTACTTTTGAAATAATTGAAGGTTAATTATTTTTACTAGAAGAGTGAAAAACGATTGATAGATAAAAGAAGATGATTCATATAAAAATTTCAGCAATTCACTCTGAAAAAAGGAATAGAAAAGAAAGAAAAAGTGACCTTTGTGGAAAGTTTTGGTTGAAATAAAAATTTCGATTTTAATTAGTTCGAGAGCAGACAAATAATAGTAGTTTTTAGTATAATATTTGCATTATGAAAGACTATTGTTGTTTTAATTTCGTTTACTTAACGTATTTTTGACCCTAGTAAAATTAAAAACCAAATCTCATATATTTTCGCTCGCAACATTTATCTAATATTTTGAACATCTATCCAATGCAATTATTATTAAAAAAATCAAAGGGAATTCTTTCACTTTGTTTTTTACTATTTTTTAGTTTCTCTTTTGTACAAGCTCAAAAAATAACAAAAGTCAAAGGACAAGTTATTGATGCAGAGACTAAAGAAACGCTACCTTTCGTGAATATCGGTTCGCTTGGAACAACGGTAGGGACATCAACAGATTTTGATGGGTTTTATGAATTGGAGTCACAATGGATGACTGACAAATTAATTATTTCCTATGTTGGTTATGATTCGGATACAGTTGATGTTGTTTTGGGGAAAAGACAAACGATAGATATTGAATTAAAATCTACTTCAACAAGTCTAAATGAAGTAACGATCACCGCTAAAAAAAGAAGGTATCGAAGAAAAGGAAATCCCGCAGTAGATTTCGTAAAAAGAGCCATCGAAAATAAAGATAAGAATCGTCTTGAAAATCAAGATTATTATGAATATAAAAAATACGAAAAGATCGAACTTGATATTAATAATATCACCGACAAATTTCGAAACAGAAAAATCTTCAACCAGTTCCAATTTATTTTTGATAATGTAGACACCTCAGCCATCAATGGTAAACCTTATTTGCCAGTTTATATGCAAGAAGGTAATTCGACAATTTACTATCGAAAAGATCCAAGCGAGAAAAAAGAGTATCGAGAAGCCATGAAGGTTTCCAATTTTGATCAGTTGGTTGATGAAAAAACGATCTCTCAATTGATGAAGTTGATGTACCAAGATATTGATATTTATAAAAATAATATTGATGTAGTTGGGATTCAATTTGTTAGTCCACTTTCTAATATTGCTCCTTTTTATTACCATTTTTATATTAATGATACTGTGGTTGTCAATGGTATAAAAGCTATTGATTTAGCTTTCCAACCTGCGAATAAACAGAACTTTGGATTCAAAGGTAATATAGCGATTTCTCTTGATTCCAATTATACGGTATTGAACGTTGACATGGGAATTACCGATCAAATTAATTTGAATTGGGTAACTGATATGCGTGTCAATCAGGAGTTTTCTAAAAAAGGAGAAATTTGGATTCGTACCAAGGACTTGTTGATTTTAGATTTTCAAATTACGAAAAAAGGGTTTGGTTTTTTTGGAAGAAAAACAACTTCTAATCAAGATCATGTGATCAATATCCCTCCCGACGAATCGGTTTGGGGTGGTGTTCAAAAGAAAATTGATGCGGAAGATATGTTTGAAAAAGATGAAGCATATTGGGAGGAGGTTCGACCAGTAGCATTGACGGAAGGAGAAGCATCGGTGTATAATATGGTCGATACCCTTCAAACGATTCCTACGTTTAAAACAACAGTTAATATTATAAATTTTTTCGCAACAGGATATATTCCAGTCGGTCCCGTTGATATCGGTCCAATAAATGGATTCTATAGTTTCAATCAAACAGAAGGAAATCGAGTTAGATTTGGGGGAGAGACTAACTTGAAATTTTCACCTAAAATAAGATTACAAGGACAGTTACTATATGCTTTTGGAGATAAAAAATGGAAATATTCTTCTCAAGTATTGTATTCCTTTAATAAGGATTTTATTGAAAATCCAAGGCATCATCTGTTGATTAGGCATCAACATGATACTAATTTCCCAGGGCAACGATTGGCCTTTATTAACGAGGATAATTTTTTATTATCTTTTAAAAGGGGAGTTGCTAACAAGATGGTTTTGTTTACTTCTACTAGGATTGAATATTTGAGGGAATTGAATAGTAATTTTACTTACCAGTTTGGGTTTGAACAACGAAGAGAACGACCTATTGGTGCTTTGACTTTTGATTATTATGAGAATGAAATCATTGAAAAATCATTGGGAGAAATAGATGTTTCGGAAGCATCTCTAATGTTACGTTGGGCACCAAATGAAGAGTTTTTGCAAGGAAGAAATTATCGAACTAATCTCTTTAATCGATATCCCATTTTTACTTTAAATTATCAAATGGGAGTTCCAGATTTATTTGGAAGTGATTATGATTATCACCGAGTAACTCTAAATATTTTTAAGAAATTTAATTTCTCATTTTTGGGAATTGCTCATGTATATTTAGAAGGTGGAAAAATGTTTGGAGAAGTACCTTTTAATTTGATGTTTTTACCTAGGGCAAATCAAACTTATTCTTACCAAACCTTTTCATATAACATGATGAATTTCTTAGAATTTGTCAGCGATCAATATGTAAGTTTTAATGCTTTGTATTATATGAACGGTTATATATTTAATAAAATTCCTCTTATTCGGAAATTGAAATTGAGAGAAGTTTTCACATTTAAGATGTTATATGGAAGTGTATCGGATAAAAACAATCCAAATCTTAATTCAGAATTAATTCAATTTCCAACTGATGATTTGGGAAATCCAACCACATTTACTCTGTCAGAAAAACCTTATATGGAAGGTAGTGTTGGAGTAGCTAATATCTTTAAAATCATTTCTATAGATTTAGTTCAACGTTTTAATTATCTGGATAATCCGAATATTCCTAATTTGTTTGGAGTAAAAGGATTAGGAATTCGATTTAGAATGGGATTAGAATTTTAAAACTAATCTTTAACATTATATAAAAATGAGCCACTTTCAATCTTATGAAAGTGGCTCATTTTTATAGGTGCATCTTTGAAAGTTATTTTGTGAATTTGGATTTTCCTGAAAATAAACGATCCAATGAAACTGCTGAGATAAAGCCAACAAAAATAAATACCACTCCAAAGACGACAACTTTCCATGCCTCATCCATCATTGTTGAAGGTTGAACAAATCCACCAAAAAGAAGATTATAACTTAAAATACCTAATGGCATACTGATTCCAAATGTTAGTCCATGTCTGAAAAAGAAATCTTTCCAAACTCTTCCGAAATCTTTTTTATGATTTTTCCATCGAATAATACAAGCTATTAAAATCCAAGAGCCAAAAACTAATGCGCTATATGGATTATCACCTTCTATTACGCCAATCGCTCTTTCCAGACCATGTAACAACCCAGTAAAAATAGCAATATAACTTCCATCATCTCGGTCAAGACGATCGTATACAATTAACCAAGCAAAAAATAAGAAATAAAAAAAGAATTGAATCCAATGACTCAAGACCTCATCAATCCAAAAAATTTGTTCGTATAGAGGCCCCGAAGAGATACCTAAATTAACTCGAGAATATATTTCTATAGTATTTGTAAAATGAATTCCTGTGGCATAGATATACATTGTAATAAAAAATAGGGCTAATACTTTTTTAGTCTGAACTGATTTAGCTAATACCTCATTTCTATGTGGCCCAAAAACTACAATGGTCATTCGATAAAGTACATACCATAACAGAGGAATAAATACTAATTGTTCAAACCAATGATTAGTGGTTACTCCATGAATTATTGTTTTGCATATCCAGGTATAACCTAAAACTTTTCCAAGAAGACCACAAAAAATTAATTTGTAATGATAGGCTATACATACAAAAATCATTAACCATTTAAGTTCTTTACTTTCACTAGCAGGAATTAGATTAGTAGTAATTAGAGTACTATTGATTGACGTTGGTTGAGACATAATCCGAGATACTTTTTTCCAGCAATAGAGCGGTTATAGATTTAACCCAATTTGGCTATTTATTTTATAATTATTTGAGCAAAATTTTAATCTTTTGGAACTGAAGTCGTCAATTAAAAAATTAGTCAAATGATATTGCAGATTTAAGTTTTTTGTAAATCCGACGCAAAGTAATTAGATTATGTTAATATTAGGATTTCTTTCAAAAAGAATCCTTGGAATACTTATAAAAACTAGAAATTCTATAAGTAAATTGAAATAGACTGTAGAGCAAAAATCTTTTTTATATTTACATTTTTTTAGACCCACAAGGAGGATTGAAAAAAAATACGAATAGTAAGTTTTAGCAAAAAAATAGCAAATGAATTTTACGAGTCTAACTGTCCTTTTAGCAATTATCTTTTTTTATAGTTGGCAAGCATCTAGAGATATTAGTGTAGGTCAAACTTCCGTTTGGGAGCATTTTAAACCATCATTTAAGCAATATTCTGGATTTAGAGAACTATTACTTTTTGTAGTATTCTTGTTGTTATATAAATTATCAAGAGGGTTGGCAATAGGGGATGAGGCGACGGCATTTGCAAATGCTCAAAAAGTAATTGAATGGGAACATCAATTAGGGATTCTTTATGAACTTCCAATTCAACAATATTTTTTAGATAAAGTAACTTTAATCAAAGTTATTAATTGGATATATATTAAACTTCATATTCCAACTACCATTATATTCTTTGTTTGGTTATTTTATAAAAAAAGAAAGCACTACTTATTTATTCGAAATGGTTTTTTAATTGCTAATGTCATAACCTTATTTTTCTTTGTAGGATTTCCTTGTGCTCCACCAAGAATGATCAATGAAATAGCAAGCAATCCCTATGCAGTTTTTGGCGGAGATGTATTAAGAAATTTAAATGTTTTAGGAATACATCTTGGAGAAGGATTCATTGACACTTTAAATCATATTAGTGGAATTAATTTATACAAAGGCCTCAATTCGAAACTTTTCAATCAATTTGCTGCTATGCCTTCCATGCATTTTGGGAACTCATTATTAATTGCATTTGGTGTTTATTTATATGCAAAGAATAATTTAGTTAGAACTCTAGTTTGGATATATCCGCTTTTTGTTCTTTTGGTTATTGTGATGACTGGAAATCATTTCTTTCTAGATGCATCGTTAGGAGGTATTATTGTTTTGTTTCCTTATCTTATGATGATATTGATAGAACAAATTTCTCCAGGTTGGAAAGATAAATTTCGTGGATCTGAATCATTTTCAGGAACAAGTGCGGATAGAAATTAAAGAAAAATGTGTAATCAATTATATAAAAAAGTAGCCATATGGAGCAAGTCCAAATGGCTACTTTTTTGAAAAAAAAAGAAGACAAAACCCAGTAATGGGCCAGTCTTCTTAGTTCTAATAGGAAAATATTTTCAACCTTATTCTGTAAAACTTCAATCTAAACATGTTTATTGAACATGTTGTTTCAGGGCATTGGGCTTTAAAATTGTGTTTAATTTAAGTTTTCGAAAGAAGTTTTAACAATAGAAATTTAATCAAATGATTGAAATAAAATTGTGTTGAAAATTAATAAGACGCTTTAGAGAGAGCAAAAATTCCCTATGTAAATGTGTTGTTATCAAAACAAATAAAAAAATAGGGTCGGTGTTAAATTGGTGTTAGAAAAATGAAAATGCGCGTCGTTATCAAATTGTACATAATTTCAAAAAAATACATGGATTAAAATTGTTTATTGGTTTGGGTCTGTGTTGGGTATTTGAATTTAAATAATAAAAGTAGGCTTAATGTCAGTATCATAAAAAATTCGGTATTTGAAATAATCACTTAAATACTAAAATTCAAATCTACTATGTCATAATTAATCGTGATTTTAAGAATAATAGGAGGGGAAGTTTGAAGGGAGTTTTTAATTGCTTGGTATGTTTATTTAGGTTGCAATTCTTATGCCAATAGGCGTGTCACAAAATAAATTTTTACATTTTTTTCTAAATTAAAGTGATAAAAATCAAAATTAAATCTTGTTGTGACATCCTATTTTCACCTATCAAAAAATAGGTGATTTATAAAAGATTGATTCATAAATTTTTATGAACCCTATTTTAAAAATTACTACCACTTTTGTGAAAATTGAATTATTTATGTTTTTACAAAAAAATAAAGAAAGGATATTCTTAAGTAATTAAGAATATCCTTTCTTTTAGAATAATATTGGTTTTACTCTACCTTTGGTCACTTTTGAACTAGTATAATCATCTCTGTTCCTTTTATATTGAGTTGTCCGCCTGAAAAATTTTCAAAATTGGTTTCATCCACTTTTCCGTTTTTCACTACGTAGGTCCAATTCCCTTTTGGGATTTGTAAATTTTGACTCTCTGAGTTACCATTAAGTACGATGACAATTTTTTTCCATTGATCACCAACTGCTGCACCATTTATCTGATAAGCGATCAAGTTATTTTTAGAGGTAAGAAATTTTAAGTTTGTTGCAATGTCTTTCTGAGTCGTCATCTTAAATGCAGGATGCGCTTTTCGCATTTTTATTAAATCTTTGACAAATTGCACCGTTGATAAATATTGGTTTTTCCGAGACCAATCAATTGCATTAATACTATCAGAACTTTCAAAAGAGTTTTCTACACCATTTTTCGTTCTTAAAAATTCTGAACCAGCATGTAAAAATGGAACTCCTTGAGAAGTCAAAACAACTCCTAATGCTAAACGCGCCATCTTTTCTTTTTCTTCCTCAGTTGCTTTTGGACATGAAATATCTAAGCGATCATATAAAGTATTATTATCGTGGCAACTCACATAATTAATACATTGTGCTGGTTGGTTGGCCCAAGGCGCTTTGGAATAATTGACTTTAGAATAATCTAACTGAGGATGCTGAGTCGCTCCAACGATCCCAAATTTGATACTTTCTTCCAAATCTTTTTCGCCACTAATAAATGCTTTGGCATCAGCGGTGAAAACATGACCTTTCAATCCGTCACGAATGTCATCACTAAAAACGGCAACTTGATCCAACTGGTTTGCATTGGCTTTTACTGCTCTATCTTTTTCAGGCAAAGGACTGTCTCCTGCATTCCAACCTTCTCCATAAACGAAAATTGAAGGATCAATTTTATTTAAAGTTTTAGAAACTAAATTCATCGTTTCGATATCATGAATTCCCATCAAGTCAAATCGGAAACCATCAATATGATATTCGTCCGCCCAATATTTTACTGATTGTAAAATGAAATTTCTAACCATTGGGCGTTCAGAAGCAGTTTCATTTCCACAAGCGGAAGCGTTTGATTTATTTCCATCTTTATCATATCTAAAATAATAACGAGGAACTAATCGGTCAAATGGATTCCAATTTTTAGATCCAGTATGATTATAAACTACATCCATCACCACTCGAATTCCGGCATCATGAAATGCTTTGACCATGGTTTTAAATTCTCGAATCCGAACTGCTCCATCAATTGCATCAGTTGCATAAGTTCCTTCAGGTACATTATATAGGTGTGGATCGTAACCCCAATTATAGTTTCTTTCCGCCTCTGGTTTTCTTTCATCAATACTTCTGAAGTCGAAAACGGGCAACAAATGAACATGCGTAACTCCTAATTCTTTGATATGATCGATACCCGTGGAAAGACCATCGGGACTCAAAGTTCCTAACTCTGCCAAGCCTAAAAACTTTCCTTTTTGTTGAATCCCTGAATTTTCGGCAATGCTTAAATCTCGAACATGCAATTCATAAATGACAATATCATTTGGTTGAGCTAGGGGAGGACGATGATCATTTTCCCAACCGCTAGGGTTTGTTTTGTGAAAATCTATGACTTGAGATCGTTGACCATTTCTGCCACATGCCACGGTGTAAGGATCTGGAGATTCATTTTTCCAATCATTATATCTTTTGACTTGGAAGGTGTAATATTTTTTATCTAAATTTTCTTTGACGGTAACTGACCAAACTCCACTTTCATCCAACTTCATCTTATGAGAAGAAACGATGGCACTTTCATCATCGTTATCATAAATGAATACCCGTCCATCTTGAGCATTAGGCGACCAAAATTTAAAGGTAGTCTGGTCAGGAGAAAATTGGAATCCTAAATCATCTCCATCATAAACTGGATAATCTTCAATTTTTTCATACTTAAGTTTCACTTCTTCTTGATCGTTTTTGCAACTAAAAAATGTAAAAATTAAAAATAGGAAATAGATTGAATTGATTTTCATTGTTTTGATTTTTCTTGAAAAATTTAATTTCAATTAAATGTAAAATTAATTTGCAAATCATTTTAAAAAAATGGCCAAATGATTTAATTCAAACTACAGAATGATGTTTTGACTCCACAGTTGAGTTTTTTTATGAAAAAAAATAACTGTGGATTAAACCTCTTTCATTTTGGAAAGTCTATATAATATCATTTAACCGATTTTATTTTTTATTAAAAGAAAACATAAATATGATGAAGCAATTAATTTTCATAGTAACTTTTTCCCTCTTTTTTACATTTGTAATTACTGCACAGACGGAAGCTGCACCAACTGGATTTGATGGGGATCATTTTAGTTTAGAAGGAGCAATAGATTTATTTAAGCAATCTTCTTCAATTGAAGATTTTGAAAAGAGATTGAATGAAGAGAAAAGTAACCTCAATAATCTTGACTTAAATGAAGATGGAGAAATTGATTATTTGAGAGTCGAAGATAAGATGGATGGCGATGTTCATGCAATTATTATTCAAGCACCAATTAGTGATTCAGAGAATCAAGATATTGCAGTTATTGAAATTGAAAAAACAGGAAAGGAAACAGCGATTCTTCAAATCATAGGAGATGAAGAAATTTATGGAGAACAAAAAATCGTAGAACCTTTTGAAGCACAAGTAGAGCAATCAGGAAAAGGAGGGCCAAGTGCAGATTACAACTTTAGAAGGGGAGTAGTCAATGTGTACTTTTGGACACCAGTAAGATTTATTTATGCACCAAGATATCGCCCATATGTCTCACCTTATCGATGGAGAACTTATCCTCGCTTATGGAGGCCTTGGCGACCACAACCAATTCAAATTTATCGAGGACATCATGTAAGACATCATCGACATTATCATATGGCGAGTACGCATCGTGTTGTACGAGCACACAAAGTTTATACACCTCATCGAAGAACTTCGGCTGTAGTAGTAAAACGAACTACAACTGTTCGAACTACAAAAAATGGAAACAGAGTAGTGCGACAAAAAACAACTACCGTCAAAAAGAGAAATGGAAAAAGTGTAGCTGGGAAATCAACAACTAAAGTTGTTAAAAAGAAAAATAATAAGGTCGCGAAAAAGAAAGTTAGAAAAAGACGAAAGAATTAATATTCCAATTGGTTGAAAACAAGCGGTTTCCGAAATGTCGGGAACCGCTTGTTTTATTTTAGACTTATTGAATTGATTTTTAATAAAGTGTGATAATTTGATACTACATAATTTTTAATAAAATATGATAAATCTGTTTCTTTTTGTAATTTTGAAGTAACAAACCTTTCCTACAACCTTCGCACAGTTTTTTAAAAATTATTTTCCAAAACCAATCAATTAAGATGAATAAAACATTTGCTTTATTTTTAGTGCTTCTCTTTGCTTTTCAATTAGATGCCCAAGTGCAACTTTCAGGGGTGATCAATCAATATTCGAAAGTGACATTTATTGAAAATGATATTTGTCTAAATAAAATTACGGTGACAGACATTGCACCTTTTGATGAAGGTCAGTTTGTTGTGCTAATTCAAATGCAGGGAGCAACAATTGATGAATCGAATTCAAGTAGTTTTGGAGATATTCAAGATTTGAATAATGCAGGGTTTTATGAAATTAATGAAATTGTTTCCATCGATGGTTTTGATGTTTATTTAAAATATCAAAACCAACATGAATATGATATTGACGGAAAAGTTCAATTGATTTCTATGCCTAGTTATGAAGATGCAAATGTTGAAAACACTCTGACTGCTGAAGCTTGGAATGGAGAAACGGGAGGGATACTTGCCTTGAAGATTTCTGGACAATTATTATTGAATGCCAATATTGATGTTAGTGGACTTGGTTTCCGAGGAGGTGAAATTCAAACAGCAAGCAATAATAATTGTACTTGGTTATTTCAACAAAATGATTATTTCTATGAATTTGGAAATTGGAGAGGATCTGCCAAAGGGGAAGGAGTTGCTTCTATTATTTTGGAAAAAGAATTTGGGAAAGGCCCTCAAGCTAATGGCGGCGGTGGTGGAAATGATCACAACTCAGGCGGTGGCGGTGGAGCTAATATTTCCGACGGAGGAGCAGGAGGAGAAAATGATGAACCGCAAACTTTCGGTTGTCAAGGAAATCATCCAGGACTTGGAGGGAAAGCAATTGGTGATTTTGAAAACCGTATTTTTCTTGGAGGAGGTGGCGGTGCTGGACATGATAATAATCAAGTAGCAACAAGTGGTTCGAATGGCGGTGGGATAGTGATTTTAATAGCGGAAGAATTAATTCCTGCTGGGTTTTCTATTCTTGCAAATGGTAATTCAACTCCTGATGGAGGTGGAGATGGTGCAGGTGGCGGTGGTGCAGGTGGATCTATTTTTTTAGACATTCAAACACTCAATAGCACAGTTCATTTAGAAACCAATGGTGGTGATGGAGGAATGATAAATAATGGAGGAGGGGAGCGATGTCATGGACCAGGTGGAGGTGGAAGTGGTGGCAGAATTATTTCTAATTTGATGTCTGGAAGTTCTTTTACTACTTCTGTCGAAGGAGGTCAAGCTGGAGTTTCGATCAATTCGTCCACTTGTACTGATGGAACTAATGGAGCTGCCAATGGAGAAGATGGAGTGATTGAAGAAATTAATAACAATATATTTGCAAGCCAAGAATTTTTATTTCCAGAGGCTAATTTTTCTTTTACAAATAATATGTTGGAAGTTAATTTTTCTACTCTTTTACAAAATGCAAATTCAATAGTTTGGGATTTTGGCGATGGGAATTTTAGTTCCGATGCTAATCCTACTCACACCTATTTACAAAGTGGAACATATAATGTTCAATTGACTATTTCGAACGATTGTGGTGTGGATACTTTTAATCTTTCCATATTTGTAGAAATAGTGGAAGCTAATTTTTTGATTGATGAAGCTGGTGGATGTGTATCGCATACCGTTAACTTTCAAAATAATTCATTGGGAACAATTGATAATTTTTTATGGACTTTTGAAGGTGGAAATCCAGCTACGTCAATTGAAGAAAATCCCCAAGTTGATTATGCTTCTCCTGGACTTTTTGATGTGCAATTAGAAATTTCTGGATCGCAGGGAAGTGACAATGTTTTGATGAATGATGTTATAGAAATCCTTGAAGTTCCTGTAGCCAACTTTAATTATTTATCTCCAAATCAAGGTATAATTAATTTCAATAATAATTCAGCAAATGCAATTGCTTATGAATGGGATTTTGGAGATGGAACTCCTTTGTCAAATGAAGCGATGCCTTCTCATAATTATGATATGCTTGGAAATTTTGTGGTGACATTGACTGCTTCTAATGAGTATTGTTCAAATACATATTCAGATACTATTTCTTTTTTGACAAGTTTAGATAAGTTGGAATTATCGGATGTACGCATCTTCCCAAATCCATCTTCTACCTTTGTAACAATAGAATTACAAAATGCTGGAAATGCACAATACGATGTTTATTCGATACACGGAACGCGGTTAGATTTTTTAAATGGAGATTTTTCAAATTCTGTAAAACTGAATGTGGAATCGATTCCTGCAGGTGTATATGTAATTTCGATTTTGCAAAATGGACAAAGAGGAGTTTTTCGCTGGGTGAAAATGGAATAGTTTATATCGAATTTGTATGACATAATCGAAAGGCAAATAGTTGAATCGAATCTATAATGTTTTATGTTAATAATTCATTAAAGTCAAGTGTTTTTGCTCTTTTTTTTGTATATTTGTGATTCCGTTTTGAAAAGACTGTTCTAGGTATTCATTTTGTTGATTTGTTTCCCTATGATTTCGTCCTCATCGGGATTTTTTTAACTAAATAATAAATATGGCAAAGTCGCAACAATCATTCAACAAAAAAGAAAAAGAAAAAAAGCGAAGAAAAAAGAAAAAAGACAAACTCGAAAGACGTGAACAACGTAAATTAGAAAGAGAGGAAGTTGGACCAAAATCTTTTGAAGATTTAATTAGGTATGTAGATGAAGACGGAAATCTTACCACTACTCCTCCAGATCCTACCAAGAAGAAAGAAGAGATCAAATTGGAAAATATTATATTAGGTGCTGCACCTGTTGATAATACACCAGTTGAAACTGTTCGAGAAGGTCAAGTGAAGTTTTTCAATGATGAAAAAGGATATGGTTTTATTAATGACAAGGCAACTAAAGAAAGTATCTTTGTTCATATTAATAATGTAGAAGGAGAACTTAGAGAAAATGACCGAGTTACTTTTGAAATAGAGAATGGACCAAAAGGACCGAATGCGGTTAATGTGAAATTGATTTAATTCTTATTATAAAATATAAAATTAGGCCTGTTAGTCCGTATGGATTAACGGGCCTTTTTGCATAATCAAACTTATTCAAATAGTAACCTAACTAAACATTTAATCCTACCTTTACCACATGTCAAGTGCAATAAAAAATCAAGAAGATATTTTAAAAAAATTGGGTATTAAAAAACTCAATCCAATGCAAGAGGAAGCTCGGTTAGCTATTCCTACTTCTGCTGAAGTAGTCTTGCTCTCTCCAACTGGAACTGGTAAAACGTTGGCTTTTCTTTTGCCGATTATTTCAGAATTAGACAATGATTGTGATGAAGTTCAAGCAATGATTATTGTTCCTTCGAGAGAGTTAGCAATTCAAATTGAGCAAGTGGCGAGAGAAATGGGAACAGGCTTTAAAGTAAATGCTGTTTATGGAGGTCGTCCATTTTCAAAAGATAAAATTGAATTAAGTCATCCTCCTGCGATTTTAATTGGAACACCAGGACGAGTGGCAGATCATTTGAGAAGAGAATCTTTTTCAACCAAAAGAATTCGAATATTTGTCTTGGATGAATTTGATAAGTCTTTAGAAATCGGTTTTGAGTCTGAAATGATTGAGATTACCGATGCCTTGTATAAAGTAAGGAAAAAGATTTTAACCTCTGCTACGCATGAAGTTTCGATTCCACCATTTATTGGTTTGATTAATCCAGTTTATATTAATTATTCTGAAGATGGAATTAAGCAATTAAAAATCAAAACCATCCTTTCTCCAACTAAAGATAAACTGGAAACCTTGATTGATGCACTCTGTCATTTGGGGAATCAACCAGGCATTATTTTTTGTAATTTCAAAACTTCTATTCAACGCGTGAGTGAGTGTTTGACCAAAAATAATATCAGTCATGGTTGTTTTTTTGGAGGAATGGAACAGATAGATCGAGAGCGAGCATTGATTAAATTTCGAAATGGAACACATCAATTATTAATCGCTACAGATTTGGCTTCGAGAGGAATTGATGTTCCTGAAATAAAATTTATTATCCATTACCATTTGCCTAATCGTAGTCAAGAATTTACTCACCGGAACGGACGAACTGCTCGAATGAATTCTGATGGAACTGCTTTTATTCTAAGATGGGAAAAGGAAGAGTTACCAGATTTTATTGCTCAAAATAAAATTCAAAAGATTTTGCCTGCAGGAATTCCTAAGCCTTCTATTTGGAAAACACTTTTTGTCTCAGGTGGTCGGAAGGATAAAATTTCCAAGGGAGATATCGCTGGCTTGTTTTTCAAGCAAGGAAATTTGGAAAAAAATGAGTTGGGTATAATTGAACTAAAACAAGACTGTGCATTTGCGGCAGTTCCAGCAATTAAAGTGGATGAATTAATTGAAAAATTAAACAACTCCAAATTGAAAAAAAGAAAAATTCGGGTTTACGCAATTTAATTATTATAGATTTTATGGAAGATAATAAACTAGACGGGCGAATCAGGAAGAACATCAATATTGGAGATGTTGTAGAAATTGTCCAAAAGAATCATCAGCAAACGGGAGAATTGACTGAAGGTATCGTCAAACGAATATTAACCAATGCTCCAAAACATCCTCATGGAATAAAAGTGATGACAGAGTTAGGAGAAGTCGGTCGAGTAAAATATGTTATTTTGGATTAGATGGATTTAATTAAAACCTTTTTCCTTTTTGCCTGTTTGGACATAGACATTTTATTTTTCAGAAAGCAAACAGCATACTCCTTCAATGGCAAAATTACCTAAGGAAAATCAATTCCTAGATTTATCGGATTATGGAAGACCCGTTGCCAGATTGATTGCACAGTTTTTCAAACCTACCTTTGTAACTCCAATTCATGTAACTATTCTTTTTATCATTTCAGGATTACTGGCTATTGCTTGTATCTTTTCACATCAATATTTATTAGCAGCTTTATTTCTGATTCTCAAATCAATTTTGGATGCAGCTGATGGAGAATTGGCTCGAATCAAAAATACACCATCTTATACTGGTAGATATTTTGATTCGGTGGCAGATATCATTTTGAATTTCCTTTTCCTATTATCCATTTGTATTGTTACGAATGGTTCTTTCTTTTATATGATTTTAGCTTTTATTGGGATTCAATTGCAGGGAACGCTGTACAATTACTATTATGTAATTCTTCGAAATAAATTTGATGGAGACACCACTAGTAGGGTATTTGAAACACAAGTTCCAACAGCAATGAAGGGAGAAAAACAAAGCCATGTAAATGTATTGTTTGGAATGTATAATATTTTATATAAAGTATTTGATCAAACCATTTATCATCTTGACAAGGATGCAACGAAAGGGAACCATTTTCCCAAATGGTTTATGACTTTGGTTTCTGCATTTGGATTAGGTTTTCAATTATTGATTATGGGATGTTTTCTAGCCTTTAATTTAGATTATTTGATTATTCCATTTTTCATTGGTTATACTTTTCTAATTCCAGTCTTTATTTTTCTTCGTAGATCCTTTGAATAATTAGTATATCTTTTTTTTCATTTAGTAGAACTCGTATAATAAAATTTTTATAAAGCAGCATTTTCCTTTATAATTAAGTTCTATTATTGTGATATTAAAAATTAATGTTACATTTAGCGAAATAAAACAAAACGAAAAAAGAACACTAATCAACTTTGGATTTTACTTCAATTCTGATCCCATCTTAATTAGATTCTTTTTCACTTCAATAAACACGCCCGTTGTTATTTTAATGTCGTGAAAGAACTCTATCAATAAAAAAGAACATATAGATATTATTTTGAATTCGAATTAATCAATTACATAATTAGTTCATAGGCTATTATTGTGGCTAATGAGTATTGATTTATTATTTTAATAAGCTACTATTTTCACAAATCCCTTTTGGGATAATTTTTTAATTAAAACTCTATTTGTATGAAAAGTTTTTTAACTACACTTTTGTTCTTGTTTTTTGCATTGCCGATGGTGGTAAATGCACAGAGCATTTCTGGAACTATTTCTGATGCCCAAGGGGCAATTATTGGCGGTACAGTTGCCGTAAGCCCAACTGGAGGCGGTACTACAACTGATGTTGATGGAAAATATTCTCTCGACCTTTCTCCTGGAACTTACAAACTAACAGTAAGCTACACAGGTTATGATGCTCAAACTAAGGAATTCACATTGGCTTCTGGCCAGAATGTAGTTTGGGATGTAACATTACTTCAAGGATCTAATACCTTGGCGGATGTGGTAATTGTTGGATCAAGAACGGCTCCTCGTTCTTCTACAACATCTCCTCTTCCTGTTGATGTTTTTAGAGCTAAAGATTTAGTTTCTACTGGTCAAACTTCTTTTGACAAAGCATTACAGTATAGAGTTCCTTCCTTCAATACCGTACAAACTCCGGTAAATGATGCAACTGCATTGTTAGATCCTTATGAAATCAGAAATATGGGACCTTCTCGTACTTTGATTTTGATCAATGGAAAAAGAAAGAATATGAGTGCATTATTGTACACTCAGACTTCGCCAGGACGTGGTGAAACAGGTGCTGATATTTCTGCTATTCCTACTGATGCAATTAAGCGAATTGAAATTTTGAGAGATGGTGCATCTGCTCAATATGGATCTGATGCAATTGCTGGTGTAATGAATATTATCTTAAAAGATGATGCAGAAAATGGAAGTATTACGCTTAGGTCTGGAATCACAGCTGAAGGTGATGGCGAAAATTATGGTATCGTTTTAAATAATGGGTCTAAAATTGGTAAAACTGGATTCGTGAATTACACGATGGATTTATCAAAATTAGAACAATCGAATCGACCAGGTACAGTTGATGCAGCTGGTGAGGCTGGTGATTTTGGTGCTGACATTGCTGATGTAAATGCATTTTTAGCATTAAAACCAGATGCTGGAAATATCAATGGTTCGCCAGAAACAACTGCAGCTAAGTTTTCTGTAAATGCAGGAGTTGATGTTTCTGAAAATACTCAACTATATGGTAACGCAGCTTATGTTTACAAAAAAGTAAACAGTTTCGCTAACTATAGAACTCCATATTGGAGAACGGAAGAATCATTCCCTTATTTAGCTGATTTTTTCCCTGATGGACCAAACGGCGAATACATCGGATATGTTCCTACATTTGATGGTGACTTGAATGATTACAATGCTACGATTGGATTTAGAAATAAAAAGAATGGTTGGATTACTGATGCAAGTTTCACAACAGGTGGAAATACACAAACGTATATTATCAGAAATTCTCATAATAGAAATGGTACATTAAATCCTGATAGCACATTTAAGTATAGAGAAAACTCTCCACTTATTTTTGATCCAGGAGGTACAAAATTTGTTCACCAAGTAGGAAATATTGATGTAACTAAAAGAGTATCTGACAAGTTTGGATTTGCTTTTGGTTCTGAATTCCGAAGTGAAACATTTACAATTATTGAAGGTGAGTTAGCTTCTTACGAAGATGGTGGAGCCGATTCGTTTGCAGGAAATGATCCAAGAAATTCTGGTAAATTTAACCGTTATAACTTCGGTGCTTACCTTGATGGAGCATTTGATTTGACTGATGATTTCTTAATTAATGCAACTATTCGTGCTGAAAATTATAGTGATTTTGGAAACGCATTTGTATGGAAAGTTTCTTCTCGATACAAAATGAATGATGACAAAGTTACTTTGAGAGCTTCTGCATCTACAGGTTTTAAAGCACCAACACTTCACCAAATCTACACTCAAAAAGCTCAATATAGCTTTGTACCTGGATCAGGGATTCAAGTAGGTGGATTAGTAAACAACGTATCTAGAGAGGCTCGATTATTGGGGTTACCTGCATTGGATCCTGAAAAATCAACAAACATTACAGTAGGTATTGGTTTAAGATTAACGCCACAATTCTCATTGACAGTTGATTATTATAACATTGCAGTTACAGATAGAATTATCTTGAGTACTGAGATTGGATCTACTCCAGGAGGAGGTACTTCTTTGGATAATATTCTTGCAGCTAACAACTTATCTGATTTAAGTTTCTTTGTGAACGGAATGGATACACGTACTTCGGGTATTGATTTCGTTGCAGGTTACCGACGAGTACCTGTAGGATCAGGAACGATGAACTTCAACTTTTCTGGAAATATTACTTTACAGAATGAAAGAGAAGGTGATGTGAAAAATCCTGAGTTAGTAGAGCAAGCAGGTCAAACTGTTTCGAATGCAACTCAAGAAGCTTTATTCTTTACTTCACGTCCTAGATTCAAAATGATTTTAGGAATTGAATATAATGTTGGGAAATTTGGATTGTCTTTGAATAACACAGTATTCGGTCCTACTAAATTTAAGCAACAAGGAATGGATGAAAATCTTTACACAGAGTTTGAAACTAAAGTAGTTACGGACTTAGGAATTAACTACCAAGCTTCTGAAAAGGTTAACATTTCATTGAATGTAAATAACTTGTTGAATGTTTTACCTGAATGGTCTTTCAAATCTGAAAATGCTGCAGGTGATGCATTGTTGAATGATGAAGCATTCTTGAAAAATCAGTCTAACTTGATTACATTTAATCAACGTTATTCTCAAATGACTTATGATGGTTACCACTTCAGTCAATTAGGTACTATCCTAAATGCAGCGGTAAATATTCAATTTTAAGAAATAAATTCTTAAGATCTTTAGAATAAAAAAAGAGGTTGCTCATTTATTTGAGTAGCCTCTTTTTCTGTTTTTTTGGAATAATATGTTCTTAAAAATCTACCTCAACTTGTTTTTCCCCTTTAATGTTTTTTCTAAAAAACTCATCGATCTCCAAAATAAACCCAACACTAAAGTTATTATCCTCAACGCCTAAATCTCTTAATGCTGCTGTTTCATTTACTGAGGTTATATTGAAAAAATACCTAAAATGACTCACCCCAACATGCAAGCGAAAAGATTGTTCCATTAAATCAAATGAATTATTTACTGTTAGGTCTTGGAATTTTGCCAAGTCTGATTCATCAATTTTAAGTCGATTATAAACCTTACCGTCGGAATAATTTAGCTTACCTCTTCGAACATTATAACTTAAGCCCCAATTTTTTTTAATGTAATGAAAACCCAATTGGACATAGTTTTTTCGGAAGCTAAAATGAGAACTTCCTCCATCAGTATAAAAATTATCTACCTTTCCTTCGCCAGTTCCAACATAGAAATCTAGTAAAATCCCTTTTTCCATATTTAGATTAGGATATTTTGGAGTTCGATTTTTTCTTCTTTTAAAAACTAAATTATCTTCTATTGGCATAAAATAATATCCACCAATTGCTCCACTCAGAATATATCCTTTACCGAATCTGCCATTATTATCTCCCTCTGAAGTTTTAAAATAACTCCCTGCAAACGCTAGATGATTTATTGGACTGTAGCCAGCTTGAAGATTCATTAATTTTTTACTTTCACCATCTCCCAAATTGGTCGAACCAGAGATATGTCCATCATGTTGTTTTCGAAGCATTACTAAGTCGCCGTCATTAGGAGAATAATAGTAATTGGAACAAGAAGAGAAAAAGAAGAAAGTGGTTAAAAAAGCTAGAAGGATTTTCGTTGTTTTTATCATATCAAATATTTTATTCAAAATTAGAATTTCATTCATTTGACTATTAATCGAATTACGATAAATTTAAATTAATTAAATGTGAGTAAACTAATTCATTTTTGATTTCTAAATTAGACATTATTCTAAATCGCTTTTTTCGGAAAAAACACCATTGATTATCAAGGAGTTACGAAGCTAAAAATCCATTTAGAATAATGTCTATTAAACAAAAAATTGTTTTGAAAAAAAGGGTAGGAGATTGAAATGATGATAATCTTAATATTTAAGTTTAATCAACTAGAATTTCTGATAAAAAAAAATCCCAAACTTTTGGAAATCAAAAGTTCGGGATTTTAAATATTCTAATTTTAAATTAAAACAATCCGCTGATATTTCCATTTTTATCAATGTCAATAAATTCTGCGGAAGGTGTTGCTGGTAGTCCAGGCATCCGCATAATATTTCCAGTAATTGGAACTAAAAAATTAGCACCAACGGCAATTTCAATTGTTCGTACCGTTACTAAAAAATCTTTTGGACGACCCAATAATTTTGGATTATCAGAAAGTGATTTTTGAGTTTTGGCAATGCAGACAGGCAAGTGTTCCAAGCCTAGTCTTTTAATTTTTCTTAAATCTGCTTTTGCTTTAGCAGTATAATCTACTGCTTCTGCGCCATAGATTTTTGTAGCAACCGTTTCTATTTTTTTCTCCACAGACCAATTCCAATCATAAAGTGGTTTGAATTTTTTAGTGGTATTATCGACGACATCGACAACTGCTTTGGCTAACTCCACCGCACCTTTTCCACCTTTACCCCAAACATTACAAGTGATCGCCTTGACACCAAGTGCTTCACATTTGTCAATTACGATTTGAATTTCGGCATCTGTATCTGTCGTGAAACGATTAATCGCAACCACCGGCTGAATTCCAAATTGCAAAACGTTTTCTATATGTTTTTCTAAATTTTCTAAACCACCTTTTACCGCTTTTTGGTTGGAACGATTAAGTGATTTAAGATCTGCACCACCATGATATTTTAATGCTCGAATAGTTGCTACCAGCACAATTGCTTTTGGAGAAAGTCCTGCACTTACACATTTAATATCCAAAAACTTCTCTGCCCCCAAATCACATCCAAAACCAGCTTCCGTTACCACATAATCAGACAGAGACATTCCCATTCTAGTAGCTATAACAGAATTTGTTCCTTGTGCAATATTGGCAAATGGTCCTCCGTGAATGATCGCAGGATTACCTTCGATAGTTTGTACTAGATTTGGTTTGATTGCATCTTTTAGCAAAGCGGTCATTGCTCCATGTGCTTTTAAATCTCGAGCATAGATTGGTTTTTTATCAAAAGTAAAACCAACAAAAATATTTCCTAATCTAGTTTTTAAATCCATCAAATCATTTGACAAACAAAGTATCGCCATGATCTCAGAAGCAGCTGTGATATCAAATCCAGTCTCTCTCGGAATCCCTGAACCAGTTCCACCCAAACCAATTACAACATCTCGCAATGCTCGATCATTCATATCCATCACCCGTTTCCAAAGTACAGTTCGAGGATCAATATTGATAGATTTGGTTTTGCTTTGAATATTATTGTCGATAAGTGCCGCCAATAAATTATGTGCTTTTTCAATGGCGGAAAAATCACCTGTGAAATGTAAATTAATATCTTCCATCGGAAGTACTTGAGACCAACCTCCACCAGTCGCTCCACCTTTGATTCCAAAAACTGGCCCCAAAGATGGTTCTCTTAAAACAACCGTGGTCTTTTTTCCAATCTGATTCATCCCTTGTGTCAAGCCAATAGACATGGTCGTTTTTCCTTCACCAGCTGGAGTAGGAGAAATGGCTGTAACCAAAATGAGTTTGGACTTTTTAACCTTATTTTTATTAATGAGTGAAAGCGGCAATTTGGCTTTGTACTTTCCGTAGAGTTCCAAATCACTTTCTTTGACTTTTAGTTTCTTAGCAATTTGCTGAATGGGTTTCAACTTAATTGATCTTGCAATTTCGATATCAGATTTCATTAAAATTGGTTTTAATAGATGGTAATTAAATGGTTAAAATAATGGACTAAAGTAAAATTATTATTTTGAATCACAAAAGCTGGAAGGTATTCTTACGTGGTTTCCACTTTATGGTTCTCATTAATTTTGTGAAAGTGCTAGTTTCCTAAATTATCGTCCAATCAATTTACAATTTCTGCCAATCTGTCATTTTTGAACCTAAAAAACCTTATATTTGCGCTCAAATTTTAAGAAAAAAATCCTTTTTAGATAGAACTTGTGGTTAAAACAGATTTAATCTAAAAACTAAAAAAAATGAGATGTACGACGATAATCCTACGATTTCACATTTAAATACACCTTTAGAAGAAAGTAAACAAGGTCAGGTTTTCTTTAAGGAGGAGTTGGTGGAGGACGATAGCAAAAAGAAATTTTATATCGAAAGTTATGGTTGTGCCATGAACTTTAGTGATAGTGAAATTGTGGCTTCCATTCTTTCAGAAGTTGGATATGGTCCGACTAAATTTATAGAGAAATCTGATTTAATTTTAGTGAACACTTGTTCCATCAGAGATAAAGCGGAACAACGAGTTCGCAAACGATTACGGGTTTTTGATAAGATAAAAAAGCAACGTCCAGGGATGTTAGTTGGTGTATTGGGATGCATGGCAGAGCGATTGAAAACTAAGTTTTTGGAAGAGGAAAAATTGGTGGACATGGTTGTTGGTCCCGATGCTTATCGAGATTTACCAAAACTAATTGCCAATGCAGAGGAAGGCGAAAAAGGAGTGAATGTATTTCTTTCTAGAGAAGAAACTTACGCTGAAATTAGTCCACTTCGATTAAACTCAAATGGAATTACAGCATTAATTTCAATCATGCGTGGTTGTGATAATATGTGTTCCTTCTGTGTTGTACCTTATACTAGAGGTCGAGAGCGAAGTCGAAATTTATTTTCTATTATCGCTGAAGCAACTGATTTGGTAGCAAAAGGATATAAAGAAGTTACTTTGCTTGGTCAAAATGTAGACTCTTATAAATGGGAAAATCCTGAGAGTAAAGAAGTGACAAGTTTTGCTAATTTATTGGAAGCTGTAGCTTTGGTAAGCCCTGAATTGAGAATACGATTTTCTACTTCTCATCCAAAAGATATTACCGATGAGGTATTGCATACGATTGCGAAATATGAAAACATTTGCAATTATATTCACTTACCAATTCAAAGTGGGAATAGTCGAGTTTTGAAATTAATGAACCGTACTTATGACCAAGCATGGTATAAAGAAAGAGTAGAATCTATCTATCGAATAATTCCAGATTGTGCTATCTCATCTGACATGATAGCAGGTTTTTGTACAGAGACGGAGGAAGAGCATCAAGAAACGGTAGACATGGTTTATTGGGCAAAATATTCTATGAGTTATATGTTCTATTATTCAGAACGACCAGGGACTTTAGCTTCTCGAAAATATGAGGATGATATTCCTTATGATGTAAAAAAACGAAGATTACAAGAGATTGTAGATGCTCAGCAAGAAGTAGCTCTTCAACATAATATTAAAGATATTGGGAAAACTTTTAAGATCTTAATAGAGGGAACTTCGAAGAAAAGTGAGGATGATTTTAAAGGTCGAAACTCTCAAAATAAGGTAACTATTTTTCCTAAAAAAGAAGGGGTGAAACCTGGAGATTATGTGATGGTAAAAGTAAGAGAAGTGACGAGTGCTACTTTGAAAGGAGATATGGTTTTATAAAATAGGAGTCAAGGGTGAGGCTGACCGAGAGCGAAGCGGCCAGTCTAATTTCTGACCACTCAAAAAAAAATATGGCAAGAACACTTCAAGCAATAAAACAACGATTTGGAATTATCGGGACATCCACACTTTTGGATCATGCTTTGAACACCGCTGTTCGAGTAGCACCGACTGATTTGTCAGTTTTGATTGTAGGAGAAAGTGGAGTAGGAAAGGAAGTTTTTTCTAAAGTGATTCATTCTTTGAGTCCTCGAAAACATAGTCAATTTATTGCGATCAATTGTGGTGCACTTCCTTCTGGTACGATTAATTCGGAATTGTTTGGTCATGAAAAAGGTGCATTTACCGGAGCATCATCAGATCGAAAAGGATATTTTGAAACGGTTGATGGAGGAACAATTTTCTTAGATGAGATTGCTGAAATGCCTTTGGATACGCAAGTGTATTTATTGCGAATATTGGAGTCAGGAGAGTTTATGCGAGTTGGTTCTAATAAAGTTTTAAAAACAAATATTCGGGTTTTGGCGGCTACCAATGTAGATTTGGAGGATCGAGTTGCAAAGGGAAAATTTAGAGAAGATTTATTTTATCGATTGAATACGGTGATGATCAAAGTTCCTGCTTTGCGAGAACGACCTGATGATATTCCAATTTTGTTTCGAAAGTTTGCTTCAGATTTTGCAGATAAATATCGAACAACTTCTGTTAGATTGGATGAAAAAGCGCAACTAGTTTTAGAAAATTATACATGGAAAGGGAACATTCGAGAGTTGAAAAATGTAGCGGAAAGAGTTTCCTTAATGTCAGAAGAAAAAATAATTACAGCAGAAGAATTGATTGATTCAAATCCACATTTGCTGCAAAGAAATTTACCAGCTAGAACTAATTCAGGAAGTAATGGGAATTCCAATTTTGAAGAAAGAGAGATTTTGTATAAGTTACTTTTTGAAATGAAAGCGGACTTGACTGATTTAAAATCTTTAGTTTTTGAAATGATTAAACGAAATGATTTAGAGGTTCCAGACTTGCGTGACCTGCGAAGATTGGAAGCGCCTTCTTTTCCGAAATCGACCTCACGTGATAGTTATGTGGAAGATCGAGGTAGATCATTTTCGTCTTCCTCTAATTCGCCTTTCCAAGATTCAGGAGTAGATTATAATGACAATGATAGTCAACCAATCATCATTGAAAATCCTGATTTTGAGCATGCAGAGGAAGTAGAAGAAACTCTATCTTTAGAATCTATGGAAAAACAAATGATTGATAAAGCCTTGAAAAAATACAAAGGTAGAAGGAAGGAAGCGGCGGAAGAATTAGGCATTTCCGAAAGAACACTTTACCGAAAGATTAAGCAATATGAA
Organism: uncultured Saprospiraceae bacterium; assembly: GCA_937981555.1. Taxonomy (GTDB): domain Bacteria; phylum Bacteroidota; class Bacteroidia; order Chitinophagales; family Saprospiraceae; genus CAJQQY01. The sequence goes on from CALJOK010000049.1 coordinate 143,530, forward strand.
TTATAAAAAAAAGCTTCCTTCTCATTTGAGAAGGAAGCTTTTTTTTTATTTAGAAAATTGAGAAACTGCAATTTGAAAAGCCTTGGATTTATGTTGAGTATTAATTATTAAAAAATAATTACCAGTTTTAATTCCTTGTAAGTTAACTGCTTGTGCATTGTTTGAAGCATTAATTGTTTTTTCTAAAACTAATTTTCCATCCAACGAGATGAGTTGAATAAATGCTTTTTCATTTTTGATCTGATCATTTATTTTGACAAAAATATTATCGTTAGTAATTGGGTTAGGGAAAATTTCAACATCTAATTTTTCTTTGATTGTATTGGTGCTAGTTGGAGAAAAATTGACATTTATTTTTAAAACATGATAATCTGTTAACCCACAATTTACGGCATCTTTTTCTTCAATTCTAAAAACTAAATAGTAGGGATTGAGGTAATAATGATTGTCAAAAATTATCCATTCAAAATTAGCATCAATTGGTCCAGTTGTAAAGTCCGCAGGTGCATTAAAGGTTGGTGGATTTTCTAAAAGGAAAGGTTGTCCAATAGCTTGTACTAATATTTCACCTTGCTCAGAGTCTACTCCGATAACGTCAAAATTTAAAGTATCCCCAACACTTAAGGTAACTTCATCAATTGGAACCTCAATCGACGGCGCTTCATTAACAGCTCCTTTTATAGAAATCACATAATCGCGCGTAACTGTACTGATAACTTGTCCATTTCGATGTTCTTTAATTTTCATGGCAATGACATAATCTCCTTCTATTTCAGGTAGGCTCCAAGCGATTGTACCTAATTCTGAATTAATACTAAGAGTGTTATTAGGATCATTTGGTGTAGGAACTTGATCAGGATAAGAATAATTAGCTATTTCAAGATCAACACCAGAAAGTGGATGTGTAAACTCATAACTTAAACTATCGCCTTCCCAATCAATAGCTGCTGGGTTGTGTTGATAAACTTGACCAACATATCCCCAATCTATTGGTGGATTTAATAATACAGGAGTATTATTATAAAAAGTGGAAACAATAATTTCAGTTTGAATGTGAAACGGTACATTATCAGAAGAAGGGAGGTTAACCATTCCCCCAGTACGATTAGGATCAGTCATTGAAATAGTATAAGTCGCTTCCCCAGAGTAGTTATGTTGCCAAGTGTAAGTGCTATATTTGATATCTTTTCCAAGCACGCTAGCGGAATCTCTAACAATATATTCACAAATCCCATCTCCCCAACAAATAATCAAACTATCTCGATCTGCTGGAATAGAGGATTGCTTAGTATAAGTATGAATAGTCGCTTCATAATTTAAATAGGAAAGTTGTTTTACCGTAATTTCTCCACCAAAATTATGCGTGGCATTGGCAATAAAAAAAAGAGAAAAGGTAAAAAGTAGGGTAGTCAGGATCTTTTTCATAGGTATTTTTTTCGAAGGTGAAATAGGAAAATGGTTATAAAAAGTCTTCTACTTTTTACAACGAGAAAATGATCCAGAAAGGTTGTAGGAAATTTAGATTTTAGTAATCAAAGAAGTTTTGATATGATCACCAAATTTGATGGCAACAAAATAATTACCATTGCTAATCTCTTGAATATCAAGATTCTGAGCAGTTGGAGTAACTGGAATATTTTTATCTAACAATACATTCCCGTCGATGCCTAAAATTTTGACATTGGCAGTTTTTCCTGTTTTATTAGTATTGAATTTTATGGATAAAAAACCATTAGAAATTTCTTCTTGGATAATTTGGATGGCTTCTTTAATTGGTTCAGCAGCCTGATCTTTTGAGAAAACATCGACATTAATAAAACCACCTTTTGAGTTATCACCTTCGATTTCAATTTCGGGAAGTTCCATTTTTGTAGCTCTAGTCATTTCTCTTTTTCCAGGAGGCCCTGGCAATGCCTCAATGGTAAAACCTACTTTTTTCAAACCTCTTTTTACCGAACCTTTAGCACAATATGTGGTGAGTACTCCATCAACTCTTAAAGCATCATACATTTCTTGCAAAATGGGTTCTTCCCACAGTTCAGGTTGTGAGCCTGGGCCAAATGCATCAAAGTAAATCAAATCAAATTGATTTTTAAAATCAATATCTTCAATCATCATTTTCATTTTTGTCAATTGAAAATGATCGTTCAGAGCATGAGATTTTTCCCAGTTCAATTCATGCATTTTTTGAAAAGCACTTTCTTCTTCTTTTAAAATTTCTGAAAAATTAAACTCGTTGATGGTTTCCATGGAAAGTGGATAAGCTTCCACGCCAATGTAATTGACGTTAATTTCCTGCTTTTTTGACTCCAAAAAAGTCATAAAAGCATTTAAGCCAGTTCCAAAGCCAATACCAAGAATAGAAAGTGAAGTGGTAGGAGTTTTGTGTTGAAAACCTGCATTGATAAAGACATGCTGGGTTTCTTGAATTGCACCATACTTAGAATGGTAACTCACTCCATGCTTTTGAGAAAACAAGGAGTGAGAGCCATCTTTAGTTATAATTAATTGATTATCAGACATTTAAACAGGAAGAGATTCTTTTAAATCATCTACCGTAATATCCAGATGAGATTCATCATAAACTACTTCTCCATCTTTTAACAAAATGATTTGAGGTGATTCATGAAAAACAGAAAGCTCTTCTGTAATATAATTGGAAATGTCTCGATGAGCGATTAGATCTAAATAATACGCCTCAACTTTATTTTCCGAAATATCCCAATCTCCTTCGAGTCGGAATTTTGCCATCGAACTGATAGAACATCTTGTGCTGTGTTTAAAAATGACACAAGGAATATCTTTTGATCGTTCGACGATTTGGTTAACCTGATCAACAGATTCTAAAGGAATCCAATTCATGATTAATTTAATATTTTTTTAGCTACAGTTGGAACAGCTACTTTTGCAGCTTTTATAACCGTTTTGCTGATAGAAAAGTCACTTGGACATCCTATACCTCTATTGCAAGAAGTCATAGAAATTAAAGCAAATAAACAGATAGCGACAGGGAGGAATTTTTTGAGTTTTACCGATTTCATTTTAATTGTTTTAGATATGTTATAAGGTAACACAAAGTTATAAAATATATAATATTCTAATTCACATATTGTTCATTAACGTAAATAAAATTGCCAATATTATACGATATTTGTCAGCTTTATAGGCTTTTTTAATAAAAACACTCAATGCGAATACATTTAATAGCCATCGGAGGTGCAGCAATGCATAATCTTGCTATAGCACTTAATTACAATCATCATACCGTAACAGGCTCAGATGATGAAATTTACAACCCTTCTAAGGAGAGACTCCAAAAACACGGTTTGCTGCCTGAGACTATGGGCTGGAATCCTGATCGGATAACCAAAGACATTGATGTAATTATCTTAGGGATGCATGCTCGCAAGGATAATCCTGAATTGAAACAAGCGAAAAAACTGGGTTTGAAGATTTATTCTTACCCTGAATACCTTTTTCAACATGCCAAAGACAAAAAACGAGTAGTCATTGCAGGAAGTCATGGAAAAACGACCACCACGTCCATAATACTACATGTGCTCAAAAGTAACAAAATTGATTTTGATTATTTGGTTGGTGCTCAGATAGAAGGATTTGATTCCATGGTTCGATTGTCAGATGCGCCTTTGATGGTGGTGGAAGGAGATGAATATTTGTCTTCGCCTTTAGATCGAAGACCTAAGATTTTACATTACAAGCCACATGTGACCGTAATTACAGGAATTGCATGGGATCATATTAATGTATTCCCGACTTTTGAAAACTATAAAAGCCAATTTGCCAAATACATTAAAACGATTGAAAAAGGAGGGACTTTGTTTTATTACAAAGATGATGAACATGTTAATGATATTTTGAAAAAGATTAAGAAACCAACTTTTGAGGCAGAAGCTTACAAAGCATTTGAATCAACTTTGAAAGATGGAAAAACGATCATTTCAAATGAAAAAGGAAAACCGGTTGCGCTAGGGATTTTTGGAAAACATAATTTAGAAAATCTTCGAGCGGCGTATTTGGTTTGTAAAAAGGTAGGAGTGACGGATGCTCAGTTTTTTAAAACGATCAAATCATTTAAAGGAGCAGCGAAGCGATTACAACTTTTGCATAAAACAAAAAATTGTCTGGCATATCTTGATTTTGCACATGCACCAAGTAAAGTGCAGGCAACGATGAATGCACTTAAAGCGCAACATCCGAAGCGAAAATTAATTGCTTGTTTGGAGTTACATACTTTTTCTAGTTTGAATAAAGAATTTCTAACAGAGTATACACGTACGATGAATGCAGCAGATAAAGCAATCGTTTATTTTAGTGAACATACTTTGGCGATGAAAAAATTACCACCGATTACTACTGATGAAGTGAAGGCCGCATTCGATCATCCTAATATGGAAGTGGTGACTGACAATGCAAAAATGCTTTCTGCTTTGAAAAGATTTAAATGGGATAATAAGAATTTGGTGATGATGACTTCGGGAAATTTTGGGGGATTGGATTTGAAGAAGATTGCTAAAGGATTAATTAAATAGGAATTCTGTTTTGAGATATTGGACTGTATTTAAATTCAATCAGGGAAGAAACAATCAAAATGGTCAAGTATTTAAAAAGGATATTTTTTATTTTCATTATTATAAATATTGGAAGTTGCATAGATTCAAATTCTTCACAAACAGATAATAGCAAAATCCAAAAAGAGGAGGAATCAAAACAGGAAGAATCAAGTTGGGTTGAAGATGAATTAAAAAAACAATTTTATGAAAGAACTAAAAAAGACTCTGTTGATATATTTGGATTGCCAATAGAGACACTTCCAGATTATTTTTATAATTATCCAGAAATAAAATACTTGAGAATAGATTGTACTGAAAGAAATTGTATTACAAAACTATCGTCTAAAATTTCAAAATTAATAAACCTAGAAGTTTTGATTCTTTCTAAAACATCCATTAAAAAATTACCAAAGGAAATAGTACAGTTAAAGAAACTTAAGGTATTACGAATCTTAGGTGGGGGACAATTAGAATCACTCCCTAACGGGATTGATGAATTAGAAAGTTTAGAGGTTCTTGATGTTTGGAGAAATAATTTAATTGAACTACCAGAAACTCTTATTCATCTCAAAAAATTGAAAACATTATTTCTTGGAGAAAACAATTTCACAGAAATCTATATCAAAAAAACAAAAGTCAGTTTATCAAATGTTCACATAAAAATGGATAGATGATATTGTAATCTATTCATTTTTATGTGTCTATATGTAGAAAATTAAAACTACAATTTATCAAAATACTTCCTCGCCTCCTTCATCACTCTCGGCGCCATAATCAACGTCGCCGTCATCGTCGGAATCGCCATCAGCGCAAAACTTCCATCAATCAAATTAAGCATTGAACTCAATGGATAAGTTGCTCCAATAATAATACTTCCGATATAGAAATAATTGTAAAAATGTTTATACTTCGTTCCTACAATAAAACCCATGCATTTTGAGCCATAATAAGAATAGGAAAATAAAGAAGAAATACTAAAAACTATTACACATAAAAGCAATAAGTAATTTCCAAAAACTGGAAATGAATTACTAAAAGCCGTCGCAGTCAAACTCACTCCATTTGCTGCTGAAGTTTCCCAAACGCCAGTTACTAAAATCGCTAACGCAGTTAAAGTACAAACAATCAAGGTATCAATTGCTGGCCCTAACATCGCTACCAAACCTTCTCGGACTGGTTCATTTGTTTTGGCTGCGCCATGTGCCATCGGAGCAGTCCCGATTCCTGCTTCATTAGAAAAAGCACCTCGGCGAATTCCTAATAAAATTAATCCTCCTAACATTCCTCCTAAAAAAGGTTGAGCATCTTCATTTCCATTGGCCGCTGCTGCGCTATAATTAAATGCGGAAAATGCATCAGTAAAAATCATCATGAAATATTTTGGCACTTCTTGATAGTTTAATAACAATATACACACGACGGAAATAAAATAGAGTAAAACCATTGAAGGAACTAATTTCGCCGAGAGCTGACTGATTCTTTTTAGGCCTCCAAGAATGACGATGGAAGTAATAATCGCTAGCACAATTCCAATCATTAAGTTGACATTAAAAGTAACGTCAACTCCATTTGGTTTTAGTAAAATATCGCCTATAGCTTGTGTCAATTGATTAACGTTAAAAACGGGTAATGCGCCTAATAAACCAGCAAAACTAAAAAACATTGCTAAAGGTTTCCAGTTCTTTCCCAAGCCTTCTACGATAAAATACATCGGGCCACCTTCTACATTTTTTACTTTTTTCCCATCCACGTTTTCATCTAAGATATCTTCTGAGTTAGAATTTACATTGATTGAATCTGCTGCACCTGGTTCTTTTCCACGATACATGATAGCCAAGGTGGAAGTGAAAAACTTCGTACTCATTCCAATAATCCCACTTATCCACATCCAAAAAATTGCACCTGGCCCTCCAATAGAAATAGCGACAGCAACTCCTGCAATATTTCCCATTCCAATGGTCGCTGAAAGTGCGGTAGTTAATGCTTGGAAATGACTGATTTGACCAGGATCATTTGGGTCATCATATTTTCCACGAAGGACTTGGATGGCATGGAATAAATATCTAAAAGGTAAAAACTTGCTATAAATCAAAAGTCCTAATCCTCCTCCGATAAGCAAAAATAAAAGCGGCAATCCCCAAACGAAGGAAGCAAAGTCTGCTAAAAATTTATCTATCAATTCCATAAGTTCGTTTTGTTTTTCTCAAACATACGGAAATAATGGTTAATGTATAATGGTGAACTGTTAATTTCCAAAGCGTAGTTTAATAACAAAACATTTACATTTTTTTTGAATAAGAAAAGCTTTGCAAAAACTTTAATTTCGGAGCAGAATTAATTGTTGTGAATCACTTGTAAAAGCATTGTTATTAAATGGAGTTTCTCTAAAATAAAAAATGGTTAATTTCTTCACTTGAAAGAAATTAACCATTTTTGTTACTATTCAGCATGAATATAGTACAGGCGAATTCATTCGCCCATCACTATTAGTTTAAGCTATAGGATTCATTAGGCGAATAAATTCGCCCGTATTTTTCTCCCATGCTGAATAGTTACCCATTTTTTATTATTCTTTAACTGTTACGTTAATTACTTCATTGAAGTCATTTTTGGCTTCGCTAAATCTGCCATGACTTCTTTGATTTCTTTGGATGAAGGACGTGGAGCATTTTTGTCCATAATATTTCCATCTTTATCAATTAATAAAAACCTAGGAATTCCTCGAATCGCATAGTCTGTGCAAATGGAAGATTTCCAATCATTATCAGCCATCAACTGAACACCACTTAATTCTTTTTCTTCCACCATTTTTAACCACTTTTCTTTGTCTTCCATTTTGTCGATAGATACACTCATAAAAACGATATCTTCATTCTTATGATATTTAGCTTCTAATTCTTTTAAGTGAGGAATTTCTCTTTTACAAGGTCCACACCATGTTGCCCAAACATCAACATAAACACTTTTTCCTTTTAAATTCTCCAAAGGAACCGCTTCACCTTTAGTATTGGTATAATTAAAAGTTGGTGCTGGTTTTCCTTTTAATAATTTCATGGCAGTTTCGTGAGTCTCTGCAATTGCTTTTTTCTGTTTTTCATCTGTAGACATTTTATTGAACATTTCCACATATTTTTCTGCACCAGTTGCATCATTATAATTTAAAAAGTTCGTCAATGTTTTTGATAAAATTCCAGATTTGATTTTACTACTTTTGATTTTATCATTTACTGCTTCAAACATTCCGGCAAGATTGTCTAAACCTTCTCCAGCTTTTTGTCCCATGCCATTGATATAAGCATTGACCATTTGAGCATATTGACGATTATTTTCAAAAGCAGTTTCATCATTCAAATCTATTTTATCCATAAATGATAAATAGTCATCTCCCAATTCCAACTCCGGAGCATCTTCTCCAGCATAGTATGGGTAGTATGATGGATAATTTATTTTATCAGCAGCCCAAGTGTAAAGAAGGGATGATTTTTCATTAGTGATGAAATCTGAATTCATATTTTGATTAGCTTTGGAATAAGTATCCAAGTGTTGCTCATTTTCTGTTTTTATTTTATCCATCGAAGCAGCAAATTCTGCTGGAGTTGAGGAATAAATATCTTTCATTTTTTCATTGTACTTTTCATTCAAAAGATACTTCGCTAAAAGATAATTACTTTCTTCAGCACCGTCACCAGCCAATCTTAAAGTTTCATCAAATTCTTCAGGGTTTAAAGTTAAGGTAACATTATCTCCAGGTTCAAGATATAAACCACCTGACTCTGTTCCATGTTTGAAAGTGATCATTTCAGGTTGAGTCAATTCAAAATCGAGAACAAATTTTCCATCAACAACATCAGCTGTGACTGTAGAATCTCCATAACGGATGGTAGCATTTTCTGAAACGGGATTTTCAATCGTTCCTGTAATTTTTACTGCATTAGAAGTTTCTGTATTTTGGCAAGCAAAAAATAGAAATGCAGGGAAGAAAAAAACAAATAATTTTTTCATTGGAAGCATAGATTATTTATGGAAGAAAATTCTTCGCATTAAAGATAGTTTTTGATTTTGGAAAAAAAGAAAAAAGAGGAAGGAAGGAAATTGAATGTCGAAAAAGAGACAGATGTTGCGGAAATAATTAATTAGAAAAAAGGTATCGAATTCCTTTAAGGAATCCGATACCTTTTTTTTAATTAGTCACTCAGTAATTGCATGAAGTCTTCCCGGCATTCTACTAATTTATTGGAAGACAAGTAAGCAATTTTTCCAGACTTATCAACCAAGAAATAATAGGGGAGAGAAGTGATTTTTAAATCTTTACTTGCTTGTTTTGTATCTAAGGCGTAAACATTTTTTCCAACGATATCATGACGAGGAAGCGTTTTTTTCCAAACAGCTTCTTGGTCATCAAGATTTACATTTAGAAAAACGACGCCATGACCTTCCATCTCTTTTCGGAAGTTACGACTATCGGCAAATCCTTGCAAACACGGTGCACACCAACTAGCCCAAAAGCTCACATAAACCACTTTTCCTGAATATTGGTTTAACCAAATTTCTTGCTCGTTCAAGTCCAGCACCTTTAAGTTAGGTGCGTTTTTGGCAGACAAATATTCCATGTCTTTTCCGAAGATTTTATCTAATTGAGTATTATAATTTTTATAAGGATTTTCTCTTTTAAAAGCTTTTAAATTTTTTCTAGCTAAAGAAGGATTTCCTCCACGTTGATAATTTACAATCATCAATTTTGCTAACATAAAATAACGAGGTTTGCTTTGTAAATTGACTTTGATAAAAGTGTAATAGGAAGATTCAATTTTAGTTTTTACTGGAGTTTGTAAATGTAAAAAATGAATAAAAGCATTGAGCATATTTTGATAAGAAGCGAAGTCTACACTTTTATCGTCGTTAATGGAAGTGGATTGCATCAGCATATACCTTACCCAATAACCTCTTAATTCAGAAATTGAAAATCTATCTTTATTAAAAAGAAAATAGGCTAACTTATTGGTCTCATATTTCCAATTAATTTCATTTTCAATAAAACGATAAAAGTCAATACTTAAAGACATTCCCTTTTGTAAATAGTTCAACTGATTTCTTCTTTCCTCATCCATGATTCTAAAATAATCAGTCATGGAATAACTAGTTGCCATTCGTTTTACATTTTGGCTAACAAGTGTTTTTAATCCGCCCATTTCATAGACTTCATTTTTCCCGTCATTCCAATTATAACTACGACAAAAGGTATTAAAAAAACTATTGTCATGTATGTTTTTTCCTTTTAGAACTAAACTTGACTCAGGCGAATTATTATCATATTCAAATACAAGTCGTTTGGATTTTGGGGAAGCAAAAAGGTAAAGCACTTTATCATCCACTTTAATTTTTAATATTTGAGAATGATTGATAGGAATTAAAACGGAGAATTCATTTTGTTCATTAATGCGAGCGCGATAGATTTTATCTTCTTGTAAAAGTTCGTTGTCGTGTAAAATAAAATCAACTTCAGAAGATTTATTATTTTTTATTTTTCCAATAAAAGTTACTTCAGCTGCATTGGCAGAAATAATGAATAGTAGAAAAAACAGAAGGGTGTAATTAAATTTCATTTTATGTTGTTTTAAAAAAACGAAAACAGGAATTTGGCAATATTACCAAATTCCTGTTTTTTTATACTAATTTTTAAGGAAAAATTATTTAAATGTTTATCTCAAGATGGTAACATCTCCTGAAATTCTTCCTTTGTCAAATTCATGTTCGTATTCACAAGTATAAACATAAACCCCTTCTTGGACATCTTTTCCATTAAAAGTCCCATTCCAACCTGCTTCGATGGAAGGGTCATTTGTTTCGAAAAGCAACTCCCCCCAACGGGAGAATATTTTTACATTAAATTTGGTAAATGCACAAGGTGAAACGGTATTGAATTTTTCATTCCAACCATCACCATCCGGAGTAAATGCATTTGGGAAAACTACTGGGCAATCACATTTTCGATCTTCTACCTCAATTGATTCAGTTACAAATCCACATTCATTCGCCCAAGTAATTGCATAAAATCCAGGTTCTTGAACTGTAATGGTTGGTTCATCACTTCCGGTATGCCATAGATAATGAGTAGTATTAGTATTAGTTGCATCAATTAAATAGGAATCGTTGATACAAATAACCGTATCATTTCCAATGAATAAAGGAATAGGTGGAACATTTTCGCCAATGATAATTTCGTCAGTTACTGATCCACAAATATTTTCTAAAATGACAGTATATGTTCCAGGTTCAGTAACAGTAAAAGTTGGTAAATTGGAATTGTTTTGCCACATATAAGTAGTCAAATCATCATAGTAGGCATCCAAAAATAATTCATCATTAGCACAAATTAAAGTATCATTTCCAAGGTCAACGACAGGAAGATCTGTATAAAAAATTTCAACCTCATCAGAACTTGTACAACCTAAAGTAGTTACTTCAAGTGTATAAGTTCCTCCTTGGGAAACATTCAAAGTTGAATTGGTTGACCCATCCTGCCAAAGGTAAGTACTGGTATTTCCAAGTCCCGCATCCAAAAGATAATTTTCATTTTCACAAACTTCTGTATCCGCTCCTAAGCTAAAAACAGGCAAAGGATTGATGGTCAAAAATGCTGAGTCGAGAGAAGTACATCCATTGGTACCAGTTACGGTTACGGAATAATTTCCATCAGCAGTTGCTGTCAAAGTTGGATTTACAGAATTATTTTGCCACAAATATGTATCTACATTTGGAGTAGTTGCATCAAATGTAAAAATTTCATTTTCACAAATGGAAGGATCTTCTCCAAGATCTATATCAGGAAGCGGGAGATGAAAAATGGTAACAGTATCATTTGCTGGACATCCATCAATTTCTATAACAACAGAATAGATACCTGGAGAAACTGCATCTAAAGTTGGATCAGTTGAACCATCTGACCATAGATAGGTCGCATTGGCTGTAGATGCATCTAAAGTATTTACAACATCAGGGCAACTTGATAGATCTGGCCCAAGGTCTACAGCCGGAACAACCAAGGTGATTTCTTGAGTACTTGTATCAGACAATCCATCTCCAAAAACTATTAAAGTAATTTCGAAGGTTCCAGTATCTGTGAATATATGAATGGGATCATTTTCAGTTGAGAAATTATTGGAACCAGAAGATGGATCTCCAAAATCCCATTTCAAAGAATCCAATCCTGTGTCAGCTACTTCGAGTGTAAAATAGGTTGGATTGCCTGGACAAAACCCTTCAAAAGAAAAATTAGCCAAAACAAAATAGGACTGAATAAATGAAGGCAGACCAATCCAAGAAACTTTTCCATCCAAATAAACTCCCTCATCTACATAATCACATTCAACTCCTAAAACATCAGGTTTGTTGATGATACCCAAGTAGGCAGAATTTCTTTTGGAAACATACATTCTTCCATCAGGTCCTAACTGAAGTGCACCCCATCGACCAGGGAAACTATCTAAGATGATACGTGAATTATTAATTGTTGTCTCATTGTTACTAGACAAATCATATTGATATAAATAACCATCGTAAGTTCTTTCGGTTACATAAAGTATTGGTTCAGAAGGAGCAAACTCAACACCATAGCAACCACTTCCAGTATAATCATCCAAGGTAATTGGATTACTTAGTTGCCCAGTAGTATTATCAAAATCAAAAATTTCAACTCTATTTAAATCATACCAATGCGCTGCTGCAATTCGATCGCCTTCAGCTGAAGCTTTTAAATAACCAATCGTATTAAAGTCGTTTGATCCAACGGGACCAGTATATGATCCTACTGTAGAAATTACGGGGTTAGTATTTACACCTGTAGTCGAAACGAGCCAAGCCATATAGTTTGATGAGTTCCAACCATGACCAATCACCCAAATGTCTTGTTTGTTTTCATGTAAAACGGCAGTAATTTTTTCACAAGCTGGAGTGATTAGTTGAATGTTTTTAACTGCGTTCACATCTCCGAGTCCTCCGTCCATAGTCATGTCAACTTCTGAGTAAGCAATTCCACCTGAATTGGCTGTATAGTCAACCGTGAAGACATAATAAATATTGAGCGATCCAGGTTTTGGAACAATCACTCCCGATTGGGTACTTGATTTATGACCAAGCAAACCAAAGCCGTTAGGCATCTGCAGATGATCCTTATTCCAGACATAAGTTCCATCTGTATAAAAAAGGAGTGCTCCATCAGCATCAGCAATACTAGCGCATCCTTCGTCAGTATTCATTACTCCATCAGTTAAAGGAACGGGTTCACCAGAATTGAAATCTAGTCCCGCATTATGACCGAAGTACCATATGTTTGCTTCTTTTTGCGCAGAAAGTGTGGTGGTCAATGCGATTAAAATAAAAAGAGGGAAATACTTTAGCATAGCCATGTTTAGGTTTTGGTAATTGTAATATTAGTATTGTAAAGACATAATTCTGTTGTTTGGATACATTAGATTTATGAAAAAAGTTGAATTAAAGTAAACCCAAAGTTGATGTTTTAAAAAAAATCAACTTGTGTTATATGGGATTAAACGTTAAATCATTTTCCAATAAAAATAACAATCGGTATTCAGAAAAATTAATTAAAATATGACAAACGGACGAAATGCCTGAAACAGACACCATCATTTGTTTATAGGATTAAGAGGCTTTTTTGAAAAAAATAATTGATAGGTCTTCGTTAGGTAAGAGGCACATATTTAGGTAACGTGCTGCCTAGAAGAAAAGAAAATTTTAAATAAAAATCAATGTGTAAAATATCTAATCTGTTAAGCGCAACAATTATAAGGAAAAAAAATAATATTTTTCTAATAAAACCAAAACAGATAGATAAAATTTACATTAAAACTTAAAATTATATGTCAAAGACGGTAAAATAGGAAAAAGAGAAATTTGTTTTGCCTTGAATGAATCAGGAATTGAATCCTCATTATTATCCTGAATGTCAATGAAAAGGAAAAATGGATTCCGACGATCATAGGCATTATAAATACTTAAAGTCAAATCAGAGGTTCCCCATCTATGCCAAAATTTGCAAACGACACCAAGATCCATACGATGAAAATTAGGCATTCGAAAATCATTCCGCAAGGAATATTCTGGAATCACAAATTGAGGATCAGCACCAACAACATCTTGAATAAAAAATCTACCAATCGGAATTGTTGTAGGAGCACCTGAGGTAAAAATCCACGTAGCGGTCAAATTCCACCTTCGATTTAATTGGTATAATGCAACAACTGATAAATCATGTCGAGTATCATAACGAGGCGGAAATGGATCACCATTTCGTATCGCATCAAATTCTAGTTCACTCAAAGAAAGCGTATAACCAATCCAGCCAGTAAATTTCCCATTCTTTTTTTCCAAATAAAGTTCATTTCCATAGCTTGTTCCATTTCCAAAAACGAATTCTCCACTCAAATTATCATTAACAAAAATCTGTGCTCCATCTCTTAAGTCAACTACTCGATTAGTCCATTTATAATAAACTTCATTGGTCAATAAAATATCATCGCTGATTGACCAACTGACTCCCGCTGCTAATTGATTGCTTCGTTGAGGCATCGCAACTATATCTGTGGGATACCAAATATCTGTCGGAAGACTCGCTCCTGAGGTAGAAACTAGATGCACATATTGAGACATATTGGTGTAGCTTGCTTTCAAGGAAAGGTTTGGGTTCAAACTATACTTAGCAGAAAAACGAGGTTCAATTCCTCCAAAGAATTTTTTATTATAAAATCCCGAAAGCCTCACGCCATAATTAATTTTCCATTTTTCGTTAATTTCAAAATCATCAGCAAAGTAGCCTGCGAAAGAATTTCCTGTAAAGTTTTGACCTGCAGAAAAATTAAAGGAACCTGCATCATCACCAAATTGCAACCTTCCAATTTCAAATTGATGGCGAGTGAAATCTACACCAAATCGAATGTTATGTTTGTTGTTTGGTTTAAAAAAGAAGTTTTGCTTGATCGCATAATCTCGAATGCCTGAGGTCAAAGTGAAGGTAGCGATGTCTCCAAAACGATTTCTAAATTTATAATTGTAGTCCGAAATGGTAAAAGAAAGATTGGAAAAGAAGCGAGGATTGATAATTCGATTCCAACGCAAAGTACTAGCAGTATTTCCCCAATTAAAATTGATATCAATTTGATCATCTGAAAATTTGAAAAAATCTCGACCTAAATATCCACTCCAATAGATTTTATTCTTATCATTTATTTCATAATTCATTTTGGCATTTAAGTCATAAAAAAAATAATCAGGAATGGGATTAAATCCTTCGTCGTCTTCTTTAGCGTTATTAATTTGTCGAGTAATTAAGTCAACATAGGTTCTTCGACCTGAAACCATAAATGAACTTTTATCTTTTTTGATCGGTCCTTCCAAAGTCAACCTAGATGCAATCAAACCAACTCCGCCTGCTCCAGAAAATTCCTTTTTGTTTCCTTCATTTAATTTTACATCAATAACTGACGATAATCGTCCACCATATTGAGCTGGAAATCCACCTTTGTATAATTGCACATCTTTGACCGCATCAGAATTAAACGTGCTGAAAAATCCAAACAAGTGCGAAGGATTATAAATGACTGCTTCATCTAAAATAAATAAATTTTGATCAGGGCTTCCACCTCTTACCACAACTCCAGAAGTACCTTCGCCACCACTTTTGATACCTGGTTTGAGTTGCAAAGTTTTTATAATATCCACTTCTCCAAAAAGAGCAGGAAGTAGTTTAGCTTCTCTCATGGATAATTTTTCGACACTCATTTGGGTAGAGTTGACGACTTCTTTATTCGACTCAGCGGAGACTTTAATTTCTTCTAAAGTTTGTCCTGAGAGTAATTCTATATTGCTTTGAAAATCTTCTTTAAGATTTAAGATTTTGGTTATGGAATTATAACCGATGTAAGAAAATACCACTTCAGTTTCTCCTGCAGGAATTTCTAAAGAATAAAAACCGTACTCATTGGTAGCCGTTCCAGTTTTTAATTTTGGAACATAAATACTTGCACCGATTAGCGTTTCTCCATTTTGAGCATCCGAGATATAACCACTAAGTGTAATGGAGTTTTGAGAAAAACCAAATTGAGTTGTAAAAAATAAAATTAATAGTGCAAAATGTCGGAGGTGCATATTTAATAGAGTTTGAAACAATTAAATTAAGTAACTCAAGTTACGCACTTTTGAAAAAAAGTAATGAAAGCCTAGCTTTGTGAGATGCAAGATAAATTAGATTTATACACAGATTATTTACTATCAAGTTTTGGACAAACATCAGCAACAGGATTATCACGACTAGTAGAT
>CALJOK010000050.1 GCA_937981555.1 uncultured Saprospiraceae bacterium
TTGAAAAACTAAAGTTTTCTAGCAAGTTGAATCACTTTGCTATGAAATCTAAAATTTACCTTGCTGCTAATAAAGCAGCTTTCAATGAACTTAAATTACTCAAGACTAATTTCTTGAGTGCGTAACATGAGTTAATAAATAAAAAAATCCTCATTCTATTTTTTGAATAAGGATTTTTGAGTATCGAAAGTGAGTTTAAAAATTTTATACTTTTGTAAACTTCGCATTCAGAATTTTATCTTTTTGTCTGATTCGAATAAAATAAGTTCCTGATTCTAAATTAGAAACTGAAGTTTGAATAAAATTAGAATTGATATTTTTAGAAATTAATTGCTTTCCATTTATATCAAAGATTTCTAACGTAGTTCCCAATTCGAATTTTTCTCCTAAATCAATTCGCAATTCATCATCAACAGGATTAGGTGAAATTGAAATTGTTTCTGTTACCATATTATTTTTAATAGAAGTAGGAGCAACTGAAAGACTTTGAGCATAATCAAAGTTATCTACTTGCAATTCATAGAAAGGTTTCCCCAAAGTTACCACATTAAATAATTCACCCGTATTTGTATTTATCATTCCAAGATCATAATCACCTCCAACATAAGTAATATAAGTTTGGGATTGTTGATCGAAACCTACTCCGCCAACGGCTATTCCTGCTCCACTAAAAACAGGTTCGGTAAAAAGATCTGTTGCTTGTCCAGTCGCTAAATTTATTTCGACCATATAATTGTCTATCAAAAATTCAAATGGATTATTTGGATCAGGCATTGAAACTTGCCGAAGTCCGAGCAATCTTTCATTTGTCCAGTCATATTCGAAGGCTAAAATTAAACCATCATCATTATCCAATGGAGAATTATAAACCATCTCTCCAGTCAATACATTCACTCCGAAGATTCGATATTCATTACCCGCTACGCCAAACCCTATGTATAAATTATTTATTGGATCAAAGGTAGAATTACCAATAGCCGTAGCCTCAATATCTGCCAAATCAGAAACAATTGTAGAAATACCAGTTGTCAAATCTAACTCAACTAAATTATTTTCACTACCACTAAATTCAAAACTATAAACTTTTCCATTAGCATAATTATATTCCATTTCGACATGACTATTTGGAGTAACTGGATTATCTATAGTAGTGCCTTGATCGATATCTAATGAATAAATTCTTTGAGCAAAAGCATCATCATATCCCCAGAAAAAATATTTATTCGCTCCTGCATCAAAAGTTGAACTTCCTGCCGCTACACTTTCTGCATCAACTATTCCGAAGAGCGTATTCTTTTCTCCAGTATTTGGATTAATCGAAACTAAATCCATCGACTCTATTTCTCCAAATGGATTTGAAGGAGTAGGATCTCCATAGATTTGTTCTAATCCATAAAGTATAATATTATCTTGAGCTGAAGTAAAATAAAAACTAAATAAAAAGCAAAGGAGGAGTAATCTTGTTATCATATCTGTGGATTTTTATGATGAAAAAATTAGTTTAAATATAAATTAAAAACGCTCCTGTTATCTTTAAGTTTAAATTTCAACTATAATTTAACGATTAGTTTTTTTGAAAAAAAACATTTCCTATTTTTCAATCCAAAAATGAGCTTCATCCAATGAAGTACCATATGAAAATTCCACTTTCAATCGAAGTGTTTCTCCTGCTACGACCTTGACTGATTTTTTTAGTTTAACTACTGTTGGAGGCATCAAACTATCTGTGCCTGTAAAGTTTACACCTTCGACACATTGTACCCAAGAATTCAAATAAACACAATTTACTTTTCCACTCAATAATGATTTTATCCGAATGGTTTTCGTTACAGGTTTATCTTTAGTTTTATATAAGTCGATGGTATTCACTTCTTTTTGAGAGGTCATTATAGTTGGCAAATGTCGAGAAAACATGATTGGATAATGTTTGATGTTTTCACCAAAAGTAGCATTCCCTAATTGTATTAAATTTATAATTTTTTCGGGTATAAGTTTTCCTTTAGGTTTAAGAAATTGTCGTAGGTGTTGAAAAATTTGTACCTGATGTTCGTTTGCACAAAAGATGCTCATATTTTCTCCAATGATAAAATCCACTTTTTCAGGAAGCTGAACAGTCAAGGCATCTGCTGCAATAAATACAACTTTCTTTTCCCAGCCATTTTTCTTTAATTCCTTTTGGATAAATTTTATGAGTTTTGGATTACTTTCTATAAGATATGCTTTTTTGACATACGGTAAAAAAAATCGAGTCAAGGCAAGTGTTCCAACTCCTACTTCGCAGACCACCTTATTTTTTAAATTTTTATACTTTAAAAATGAATCTCGAAAAGAATTAACTCGAACGGAATCTGTTTCCATAATTTTATAATACACTTTTGGGAAACCAAAATGTAAAGGGTCAAATGTTTGAGCTTCTAGAAGTGCATATTTTAATTTAGGGTATTGGGTTACAATTTTGGAAAGAAATTTTGACATGATTTTTTTTGAATTATTTACTTGGGTAATTTTATGAAATAAGGACAAATTAGAGATTAATGCTATAAAACAAAAAAACTGCTAACCGTTTATTTGATTAGCAGCTTTCCAATATTTTCTTTTTAGAAAAATTTTAATTATCCTTCGCCTTCGAGTCAGCATCTCCATTTTCCTCTTTAGCTTTCTTCACCGCATCTTCCACATTCTTCGTCGCTTTTTTCAAGTCCTCCAATTGCTTCGCTTTATCTTCTTTTTTTGCAGCAGGTTTTGCCGCGCCATTTGATTTTGGTTTAGCTGACTTAGCAAAAGGTTCATTTCCAAAAACCAACCCTTTCGCATCGGTGTCTATATAAATCGTATCACCTCCATCAAACTCACCAGACAAAACATGTTTAGATAATTCGTTCAACACTTCTTTTTGTAAAACTCTTTTTAGTGGTCTTGCTCCAAATTGAGGATCGTAACCTAAGTCTGCCAAAAGGTTTTTTGCACTATCACTCAACTCCAAAGTCATCCCTTGCTTCGCCAACATCTTCCGAGTTTTTTTCAATAACAATTCTAAGATTTGTTTGATCTCATCTTTCGTCAATGGCAAGAACATAATCTTATCGTCAATCCGATTCAGAAACTCAGGACGCAAATTTTCTTTCAATGCTTCGAACACTTCCAACTTCGTCGTCTCCAAAATATCCGCTCGGTGCTTTTCTCCAACAGAAGCTAAGTCTTCGAAATTTTCCAAAATAACTTCTGCTCCCATATTCGAAGTCATGATGATAATCGTGTTGGTAAAGTTCGCTACTCGACCACGACTATCGGTCAATCGACCATCATCCAATACTTGCAATAAAATATTAAAAGTATCAGGATGCGCTTTTTCGATTTCATCTAAAAGGACAATTGAATAAGGTTTTCTTCGAACTGCTTCTGTCAATTGTCCACCTTCATCATACCCAACATATCCAGGAGGCGCGCCCACCAATCGACTTACAGAATGTCGCTCTTGATACTCACTCATATCAATTCGGGTGATCGCTTTGTCATCGTCAAATAAAACTTCTGCTAATGATTTAGCCAACTCCGTTTTCCCAACACCTGTTGGTCCAAGAAAAATAAATGATCCAATCGGACGATTCGCATCTTGCAAACCGGAACGACTTCGACGCACCGCATCACTCACCGCAACGACGGCTTCGTGCTGACCGATGAGGCGTTGACCAATTTCAGCTTCAAGGTTAAGTAGTTTATCTTTTTCACTTTGGATCATTTTGGAAACGGGAATTCCAGTCCATCTTGCGACCACTTCCGCAATGTCATTTGCATTCACCTCTTCATTAGTAAATCTGTTTTCCTCTGGCAATTTATCCAACTTCTCTTCTGCCACTTTTAGCATTACTTCTTTCTCTTTGATCTGACCGTAACGAATTTTTGCTACTGTTTCAAAATCACTTTCTCGTTCTGCTTTGGCAGCTTGTTGTTCTAATTCTTCAATCGTTTTTTTGATCCCTTGAATCGTTTCTACGATTTCTTTTTCATTTTGCCAAGCAGCGGTGACGTCTTTTAATTTTTCTTTTTCATCAGCAATCTGCTTGTTGATTTTGTCGAGCTTCTTTTTAAGACCTTCTCGTTTAATTGCTTCTCGCTCGATTTCTAATTGGCGAACTTTTCGTTCTTGTTCATCAATTTCATCCGGCTTAGAATCCAACTCCAATCGTAACTTCGCAGACGCCTCATCAATCAAATCAATCGCTTTATCTGGCAAGCTTCGATCAGCAATATATCTCGATGATAATTCTGCTGCAGCAATTAATGCTTCATCTAAAATTTCAATTTTGTGATACACTTCATATCTTTCTTGCAATCCTCGAAGAATCGAAATCGTATCTTCCACACTTGGTTCGTCAATCAAAACAGTTTGGAAACGACGAACTAATGCTTTGTCTTTTTCAAAATATTTTTGATACTCATCCAAGGTCGTAGCTCCAATTGTTCGCAAGTCTCCACGTGCCAAAGCAGGTTTTAAAATATTGGCAGCATCCATTGCACCGCCACCACCACCTGCTCCAATCAAGGTGTGAATCTCATCAACAAATAAAATTATTTCTCCTTCTGAATCTGTCACTTCTTTAATCACTCCTTTCAATCTTTCTTCAAATTCTCCTTTGAATTTTGCTCCAGCAATCAAAGCTGCAATATCCAAAACGAACAATTTTTTAGATTGTAAATTTTCAGGAACATCATGGTTAACTATTCGCCAAGCAATCCCTTCGACGATGGCAGTTTTACCCACACCTGCCTCTCCAATCAATATTGGATTGTTCTTTTTTCTTCGAGAAAGAATGTGCAACACTCTTCTGATTTCTTCATCACGTCCAACGATTGGATCTAACTTTCCACTCTCTGCTCGTTCATTTAAATTGATGGCGAATTTCGCTAATGCATTATATTGAGTGTCAGTACTTTGGTCAGTTACTGTTCTTCCTTTTCGTAATTCTCCGATGGCAACTTTCATTTCTTTTTGAGTTGCTCCTAACTCTTTAAGTATCTGTCCACCTTTATCTTTTCCTTGAATCAAGGCAAGTAAGATCATTTCTATTGAAATAAATTCGTCGCCAAATTCCTTCAACATTTTTTTTGCCCGACTCAATGCTTTGTTCGCATCGTTAGTCAAATACTGTTTTTCGCCACCTTCTACTTTTGGATAAGTTTTAATCGCCTCATCCAACCGCAATTGAAGCGTCGGAACGTTCACACCCATTTTTTGTAATAAAAATTTTGGAACGTTTTCATCTGTCATCAAAATTCCTTTGATCAGGTGTGGTGTGTCAACCATTTGTTGGTCGTGACCACCAGCAATTTGTTGTGCTTTAAGAATGCACTCTTGAGATTTTATTGTGAAATTATCGTACGTCATTTTATATAATTTTTATTGTCTTTTTTATTTTGATCTACCTCACGTGGAAAGTAAGGCTACATGTTCGCAATTTAATCATCAAATCCATGACCAATGCAAAAAAATCTACATAATTCTGAAATTATGTCCTGAACGTAAAAAAACAAAGACTTTTTGTCATTTTGAAATAAATTTTACTGCCATTTTAATCTTACAAATCTAACCAGATTCATTATTCTACACTTAAAAAACAATCATATTGATTATTTACCACTCATATTAATCCCCTTCTTATTACTCCTTTTAATCTATTTTTCTTTGGTAAAATATTTTTTGTTAATTTTATAAAATCAAATTTAAAAAACTAAAAAAATTCCTTTCTAAAACTATCTCCTAAAAACTAATTGTCACAAACAAATCTTTTACACGGTAGAAAAAAATAAAATTTTCACTTACTTTTTCAATATCAAAAGGATCATGATGCTGACTCTTTGTCTCTCAGATAAATACAAGAGTATTTTTATAACAATACTCTTACTTATTTTATCAAACATACTTTTCGCCCAATTAAATGTAACTGTAGATCGAGCAGATTGCAACTATAAGAGTGGAGAAACTGCTATTTTCAATATTACTTCTGACTCTTCTGGAATCATTTCTTATACTTTAAAATATGATGATTATGCTTTACCTATTGCTACTGGAACGATTGACATTCTTGCTGGCGAGGTAATTCCAATTTCCCATTCTATCAATGAGTCTGGAATTATTTTATGTGAAATAACTCAAGGAGAAGATAAGTCAATTGCCGCTGCTGCTTTTTCTCCATTTGCCATTGAAGCATTTGCTGATGAGCCAATCGATTTTGATGATTTTTGGAATACGCAAATCGACAATCTTGGGAATATTCCAATTGATCCACAGCTTACCCTTTTTGCTAATAATGACTATGCAACGACGTATCGAATCAATCTTGCCAATATTGATAATCGTAGAATTTATGGTTACGTCAGCATTCCCAATGGAACTGGTCCGTTCCCTGCGATGGTTACTTTCCCATCTTTTGGTAATGTTGCTAACATTGCTTTATCAGAACCTGAGCTTGCTGAAAAGGGAAATGTGATTTCATTGACTATTTCTATTCATAATGCCGAACCTGATGTGATAGATTCGATGGCGTACTTACCGAATGATATTACGAGTCCCAATGATTTTTACTATAAGCAAGCAGTCATGGCAGGAGTTCGATGTATCGATTATATTTTTTCTAGACCTGATTTTGATGGAGAAAATATAATTGTCACAGGAGTAAGTCAAGGTGCGGGGCTTTCTACTTTAGTCGCTGGCATTGATAATCGAGTAAAATATTTAATCGCGAGCAATCCAATCTTGGGGCAAAATTTAGGTTTGCAAAGTGATCGTGCAGGTGGTTTCCCCAACTACATTAATCAATCAGTTCAAGGAGTTGGAACTGCTGCGCATGAAGCATTAGTTGCAGAGGCTGCAAAATATTATGATGCCATTTATTTTGCTCGACGCTTCCAAGGAATCTCTTGGACATTTATTAGTTATGAAGATTTAGTGACTCCTGCGGCAACTTCTTTTGCTGTATTTAATGCGTTGCAAGGACAAAAACATTTAACTCATTCTTTAAATTTGGGACATTCACATCCATTCGATTATTGGAATGGGCGGTTTGATTTTATGCGCCGATTTGTTCCAGGAGTTTTGAATGCGCCATTTCCTTTTCCTGTTTTTACTAAAGGATATATGATTGATGCGGGCGAAAATTCTTCGATAGAAGTTACTGAATTCGCTAACCTTGCTGGAACGGTAGAATATAATTCTACTATTAATCCTAGTGTTGATTTGATCTGGAAAAAAATGGATGGCCCTGGTGATGTTATTTTTTCTAATGAAAATAATTATAATACTTCTGCCATTTTTTCAACAACTGGAATTTATACATTGCAATTTTCGGCGACTGACTATTCTAATAATTTAGTCGAAAATAAATACTATACTTTGATCGATGAAATTGTAATTACGGTGGTTGATGGAGATTCTACTCTTCAGCAATCTCAAATAATTAGCTTCGATCCCATCCCGAATCAACCGAATACTAATTCACCTTTTTCCATCAATGCTACATCTAGTTCTGGTTTACCAATTTCATTTCAAATCATTGCTGGACCAGCAATTATCAACGGAAATACCATCGCACTTAATGGAACAACTGGAACGGTCATTGTCCAAGCTTCGCAAAACGGAAATAATTTTTTCCTTCCTGCACAAAACGTAACGCAAACTTTCGAAGTAGAAGAGTTCACCAATTTACAACCTCAACAAATTATTTTTGATCCAATCGATGATCAAATAATTACTAATAACCCTTTTCAAATAAATGCAACTTCAAACGCTGGTTTACCTATAACTTTTGAAGTAATCTCAGGACCAGTCACGATGGTCAACAATTGGGTTACGCTAAATGGAACTCTTGGAACAGTAATCATTCAAGTTTCCCAAAATGGTAATAATATTTTTGCGCCTGCGGCAAATGTTACGCAAACTTTTGAAATTAAAAATCCCTCTATTTCCCTTTGTGAAAATTCAACTAACCTTGCTTTGAAGCGACCAACTAAACAATCAGGAACTCAACTTGGCGCAACTTCTTACCGAGCTGTGGATGGAAATTTCAATGGAGATTTCTTTGCAGAAAATTCAGTTACCAATTCTGATTGGAAAGAAAATGCATTTTGGGAAGTGGACTTGGGGAATATTTCAGATATTGAAACGATCAACATTTGGAATCGAACCGATTGCTGCGATGAAAATTTAAAAGAGTTTTATATTCTCGTTTCAGATGAACCATTTGTTTCCGAAAAATTAAATACGGTTTTACTTCAAAATTTTATTTCTACTTATTTTATCGAAGACATAGCAGGGTCTCCCACCCAAATTAATATTGATCGAACGGGTCGATATATTCGTCTTCAATTAAAAAATGAAGGTGCAATTACCATGGCAGAATTAGAAGTAATCGGCTGTTCCGATAATCCTAATCCAATTCTAAAACCGAATCTGAATGATGTACTTTTTTACCCAAATCCAGCAGATAGTTTTATCACAATTACGAGTGAATTTTTTATTGGAAAAAAGCTAGACGTGTTGATCTACACTTCAGATGGAATTCTAGTTTTGAAAAAAACGGTGGAAGAAGTGGCGGAAAAATCGTTTGAAATTTCAACCATTCAAATGGAGAGTGGGGCGTATTTTATCAAAATAGATAGCGAAAAATTTAATGGAAAGACCTTCCCTTTTGTGGTCATGCACTAGGATTTATTTTATAAAAAACAAACCCGCTCTTTTGTATAAAAGAGCGGGTTTATTTTTACATAAAAAAATATGATTATTTTACTTCATAGGATAATCAAATTCTAATGCAAAATTAGCATAATAGATAGAAGCCCAAAGCATAATAAAAACGATGAAGCCTATAATGATCTTCGCCATGAATTTTCCTTTGCCGCCTGCATTTACGATATTATCTGACATTGTATTACTTTTTTAATTTGGTAAATTTTTTACTTTTAGACCACAAAGAAAAACATTTTTTATTTAACATCAAAGATTTTAATCTATGCCTTCTTTTTTAGATAAATTAAAAACAAGCCATACTTTCGAACCTCCTGACCATTGGCTCAAAATAAAAACAATTGACATGCACACAGGTGGCGAACCTTTGCGCGTAATTATAGATGGTTTTCCAAAATTAGACGGTAGTTCAATTTTAGAATACCGCAATTTTATCAAAAAAAAATATGACCATTTGCGCCTCGCTTTGATGCACGAACCTCGCGGACATGCTGATATGTACGGTTGTATTTTACTTCCTCCAAATGATGAGGATGGTGATTTTGGAATTCTATTTTTACATAATGAAGGTTACAGTACGATGTGTGGTCATGCGATTATTGCGATTTCTACTTTGGCAGTAGAAATGAATTGGGTGGAAGTCACCTCCCCTGAAACTCATATTAAAATTGATGCTCCCTGTGGACGAATTAATTCTTTTGTCAAAATAAAAGATGGAAAAGTGGAAAGTGTTTATTTTCATTGCGTTCCTTCTTTCGTCATTGCCCTCGACCAAGAAGTTGAAGTAAAAGGTTTGGGAAAAGTGACTTATGACTTGGCTTACGGAGGTGCATTTTATGCCTATGTCGATGCTGACAAGTTAGGAATTCCACTCATTCCTGAAAATTATAACTTGCTTCTTAAACATGGAATGGACATCAAACTGGCGGTAATGAAAACAAACGATCAAATCAATCATCCTTTCGAAACGGATTTAAGTTTTTTATACGGAACCATTTTTATTGGTGGCTCAATTTCCGAAGGTTTGGATAGTAGGAACGTTTGCATTTTTGCAGAGGGTGAAGTGGATCGTTCTCCGACTGGCTCAGGTGTTTCAGGAAGAATGGCTATTCATTCTTTGCGTGATGAAATTAAAATTGGAGAAACGATGACCATTGAAAGTATTACAGGAAGTGTTTTTAAAGGTTCAATTATCCGAGAAGAAAAATATGGAAGTTTTGATGCGGTGATTCCACAAGTGGAAGGAACTGCACATATTACTGGGCAACATGAATTTTTGATTGATCCAGATGATCCTTTTAAATTTGGATTTTTGCTAAGATAAAATTAATACAAAAACGGTGTTAGGATCTAAAGCCCTAACACCGTTCGTTCAATATTTAAAACTAAACTATAGTTTACAATCCAATAATTATTGGTGCATTATTTTCTTCAAAAATAAATAACGAAGTAATATAAAGTGACACAAATAATCCAAGCAGTAACAGCCAAAACAACTTACTTTTATGAACTTCTCTTTTTCTTTCAACAATTAAATATACGACGTAGGAAAAAAAGACAACGTTGGTAAATCCTAATGCGATCATTTTAATTAAGGTTATATGTTTTTTTAGGGTATCAAATGTTTGTTAATATTTTAGACGGCAATTAGGTGGAATTAGTTGCGTCCAGTTTTTACTTTGTCAAAAAAGGATAACAATTTATTTTCATTTAAGTTTCCATTCAATCGAACTCCGCTGCACAAATCTACTCCGTAAGGTTGGACAGTTGCAATGGCTTCTTGTATATTTTCAGGTTTCAATCCGCCTGCCAACCAAACTGGAATTTTGGATTTTATAACAATGCTTTTACTAATTTCCCAATTATGGATTTCCCCAGTTCCTCCAAGTGTTTTTATTTTCAAATTCGGATTACCTGAATCCAAAAGTAGCGCATCCACTTCATGCATTAATCGCTCTGCTTCATCAATCGTTTTTTCATTTAAGACGTGCAACACCTGAATTATTTTCACTTCAGGCAAAAGTTCTTTGAGTCGAGCATGACCATTTTTTTCAATTTCATCAACAAGTTGAATCGTCGTTGTTTTCGTTTTTTGATAATGATTATAAATTCCTTCGACCGTAGTCTCGCTAGTCAACAAGAAAGTTTCTACAGGTTGGTTTGCCACAGCATGAACAATTTTCGAAATCATTTCATTGGAAATAATCCCTGGGCCGCTTGGCATTGGCCCAACTAACCCAAAGGCAGATGCTCCTGCATCAATTGCCATTTGAGCTTCTTCAATACTACTGATGCAACAAATCTTCACATGAGTTTTTTTCAAAATATAAAATTTTAGGTTCAAGCAAAAATAATCATTAATTTTAACCCAAGTACAGGCGAATTCATTCGCCTCCAAAATCTAAACAAATGAAGGCGAATGAAATCGTCTGTACTATAAAAATAAAAACTCATGTTTGAAGAATACGATATCGAGCAAAAAAAAGCAATCATCGCTTTGCTTTTTAAATTAGCCAAATCAGATAACTTAGTTTCTAATATTGAAAAATTATACTTGAGAGATATTGCTAGTAGCATTGGCGTAGATTCTTTTTCAATTGACGAAGTCCTCAAAGATCCAGCAGCTTATCCATTAAAAACTCCGCTTGACGAACGAGAGCGAATGACCATTTTATATTATCTTTTATTTATGATGCGAGTAGATGGACGAATTGAAAAAGGAGAAGAAAAATTAATTTATGAAGCAAGTTTCAGGTTAGGTTTTAATGAAAAATTGACGGAAGATTTGATTGGGGTGATGAAAACTTATTTGAATAAAGAAGTACCTCCACATGTGATGTTGACGCAGATAAGGAAGCATTTGAATTAGCTATCATTAAAATATTTGGAGTTTGTTTAAAGCCGCTAAAGTTGTACTTTTGCGGCTTTAAAATTTTAATTAAAAAACAGATTTACTCTCTTCATTTAGAAAGTAAATTCTAATAGAAAATCGAGAGATGAGTTTTGTAGATGAAATAAATAAACGACGAACCTTTGCCATCATTAGTCACCCGGATGCAGGTAAGACCACTTTGACTGAAAAGCTCTTGCTTTTTGGTGGAGCGATTCAAGTGGCAGGTGCAGTCAAATCCAATAAAATTAAGAAGACGGCTACTTCAGATTTCATGGAAATTGAAAAACAGAGAGGAATTTCTGTGGCGACTTCTGTGATGGCTTTCAATTACCGTGGATTGAAAATCAACATTCTGGATACACCTGGTCACATGGATTTCCAAGAAGATACTTTTCGAACTTTGACGGCTGCCGATAGTGTAATCGTAGTTATTGACGTGGCGAAAGGGGTGGAAACTCAGACCGAGAAGTTGGTCAAAGTTTGTCGAATGCGAGAGACTCCGATTATTGTTTTTATCAACAAGATGGATCGTGAGGGAAAAGAAGCTTTTGACTTGCTTGATGAAATAGAACAAAAATTAGGATTGAAAACTTGTCCTTTATCTTGGCCAATCGGAATGGGTCAACGCTTCAAAGGTGTTTACAATATGTACGAAGAGAAGTTAAATCTTTTTACCGCACATGGAAAACAAACGGAAGAAGAGACGATTGAATTTACCGATTTATCAAATCCTGATTTGGAAAAATATGTCGATAAAAAACCTGCTGATGAATTGCGGGAAGAAGTAGAAATGGTGAAAGAGGTTTATCCAAATTTTAATCGACAAGATTATTTGGATGGAAAAATTTCGCCTGTATTTTTCGGAAGTGCGATTAATAACTTTGGTGTAAAAGAGTTGCTAGATTGTTTTGTAGAAATTGCGCCAACACCTTTACCAAGGATCACGGAGGAACGGCAAGTGAATCCTGATGAAGATAAGTTCTCAGGTTTTGTTTTTAAAATCCATGCGAATATTGATCCTCGTCATCGAGATCGAATTGCATTTTTAAGAATCTGCTCAGGTATTTTTAAACGAAATACCAACTACCTCCACATTCGTCAAAATAAAAAAATGAAGTTCTCCAATCCAACTTCCTTTATGGCTGAAAAAAAATCAGTTGTCGAGGAAGCTTACCCTGGAGACATTGTAGGTTTATATGATTCGGGGAACTTTAAAATTGGAGACACAGTTACGGAAGGTGAAATTTTGCACTTCAAAGGTATTCCAAGTTTCTCTCCAGAGCAATTCAGATATGTGAATAATGCTGATCCATTGAAATCAAAACAATTAGCAAAAGGTTTAACACAATTGATGGATGAAGGTGTTGCTCAACTTTTTATCAAAGACTTAAATGGACGAAAAATAATTGGTACAGTTGGTGCACTTCAGTTTGAAGTTATTCAATATCGACTCAAGCATGAGTATGGCGCAAGTTGTGATTACGAACCGGTGAACTTGGCCAAAGCATGTTGGATTGAATGCGACGACAATGCAAAATTAAAAGAATTTACCACTCGTCGAAAACGAGATATGGCAGTAGACAAAGATGGAAATATGGTTTTCTTAGCTGAGTCTAAATGGGTTTTGAAAACAGTTCAAGAAAGTTTTCCAGAAATTAAATTTCATTTTACTTCAGAATTTTAAATAGCGTTTCCGTAAGACGACTCTCCGAGTCGTTGTAAGATATACGACTCGGAGAGTCGTCTTACAGAAAACAAGCAATATAAAAATCACATTTTAAATATAAAATATATCATGGCAAATCAGGACGATCAATTTAAAAAACTAGTTTCACATTGTAAAGAGTATGGTTTCGTTTTTCAATCAAGTGAAGTGTACGATGGTCTAGCGGCTGTTTATGATTACGGCCCATATGGAGTGGAATTAAAAAATAACATCAAAAAATATTGGTGGATGGCAATGGTGCAAATGCATGAAAACATTGTCGGATTAGATGCTGCAATTTTCATGGATCCAAAAACATGGCAAGCGTCAGGGCACATTGCTGCTTTTAGTGATCCTATGATTGATAACAAAGATTCAAATAAAAGATATAGAGCAGATCAGTTAGTGGAAGAATATGTGGAGAACAAGGTGATGAAGAAAGCCAACAAAGAAATTGCAAAAGCACAGAAGCGTTTTGGAGATGCTTTCAACGAGGAAGAATACAAAACCACTAACCCGCGAGTAATGGGTTATTTGGAAAAATCAAAAACGATTTTGACTCGCTTAAATACTTCTTTGACCGATGGTAATTTGGAAGATGTAAAAAGTTTGATTGAAGAATTAGAAATTGCTTGCCCTGAAAGTGGTTCTAGAAATTGGACAGATGTAAGAGAGTTTAATTTAATGTTCAACACTCAATTAGGAACAATTGCAGGGGAAGCTGGAAAATTATATTTACGACCTGAGACTGCGCAAGGTATTTTTGTCAACTTCTTAAATGTACAAAAAACCACTCGTCAAAAAATTCCTTTTGGAATTGCACAGATTGGAAAAGCATTTAGAAATGAAATCGTTGCTCGACAATTCATTTTTAGAATGCGAGAATTTGAACAAATGGAAATGCAATTTTTCGTTCGTCCAGGAGAACAAAAGAAATGGTACGAGTACTGGAAAGAATTCAGAATGAAATGGCATCAAGCGATTCACCCTGCAAAAAGTTTGCAATATCACGATCATGAAAAATTAGCATTTTATGCTGATGCAGCTTTGGATATTGAATTTGAATTCCCATTTGGTTTTAGAGAATTAGAAGGAATTCATTCACGAACAGATCATGATTTGAATGCTCACCAAGAATTGTCTGGGAGAAAGTTACAATACTTTGATCCTGAGTTGGGCGAAAGTTATATACCTTATGTAGTGGAAACTTCTATTGGTGTTGATCGAATGTTTTTGGCAACGATGTCAAATGCTTTGATCGATGAGACTGTTCCAAATGCAGATGGAAAAGATTCGACTCGAACAGTTTTAAAAGTTCATCCTGCTTTGGCACCGATCAAATGTGCAGTCTTACCATTGGTAAAAAACAATGAAGAATTTACGAGCAAGGCGAGAGAAATTTTTAATCATATCAAATTCTCTTTTGAGTGTCAGTATGATGAAAAAGATTCTCCAGGGAAAAGGTACCGAAGGCAAGATGCGATTGGTACACCTTATTGTATCACCATTGATGGTCAAACTTTGGAAGACAATACTGTTACCATTCGAGATCGAGATACAATGGAACAAACGCGGATTTCAATTGATGATATAGAGAAAGTAGTTTTGGAAAAAATTGATATGCGACATTTGTTGAAGTAAAAAAAAATTAGAATTTAACTCTAAAATTAACTGAGTACTAAATCATATTGGTACTCAGTTTTTTTATTTTTGGCTATGGATTCATTTAATCTAACAAGGTCAAAAAAAATCCCACTTTTTTGAATAATCAAAAAAGTGGGATTTTTTTTTAGATGAAATCAACTGATTACTTTAAAAAAGCGAACTCAACTCTTCTGTTCAATTTTTTACCATCTTCCGTTGAGTTGTCATGCTTAGGTTCCGTTGCTCCGAATCCTTCAAATGACATTCTATCCAATGCAATTCCTTTTGATGCTAAATATTTGTAACATCTTCTAGCTCGACGCATAGAAAGGTGATCGTTCAATTTAATATCACCAGTATCATCAGTATGACCTTTGATCTTTAAATTAAGAGAAGCATCTTCGTTCATCAATCTAGCAACGTCATCCAATTTAGTAATTTCATTTTCGCTAATTTTTGCACGAGTATGATTGAAGTAAATATCATTCACTAAATAAGTATAAGTACTCGTATTTGCCACAGTTCCTGTTTTATTATCAACCATCTCAGTTTCTCCTTTTCCAACTAAAACTTCAGGACATCCTTTGTTATTAGAGATACCAGCTACATAAGGGCAATCGTCCATTGCATCAGCTATTCCGTCTGAGTCAGCATCAGGACATCCTTTTGTATTTTTATTTCCTGCAACTAATGGACAAAAATCATCCGCATCTGCAATGCCATCCAAGTCAGCATCAGGACATCCATTTAGACTTCCTTTTTCCGTAGGACAATTATCTACGATGTCATAAACACCATCTCCATCAGTATCATCAGGACATCCATTTCCTGCAAGAGTTCCTGCAAGTTCAGGGCAAGTATCATCGGCATCAGCGATTCCGTCAGCATCTGAATCAGGGCAGCCATTCAATGCAACTGCACCTTTAGTATCAGGACAAAGGTCATTGATGTCAGCAATCCCGTCTGCATCAGAATCAGGGCAACCTTTTAATCTTTTGTCGCCAGCTAGATTCGGACAAGCATCTTGCAAATCAGCAATTCCATCATTATCTGAATCAGGACATCCTTGTAATTTTCCAGAAACAAGTGGACAAAGATCTGTATCATCATTCACACCATCTCCATCTGTATCAACATAAGTAGGAACAACTTCTCCGAATTTGTAACCTATAGTTAACCCTCCAAAAGCAAACCAATCTTTTTCATTTGGATTTCCTGACTCACTCACACCATCCAAATAATCTGTCAAAGGAAAATGACTTGAAGCCTCTATTCCAAGGGTGAATTTATCATTGATGTCAAAGTTAATTCCTAATCCCATTGGAAAAGAAAAATGACTTGTTGGATAATAACCTGGTTCATTTTCTACTGCATCGATATCTCTTTCGATTAGGTTATTTTCAGGATTGGTAAATGCTGCACCAATTCCTGCAAAAATATAAGGGCGAAAAAATTTACGTTTTATTGTATTTCCCAAAATGTAAATTTCAGGAGTAAATGAAATTTCGTAAACTGGGTTAGTAAAATTAAAACCTCGCTCTGTTCTCCAAGCTCCTTCATCTGCGAAGGTTAAATCATCGCCTTTTAGCTTGGCATAAAACAAACTTCCTCGAAGAGAAATATGTCTATTCACATGGTATCGTGCATAGATACCGCCTGCTGCTTGAGTTTGATGAAAAGAAAAGACTTTAGAAGATGCGAGATCTCCTTGGTAATTTGCTCCTCCGAGCATTAAGCCAACTTCGGCCTTGCTTTGCGCCATAATTAAGGCGGGGAGGAAAAGGGAAACTAGGACTAATATTAACTTGTTCATGTTAAGTGGGAATTTTATAAAAAAAAATTAATGGTCAATGTAATCATCTAAACAATTGGTCATAATAAAATATAGTCTCCGTCAAAGACTAAATCTTATTGTAAACAATTACTTACTAGCCACATCATCTTGATGTAGGTGCAAGTAGATACTCACTTAAGTTTTGGATAATAGTTAGAACAGTTTAGTAAGATGTAAAACAGATTGGTGATAGTTGAAATCTAAGGTTTAGGAAAGTTTTTTGAAAAAGATTACTTTCGACTTTAGATTTATCAAATGTAGCTTAGATGACTGCAAAGATATTAAAAAATATCTTATTTAAAACATTTAACATTTGATGGTATTTGAAATCCAAACCAAAAATACGTCATTTTTAAATAAAAAACATGATATGAATTCCAAACAGCTCGAATCACTTACTTATTCTACGTGTAATGAAGTAGGTTTTGTTTCTCAATTTATCTTAAAAG
Source organism: uncultured Saprospiraceae bacterium (assembly GCA_937981555.1). GTDB lineage: Bacteria > Bacteroidota > Bacteroidia > Chitinophagales > Saprospiraceae > CAJQQY01. The sequence continues at coordinate 17,266 of CALJOK010000050.1, forward strand.
AATTAAAAAAAGTTAATCCGAATGATATTGAAACTAAGAGTCTCAATAGTTTAGTAAGTTATGTAGATAAAAATGCAGAAATACAATTAGTAGAAAAACTAGGCAAATTACTTCCTGAGGCTACTTTTTTAACGGAAGAAGAAACCATCGAAAATAGCGAAGGAGAATATCGTTGGATTATTGATCCTTTAGATGGAACAACTAATTTTTTACATCAGCTACCATTTTTTTCCATAAGTGTAGCATTAGAATTTCATGGAGAAATTATTCTAGGAGTAGTTTACGAAGTCAACCGAAATGAATGTTTTTGTGCTTGGAAAGATGGCGGTGCTTATTTGAATAATGAAAAGATTGGAGTGAGCAAAAGAAGCGAATTAGGAGATGCCCTCATTGCTACAGGATTTCCATATTATGATTACCGAGGAGTGGAACCTTACTTTGAAGCATTGGAATTTTTTATAAAAGAAACAAGAGGTGTTCGTCGATTTGGTTCTGCAGCTTTGGATTTAGCTTATGTCGCTTGTGGCCGATTTGATGCATATTATGAGTACAGTTTAAATGCTTGGGACGTGGCTGCAGGAGCTCTCTTAGTAAAAGAAGCAGGTGGTAAATTAAGTGATTTCCAAGGAGGTGAAAATTATATCTTTGGAAAAGAAATGATTGCAGCGAGTCCTTTCGTTTTTGATAAAACCTTGGAAGTAGTGAAAACTGCTTTTACAAAAAATCGGTAAATATCATCGGTTCATCGAACAAACCATTACTTGGTTCTATTTTCAAAAAATAAAATATAAGAAATGGTTATTTTGCCAAAGCGAAATAATCAACAAAAAATATCAAGATATGAATCAGCTAATACAATTAGAAATGAGGGTTAAAATTCTTGAAAAAGCATTTGAAAATCTTCTGAAAAATAATACGTTAATTAGTTATCCTGATCATTCAGATATGGGAATGATAAAAATGGAAGTCTTTCAAGAAATGAAAAAGAAATATCCAAATGAGAAGATTGAATATCCAAAAATATAGGAAATGAAAATCATAGAAAATGTACAAATAGCCCTTGGAAATGTTCGTTCTAATTTATTGAGAACTATTATCACCATGTTGATTATTTCATTTGGAATAATGGCATTAGTTGGAATATTGACTTCCATTGATAGTATGATTTATTCTATGAATGATAGCTTTTCCAATATGGAAGCCAACTCATTTCGAATTAGACCAAAACGAGATGGCGTGAGTGGAAAACGAGGTGGCCGGCAATCTAAAAGAGGAGAAGTAGTCACCTACAAGCAAGGTATGGAATTCAAAGATAAATTTAATTACCCTTCAAAAGTAGCTTTGTCGACTTGGGGAACAGGAATCGCAACAGCAAAATATGGCGCTGAAAAAACGAATCCAAATGTGAGAGTTTTGGGGGCGGATGAAAACTACTTAAATGTCAAAAGTTATGAAATAGCAGTAGGGCGAAACTTTACCGAAACAGAAGTAACTTCAGGACAAAACAAAACAATCGTTGGATTTGATATCGTAAAAGCATTGTTTAATGAAAATATGGACCGTGCACTCAATAGTGTAATTTCGGTTGGAAATGTAAAATATAAAATCATCGGAGTACTCGCATCTAAAGGTGCCTCGATGGGAATGAGTCAAGATCGAATAATTTTGATTCCATTACTCAAAGCAAAAACACTTTATGGTCACTCCCAAAAAAATTACGACATAGCGGTGGCATTGACTAGTGTAGAAAAAATGAATGATGCGATATCAACTGCAATTGGTACCTTTAGAAATATTCGAAAACTAAAGTTGTCACAAGACAATGATTTTGAAATTAGAAAAGCTGACGGTTTGATTGAACGACTCAAAGAAAACACTGCAGCTATTCGTTTGTCAGCGATTGGAATTGCGCTGATCACTTTGCTTGGTGCAGCGATTGGTTTGATGAATATCATGCTGGTTTCCGTAACAGAACGAACACGTGAAATTGGAATTTGTAAAGCCCTTGGTGCTACTCGGAAAAATATCTTAACTCAATTTTTGACAGAGGCAGTTGTGATTTGTCAACTAGGCGGATTGGTTGGAATTGTGTTTGGAATTTTAATTGGAAATATTTTAACCTTTTTTATTGGAGGAACATTTTTGATTCCTTGGGCTTGGATTGTTTTAGGAATTACAACTTGCTTAGTAGTAGGTTTAGTTTCAGGATTGTATCCTGCGTTGAAGGCGTCGAGGTTGGATCCAATTGAGTCGTTGAGGTATGAGTAAATAATATTTGAAATTAAAATAACAAAAACTCTTTTTCATCATCTTATGATGGGAAAGGGTTTTTTCATTTTAAATAACTTCTCAGTTATAACTTTCAAGAAATGAAGTATAAAAAATAATTATTAATATTAGATAATATTTTATGTAACAGTATTGAATCTTGCTGAAATAGAGATTCAATCTCCCCTTAACTTTGAGTTATTAAAAAATAATAATCCAAACTTTTTAAACTAGAAATTATGAAATATTTATTAAAATCTATCACCGTGTTATTTTTGATGGCATCATTTAACATCACTTCTTTAGCACAGAATCAAACAACTACAAATGTTGGACATTCAATCAAAGTTGGATTTCCTATGTTTCTTTTTGCCAGTTCTAACAAAGCGATTCATTTTGGGTATAATCCTCACATTGAGATATCTAATCGATTCGCTACGGAAGCTCAGTTCTCCTACTCTGGTGCAAAATTTAAACAGAGTGATGATCTCTTTGCACACAACGGAGGACATTTACATGTCATTAATGCACTTGGAGGGGCAAGGTTCTATTTAATTAAGAAGGAAGAAAAAGCTCAACTTTATTTCAATATTCTCTTAGGTTATGCATTTGTTAACGATCAAGAATTAACAAATGATGGAGATGTAAACTCCTTCCGAAATAGTAAAGATCATGCATTAGGTTATTCATCAGGAATTTATTTGAATACCAAACATAATTTTAATTTCGGAATTGCCTTTGAAACAAATGCTGCCACTACATTGAAAGTAGGATATCAATTTTAAGATTAAAAATGAACTCAAGTTCAAAAATTAAAACCCTTTTTCGTCACTTCATGATGAAAAAGGGTTTTGTTATTTTTAGATAGTAATTTACCTCATTTAGATTACTCTTTTGTGTCAAAATGAATTCCTCCCTTCTAGTGTGATAACATATCAAGTTTAATTTTTACTTTGTTATAAAAATAAAAAATGACAAAATACTTTATTCTCTTAGTGCTCTTTATAGCTTCTCCTTTTTTTCTTACTGCTCAAAAAAATCAAATTCAATGGGGCTCTGTTAATAAGGCAGAGACAGAAAATGGTAAAAATTTTTTCTCTAAACAAATGGTCGGAAGTATCGGTGATAATTATTTTATGTATGCCAGTACTAGAAAAAATAAACATCTATTAAAGTTTAATTCAAAGAACAACTTAACAGAAACCACTCTCATAGATTTTAAATATCAAGACAAAAAAATTGATTTAATAAATCTCTTGAATACTGCTTCTAGTAATTTTCTTGTCAGTACTCGCCATTACCCTAAAACCAAAGAAAATAAATATTTCATCAATGAGATTAGTGCAGATGGAACAGTTTCAGAAAATGTAAAAGAATTGTTTTCTCATCGTTACATCCGCGATAAAAATATGCGCGATCAACAAATGTCAGAAGAAGATAATGATGTTTCAGGGATTTGGACTAGTTCTGATTCTACCAAAGTATTGTTTGTATCTGTTGAATCTAAGTATCAATTTAACAAAAAGAAGGGAGATGATATTTTCCATTTTGCTTTATTTGATAGCGGTATGAATTTGATCTGGCAAGAGGCGTTGGGTTTTCCTTATACAGATAAGAAAATAAAAGTAGAAGGATTTTCTTTGACCAATGATGGGAAAATATTTGCTCATGGAAAAATAGAAGCAGACGAAAAAAGAAAATTTAAAATGCCTCAAACCAATATCTCCTTATTTGAAATAAAGCAAAGTGGAATTATTGAAATAGAACAACTTAAGATTCAAAATAAATATTTAGGCGGAGGATATTTATATGTTAGTAATAGCGGGCCTCTTTATTATGCCGGCACATATGTAGATAAAAAAGAAAAGTCAGGCGCATGGGGAGGTTTATATTTATTTAAATTTGATGATTCTGGAAATGAAATATTTAATAAAACTTATAAATGGAGTAATCAAGTTAAGAAGGAAATGGATTCTAAAAAGTGGTATTTAAATTTTAAAAATGGATTGATTGATTATGAAAATGAGGCGGTAACAATTGCCATTGAAAATATTACATATAAAATATACAAAGGTAAAACTTATCTAAAAGGTACAGATCAAATTATTTTATCCTCATTTTCATTTGATGGTGAATCACGTTGGATGACTTTAATACAAAAAGAATTTGCAGCAGCAGAAACACCAAAGGCATCTTCTTTTTTATTCGCTCATAAAGACGAAAATATTTATTTAATTTTTAATGATGATAAAAATAAAGAAGAACGCAAAAAACTAAGTGCCACTAGAAATCCATTTAAGTCCAGTTATTTTATGGATCTCACTAAAATTAATTCCAAAGGGGAAATAGAGTTAAGAGAGACGTTGATTAATTCGAAAGAATTTGAATTCTATTTTGATGGATCTGAATCTAGTTTTATTGAAAATGGGAAGGTGCTAATATTTGGAGAAGGAAACGTTAATTCTGATTTTCGTATAGGAACGATTGAATTGAATTAATAATATTTCACTAATACTGAATCTTTGGTCTGTGTTTACTTTTTACAAAAAAAAGAATTTTAGTTTTAATCGCCTAACTGTATCTTTGCAAAATGAAAAAAAAGAAAGTTGGATTATTTTTCGGATCATTTAATCCCGTTCATGTAGGACATTTGATTATCGGCAATTATATGGCGACTCAAACAGACCTAGATGAAGTTTGGTTAGTAGTCTCTCCGCAGAATCCTTTAAAAAAGAAAAGCACGTTGGCAAGAGATTTTGATCGCTTGCATTTAGTTCGTTTGGCGATTGAAGATTGTCCTAACCTAAAGGCGTCCAATATTGAATTTGATTTACCCAAACCTTCCTACACGATTGATACGTTGACTTACCTCAACGAAGCGCATCCTGACAAAGATTTTGTACTCATCATGGGAGGCGATAATATTGGTACTTTGCATAAGTGGAAAAATTATGAACAGATTTTAACTCACTATCAAATCTATGTGTACCAACGACCTAATTATGAATTGGGTGATTTGGCGACTCATGCTTCAGTTAAAATTTTTGAAGCACCCTTGATGCAAATTTCAGCGAGTTATATTCGTAAATCTATTCAAGGTGGACACTCGATTCAGTATTTAGTGACGCAGCCTGTTTTTGAATATATTAATTCTAGTAGTTTATATAAATAATCGTGGTGTGATGGAACGCGGATTGAGCGGATCAAGCGGATTTGACGATTAGAGGTCTGATGGATTTCTCCTATTATATAGTGATCGTCACATTCGCTTGATCCGCGTTCCATCCTATCCCCGTCGGTGAACTGACAGAAAGTATTAATGTTTCTTTTAAAAACAATAATACATTTGTAGTGTAGTTCTTTTGTGAAACAAAACATTCAATAAACTTCAATAAAAAATGACAAATCGAAATAAATTTTTCTTATCCATTATTGTCATCCTTTTTTCTTTTAATTTCTCTCAAGCCCAACCTGACATTGGGATTGGTGAGTGGAAATCTCATTTGCCTTTTCAAGCAGGAAAATATGTTACGCAAAGTGCAGAGGATATTATTTATGCCACGAATTGGGGAATTGTATATATCAACAAGAATGATAACTCTACTCGAACTTTAGATAAATTAAAAGGACTTAGCGGAGTTGGGATTGAACGTATCAAATACAATCAAGCAAACGATATTTTGATGATTGCATATTCTAATAGTATCATTGATTTAGTCAAGCCAAATGAAATAATTACTCTTTCCGATATTCAACGATTCAATAATATTTCAGGAGATAAACGGATTTATGATATTTTTATGGATACTGATTCTACTGCCTTGTTGGCAACAGGCTATGGTATTTCTAAAATAAATCTTAATCAAGATATTTTTGTTTTTTCTACTTTTACAGGAATCCCAATGAATTCGGTGATCGTAAAAGATGAAATGATTTATGCCACTACAGAGGAAGGAATTTATCGAGCAGCTAATCAGTCGAATGTAAATTTGCAAGATTTTGGAGTATGGGAATTTTTAGATTCCAATAATGGATTTCCAGATGTATATAATGCAGGAGTTATTGCAAATTTTTCTGATAAAATTTATGTGAGTATTGATACTTCGATGTATAGTTTTGATGGGACAAACTTGGAGCAAGTTTATATTCCAGAAGATGGGTTTAAGATCGAATATATTACCACGGAGGGTACTCACATGGTAGTGGGGTTAAGTTGTCAAGGAGGAGCATGTAAAGGGGATCTAGTATTTTTCAAACCAGACGAAAATTTTACTAAAATTAAAAATTTCTGTGTAGATCGACCACTTCATGCTATCGAAGATGAAGAAGGTTGGGTCTGGGTAGCAGATGATTATTATAGATTTCGGAGTTATAAAATTGATAGTGAAGTTTGTGATGGTGGCTTTTCTCTGAATTCTCCTTTTGCCATAAAAAATTATGACCTCGAAGTTAATGAAGGACAGCTTTGGGTTACCGCGGGAGGAATTGATATCCGAAATTACTTTCAATTTTATTTTGAAGGTTTATACACTTTAGAAGATGGAACTTGGAAACATTTCAATCGGTTGAACCGACCTGACTTGGCTGGAACTTTAGATTTCTTGAGAGTAGCATTTCATCCTGAAAAAGATATTATGTATGCGAGCACTTACTATGATGGCTTGGTAAAATATGAAGATGATGTCTTTGAAATCTTGGTTGACACTAATTCTACTTTGGGAAATTCGACGGTAGCAGATATTGATCGAACCAAAGTTGCTGGATTGGCTTATGATCAAAATAATAATCTATGGATTGCCAATCCAGGAACAGCTAGACCAATTTCAGTTATTACTGATGAAGGTGACATGAAAAGTTTTTCTATCAATTCTAATATTCAAGGTTTGTTTTCTTTGGAGGTAGATGATAATAATTTTAAATGGTTTACCGTAAGTGAAGGAACTGCAGGGATTTTAGTTTTTGACGAAGGTGACTTGGGTGTAACTGGAGATGAAAGATTTCGACAAATTAAATCTTCAAGTAGTGCGCTTAGTACTAACAATGTAAGTTGTATCACTAAGGATCTGGATGGAGATATGTGGGTGGGAACTGGAGATGGTATTATTATCTTCGAATGCGGAAGTAGTGTCTTTGATGAAGAACAATGCCAGGGAACTCGAAAAATTGTGGAACAAGATGGCATCCCTGCTTATCTTTTAGTAGGAGAAGATGTGAAAGCAATTGCAGTAGATGGTGCTAATCGAAAATGGGTAGGAACGACGACAGGAGTCTTTGTAATTTCGTCAGACGGAGAAGAATTGATTGCAAAATTTAATACAGAGAATAGCCCTCTTTTTGATAATGTGATAACTGATATTGCTATCGACCCAACATGTGGAGAAGTGTTTATAGGTACATCAGAAGGAATAGTTTCTTATCGAGGAGAAGCAACCGAAGGTGGAGTCATTCATAAAGAAGATCCTTTAGTCTTCCCAAATCCAGTTCGTCCCGATTATCAAGGTCCCATAGCAATCAAAGGTTTAGCGCGAGATTCTGATGTAAAAATTACAGATATAAATGGACAGTTAGTTTATGAAACCATAGCACTTGGAGGGCAGGCGATTTGGGATGGTAGAGATTATACTGGACGAAAAGCGGCGACTGGAGTTTATCTTGTCTTAGGAACAACGACTAAAGGTTTTGAAGAACCGGAGAGCGTGGTGGCGAAGATTTTATTTATGAATTAAAAAAGGAGTCAGAAAATCAGGGACTTCGTGTTTTACGACTTATTAAAAATCAGAAAAGCTCTTTTTGCTAAAATGCAAAAAGAGCTTTTCTGTATATACACATATAACCTTATCGTAAAACCAAAATCCCTAACTCCTTCTTAATGTACAGCCGTTGCGATAATATGCTCATAATATTTTTCGTACTCCGGTAAAATATATTTGATATCAAATTTCTCAGCTTGAGTCAAAGCATTTTTTCTAAACTCCGCCAGTACATCATCATCTTCTAAAATTTGAATAGCATATTTAGCCATCGACTCTACGTCTCCAACGTCACTTAAAAAACCAGTTTTGCCATGAATATTTACTTCTGGAATACCTCCAGCGTTAGAAGAAATAATCGGTACTTCACAAGCCATCGCTTCTAATGCTGCCAATCCAAAACTTTCATTAGCACTAGGCATGATGAACAAATCAGCCACAGATAAAAGTTCTTCTACTGCATCTTGTTTTCCTAAAAAACGAATCTCATCACAAAGTCCAATTTGTCGACAGAGATCTTCCATCTTGCTTCTTTCAGGACCATCTCCAATCAATAATAGTTTAGATGGAATTTTCTTAAATACTTTTTCGAAAACATAAATTACATCTTCGACTCTTTTCACTTTTCTAAAATTAGAAACGTGCACTAATATTTTTTCGCCGTTGGGCGCAATTGCTTTTTTGAAATGATCTTTATTGACTTTTCTAAAACGATCAAAATCTATAAAGTTAGGAATGACTTTGATTTCATTTTTGATGTCAAAATAATCAAAGGTCTGTTTTCTCAAACTTTCAGAAACAGCCGTAACTCCATCTGACTTATTGATAGAAAATGCAACCACAGGTGAGAAGGATTTATTATTTCCAACCAAAGTGATATCTGTTCCATGCAAAGTAGTGACCACAGGAATATATTTCCCATCTGCCAATAATATTTTTTTTGCCATATAAGCAACTGCCGCATGAGGAATCGCATAATGCACATGAAGCAAATCTAATCCTTCATATTTTACTACATCAACTAATTTACTAGCTAAGGCTGTATCATAAGGTGGATATTCAAATAGCGGATAGTCTTCCGCATTGACTTCGTGATAAAAAATATTTTCTTGGAAACTTTGTAAACGAGCTGGACGTCCGTAGGTGATAAAATGAATTTGATGTCCCTTTTTTGCCAGACCTAATCCAAGTTCAGTTGCTACAACTCCGCTTCCTCCGTAGGTAGGATAACAGACAATGCCTATTTTCATTTTTCGTGCTGTTTTTTTAGAAAAAAATACTTGTTAAGTGAAATGTATTTTTTTGCAAAATGTTCATTCAGAGATGGTTTATTTTCCCTCAAAAATATAAAAAAAAAGGCATCCGAACTATCGGATGCCTTTTCATTTTTATCTTTTACTTAATGAAAGTTAAGGATGACTTTTCATTAACTTTTTAACAATCGTTTGACTATCAACTTTCACCCTCACGAAATACATTCCATCAGGATAGTTTTCCAAATTCAATTCCACTTTTTCTTCCATCGTTTTTCCAATAGATGTTTCGAAAAGAATTTGTCCCATCATATTTATGACTTGAACTTGAACATCAACCGTTTTTGAAAAAGTCATATCCAATGTCGCTAAATCCATCGTTGGATTCGGGAATAAGTTGATACTTTGGATATCGTCTATTTCATCGATGTTGACCATCAAATCAACAGTCGCAACATCAACACAACCAAATCCATCCGTCACCGTCACTTCGTAAGTTCCAGCAGTTATTCCTGAAACTGTTGCTGTACTATCGCCTGTATCCCAAACATAAGTGTAAGGACCTGCGCTTGCATTTGGCATAACTGAAACAGATCCGTCTGCTTCGTCATTACTTGATTCCAGAGTCATACTAGTGCTCAAATCAAGTGATGTACATTGGAAGATATTAATATTATCAATATCTAAATAGTAGTCACCATTTCCCCAAATTCCTAAGAAACGGAATTTAACAGATTCGCCGACAAGGCTTGAAATATCAATATTGATAGTAGCTAATTCATTAGAAGTAAGATGGTTGTCTTGAGTGATTAAAAACAAATCAGAATAAGTCAATCCACAATCTGTTGAATATTGAACTTTTAATGAATCTCCTGTTCCTAGTGTAGTGGCATTCGCTCCATTCCCACTAAAATCAACATAACGATAATCGAAGAATAAAGAATCACCATCAGATATTGGTCCGATAGGAGGTGATACTAATTCAAAACTTGGATCAAAACTGTACATATTATCAAATGCTACAAATGAGATATTATTATGGAACATGGTAATTGGATTGAATTCATCTGAAGACCATCCATTAGGCAATGTTCCACCTTCAAAATCTTCTTTGAAAGGCAATACTCGATAAGTCGCAAATTGGAATGTCGTTGTGTCATTACTAACATTTAATTCCCCCGGTAAGTTAGTCCATGCAGTCACATTATATGTTCCTGCTCCAGTTGAATTAAAAGGAGTAGTAAAAGTATAAGTAGCTGTCTCGTCTGGAGCAAGCGTTAATGCTCCAACATTTTCAACTACATCAATACCTCCGTTGACATTATAACCTACATCAAATCCAGTTTGAGTTGCAGTTCCATTATTAACAAGTGTCAAAGTCAATTCATCATTTGGATCACCACATTCCAACATCGTAGTGTTAACAACTGTTTGTGAAGCCATATCATTCGCAACTGGAATAAAGATCGCAACATCATCAATTCCAACGCCATCATAACTATTAACTGATCCGTCAGAGCCAAATCCAAATCTTAATCGAACATCAGCTTCACCTGCTACACCAGTCAATTCATGTTTTGCAAAAATCCATCCGCCTGAGTTACCTGCCCAAACTTCACCAAGTTGATTAAATGTATTATTAACATTATACCAGTTTACACCTGTACCAATGCCTCCGATTTTATACCAAGTAATTCCTCCATCGATTGAAGCATCTAACCAGCCTCCATCGTAGCTCGTTTCTGAATCAAAATTGATTGATAAAGAAATAGTAGGATCATTTGTCAAATTAGAAAAATCAAAACAGTTCGAGACTACATAAGATTCTTCTGCATTATTATAATTTCCATTCAAGTTAGTCACCCATGCATTCACACCACTTGCTGCATTTGAAATATCAGTTCCGTTTGGTTCTCCAAATGCCCACGATTGATTTATTCCATCATCACTTACAGACCAACCACCATTATCCACTTCAAAGTTTTGTGCATAAGGGAAATCCGAAATAGTAGGAATATTAGTTACCGTATAGTATGCTGTATCATTTCCTAATTCAGAATCACCATCCAATTCTGTCCAAGCAGCAATTTCATAAGTTCCTGGCAAAGACAAATCAGCCGTAGCTTCAAACTCTAAAACGACAATACTATCATTTCCAAGTACATTTGTAAAGTATCCATCCAAAGGAATATTGATTGCGGCAGATGCTCCATTGACACTATATTTAAAAGGTATAAGTGATTGAGGATTAGAACCATAATTAGTCATCGTAATCGTAATCACTTCTGCATCAGTCAATCCACAACCAGAAAGAGGAGAAGAAATTTCTAAGATTCCAACATCATTCAAAGTAATCGTGGTAAAAGTGAATGGCCCTGCCAATGCACTCGTATCTCCATTATCACAAAATCTAATCACATAATAATCGTAAGTAGAATTTTCATCCAAACCAGTCAATGATGCAAAAGGATCATTCGTTGTAAATGTAATTCCTGCTCCTGTATTTGGTAAAAATCCAGTTGGTCCATATTCTACTTCCCAAATTCCAGAAGAGTCTGAATCCATCCAACTTACATCAGCCGATAATCCAAATAAATCATCAACACCTAAGTTAGTTGCTCCGGGGCAAGTTGGACAAGCAAATGTTTCATATATTATTCCAGTTGCAGGAAAAGGTCCATCAGAAAAGATGATATTTCCATCTGGATCCAAAATATTATAAGACACTTCATTTTGGAAAGCGCCTGCAGTATAAGTAAAAGTCAATGGTAAATTACTTCCTGCATTAATCGTGAACACCGCAGAATTACCCGTTGTAAAAGTATAATCTGTAGAAATACTTCCAACGGTAACATTAAGTATTGATCCATTCCAGCCATCTCCAAATGAATCAAATAATTCAATCGTATAATCACATGGATTATTAAATGTTGTATTAAATGAATTTATAACTGCATTATTACTCACTTCATTATCGCAATCTGAATGAACATAAAAATCATACGCAGTATTTTGAGTCAAACCACTTATCGTTGTCGAAAGGTTGGTCGTATTAATTACCGTTCCTGATCCTAGTGCAAATCCAGCCAAACCATATTCTACATTATATCCAATCGCTGCAAAGGAAGCATCCCAACTTATATCTACAAAAGTAGAATTGACATCAGTAATCATCACATTCGTAGGAGCTGGACATGAAAGAAGAGTCGTGAATGAAAATGGTCCAGCAAAATTACTCATCTCACCACCACCACAATCTGATTGAATATAAAATTGATACATCGTATTTTGCATCAAACTAGTTAAGTTCAAAAACAAATCAGTTGTATTGGTCAAGGTTCCAGTTCCTAAAGTAAAACCGGCTAATCCATATTCTATATTATAAGTATCAGCAGAATCAGAAACTGCCCAAGTAATATCTGCAGATGCATTCGTCAAATTATCAACTGAAACATTTGGAGGAGCCAAACAATTCAAATTAGTACCACAAGGCAAGTTATCTCCAGGATGAGTTGCACCACTCGCAACAGTTATATCTGCTTCCCAGCCTAATCGATTAACTACTGCTGTTGCAAAATGCAAAACAGTAATACAACCTGTCGTACCAGTAAAAGAAGATGACCCATTGGAAGCAATCATATCTGCCAAAAGATTATCATTGGCATTAGGCATACCTGTTCCATTTCCATACAAAAGAGTTCCTGCATTAGAATCACCATCATAGATTTCTATATAATCAAATGTGGCAAAAACATCAAAGGCAGTAAAGTCCAAAGTAATCGCACTCCCATCAGGAGAACATAAAGTCGTCACCGTCTCACATCCACAGTTAAAATAAAACCCAGCTGGATCTGACCCTGTTACTGGATTTGCTTCTGTTCCTCCATGATCTGCGAATACTCCACCATTACCCGCAACAAAACATTCCGTCCCACCTTCTGTTGGAATAATTTGTGCAAATAGAGTTTGGGTAAAAAAGAAAGACAGCAAAACAATTAGAATAGAAAATGAATTTTTTCTATTCTGAGTTAGAAAATTAAAGTAGAATGATTCCATAGAAAATGATTTATGTTCAATTTTTTTTAAATTGAAAATGATTAATTATGATGATGTTTTTGGAAATTAATATCAATTTTTCAAAAACATCAATGATAGGTTTTGAAAATAATGTTGAAAATAATATTTATTTGGCTTATAAAGAGTCTATAATAGATTTAAATTTACGCAATTATAATTTTCTCAGTTACTCTATTCTGTAGATTTTATTCCGAAATGTCTCGAATAATTGATTTTATTCCGAAATTCAAAGGTATTTTTAGTGAACAATTTTAGGAAAATTCTGTTTCCACTTTGCAAACCGACCTATCTAGCATTTTAAAAATGTAAAAAATAGGTTCAAAAATTCTTATTTTAGAAAAATACACATTTAACTAAATAATCAAAATTGGCTGTTTATTCCATTAAAGATCTTGAGAAGTTGTGTGGTATTAAAGCCCACACCATACGAATTTGGGAACAACGCTATGGCATTGTGAAGCCTAAGCGAACGAAAACCAATATTCGATACTATATGGATTCTGATCTTAAGATTCTTTTGAATGTGGCTTTGCTTAACCGAAATGGATTGAAAATATCCAAGATTGCAAAAATGGAACATGAGGAAATAGCAGCAAAAGTATCAGAAATTTCAGTCATAGATTTTGATGGCGATGCTCAGTTGGATGCTTTGATGTTGTCGATGATTGAGATGGATGAGTTAAAGTTCGATAGAATTGTTTCGACTAATATTCGCCAAATTGGATTTGAACGAACTATGCTCGAAGTGATTTATCCTTTCTTAGATAAATTAAGCTTGATGTGGCTCACCGGTTCTATCGTTCCCGCGCAAGAAAATTTTATTAGTAATATGATTCGACAGAAAATCATAGTTGCTATTGACAGTTTACCTCATTCTGCAGGACGAACGTGTAATAAGTTTTTCGTCTATTTACCAGAAGGTGAAAAACAAGAGTTGAGTATTTTGTTTATGCACTACTTAATTAAGTGCCGCGGGAATCAAGTTATTTATTTGGGACAAAATATAAGTACCAATGATTTAATTGATGCTTACCAAATCTCAAAGCCTAATTATATTTTTACGATGATCACAGAAACATATGCGAACAAACCTGTTCAACAATATGTCGATCAATTATCTAAATCATTTCCAGAAGCAAATATTTTATTATCAGGTTATCAGGTAGTGGCTCAAGATGTTGTACCGTCAGAAAATACGACTATTTTAAAAAGCCTTTTTGATGCGATAGAAATATTAAATGAAATTAAAAAAGGTGGTTGTAAAAAATAAACTCTAATCTTTATTTCGTCTCCGTAAAAGCATTGTTACAAAAAACAAACCCACCATTATCCAACTTATCATACTTCCATAAAAAGCGTTCACTTCCACTCTTGGCTCAAATGCAAATCTAACTATTTGTTTTCCTTCAGCAATTTCCACCGCTAAAAAAGTATCATTACATTGAATGATTGAAGTTTCTTTTTCATTCAAATACACTTTCCAATCAGGATGAAAATTTTGTAAAAAAACAATATACATTGGTTTTGTAAAATGACTTTCTAACTCAATTTGATTGGGGGAAAAATGCACCAAATTAATTTTCTCAAAAGAAAGTGTATCAATACTCATCTCTTCAATTATTCCTTCCTTATTAATTTTTTCAGCTGCGAAGACCAGCGGGAGTTGAATTGTTTTTTGAAAAAGACCATTTGCTATTGCTGCTGCTGACCATTTAAAATATGCAGGACTAGCTCCATTTGGAGAAGGAATTTTGTGAAAATGATTTAAATTAATATGGAGATGAACATAGTCAAAGTTAGCCACTCGATGTAATTTTTCAAATGGTTGATTAATCGGAGGCAGAGGATATTCTTCCGGTGAAAAATAATGAAAAGCTTCATTGATTTTATTAGGACTAACATCATGAATGACCGTCGAAGAGATATTAAACTGAGTAGCAAAAAATAAATCCACACATGCCACAGTTAATAATAATCCTTTTCGCAAATGATTCTTTTTCAAAAAAAGCAAACCAATAGAAAGTAACATCAGCAACATAAAATGCAAAGAACCTTGTGTAAATATATTGTTATAAAATTGCGCGTCTGCTGTTAATTCAAATTCTCCATTTTGTTCTACGAGAGTCTGACTATGAATAGAAGCATTACTCTTTGCCCAAAGTGCGATTGCTAAAATGGCTATAGCAGCTGCTAATGTTTTCTTATAAAAACCTTTCGATAAATCCTTTTCCAAAAAGTAGTTAATTGAAAAGCCACTTGCTATCAGTAAAAAGAAAATTCCAAATATTCGAAAATAGGTAGGAAATCGAAAAATATCCATCAATGGAACGAACTCATACATCCAAGTTCTCAGCGGTAAATCATTTCCCATCGCAATCGCAAAAAATAAAATACCTCCAAATAAATACCATTTAGTTTTTGCAAAAACACTTTCCCCTTCACGGTCAAATAATTTTTGAAAAAAGGAGAACACCAAAAAGCAAAATGGAAGTAATCCCCAGTAACAATTCACTAATGTCCAATCATTTCCCCACATCACCATATCTGAAACGGAAGCAAATGGAAATAAAAAAGTACTCATTGCTTCAAAAGGAAGAGACCCCGACAAAGCAGAATCAAGGGAGAAACTATCTCCTCGATTTATATATGCTGACAACCTCAACATGCTCACCCAAGCCACTAATGTCAACATCAGAAATATTGTTCCTGAAAGAACTGCTGACCCTATTATTCTTTTCAAAAAAGAAAAATCTCGCCCTCGGACAATTTGAATCACTCGAAAAAGAAAAAGCCCTAACAATATGTACACGGCTCCTACAAAAACTCCTGGATAACTCCCCAAAAACATCAAAGCAGATATCGTAGCCAAAGAAACTGATCTTAAAATCGTAGGATTATTTTCCCATTTTTTATAATTTAAAAATACCCATGGCAACCAAGATGCTCCAATCGTCCATCCCAAATGTTGTGCATTTCCAATCATAAAACCCGACAACATAAAACTGGAAGCAGTCAATAATCGAGTCGTTCGAGACCATCCAAAATATTTTCCTAACTGATAAAAACCAACACCACTAAAAAAAAGATGTCCTAAATATTGTACTTGAATCACCGTTGCATCATATCCAAAGATCCAACCGATCAACCACGTGATCGGATTCCAAGTATCATTGATTCCCATCTGTGCAAAACCTCCATTGAGAAATGGATTCCAAAGTGGAAGTTCACCATTTGCAAGGCATTCGGTTATATAATAATTCCATGGAAGTGTGATGTCCATGATATCCCATTTCATGGTAGCTTGGAGAAATCCAACTTGCCACAAACTGCCCATGAGCAACAAAAACAAAAATAAATAGTCCCAAAAAGTCTCTTTCTTAAAATACATAGATCAAATAACCAACTTTATTTTTAAACATTAAATAGCTTATTTACTTTATAAAAGTATAAATTTGCGCCTTCTTATTTCTTAATACAAAAATAATTAAATTATCATGAGGACATTAATTAAATTCTCTTTCGTATTTATGTTGTTGGCATTAGTTGCTGGCTGTAAAAACGATAAAACAAAAGCTGCAAAAACAGGAGATGCGGTTGATACAAAAGCAACTCCAACTGCTGCTGCTAAAAATTATTCTATCGCTTCAGGTACAATCAACTGGACAGGAGCTAAATTAGCTTACGACCACAAAGGTACATTGAATGTAGCATCAGGTGTTTTTTCAGCTGAAGGAAATATGATCAAAAGCGGAGATTTTGTAATTGATATGGCTTCTTTGACAAATACGGATTTGGCTGGAGATGCTGCAAAAAAAGCTAAATTGGAAGGACACTTAAAGTCTGGTGACTTTTTTGATGTAGCAACTTTTCCAAAAGCAACATTCAGTATTACTTCTGTAGCAAAAGCTGAAACTGACGAAGCTAACTGCATGATTACTGGAAACTTGACGATGAAAGGAGTTTCTAAAAGTGTTACTTTCCCTGCATTAGTTGTAGCAAAAGCAGATGGTTCTTTAACGGCTGTTTCTGATAAATTCAAAATTAACAGAACTGACTGGGGAATCAAATATGGTTCAGGTATTTCAGGAGCTGTAGCTGATGAAGCGATTGGTGATGATTTCACTTTGCAAATTTCTTTAGAAGCGAAATAATTTTCTATAGAAAAAAATTAGGGCTGTTAGCGCTTCATCAGCTAACAGCCCTTTTTGAAAAAAAAATAACAATACAGTTACATTTTTCTAAAAATCGAAATTGTTCCATTCCCTCCTTTCTTCCCTTCATTAGAAATATATAATGTTCCATCTTTATCAAAAACAATTCCTTCTGGTTGAGTATGAATTTTTTTATCTAATTTTTCTAATGCAATAATTCTTCCTGCAGGACTTAAAATCATCATCGTTTTTCCCTTTGAAGATAAAATAAACAGATCTCCAGATTGCGGGTGAATAGCTAGAGCACTTGGATGAAAAGGAATATAATCATTTTCCAATGTGATGAATTTTTTGAATAGTTCTAACTCATCTGGTGATTTATTATTTTTCAAATACGTTTGAAGTTCCTCCAATTCAATTTCAAAGGCAGGTTCAGAATCAATCTTATTAGTTTCCAAATTCAAGGCATAGATAGCTCTTTTGGTTTTGCAGGTATGAACCAAACAGCTTTCGTGAAAACAAGATTCACTCTTGCAAGCAACGAGTAATCGATTGTTTTTTTCATCAAAAGCCAATCCTTCTGAGTCGTTGGGTTTCTTTAAAATATACTTTGACTTCTTATGGGTAGCCTCTTCTTTTTCTAAGTCGCTAATTTCATAAAAAGTCCCGGTACTTTTAATCACATATATTTTATCACCTACTGTTTCTATTCCCTCGTAGTCACCTTGTCCATGAAATTTCACCTTGTGATCAATCTCTCCCGTACTTTTATTAATAAAATAAATAACCCCTTGTTCATCATTTATTGCGCAAATGTGCTCGCCACTTGGAGATAAAGTAAGTCCTGAAATTTCTTTTAAATCCACAGGCATTTCTAGCATACCTTGAGGTTTATTAATGGAATAAGGAAGGACGTTTGGAGATTGCGCAAGAATAACTTGCGACTTGCAATTCATAAAAAGAAACGCCAAGATGGGAATATAAAAAAATAGTTTCATTGAATAGTTTTTAGGTTGCTAGGTGAAATGAAGTCATAGATACATTTCAAAATAACACGTTCAATACTTAGACGAACTAATTTTTTGAATGTAACTTTAACTCAATTCTTTAATACGTTCTTCAAATAGGTAAAGGGGAGTTTCTGAATAGAGTTTTTGATATCTGGTGAGTGATTTATTTTTGTAATTATCTTGTTGAGTAATCTTATACAACCAAAAATAAATATCACCTAATTCAAAATCACTAGTATATTCTTTTACTAAATCTTGTAGTATTTCTTGGGCCTTTTCTTCTTCCTTCTTAGCAAACGCTAATTTGGCAGAGAAAATTTTAGCTTTGAAGATCAAATCTAAATTTCCTAACTTTTCGATCATCAAAATAGCTTCTTTATGGAAAGCCTGAGCTTCATCAATTCTATCAGCTTCAATTAATGCTTCCCCTTTTTCCACCAAACTTTCTCCGAGTACTAATTTATTATTAATCATCCGAGCTAATTCAATAGCGCGATTATAATAACTGATCGCTTTTTCATAATTTTTTTTGACCATGAAAATATCAGCAAGCGCATTGACTGCTTTGGCGATTCCTTTTCTATAGTTTAATTCTTCGCAGAGTGCCAGATTTTTTTCTAAATAGCCTTTCGCTAAATCGAATTCTCCTTCCTCACTTCGTAACTCTCCGAGCAATCCAAGTGCAATAGCAATTCCTTGCTTATCTCCTAATTCTTCGCTGATGGTTAAGTCTTGCAAGAAATGTTCGGAGGCTTTTACATAATCTCCTTTGCGTTGATATACACTTCCTATGCAACCGATTGCAATGGATACTAATAATTTATTACCTAAATCTTCGCTGAGTTTTAGTCCTTTTTGATAACTGTCCAAGGCTTCATCATAATCTCCCTTTTCAAAAAGAACGATCCCCATATTGGTATATAAATTAGCCATACCTTGCGAATCATTTATTTTTTTACAAATGGCTAATTCAGATTCTTGCCATTGGATCGCTTCCTCATAATTCCCTTCATTCATATGTGCCAACCCAAGATGAGAAACAATAGAAGCATTAGCTTTGTCAGGATTGTGTTCGCGACTAAGGTTTATACTTTTAGTGAAATAAGATTTTGCATGATCATAAATTCCTTGTCGAAAGAATAGTGTTCCTAAATTTCCATACACTTTATATTTCCCAACACTATCATCTGTAAATTCAAAATGAGTAGCAGCTGCTTCAAGGTGAGATTTGGCATCATCATAATTTCCTTTGAGTGTCAATAATTCACCAATCAAATTATGAATTCGTCCACCCAAAACATGATCATCTTCCTCTCTAATTAAATCCATCGCCTCTTCATAAACTTTCTGACATCGATCCCATTCACCTACTAATCTAAGCACGCTTGCTTTTTTTAACAAGACCGTTACCAGTTCTTTTCGATCGGTGGAAGGATCCTTTTTATAATTCCCAACTAACTGTTCATAGAGATTAAGTGCACGAGCATTTTGATATTTTAAACGATTAAAATCTGCCGCTTTTAGCAAATAATAATTAGTCTTTTCTTCAATTTCAGCCTCACCAAAATGGAAAGCTAAATCAGCATATCGTTCTTCAATTTTACCTTTATATAATTTTTCGATGGCCTCGGCAATTAGTCGATGTAGTCGACGTAACCTTGCTCGAAGCTGCATATCATATACTGCTTCTCGAAGTAAGGAATGCTTAAAAATATATCTTAACTCATTGACCGCTCGCCAAATTTGACCACGCTCAGCAGTTTGAATTTGTTCTTTTAAAACAGCACTCGCGTCTCCATTTCGAGCAATAAATTCCTTTTGAGCTTTCATCACTTCATTCAAAACTGGAATTTCAAATTCTCTTCCAATCACCGCTGCTGCTTTTACTGTTTCTTTCACCAACAGAGATAAACGATCAATTCGTGCCATCAAAATAGAATTAATCGAACTCGATAATTTGAGACTATTATCTTTGATGTGCCAAACTTGTCTTCGCTTTTGTAGCAAATTACTTTCAGAAAAATATTCAATAATTTGTTCGGCATAAAATGGATTTCCATTCGTAGTCCTCAACAAAAGCTCTTTGAATTCTTTACTGATGGGTGCTTGCAATTTTATTTCTGCAAAATTTTCAATTGCTTCAGGTTGCAAAATATTCAAGTCGATTTCTAAAATCTTATGTTTTCCATCTAGCAAAGTTTCTCTAGAAAAGAGATGTACTTTTTCTCCATTATCATCATATCGACTAGTCACTAAAACAAAGATCGGATGACGAGTCATCTTCCTCGCAAAGTCTTGTAAAAATTCAATTGAATCTAGATCAAACCAATGCGCATCTTCCAACTCTAAAACCACAGGTTGCAAGCAAGATTCTGCTACGATCAGATTACTTAGTGCGGATAACGTATTTTGATACCGACCTTTCGCATCCAGCTGTTGCCAAAGCGAAGAGGAACTATTGATCCCAACTTGAGCGGCCAAAATAGATTTAGTACGAGAGAGTTCTTTTCTTATTTGGTTAGCATCTTCATGAGTAATTAATCTTTCATCGTGATACAAATCCAAATACTTTTTTTCAAAAGATTCGATATTCTGGATTTCCGTATTTTCGAAAGATTGCTCGAAGTAATTTTTTAAAAAATAGATAAAAGGATTGAGTGGTTTTTTTAAAATTTGATCTGCCTGGCAAGTCAACCAACTTACACTTCCAATCTTTCGCAACTGAGAACGCATCTCAAATGACAATCGACTTTTACCAATTCCAGCTTCGCCAAACAAATAAGCCACCCCTGCAAAATCATTATTAAGAATTGGTTTTGAAAAATTGAGTAGTTGTTCTAATTCATCTTTCCGTCCAACCATTCTTCCTCCAAAAACTTGCTGGTCATCAATATTTTTTCCCAACAATTCATAGGTAGGAATATCTTCATCAATTCCTTTATATTGAATATCTCCTTTGTGATTAAATCTAAAATAAGGACTTTTTTGAATCGTCTCATCCACTAGGACTTCGCCATAATTAGCATAAATCATGAGTCTTGCAGCTAAGTTAATTCGATTACCGACAGCAGCATATTGACATCTTTCAACACCTCCAACTGTTCCTGTAAAGGCATTACCAGAAGTGATTCCTATTCTAAACTTAAGGGGAGTCGTTCGTCGTAAATCTTTCAGCTCTTCTTCCAATGCCATGACGAACTCTATCGCTCGTTCATTATTATTTTCAAAGGTAACTGGCGCACCAAAAAATGCAACGAGTACACCTCCTTTATCTCCAAAATCAACTTCTTTAAAGTAACCTGAAAAAGAAGAAATTTCATCTAACACTACACTTACAAAATTATTTAATGCCTCATGTGTATCCACTCCAGTAAAAGAAATGAAAACTGAAATTACATCTCGAAATTCACCGTTGTCATCGTATTGAATAACTTCTTTTGGAAAAAAATTAGAAAGGATGTTAGACTCTAAATCGGGAAGTGGATTGAAGCAATTTTCAATGTCAGGAAATTCGACCATTTCTGAGAATCGAAAATATTCGTCTTTTTTTATCTCAACAGCAGGTAAGAATTTTTCAAATTTTGTTTTAAAATTTTCATTTAAAATAATCTCCTGTACCTCTGCATTATACTGAGATTGTGCCGCTGCATTAATCGCTTCACCTCTGAAGTAAAATGACTTTTGTTTATTTCCAACGATACCCCATTCTACATCACCTTCCCCTAATCCGATTTTTATTCCAAAGTAAAAATCTCCAAATCGAGTTTTTCTTATTCCATTTTTTTGGAAAAAATCACGCAATAGCCCTGCCGTTTTAATTAAAACCTCAGGGGAATCTTGATCAGATGATTTGGGAAAAATAGCTGTAAAAGAATCACCAGCAAAATAAGGAATAAATCCACCTTCGCAATAAACTAAATTGACTAGTGGCTCGAAAATACCATTGAGGTGAGAAGAGAGTTGTTCAGCACCTTCTTTCCCTTGCTTCATTAACGTTTCGGTCAAAGAAGTAAAACCAGACAAATCAATAAACAAGGTAAATGCATCGAAATTACCATGTTCATTACCTGCCTTAAATTTTTGCTGAATAAAATGTGGAATAAGGTTTCTCAACTAGGTTAAAATTAGATTTTATTTAAAACACTAAAGTAAGCATTATCTAAAATAATCATGTAATAAATGAAGGGAATTGTTTGGAGAGGGAAACTTCTTTTCCGTTTGATTTCGACTCATTTCCGAATAGGAAACTTCTTTTCCGCTTGATTTCGACTCATTTCTGAATAGGAAATTCCTTTCCCGTTCGACATAGACTTCATTCTAAATTGGAAACTTCTTTTCCCATCGTCGTAGACTTCATTCTAAATTGGAAAACTGTTTTCCCAGCGTCGTAGACTTCATTCTAAATTGGAAAACTGTTTTCCCATCGTCGTAGACTTCATTCTAAATTGGAAAACTCTTTTCCCAGCGTCGTAGACTTCATTCTAAATTGGAAAACTGTTTTCCCATCGTCGTAGACTTCATTCTAAATTGGAAAACTCTTTTCCCGGCGTCGTAGACTTCATTCTAAATTGGAAAACTCTTTTCCCAGCGTCGTAGACTTCATTCTAAATTGGAAAACTGCTACTATTGAAATTAGGGTTCTAAGGAATGCGAATAAGATAAATTCAGAATAAAAAAAGTAGCTAACCATTTCTATGATCGACTACTTTCTATTTTCTTTTCTCTACCATACTCTTTTCAATTGAGTCTCAGAGAGACGGAATATCAGTAGAAGATCATGGCAATTTCCAAGCTTTAGAGTACCAGAGGTAAGGCATTTTTTATATGTCGTACCTCTGGCACTTAAAAATGGGGTGACACATTTAGAATGCTACCGGTATTTCGTGCCTCTGCCACTTTTTCAAAAAATGTACGGTAGAGATTTATTTTTTGGATATTTGTTGGGTGGGTTTGGCCGAAAGTAGTAGCTCTATTTTTTTCTTATTTTTTTTATACCTAGTCCTACCATACTTCTATTTGAGATAATTTTATTTATTGGTAAATGAGGGCTCATCATGGTATTCATTGAATTTTTTCTTGTACCAAATCTCTGAGGAATATTATTCTTTATTGCTAAAAAATCAAATAAGACTGCTAATCCAATTTGATTGTCAGTCTTAGAAATTTCCATTATTAGCATGTTTAATTTTTTTTCTTGTATTAAAATTTTATCCATTAAAAAATATATTACCCCAATTAATTTACTTTCTTTTTCTAATGTATATTCATCAATTAAAATTTTTATATTTTCTTCACTTGTCAATAATTCACTTAGTCGATTTCCACAATCAGTCTTTAATTTATCTAACTCTATTTGATAATCATCAAAAGAAAATTCATTTATCCATTTGCAGTTTCTGCATCCATTTTTTCTTTTATAAAAATTATAAAATGGACTATTAATGGTGTTTAATCTTAAACTGTCTAATTGTTCAAATTTACTTAAAACATTTTCTACCTGAGCACTTGGCTTAAAACAGAATAGGATGAATACTAAAATACATATTATTTTATTCATATATATTCTTTACTTATTTCTTGACTATTTTTTTTGTTATTATTTGTCCATTGTATAACCTCATTTTCAAAAAGTAGATGCCATGATTCAAGTCTAATAAATTTATTTTGTTCAATAAACTATGATGATCCATTTTTTTACTCAATATCTTTTTACCGAAAGTATCAAGTATTTCTATTTCCATTAATCCTTTTACTTCTATTGAAAGATCTCCTTTATTCACAATTGGATTTGGATATATTCTGGGTGTTG
This sequence comes from uncultured Saprospiraceae bacterium, assembly GCA_937981555.1. GTDB lineage: Bacteria > Bacteroidota > Bacteroidia > Chitinophagales > Saprospiraceae > CAJQQY01. The sequence goes on from CALJOK010000050.1 coordinate 41,584, forward strand.
GAATATCTTTTTTTTGCTCATTAATATTTGATGTGCTAGGAAATTTGAAGTTATCAATAAGCAACCAGTCAAGTGCCATACCTGTATCTGGCATTCTCACAGTTATAAAAGAGGAATTATTAGGTGCTACAAAATTAACATCTTGCTTAATCCAAACTCCAATATTTGGATATGCGGGTGGGGATGATTGAATTAAGATTCCAAAATCATTTGATGTTTCAGACGCACCTATCTCTAGTGAAGAAAAATCCCATCCTTTAAAATAATATGAAAAACTATACTCATTTCCTTCTTCTAAATCTATTGATAATTTTAAGGCAATTTTCTCTCTGACTGTATCACCATTTATTAAGTTACTTCCAATGCCTATAGTATAATTTCCGTTTTGTGCATCTCCCCATCCCCATGCACAATCGTTTCTTACAATATCAAGAAAACTACCAAACGTATCAATTACAATAACATCATCCATTAAAGTATGAAAGACATGAGAATAAGGACTAATCAAGCACGTGTCAGCACTATTATTTTCAAAACTACCATTAAGCACTTGCTGAGAATAACTAACATTAGTTGAGACCAATATAATTATTAAAAGCAGACTTACTTTGAAAAATTCGATGACTCTTTGTAAGTGTGTTTTAATATTTTGAAGTACTATTATTTTCATGCTTTAATATATTTTGAAAAAAAGAAGACCTGTTCATTGTTAATCCTCATATTTTTCTCTTTGAAATAATTCTTCTATTTTATCAACTTTACCATCTTTGAAAAAGATAGCGTCACTTGTAACTTTGTGAATATTTAAAATTTCCTTAACCTGATATTTTCTATAATATTTTAGTTTATTCTTTGTGTCAAAAATTATGATCTCCTTTTGAGTATCTTCTTTATCTTTAATATTTAAATCCCACTTATAAAGACGAAGTTCAGTATTTCCTATAGGAACCAGCGCATTTGGATTCTTAGGAAAAGGAGATAAATTAAGTATTGGAATCATTACGATCATTTCCTCATTCGGAAGAATAGTTTTAAATTTATAAGGTTTAGGAATCGATTTTTTAAAAATTAACTGTTCATTGTTCAAGTTATATATTTTGACATCGCCATCATAAATGATTAAGTATTTTGAGGTAGGATTTTCAAAAAAATCGTAGTAACTATTCGTATTTGTATAATCTACACAAGTGAATTTTTCTTGGTCAAGAGTAATAATTTCGAATGTACTTTTTCTAATAGAACTTCTATCCTTCATCACAAATATTGTCTTATGGCAAATAATTACATGATCATTTTTAAAAGATAACTTTGGTTCTTCATTATTTAGATGTAATTCATTTTTGAAGGAGAAAGGAGGTGGTAGAATATTTAAATATAATTCATTTTTGATTGAATATATTCTACTTAAATCTGAGGATATAAAAATACGACTAACATCTGATTTGCTTCGAATTTTTGATTTAGCTTCTTCATTTAATTTTTCATAGGGGAAATTTCTTAAATCGTATTTGAATAAATTACGCTTTACTTCACCATTTATATCTGGATGATTCTCCAATAAATTATAAGTGAAAACATATTTATTTTCTTTTATATTTTTAATAAAAAGAGTATCATTATTTCTACCTATAGAATTTTTTCCACGAGTAAATTCAAAGTTACTTTGAGTCTTTTGTGAACTTGTAATAACTGTCTGAAAAAGTAATATAAAAAGGATAATGAATTTCATATTGATTAAACTTAATCATATTGATCTTATTCCATCTTAACTAAATACGAGCTTTAATTTTTTAACTTTAATTATTATTTTATTATCCATGCCTTTCTAAAATCAACTCTTCCGAATCTTCTCCTCAATCGAAGTCGTCGAATATCCTTCCTTAAATGCTAAACTTTTCACCTCACCTCCATTTTCCAAAACAATATCAGAACCAACAATTTGCGCTGGTTTCCAATCCCCACCTTTAACAATCACATTGGGTAAAATGATTTTTATCAATTCCAGCGGAGTGTCTTCTTCAAAAACGACGACCGCATGCACGAACTCCAAAGCAGCTAATAAATGTTGTCGAGTCGCTTCATCATTGATTGGACGATGTTCGCCTTTTAATCTTTTGACAGAATCAGCAGAATTTAATCCAATCACTAACCGATCTCCCAAATCACTTGCTTCCGCCAAATAATGAATATGCCCAAAATGTAATATATCAAAACAACCATTTGTGAAAACAATTTTTTCACCAGCTGATTTCCATTCCTCAACTGATGATTGAATGGTTTCCCATGATTGTATTTTGGATTGTATTTTTTTAAAAATCATCTATAAAAATCTGTGTTATCTGTGGTAAAATAAATTACTCTGTGCCTGTATGCTTAGGAACATAATTTCTATTGAGCAAAAATAACAACGCGATAGAAATTAAGCCAAAGACAATATTACAAAATATCTGAATCGAGAAAAAAGCAATATTAGCAAATGAAAAAGCATCATATTGATTGATTCCATAAATTCCCAAAGCAGCAATAACTAACCAATGATAAGTACCCATTCCACCAGGTGAAGGAATCACAATTCCAAATGCTCCAAAAACAAAAACCATCAAAGCGACCACCGGCGAAAGGTCAGCAGTTGGTTCGAAGGAAAAGAAAAATAAATAATTCATTACAAAATACATCGCCCAAATAAACACGGTATGAAATATAAATTGACCAGGAGATTCTAATTTTCTAACAGATAAAATTCCTTCCCAAAAACCTAAAACAAGTTCCACTACTTTTTTGTAGATGGTTGTTTGCATTATTTTTTCTCTAAAAATAAAAAACACAATTAAACCTAATACTCCAAAACCAAGTATTCCTAAAACAATTGGATTAGAGAAAAATCCACCTCCTTTTTTATCTGTATCCATATTTTCATTTAGCCAAGTCCACAGGGTATCATACTCCAACAAGAAGGCAATTCCAATAAATGATAACAACATAATTACATCCATAATTCTACCTAAGACAATCGTTCCCATTGCTTTTTCTACAGGAACTTTTTCTGCATGATTTAGCGCAGCAGCTCGAGCCACTTCTCCCATTCGAGGAATAAATAAATTGACAAAATAGGTAATGAAAACAGCTATAATACTATTGTATAATTTGGGTTGATAACCTAGCGGTGCTAAAGTCAAATTCCAACGCATCGCTCTACTGATATTACTTAGCGTAAATGCTACCAATGCAGCAATCACCCAAAGAGGATTTACACTCCAAAAGTCATCTTTTATTTTTTGCAAAAAATCACAATCTTCTTCCGCTATTCCCTTGAGGGCACATTCCGCTAAATACGCGTCATTGTAATTATTGTAAATGTAAGACAGAATGGTAAAACCAATTGTAAATGAAATGATGATAAAGATGATATTGCGAATTGTATTTTTCAAAGAGGAATTATTTTAAATTCAAAAGTCTTTTAACGAAAAAAAGGTGTATTGGTTTTTCGAAAAAAATCAATACACCTTTTTTTAGGAGTAAATATTATTATTTAAGGTCGGATACTGTCCTCATTCCATTTGATGAGATTAGGACATCCTTGATATGCTTGATCGATTTTGATATAAGTATTATTGATTCTTTCTTCGATCCAAGTACTCATAAATTGTGCCTTTCGTTCTTCGATCGCACCTGTCCGAATTTTACTATAATCTTGTTTTAGATTAGCTCGATGCGGATCAGTTCGTGATTGCAAATAAATAACTCGATACATTACTTCTCCTCGCTCTTCAAATTCGATCGGTTGAGAAATTGCGCCTACTTTCATCGTATCAATCGTGAAATAAATATCCGGATCCAGATCAGCAATTTCGAAGAAAGTATTACCCGTTTTTGGGTTGACCATTCGTCCATCGTTATTAAAACTTTGTTGCTCTTTGTTAGAGTATAATTTTACGGCAAAAGAGAAACTTAAAGAATCGGTTGAAATCATTGTTCGAACAGTATCCAATATTCCCAAGGCTCGAGTTTTATCTTCTTCTGTCAAGTTAGGTCTCAATAAAATATGCCGCACATTTACAGAGTTTCCACGTCGATCTAATAATTGCATAAAGTGATATCCAAAATCAGTTTCGATTATTTCTGAATATTCATCTTTTTCTAAGTTGTAAGCGGTTGCTTCAAATTCAGGAACATAACTTCCTCTTTTTGCCCAACCTAAATTTCCCCCTTGTTGACCTGAACCTAAATCCGCAGAATATTTTTTAGCTAATTCTGCAAAGTCTTCTCCTCCTTCTATTATTCTTTTTCTAATATCTTCCAGAGCTGTTTTAGTTCGATCTCTTTCAGCTTGGTTGACTCGAGGCTTGTAAACAATTTCCCCTAGTTCTACTTCTGAATTAAAGTAAGGCAAACTATCTTTCGGAATTCGTGCATAGAAAGCTTTTACTTCCGAAGGAGTAACCGTTGCATCTTGCATCACTCTTCCTTGCATTCTTTCTACAAGTAATTTATTTTTCAAATCGTCTCTAAATCGACTTTTCACTTCCGCAGTTGACTGCCCATAGAAGTCTTCAAACTGTCGAACGTCACCACCCATGTAACTTAAAATCTGATCAATCCGAGCAGCCAATTGAGCTTCCACTTCTTCATCTCCTACTTCGATACTATCCAATCGTGCTTGATTCAACATCAAACTTGAAGCGATCAAGTTTTCGAATAAATTACATTTCACATCTTCAGGAATATAGCCTCGCTCTTCTGACATCTGAGCATATACTTGCTCTAGGTCTGATAACAAAACATACTCATTTCCCACATTCGCAATGATCTTATCAATTACTTTTTTGTCTTGGCCTAACATGAAATTAGAAGCCATCAAAATGACAAAAAAGAATAACAATATTTTTTTCATAAGAAGTTTTTTTGGATTTGAGAATTTGAGATTTGAATATTAGTATTCCCTTATACTCAAGTCTAGATATCTCAATACCTTTTTATTTTGTAAATATTTTAACGTTCTTTTTACTGGTTTCTCTATCGTAGAGTTCTTCCTTTCTTTGATCCAGTAAAACCATTTTCCTTTTATGTAAAATAACCTTTTTGATTTGATCTTCGATATAACCTAAAGGTGCTAATCCGCCACGTGATTTTTTTTCAAATACTTTTAAAAAGTAAAAATGTGTTTCGTCCGACTGATTTAAGTCTTGAGTCGGATTCAAATTACTTCCTTGTGGAAGTTGAGTTCTCAAATCACTTTGCTGGTACCAAGTATTTTCTTCCAACATGTAGAAAGAAGCATTTTGAGTAGCGTAATCTTTCATCTTTTCAAAATCTTCGCTATTGCTACTTCTCCACCAAGATCGCAACTGATCTAAATTGGGAGAAGACTTTGGAACCTTTATGAGGAAACAACGAAGAATACTTGATTGGAGTTGGTATTGTTCTTTATTTTTTTCGTAATACGTTGATATTTCTTGTTCTGCTATGACTGAGTCTAATTGTGTTTCTACTAAAAATTGCTCGTAATTATGCCGAACTAAAGACATTCGATAGTCTCTCACCAACTCATCAATATTCAAATCTGCTGGTATATTTTTTTCTGCTTCTTGCATCAATAATGTTTCACGCGTCCATCGTTCTACTTCTGCATTTATGATCTTGGTACTGTCTTCAGGAGTTGCTCCATCAGGTACCATTCCTTCCAATTCTGATAAGAATAATTTCTTAGAAAACACTTTTGCTAATTCCACATCATTCTCTTCTTTGGCTTCTTCAGCAGGCGTACAGCTTGCTAAAAAACAAATAGTAAAAAATAAAATATAGGAGGAAAATTTTAGCATGCTTCTTTTAATGGCAAATGATTAATGTTAAGCTAGTATGTTATTTTTTAAATTATTAATGGTGAACGATACATTAACCGTTCACCATTAACAATCAATCATTACTTAATAAGTGTTTCAAAAACCTCATTGTTGATTTTAACATCGTAAGTTTTTTTCAATTCTTTGACCCATTCTCTTTCCAAGTGATCTTGATAATCTGCCACGACATAGCCACGTGCTTCTTTCAAAGTTTTTGGACTAGCAGGAAGGATTTTTTCGATTTTCAAAAAGTTATGAGATAAATCTCGCTTGTTGATTTCAGTTGCAGAAATAGAACCTTTTTTCCAAGGTAAATCATTTACAACTTTGTTTTTACCTTGCTCTACAATTTCAGTTCTATGAGATAAAATCTTTTTCCCATCTTTATTATACTTACTCAATGCTTTCGTAGGCGTTTTTTTCTTAGCATACTTTCGCACTTTTGGCAAACACTTAATTTCATCTTTTTTCAAAGTATAAAAACTCACTTCAGCTCGCTCATTCCAAAAGTATTTTCGATTTTTTTTGTGCGTTGCAAAGTATTGTTCCAAGCCAACTGAATCTTGAGATGCTTTATCCCAAACTAAAATTTTAGTCGCTTCAAAAAGTAAAATTCCTTCTTCGTATTCTCTCATCAATGCTTTGAACTCTGGATATTTTTTATCCAATTGTTGTTCCTCATATTGCATCAAAGTTTCCGAAACAAATTTATCATATAAAAATTGTACGACTTCCAATCTTGATTTACTTCGTCCCATTCTCAATCGATCTCTAGAATTTTTTTGAGAAAAATTTTCGAAGTTAGCCACAGTATATTTGTTCTCTGTTCCTAATGTAAATAAAACATCAGTTGCTTTTTCATAACCAGGTTTCCATCGGTGAGTCATGTATTCATCTCCAACCAATGAAGCAAACATATTGTATGCTTTTTTATTTTCTGTGAAATTTGCTTCTTGCTTAATTCTGCTCAGCATAGCAACTTTAGCCATTTCGTAACGGCTATCTTTTTGAACCTTAGGTTGCAGTTTTCTTTTGGCGATATCGAAAGATTCAATTGGTTTTTTTCTTAATCGCTTGATGATGTGCCACCCTGCTTGAGTTTCAATTGGAGTGGTATATTCACCATCCTTAGTAATTCCGAAAGCTGCATTTTCAAAAGATCGTTCATATTTATTGATTCCGAAAAATCCAATATTTCCACCTTTACTAGCCGAAAGATTATCTTGAGACTGAGCTCTAGCTAACGCTTCAAATTCAGCACCTGCTATCAATGCCGCAGAAATACTATCGATTCTCACTTTGGCAGCAGCACCATTATCTTTAGGATCTTTTCTTATCAAAATATGTGCAGCTTCAATCTCTCCTCTTGCAGGTCGACTCCTATTCACTTTGATGATGTGATAACCGGCCGCAGATTTCACTATTTTTGACTCACCTTCTTTCAAAGAGTAAGCTGCATTTTCGAATTCATAAAAACCGTCAGGCAATAAAGCCGTCATATAACCGAGATTTCCTCCATTAGTTTTTGCTGATTTATCATCAGATTTATCCGCAGCTACTTTTGCGAAATCAGCACCACCTTCGATAGCTGTTTTTAAATTATTGACTTTAAGAAATGCATTCAATGTATCTTTTGGTGAAGCTGTTGGTGGAACTAGAACCATGATATGACTAATGTCAATATCTCGTAATGACCGATCATAAGCTTCTTTTACCAAACGCTCTGTCACTTCTTTATCTACCAAATAGGAATTAGCTAATTGTTTTCGGTAACCTGCCAATTCTTGTTGAAGAACTGGAATGGTATCTAATTTCATTTCTTTTGCTCGCTGTACTTTTAATTTAAATTTGACATATAAATCCAAATATTCATCCAATGATTTTTTAGAAAAGTCAGCTTTGTCTCCATTCGTTTTACTGTAGATATATTCAAATTCCGAAAGATGAACGGGGTTGCCTTCTACTAAAAACAAAACAGGATCATTCGTTTGAGCAAACGAATTTTGAAATCCAAAAAATAGAGTTGCAATAAGTGCTAAAATAAATCGCTTTGACATTATAATTTCTTTTTAAAGTTTTAGCTTTTTATAAAAAAATAAGACTGTGAGTTATTGAAATAAAATCCTTTTTCCAGCCTTTTGGAAAAACACCGCAAAATTAGCAATTCTAAGTACAAAAAGGCAACATTATAGCTTTAATGTTTTTTTAGAAAATGGAAAATTGTCGGGTAATTATTATAGAAAAACCATTGATTTAACGCCTAAAACCACAACTATAATATTAGTAGAGAAAGGTTTTTATCACAAGATTGATATTTAAGTCATTGTTTGAAAGTTAATATATTTTAAACCGAAAAAAGCCTAACTGAGTTAACAATTAGGCTTTTTTCGGTTTTCTTTTTTCAAAAAAATTATTCCTCCAAAAGAGACAATTCCATCGCTATTTTATAAAACCATTCTTTTTGTTGCTCTTTGTCCAAACTATGTCGTGACATCAAGTCAAAAGCATTTTGTTCTGTTCGCCAATTATCAATAAATGAGCTGACAAAATTTTCAAAATCTACTTCTTCCCCACATTTGAATCTGCGCTCTTTTAATGATTTCCTTAATCTTCTCGCTGCTAATTCTGTGATGTCAAAATGAATTTGTTCATGAATTAAATGATGATCGGTAAGTGCTTCTTCTTTTACCCATGATTCATCTTTCTCAAAATAAGCTTGTACTTTAAAAGTGATTTCTCCATCCTTACAACCTTTATAATGAATAATTCCAGAAGAAGTTAAAGCTGAGATTGATTCATAATCAAACCGAGGTTTGCCTTCAAAATCATCCCACGTAAGTCGATAATCAGATGTCCAATAAATAACATCGTTAGAGTCGGCGCTCGTTCCGAAGAGAATAATAAAAAGTCCGAGCAGAAAGTGTAGACCAAAATTTTTCTTTTTCATGAGGATTATTTTTTTTTGTAGAGATGTAATGAATTGCGTCTCTCCTTAGATTACATTTTAAGCAATCTAGTTTTTTGTAAATTGTTTTCTGAAAACGTGTAAGTCTTGTTATGGTTTTCAAAGAAAAGTAAATATTCACCTCATGATTTTCTTAACTAAATAGACTTGCGGTAAAAATTACAATTCGAGAGAAGGATCCCAAAAGTGTTTTTTGAAATCTACGATGGTATCATTTTTCACTTCGACACCTTCGTTCTCTAATAATTGTTGCATCATCGTTGGACTTGGAAAATGATTCCGACCGCTGAGTTCGCCTTTTCGATTGACGACTCTGTGAGCAGGCACATTTCCATCTGTAAAACTTTTATTCAATGCCCATCCCACCATTCTCGCCGAACCTAATTCTAAATAATTAGCAATTGTACCATAAGTACTAAATCGACCAAAAGGAATGAGACGAGTAACTTCATAGACGTCTTGAACATAATTTCTTTTTTCCATAATTAAGTTGTAATCATTTTATTGGTTCAAAGAAAAATCTTGTTTCTAATCTGACACAAGAATTTTTTTGAACGACTTTGAAAAATAGTTACGCTAATATAGTTTTATCGGAATTTGAAAAAACATAAACAGGAATCTATTTTTAAAATAAGTCCAAGGACTTAATTACTTTTGCCTCTCTTTTGGAAAAAAGAACATTCTAAATTGAGGGATTTTTTTTTAAAATTGTAAGGTTCGGTAAGGTTCTCGATTTGAATTGAGCGAAATATATTATAATAATATCAAATATTATTCCTTTCTGTCTTATTTCGAGTAAGTTCTATAAAACTAAACGAGAAATCTAGAATTTAGTATATGTCAAAATAAAATTTCACTAAAAGTATTTTTACCAAAATCACTTAAATCATGTTAAAAGTCAAGGTTAAGGCAAGTCAAATTACAAATTTAACGGATGCACGATATTTTGCTGCATGGGAAGTCGAATGGTTAGGGTTCAACTTTGACCAAGGTTCAGAACATTATATTTTGCCACAAAACATGAAAGCAATCAAAGAATGGGTCGAAGGAGTAAAGGTGGTTGGTGAGTTTCCATTTGCGACAGCAGAAGATATTAATGAGGCTGTTGGTTTGTTGGATTTGCATGCCGTGCAAGTTGGGATGTTTACAGAAGTGCCTGTTTTAGCAAAAATTACTGCAGCTCCGATTATTAAAGAAGTGGTAATTTCTTCTGAGGTTGATGAAGTGAGTTTGGAAAATCATTTGGAACAATGTGCTCCACATGTAGCGTATTTTTTATTATCTTTTGAAAAAAGTGGAACGACTTGGGAGATGCTCAAAAATGGCGAATCTCAAATTGGAAATGTATTGTTAGAAAAATTATGTGCGAAATATAAAATCATTTTAAGTATCAATTTGTCGCAAGATTCTTTGGATGAAATTTTAGCGATTCCGAATTTGCATGCTTTAAATGTGAAAGGAGGAGAAGAAGAAAAGGTAGGTGTGAAATCGTTTGATGAGTTAGACGAAATTTTTGAAGCGCTTGAGATTTTAGTGTAATCTAAATTATCGTAGGTTGTAGCAAAAAAACAAATACAGAAATCTACTACCACAAATCGACTCGAAGAGTCGACCTCCGGTAGTCGATTTTTTTATCCTAACAATGCTCTTACAAGTCCAGATATAGTTTTTCCATCAGCCTTTCCAGCCAATTGCTGTGAAGCCATCCCCATGACTTTACCCATATCTTTCATAGAAGAAGCACCCGTTTTTTCGATAATTCCTTTGATTAAATTTTCCAATTCTGCAGCATCCATTTGCTTTGGTAAATATTTATTCAACACTTCGATTTCTTCTCTTTCTTTGACCGCCAAATCTTCTCGATCTTGTTTTTCGAAAATGTCCAAAGAATCCTTTCGTTGTTTTACTAATTTTTGAACGATTTTGATTTCGCCAGCATCATCTAATTCTTTTCCACTTCCATCTGTTTTCGCTAAAAGAATTGCTGATTTGATAGCTCTTAATCCACGAAGCGAAACTGCATCTTTTGCTTTCATGGCAGTTTTGATGTCATCATTAATTCTTAATTCTAAACTCATTTTGACTTTTTTGAATTCTAAAAAATAATTTCGCTTTCATCTAATTCGAAATTTCTATTAGAATGGTTTTATAAATAAAAATATACTTGTTAAAAGATTTTTTGGAGAAAAAAGTTCACTAATCTTCCCCTAATGCCTCTTGAACCATCAACGTCAATTTCACAAAATCCTCCACCGAAAGTTTTTCTGGACGAAGTGTAAAAATTTCATCTTTAAATAACTCATTTCCCGCCTCTTCCTTTTCTTTAAAAAACAATTTCATGGTATTTCGTAACATCTTCCGTCGTTGTCCAAATGCTTGCTTCACCACTCTTCGAAACATTTTATAATCACAACCCAAATCTAAGTTTTCTTTTCGAGTCATTTGAATTACCCCCGATTGAACTTTTGGTGGCGGATCAAAATTCATCCGATCGACAGTAAATAAATATTTCCCATCATAAAATGCTTGAATCAAAACACTAATGACTCCATAGACTTTAGTGCCTGGTGGTGCTACGATTCGCTCTGCAACTTCCTTCTGGAACATGCCGACCATTTCAGGAATTAACTCTTTATAGTCGAGCATTTTAAACATAATCTGCGAAGAAATATTGTAGGGGAAATTTCCAATTAAACCGAATTGCTTTCCATCAAAAGTTTCAGATAAGTTTGACTTCAGGAAATCACCAGAAATGATTTTGTTTTCCAACTGAGGGAAATTTTCCTCCAAAAAACTCACCATATCTCGATCCGCTTCTACGACTTTTAAATCATATTCTTTTTGCAAAAGATATTTTGTCAACATTCCTTTTCCTGGACCAACTTCCAAAACATGATCATAGGAATCACTCAGTTGTAATCCATTCGCAATATCCTCTGTGATGATTTCACTATTTAAAAAATGTTGTCCGAATGATTTTTTTGCTTTCACTATTTATTTTTTTTAGCCTTTTCAATTTATAAAATGAGAACTATAGTCATGGTTCTTGTCAGACTTAATAATTCACCTTTTGAAATCCTAAGACTTAATTAATTACTTTTTTTAAGATACTTAAAAATTTGATATTCAAGGGGAAGCGAGATTTTATCTTTCTAAAAACATCGTTTTACCAAGTCTCAAATTTTCGTATTAATTCTTTATATTTGCCAATTATTTTTAAAACCAATTTATAATAAAATCAAAAATCAGTAACGATAATTGAGTTTGAGTTTTAAGCAACTGATCTTCGACGGGTTACTTTTTTTGAAATCTAAATTCTTCGGATGAATACTAAAATTTCGATATCAAGGTCGAATAAATATAAGGATGATCTCATAATTCTTTCTGACCAAAATAATTTAAGTTGGGCAACCGATTTTTTATCAAAATCAGAAGAAGCATTTTTGAAATCTGCTGCAAAGAAAGAAATCAATTTTGTATTTATACCCAATGTAGACAGAAATGTTGTTGTTCAGTTTTTGAAAAAAGGAAAAGATGCATCTTATCACAAAGAAGATGTACGATTGGCAGGGAATGAAATTTTACAAACACTTTCTAATTATAAAGTTTCAAAAGTTGAAATCCTTAATCAATGTAAGGAGAATAATACTTTGGAATATGTAGAAGGAATGGCTTTGGGGAATTATCAATTTCTAAAATATTTTAAGGATCGAAAGGAAAAAGAAAATTCACTTCGAGAAATTAGAATTAATAAATCTGCTGCAGTCGAAAAAGAGGTAAAAGATTTGGTGGCCGTTTTAGAGGCAACTTGTGATGCAAGAGATTTGGTAAATGAACCATTTTCATTTTTGACTGCACCACAGTTGAGTAAAGAAATTCAAAAAATAGGAAAGGCTTCCGGTTTTTCAGTTCAAGTTTTTGACAAGAAGAAAATTGAACAAATGAAAATGGGTGGAATCCTTGCCGTCAATTTAGGAAGTATCGACCCACCTCGTTTTAATATTTTAACTTGGAAACCTAAGAATGCAAAGAATAAAAAACCAATCGTTTTGGTTGGCAAAGGAATCGTATATGATACAGGTGGATTGAGTTTGAAGCCTACGGCAAATTCAATGGATTTCATGAAGTGCGATATGGGTGGAGCGGCGACAGTTGTAGGAGCAATGAGTGCTATTTCGAAAGCAAAATTACCGCTTCATGTTATTGCTTTAGTTCCTTCTACAGACAATCGTCCTGGCTTGAATGCTTATGCTCCTGGAGATGTAATCACGATGTATGACGGAACAACTGTGGAAGTTTTGAATACCGATGCAGAAGGAAGATTAGTATTGGCAGATGCATTGCATTATGCTAAAAAATATAAACCAGAATTAGTGATGGACTTTGCCACATTGACTGGCGCAGCAGCTCGGGCAATTGGAGAAGATGGCGTTTGTTTTATGGGAACGGCTGATAAAAAGGTAAAAAGTGATTTGGAAGAAAGTGGATTGGAAGTCTATGAAAGATTAGTAGAGTTTCCACTTTGGAGAGAGTATGGCGAGCAAATGAAATCAAATATTGCCGACCTCAAAAATCTTGGAGGACCTGCTGCGGGAATGATTACTGCTGGGAAATTTTTAGAACATTTTACAGGCGGAGAATACCCTTGGATGCATTTTGATATTGCAGGTCCAGCGTATTTAAAAGCTGCCAATGGCTATCGAACAAAAGAAGGAACAGGTGTAGGAGTGAGATTGATGTTTGACTTTTTGAAAAAATATAACTCTTAAAAAAAATGAATTTAAAACTTCTTATCCTTAACAAGTTTTATTTTTATAAAAAACATTTTTGAAAATGGAAAAGAAAAAAATAGGAATTAGCATCGGCGATATTAATGGTGTAGGATTAGAAGTAATTCTTAAAACAATATCGGATAAGAAAATCTTAGATTTTTGTACGCCTATTATTTATGCTTCATCGAAGGTCGTTTCTTATCATAAAAATATGATCGGAATGGAAGACTTTCATTTTCAATCTATAAATTCAGGACAGAAACCTTATCATGGAAAAGTGAATGTAGTGAATTGCTGGAATGAAGATGTAAATATTACGATTGGTGCTCCTTCTGAAAGTGGTGGAAAGTATGCGTACAAATCTTTAGCTGCGGCCACTCAAGAATTAAAAGAAGGATATATTGATGCATTGGTGACTGCACCAATTCACAAAAAAGGAATGCAAGATACTGGATTCCAATTTACAGGTCATACAGAGTATTTGACCAAAGAATTAAATGGAATTGAAAGTTTGATGTTGATGGTCAATGATAATTTGCGAGTTGGAGTAGTGACTAATCATCTTCCATTAAAAGATGTTGCAGGCGCAATTACCAAGGAAAAAATTGCGAATAAATTAAAAATATTAAATAAAACTTTAAAGCGTGATTTTGGAATCGAACGACCTACCATTGCAGTTCTTGGATTAAATCCACATGCAGGTGATGGGGGGATGTTAGGTGATGAAGAAGAGAAATTGATACGACCTATTATCATCGAAAGTAAAAAGAAAGGATATATTGCTAATGGACCATTTCCAGCAGATGGATTTTTTGGATCAGGTGACTATCGGAAATTTGATGGGATTTTGGCAATGTATCATGACCAAGGTTTAGTACCATTTAAAGCACTCTCTTTTGGTGAAGGAGTAAACTTTACCGCAGGACTTTCTGCTATTAGAACTTCCCCTGATCATGGAACTGCATTTGATATTGCAGGAATGAATATGGCAAATCCTAGTTCATTTCGGAGAGCATTATTTTTAGCAATAGATATAGCTAAACAAAGAAATGACTTCGATGAAAGTCATGAAAACCCAGTAGTAAGTCGAAGTAAAAAATATACACAAGGAGAAGATGAAATGATTAAAGAATCGAAAGGAGCAAAGAGAAACTAAAAATGTAAATATATTAACGCTAGCGTTACATGTTTTGTAAAAAAAGAAAAGAGGCTTTCGGAATACCGAAAACCTCTTTTTAAGTTATCATCAAAGTAAAGATTTAGGTTTTTTCGTTTGATGTTTAAATTATCTTTTATTCAATAGAATTGAAGCACTATTCAAAATGTTTTTATTTCCTTTGGAAGCAAATTTCCTCAAGCCATCCCCTCTTTTATAATCATCAGGCAATACAAATGCTTTAGGTGCAACCATTGAAATAGGAGCAGGGGTTCGATTTGGTTGAGACTCATTTGGGAAATTTTGAGCAATAACCATATCCAACATAGGTGCACCTTCGCTTGCAATAATTGCAGGACGCTCTTCAGGCATTAAATCAAATTTATGTAATTCGTATTTTTTAATCGTATTGATTAATTTATAAGCATACTTTTTATCTGTAGCGTATCCACATTTTTTTAAGCCATGCGCCCATTTCTTATAATCAGTTCGTTCGTAAGTAAATAACCTTTCATATCTTGGATTGTTACTCAAGAATTCGGAATGATCTACGTATGAATCTTCCGCATTATCATAAGCGCGAAAGCACGATTTTACTAATCTTCCATTCTTAAAATCATCATCTTTAATAAAGAATGTCGGTCCACTCCAAGTACTTTTGCATTTTATTCCAAAATGATTATTGGCTTTAAGAGCCAATGAACCGTTTCCCCATGATGACTCTAATATTCCTTGAGCTAAAGTTATGCTTGCAGGAATCCCACTTCGATGCATTTCACGAATTGCAATTTTTTGATAAGTTTCAATATAATTTGTAGGTTGAGCAAAACTACTTTTTGAAATTCCACAAAGCAATAGGATAACTAATCCCCAGAAAATAATTTTTGACTTAAACATAGAATAACCTTTTTTAAGAATGTGAAAAAATCACTATAGTTCAATCTAAAATAGAGGGATACTTTAGATACAGGAGGTTATCTTTCTTTCGGAGGGAATTGAAAGTTTTGGTTTAGTGATATTAATATACCTTGCAAAAACCATGGCAACACATGATAAAAAATCACAAATAGTAAGTTTATTAAATATTTTAAAAAAATAATGTGACTGCCTTATTCTGGTATTTCTCTTTTTTGGAAAAAGTTTAAAGTTACATTAAGCTATTTTAAAATGTGTATTGGGTTGGAAATGATAAGTTTAATTACTGAAGTAAATATATTTTGAGGGAATCAGGAGATATAATAGGAATAATTTATTTGAAAAATGTTACATATATTAAATTCCATTTTTCGCATTTCTTGAAAATATATTGTCAATAGGTGTGGCACATTAGTTGCAAAATATAAATTATATAACAATTACTCTCCGAATTTTTTCTAAAAAATATATTTTCAAAACTTTTTTTCAAGTTTATATTTGCTTAAATAGCATTATTTATATTTTTTATTTTGCAAAATGCAACAATTTAAATTTTTTATAGATTTTTAAAAAAATAAGTTATTTTTGCACTACGAAAACGAATGATGAGAAAATTTAAGTTCAATCTATTTGAACAGATGAATTGAATTATTTTTTTTAACAAACATTACTACTTTTTATTATGGGTAAAAATACAGATCGAGTTAAAACTCGTTATAACAATAAGGAGTTATCTGAATTCCAAAAGATAATTGAAGAAAAATTAGTGGAGGCTAAAAAGCAATTAAGTTTTTATAAAAATCAATTATCTGAAATGGCAGATAATCCAGATACAAAAGTTAAAGGCTTAGATGATGGATTGAGTACGGTTGAAAATGAACGCTTAAGTTCGATGGCTTTGAGAATGCAGAAACATATTCAGCATTTAGAAAATGCTAAGCTTCGTATTCAAAATAAGGTTTATGGAATTTGTAGAGTTACAGGAAAATTGATTGCCAAAGAACGGTTAGTTGCTGTTCCACATGCAACCTTAAGTATGGAGGCAAAAGAAAAAAGAAAATAGAAAAATCTCTAGATAGGTTTTAAAAGATAGTGATTATACTTTTGATAGGTGTAATCACTATTTTCATTTAAGCATACTTATGTATATTTGCGCCTGTTTCAGGTCATTTTAGGCAAATAATAAATTTCAAGAGTTTGAAGAAATCACATATTTTAGTTTTAATTGTTTTGTTGGTACTCATTATTGATCAATCACTTAAAATTTGGGTGAAGACTAATATGTACATCGGAGAGGATTCTTTTATTGATTGGAGTTGGACTCCAATGTGGGCAAGAATTCATTTTATAGAGAATCCAGGGATGGCATTTGGAATTGAAATATGGGGAGATAATGGAAAATTGATTCTGAGTTTGTTTCGAATTGTAGCTGTTGGACTCTTGATTTATTTTATTCGAACTCTTTTAAAATCGAAAGCTTCATTAGGATTGTTGATTAGTTTTTCGTTAATACTTGCTGGTGCAATTGGAAATATTTTAGATAGTGCATTTTATGGTTTAATTTTTTCCGCTTCTTATCATGGATCAATTGCTCAATTCCTTCCAGAGGGTGGAGGTTATGCTGGTTTTTTACATGGGAAGGTGGTGGACATGTTTTACTTTCCTATGTATGATGGGTTTTTTCCAGATTGGATGCCATTTGTTGGAGGAAAAGACTTCTTATTTTTTAGACCAATTTTTAATGTTGCAGATGTTGCGATTAGTGTAGGAGTAATTAGTATCTTATTATTTCAACGAAGTTTTTTTAGTTCAGAAGCTAATTTAAACATGGCTGAAATTAATTCAGAATCTACACTTGATCCAACGGAACAAATCGACTCATCATTGTCAAATGAAGAATTAGAAGAACAAGAAAAGAAAGTGGATAAAAAGGATTTGGAAATAAATGATGTAAAAAAAAGCGATAATGATTTAACTTAAAATTAACCAATAGCAAAGAAAAAGGGTGGTGTCAATGAATGACATCACCCTTTTTTTTTTCTTTACTATTAGTTTGGGGGGATCAATTTATCTTTTTATTCAGCATCTAAAAAAGCATCTACAGCTTTTAAGACACTAGCTACTTTAGGGTAGTCAATACTATAATGAATAAATTTCCCTTCTCTCTTAGTAAGTACGACACCTGCTACTCTCAAAATTCTGAGGTGCTGTGAAGTGATAGACTGTTCAAGTTTAAGTGTATTGTAAATTTTGTTGACGTTGATCGTCTTATTATTATCAATAAACTCTAAAATTTGCAACCTAAGTGGATGGGCTAATGCCCTGAGTATTTCGGCAGAGTTTTTCAACCTTTCATTGTTGATATTTACTTTCGCCTTTCTCATAGGTACGGGTTTTAGTATGTGGAAAAGAATAAAAAATACTTAGCAAATATGCAATTTTTATTCTTTTTTACAAAAGAAAAGACAAAAAAAAGCGGCAAATCCAGGGATTTGCCGCTTTTTAGTTTTCTTAAGGTATAATAAGCTTAAGCCTAATCAAATGTAATTTTTTTTCATATAAAGCGAATAAATGCTATTGAAAAATTTAGTATATGATTTGTTAAATTCTTAAGCTGCTAACTCTTCTACCAATCTTGAAATCTGATTCAACCGATCAGCATCTAAAGAGTAGTAAATGAATTTTCCTTGTCTGTCTGTAGCCACTACTCCTGCTCTTCTAAGGATAGCTAAATGTTGAGATGCAACTGATTGCTCTAATCTTAATTTGATATAGATATCAGTAACAGTCATCTTAGAATTTTCTTCTAACAAGTCAATAATTTTTTGACGTAATTTGTGGTTAACTGCTCGTAAAACTAGAACTGCTTTACGTAACTCAGAATAGTCTAATTGAATGTCTTTTTTCCCTTTTTTTAGAATGACAGTTTCATTCTTTTGCTTTCTCATATTAATATGTTTTTTTGATTAAAAAATATTACTCATAGTAAAATCAAAATGTAAAATTCATAGTATTAATCTGTTATATATCTATATACTATTTTGATGCCAAAAATATTATATAAGTATATGTTGTAAGATATAAAGTATCTGATACTTAACAAAAAATAAAAGTAGTAAAAAGTGAATAAATATATTTTGTAATTTGTTTTGACTTAGAGTAGGTCTAAATTTTAACTTCCTGACAACCAACATTTTATGAGATTAACTTCAAACTAATTCAGTCTTTATTTTTGATAAACCCCTATGCGGATTTTATAGTGAAAACCATGATTTGCTCGACTAAATTCTATCGTTATTTTGTTGGTTTTTTAAACCTTATTTTATAAAACTTTCTTAGGAATGGTAATGTTTGGAGACTTGTAATAGAGTGGAGAGAAGTAAGCTACATCGCAAAATTTGCCTTCATCATAATATTTTTTTGCCAAAAAACTAAGATGTTTTGCAGAACAAATTATGGAACTAAATTTAGCAAAAGGAGAGGTCAAGATTGATTGACATTTCTCTGCTCCATTACCACAAAAAATGATCGTTTCTTCTTTGGAGAAAATATCTTCAAATGCATTTTCTTCGACGATTAAAGCATTGACAGATTGCTCTTCTTCTCCTTTCAAATTATACATTGCCGTATAGACTTCCATTCGTCTTGCATCAACCATTGGGCAATAGTGAACCGATTGATTTTCTTCGTTTGCACAAGCCCATGCTAAAGCTTCTAAGGTGTCAATTGCAATCATTGGCTTATCTAGTGCGTAGCAAATTCCTTTGGCAACAGAGACGCCAATTCGAAGGCCTGTATATGAGCCTGGTCCTTGACTAAGAGCGACTGCATCTAACTCATTTAAAGTTAAACTTACTTCGTCCAAACAATCTTGAATAAGTATGGTTAAAGTGGATGCATGACTAAATCCTTTAGCTGTTTCTGCCAAAGCAATTGTTTTCCCATCATGACTTATACTCACAGAGCAAATATCTGTCGCGGTCTCTATGCAAAGTATTTTTGACATTTGTAAATGTATTGTTATTTGAAAATAAGTTAGGAATAAATGTTGTTATTGCTTTTTTGATCGTCTAACGAAATGATCAATAAACTCATTTTTTGAAAAATAAAAAGCGGCTCAAAAATATAAATTTTGAGCCGCTTTTCATCGCAGTTTTTTAAAAGCTTTTTAGCTTATTTATTTTTCAAAAGATCATTGTATTTTTTCTGATCTCTTAAAATGCTAATCGCATCTTTGATCTCTTGATCATTTTTCAATCCCATCTGGATTTTTCCCTTCTGGAAATAATAACGACTAACAATTTCTTTTTCAATTTCATTAATGATCGCTTCTTTGTGCTGCTCTAAATCATTCTTTTTCTCTTCCTTGATTTTAGCTTTCATACTTGTGATATCGCTTTCGATAGACGCCAAAAGTTTTTCTTCTTTAGCTTGCTTCATCCAAGCTCTCATCATCTTTTCACTTTGGGTTTCATATTCAAAATTAGTGTCCGCAAGGAATTTTACAAAACCATTAAAATCAGTAAATTCAAATTCTTTCACCGTTCCGATCTTTTCATTCTTAATTGCAAATTGAGTGGCAAAGTCGAAAATTGCATTTTCTTTTAGCAAACTCTTTATAATACTTACATCGCTTGGGCTTTCCAAGGCTAAGTCTGGTTTTACTCCCCCACCATCAAGAACCTGTCTTCCATTCCGAGTTTTGAACTCTGCTCTAAGCGAATCTGGAATATCTACTGGCTCACCATTTTTATATTCAACACCTTGGATACATCGTCCACTTGGAATGTAATATTTGGCAGTTGTCATTTTTACTCTAGAGTTATAACCTACATCACGAGTATTTTGAACTAATCCTTTTCCATAAGATCGTTGACCAACTAAAACTCCTCGATCCAAATCTTGTAAAACACCTGAAACGATTTCAGAAGCAGAAGCAGACCCTTTGTCAATAAGTACGACTAATGGAATTTCAGGATCTACAGGTCTATTTAATGTTTTAAAACTTCTATCCCAGTCTACTACTTTTCCTTTTGTAGAAACCACCATTTCGCCTTTTGGAATAAATACATTAGAAACATTAACTGCTTCCGTCAATAATCCACCTCCATTTCCTCGAAGGTCAAAGATGACTCCTTTTATATTTGGATTTTCTTCTTTCAATTTCTTCAAAGCATCTCCTACATTTTTTCCAGCATCTCTCGTAAATGTAGTCAAGGTCAAGTATCCTATATCATCACTCACCATTGAATGATGTGGAACATTTGGTACTTTTACTTCATCACGAGTCAAAGAAACTTTCATCTCTCCAGAAGTTCCTGGTCGCTCGATAGTCAAAACCACTTCAGTTCCAGGGAAACCTTTGAGGAAATCCATGATATCATCGGAAGTTTTTCCTTTAGCAGATTTTCCATCAATTGCTTTAATCACATCTCCTGCTTTCAGACCTGCTTTTTGTGCTGGACAATTATCGTAAGGTTCGGTGATCGTAATATAGTCTCCTACTCGCTTGATGATAGCACCAATTCCATTATATTTTCCTTCTGTGATATATCTAAAACCTTCGATTTCAGACTCAGAGATATAGTTCGTGTAAGGATCCAAAGATTCCAACATCGCATCTACACCTGTTCTCATCAACTTGGCAGGATCTAAATCATCCACATAGTAAGTGTTGATTTCTTTATAAAGATTAGTGAAAATCTCAATATTTTTAGAAATTTCAAAGTATTTGCCATTGCGTGAATGATCAGCTTTAGTGGCCATTCCGAGAAAAGCTAAGGCGAAGACGAGTGCTATTTTTGTAATTTGTCTCATGGCTGAGTATAATAAGTTTTATGAAGAAAATTGTCTAGAAAAGAACGAATGTATATTAGATTAAATTTTAGAATCATTTACTTTAAAAATAAAGGTAAATAATTTATCACATGTAAACCACTTAATAATCAATTGGAAAACGATGATGATTTGATATCAAGAGAGAAATCGAGGGGAAATATGATTATTATAAATAATAAAAACAATGCCAAGGAAATAGTAAACGTATGATAATTAGAAATTATCTGATTATTCTAGGAATTTTTCTACTATTTTAAGTAATTCTTTCGGCGCTTCGGCATGAACCCAATGTCCCACATTTTCAATGATTTTTAATTTGGCATTTGGGAAAAGATGTTTTGTTGCCTCAAAATTAGTTTCAGTTATATATTTAGAAAGACCACCTTTGATAAAAAGGGTTGCGCCTTCGTAAATCTCATCTCCTTCTATTTTTGATAAAATGGCTTGGTAATTTTGATGAATTATAGGCAAGTTCATTTTCCAAACATATTTTCCTTCTTTGTTTCGAGTTAGATTTTTTAATAGAAATTGCCGCACTCCAAAATCATCAATTTGAGTTTCCAATGAAGCATCAGCTTCCTTCCTACTTGTCGTTTTTTCTAAATCCAAACCTAATAATGCATTAAAAATAACTTCATGGCCTCCTTCATAACTTTCATTAGCAATATCTACTACTACTAACTTTTCAACCATATCAGGATAATCTGTTGCGAATTGCATCGCAGTTTTCCCTCCCATTGAATGGCCAATAATACGAGCGGAATACATCCAATGACTTTCCATAAAGTTTTTCAAATCCTCTGCCATTACTTTGTAGTTAAATTCATCATCATGAGGTGATCGACCATGATTACGTTGATCAATGATGTATACAGAGTAGTTTTCTGCTATTTTTTTGGCAATCGTTTGCCAATTGTCGGATGTCCCGAACAAGCCATGTAAAATAATAATTGGATCTCCTTGCCCAAATTCTTTATAATTCAATTCCATAGGTTTAACTTTTTAACACAGAGAAAACAGAACATAAATAAAGTCAAAATTCAGTTGATGAAACATTTTTTTGTACAAAAGGTTAAAAATGCCACATTCAAACGTTCTTATGTCAGATTCCTAATTTTTATATTTTAATAAAATCAATAGCGTCTTTTATCTACTTTTCAAGACAGAGTTGTTATTTTTAATTTTTACAAGCTCAAATCGAAAATGCCTAAAACACCTTCAAACAAGTTATTTAATCTGATCAATTCATTGAGTGGCTCTGAAAAGCGCTATTTCAAACTGTTCGTCAATAAGAATCAGACGGGCAAGGATAATAAATATATTTTACTATTTGATGCCGTTGATGCACAAGAAATATCTAATGATGAAGCATTACGAAAGGTAATTTATCCGAATCAAGAGATTCAAAGTCGAAAATTTTCCGAACTAAAAAATTATTTATACGAACTGATTCTTAAAAGTTTGCAAGGTTTCGATGAGAAAACTTCCGTTGAATATAAGCTCAAAGGAATGTTACTCAATATCAAAGTTTTATTTAAAAGATCTCACTTTGAAGATTGCATTGAGATGATGAATAAAGCAAAAAAATTAGCCGCAAGATATGAAGCTTTCGAGCATAATTTAGAATTACTAGCTTGGGAGAAAAAGATTGCTTACTCCAAAATCGATGTCAATTTTATGGATAAAGAATTGGATCGAATTCAAGGGGAAGAGAAAACCTGTTTGAATCAACTCGCCGAACTTTCAACCTATCGAAATATTTTTTTTAAAGTTCTCATTCGAAGCAAGCAAGACGCTCTTTTACGTAGTGAAGCAAAAGTAAATGAGATGCATGAATTGGTCAACCATCCTAAAATGAATGATGTCAATCAAGCTAATTCTCATCGAGGAAGAATAGTTTTTTATCGAACTAAAAGTATTTATTACTATGCAATTTTGAATTATGAAAATTTCCATATTTATGGCGAAAAATTACTCCAAGAAATGGAAAAGTATCCATATATGTTACAAGAAGATGTATCGGAGTATATTTCAGCTTTAAGTAATTTCACTTATAGCTGTTCTATATTAAGCAAATACGATAAAGTCAATGAATGCTTAGATAAATTCTTAAAAATAAAAACATTAACCTATGATGATGATTTAAAAATACATCGACAATATTATCAAAACAAGTTTAATATTTGTATCAAAACAGGAACGTTTGAAGAAGGAGTTGTAGCTATGGAAGAACACTTAAAAGAGGTAGAGAAATTTGATCAAGATGCATTTGAAAGGAACTCGTTTTATTTGAGTTATTTCTACATTTATTTTGGTGCAGGAAATTATGATAAAGCTTTGGAATCTTTAAATCAATTATTGAACTTACCCAAAACCACAGAGCGAGAAGATATTCAAAGTCTTGCTCGTATTTTGAACTTAGTCATTCATTTTGAGATTGGAAATACGTTGTTATTGGAATCACTTTTACGTTCCACATATCGTTTCTTAAGTAAACGAAATAGACTATATGGATTTGAAAAAAGTGTTTTAGGATTTATTCAAAAATCAGGAAGGTTACGTTCGGCTAAGGAGTTGAGAGAGGCTTTTATTGACCTCAAAAAAGAATTTGAAGACCTCTCTCAAAACCCTTCCGAAAACGCGATGTTAAGATATTTTAATTTTACAGCTTGGCTCGAAAGTAAGATCGAAAACAAAACCTTTGCAGAGGCTGTAAAAAGTCATTATTTGAAAGAAATCGATTAAGGGTTAAAATCACTATTTCCATCATTTGCTGTCAATCTAATATCCACAATTGTATCAGCAATCCAATTTCCATTTGGATTAATTTTTATTCTTCCACCACCACTTAATTGGCTATTACGGATATGCCCACCTTTAGTAGATTTTTTCCCTTGAGAGTTAATTTCAACAACTGAGCTTTTTACTTTTAATTCTGAAAGTGTAATTTTTTTTGACATAACAGATATAATTTGAGCATGAATAATCAAAATAGATCGCTTTAAGTTAAGTTAAAATGTTGTCGAATTGAAGCCACAAATTGCTTAAAAGTCAGATTTCTAATCTTTATTATTTCAGATAATCAATCTATTTTATTCTAAGATAAGTTAATTCACAAGGAATGACAAAATGCATAAATCGTTCTGTCAGGAAGACTACTTTAACGTTCGTCGTCTTTTTTTATTTATTCGTAAATAAATTGAAATATTCTATTCTAAAAAAACGTCATTTGTGATAGATTTTAAATCTAATATTATTTGATCACATCAACTAAATTCAAAAATTTAATATGAAAAAGCTTACACAATTATTTAGCATTTTAATGCTTTCGTTTTTAACGATTACTGCAACTCAAGCACAAGATGCTTCACTTGATGACATTTTAAAAAATTATTTCGAAAACATCGGTGGAGAAGATGAATGGAAAAAAGTTAAATCTATGTCCATGGAAGGAACTTCTGCCATGGGAGGGATGTCGTTTCCTGTTTCCATAAAAACAATGGAGCCAACCTATATGAAATTAGAAATAGATATTCAAGGAAAAAAAATCGTTCAAGCATTTGATGGTGAAAATGCTTGGGGAATGAATCCGCTAGCAGGAGTCACGGAAGCTCAGAAAGGAGATGAGGAGCAATCAAAGGAAATGAAAAAACAAAAATTCCAAGATGAATTTATTGATTATGAAGGGAAAGGCCACAAGGTAGAATTAGCTGGAATGGAAGAAGTAGATGGAGCACAAACGTACAAAGTCAAAATGGTTAAAAAAAGTGGAGATGTAGTTTTCTATTTTTTCGATACAGAAAACTTTGTTCCAATTATGGTTCGTGCATTCGTAGACTCAGGACCAATGAAAGGTCAATCTGCCGAAACTTTTATGAGTGATTATCAAGAAGTAGATGGTTTGATGATTCCATTTACAACAGAGCAAAAAGTAGGAGGACAAGTAATGTTTTCTTTTACAGCTGAGAAAGTTGCTTTAAATGATGAAGACCTCAAAGCAGAAATGTTTGCTTTTCCAGGTGGAGAGGAAAAAGAAGAGGAAGAAAAAAATTAAGAAAAAATAAAATTATAAAAGACCTGTTCGAAACTTAGTTTCCAACGGGTCTTTTTTTTAGGATGCTAAAATTTCAACGAATCGAAAAAATCAAAAACAATGAAACCAAGTATTTATATATTTTTAACTACTCTTCTCTTTTTTTCATTTTCTAATAATAGTTTTTCGCAAGAAGAAGCCATCAAGGTTTCTTTTGGAGGAATGAATGCTCGAAGTATTGGGCCAGCGGTGATGAGTGGTCGAATTACGACTTTAGATGCGGTGGAAAGTAATCCACAAATTTTATATCTCGGTGCTGCGAATGGTGGTGTATGGAAATCAAATAGTGCAGGAACAACTTTTCGTCCTGTCTTTGATAAACATACACAATCTATCGGAGCTATCGCCATTGATCAAAGTTTTCCAGATACTGTTTGGGTTGGAACAGGAGAACCTTGGACTCGAAATAGTATTTCATACGGAGACGGAATTTATAAATCAACGAATGGAGGGAACACTTGGAAAAACATGGGTTTGAAAAATACTGAGCGTATTTCCAAAATTCAAATTCATCCAAAAAAATCAAATATCATTTACGTAGCTGCCCAAGGACATCTGTGGAATGCGCATGCAGATAGAGGAGTTTATAAAACTACTGATAGTGGACAGACCTGGGAGAAAGTTTTATTCGTAGATGAAAATACAGGTTGTGCTGATTTGTCTTTGGATAAAAACAACCCTGAAATAATTTATGCAAGTATGTGGGATCATCGCCGAACGCCTGATTTTTTCACATCTGGAGGAAAGGGAAGTGGATTGTATAAATCAATTGATGGAGGGGAAAATTGGAATAAAATTCATAACGGTTTGCCAACAGGAAATCTTGGAAGAATGGCAATTGAAGTTGCACCTTCCAATTCCAATGTTCTTTACGCAACTGTAGAGTGCGAGAAAAAAGAAGAAAAAGGTTTGTACAAATCAGAAGATGCAGGGGCAACGTGGAAGCATGTCTCCAAAGATTTTAACGTGACAGTTCGACCATTTTATTTTTCAAGATTGGTCATTGATCCAACTGATGAAAATATCATTTTTAAATGTGGATTGAATTTGACGACGAGTAAAACAGGTGGCGACACTTGGCGAACTGCTGATCCTCAAAATATTCACTCTGACATTCATGCAGTCTGGATCAATCCAAATAACACTAAGCATATAGTCATCGGGACTGATGGAGGAGGTTATCGTTCATTAGATGGTGCTTATTCTTTTGAAATGTTTATGGACTTGCCGTTATCGCAATTTTATCACATCAGCGTGGACGATGAAAAACCATATAACATTTATGGAGGTTTGCAAGACAATGGTTCTTGGGTTGGGCCATCTGAGTCAGGAGGTGGTATTGAAAATAAAGATTGGTCCTTCACTAATGGTGGTGATGGATTTTATTCTTTCCGACATCCGACCGATAAAAATATTGTTTACTCAGAATCTCAAGGAGGTAATATCGTAAGATATAATCAATCTGATGGGCAACGAAAAGATATCAAACCTCTTCCAAATGATGGCGATCCTGATTATCGATTTAACTGGAATGCGCCAATGCACATCAGTCCGAACAATCCTGAGCGATTATATTTTGGCGCGCAATTTTTATTTAAAACTGAAACGCGAGGAGATGACTGGGCAAAAATTTCACCTGACTTAACGACGAATGATCCTCAACGTCAACGTCAAAAAAAATCTGGTGGACTTTCCATTGATAATTCAACTGCTGAAAATAATACAACAATTTATGCCATCGGAGAATCTCCTTTGGATGAAAAAATAATTTGGGTAGGAACAGATGATGGACTTGTTCAAGTGACTTCTAACGGAGGAATTAAATGGGAAAACGTTTCGAAGAACATTCCGAATTTACCAAAAGGACTTTGGGTGACTTCGGTCGAGCCAAGTCATTTTGATAAAAATACTGCCTACGTAACTATTGACGGACACAAAAGTGGAGACCTTGGAAAGTATATTTTTAAAACTACTGATCTCGGTCGAACATGGAAATCCTTGGCTACGGAAACAATTGAAGGTTACGCACATGTGTTACGAGAAGATTTGAAATCTAAAAATTTATTGTTTTTAGGAACGGAAAGAGGATTTTATATTTCAGTTGATGGAGGAGTCAGTTGGAAAAGATTTGACAACAATATGCCACATAATGGAGTCCGAGCTATCGTTGTTCATCCTCGAGAAGATGCAGTAATATTAGGAACGCATGGTCGTGGAATTTTTATCATCGATGATATCACTCCTCTCCGACAAATAACCAAAGAGGTGGTTCAATCCAAATTACATTTTTTCAAAACTAAACCTACGCTACTAAAATTATCCAAAGGAGGTTCTCCATTTGGAGGTGCTGGAAACTTCGTTGGAGCCAATCCACGGAATGTTGCCTACATCACTTACTACATGAAAAAGCGACATACTTTTGGAAAGATGACTTTAGAAGTTTTTGATAAAGATGGAAAACTCATCAAAGATTTACCTGCAGGAAAAAGTGCTGGCGTAAATTTAGTGGAAGTTCCTGTTCGACTTAAAAGTCCAAAAGCAGCTCCTACTAATAATCGAATGGCATTATTTGGATCTATTTTTCCACCAGCATTGCCCGCGGGAGATTATACCGTAAAAATCAAAAAAGGTAAAGATGTTTTCGAAACGAAAATAAAATTAGCTTACGATCCTGATGCCAACTATTCAGTTGCTGAAAGAGCAGAGCAACATGAAGCAGCTATGAAATTATATAATATGACTAACGAATTAGGACATATGTATTTTGCCATGGAAGCCATGCATACGCAAGCCAACGATTTGATTGCTGAAAAAGGAAAAAAGAAATTGAAAAAACGAATCAAACAAATGGCTGAGGATGTAGAAAAGTACAAAGCATCACTCGTTGCACTTGAAGGTGATTTTTATGTGGATGAAGGAGAAGCTTTACGAGAAGAAATTTCAACTTTGTTTTTAGGAGTCAGTCAATATCCTGGAAAACCTTCTTCTAGACAAATGGATAAATTGAAAACGTTAGAAGGAAAGATGAAAAAGGTTCATCAAAAATTCGCAGCTTTTAAGGCTGAAATGGAAACCGTAAATAGATTGTTACAAGCAGAGGAGAAACAGCCAATTAAGATTAAAACTTTCGAAGAATACATGAAAGGTTAATTTTTAATTTATGATTCGTAACTCGTGATTGGTTCGACCGATTACGAGTTACCTATCACAAATTATGACTCACGATTTTTAACTTCCCGCCAAACAATATCCGATTCAAATCCTCTCGATATCGCATACTTCGCTAAATTTCCATTCGTCATAAATTCATTCGGTTCGCTAATTATTTTTAACCTTTTTTCAAAAATTGCATGAAGTGTTGCGAGGTAATCATCTTCATCTATTTCGAGCATTGCTTTTTTAATGCAGTATTCTGAGATTCTTCTTTGCTTCAATTCTCGCTTGATTCGATATCTTCCCCATTTCTTAATTCGAAATTTTCCACCTGTATACATTTGGGCAAAACGCAACTCGTTCAAAAAATCATCCTTAATTAATTCGACAATAATATCTTCCAAATCATCACCATAAATTCCTAAGTCCAAAAGCTTCTGACGAACCTCTTGGTGACACCTTTCCTGATAGGCACAGTAGCGTTGCAATTTTTTCAACGCATCATCTTTGCTAACGTATTTGGTTGTTTTTCTTCTCATGCTTACGTAAGACGACTCTCCGAGTCGTTATTATTTATGTCGTTTTAACGACTTGGAAAGTCGTTTTACGGAATATATTATTTACCCGAAAGAATATAATCTGTCCCTAAAAATTTATCATCAATATTAAAATACCATTTTCGATCACGCGGAAAACGCATTCCATTAATTTTAATTTCATCTTCCAATGTAATGTACTCTCCATCGTTTTGTAATTCGTCATGAAAGAAACGATAACCAATCAAAGCATAAGTTTCTGGATGAAAATAAAAATACCAAGTGTCGTGACCAACAGGTTCCGAGTAACTTACTTTTAATTGCCAACAATCTTTACCTTGAAATTTTGTCTTTTGAACTTCATCATAAATCTTTGTCCCTGGATCTTTCAACTTCATTGGCAAACCGTAAAGGTACGTTTGATAATCTCTCCAAAAACGAGTCAGTTTACAAGTCAACCGATTTTTTTTTATTTCCTCTTCCGTAAAAGTTGTTTTCCCATTCAAACTCAATTCGCAAGAATCCTTTTCCAAACTTCGAATCACAGTATTCTCTCCTGAAACATCTTTTTGCCAAAAAGTATTTTTCTTATTATTGATTTTAAAAGTAGTCAATCGTTGCGGACGATTGGGTGTATCTTGCTTAAGGTTAAAAGTCAATTTAGCTTTTTCCCATTTACCTTTTGGATCATGATATTTGATACTTTTTTCCAAAAGCTCTTGCCCAGTCATTTGGCTAAAAGCATTGAATGAGAAAAAGAGAAATAAGGCAAAAACCAATAACTGTTTCATAAAATCTTTTTTTGAAAAAAACACAATATACAAGTATTCTGAAAAACGATTTTTGAAAAAAAGAATCAAAGTATTTTTTCTATTTTTATAAAATGTATTCCTTTTAGAAATCTATCTAAAATCAAAAAGACTCATGCTCGAAAAAGCTTATTATAAATCTCCACTCGGAATTGTCGAAATCGTCGGTAGCGAACTAGGCATTCAACAAGTCAAATTAAAAATTGAATTAACGGAAGCTACCCAAGAATTTCCAGAACATCTGAAAGACTGTGCAGAGCAACTCGATGAATATTTTCAAGGGAAAAGAAAAGAGTTTGATTTGAAATTAGACTTCAACAATGCCTCTGAATTCTACCAACAAGTATGGAATGCATTATTGGAAATTCCTTACGGACATACCACAAGCTACGGAGCAATTGCGGAAAAAATAAAAAACCCAAAAGCAGTTCGAGCAGTCGGACTAGCTAATCGAAATAATCAAATTGCCTTTATCGTTCCTTGTCATCGAGTGATTGGAAAGAGTGGAAAACTGCAAGGATATTTTTATGGATTAGAAGCTAAACGAGCATTATTGCAATTGGAAAACCCCATGAGTTTTGCGGAGCAGGGAAAGTTATTTTGAAAGAAAAACTAAAAAGTATGAAATTTTTAAAACTATTACTTCTTCCTTTTTTATTTTTTGCTTGTAAATCGAAAGATTGTGAAACTCCAGCTTGTCCTCCACCGAATATTAATGCGATGGCAAATTTGTATATAGCTTTTGATACATTATTTTCGTCTGAAGAATTATCAGATGTCATACTCACCGTTAAATACATTAGTACGGAAGATGTAATATTAATTGACACTATTAATAATCTCCAACTTCCAAATTTTGGAATTGATATTGGGGGGCACTATGGGTATGGGTATCCAATATCATCGATATTACAAGAGGGAATATTTTTTTATGAAATAGATCTTCCAATTACCAATCATTTTTATACCATCGATCAATTAATTTTTCAAGATCATAATTATAATGAACTATGTAGCTGTCCTTGGTATTTTTTAAAAAGCCTAGAAGTAAATGACTCTCTTGTTGTTTTAGAATCTGAATCTTTGACTTTAAAAAAATAAATTTATCTAACTCTTTTTATTCGACAATAACTCATTTTGCTTTTCCATCAACTCCGTCATCTTCGTTAGCAATTCAATATCCTTTGGCGTTGTTACAGTTTTATCTTTCACATCCTCCGCTTTATTTTTGAGTTGGTTCATCACTTTCACGACCATAAAAACAGTCAACGCAATAATAAAAAAATCAATCGTAGCTTCTAAGAATTTCCCATAACCAATTGCAATCTCTTCAAGCGTTGTTTTTCCATCTTGCACCACGGCATCTCGCAATACAAATTTACTTTCTCCAAAACTAACGCCATCCGTCAGAAAAGAAAGCGGTGGTAAAAAAACATGCTTAACCAAAGCATCAACCACTTTATTAAATGCTGTCCCAATAATAACTCCAATGGCAATATCAATCATATTACCCTTGAGAGCAAATTCTTTAAATTCATTAAAAAAATTCCGCATCGTATTTTTATTTCTCGAATGTCTTGTCCTGAAATAATGATTCATTCAACATTCAGGTATTTTACTTTTTGAAAAAACAGTTAATTATTTTCCTCCGATTCAATTCCATCAAAATCAATAAATTCCACCTCTTCTTCATCTCCTGGTTCTCCTTCCATATCTGGAATTACATCTTTCCAATCTGTTGGTTCCTCGATTGAAACTATATTTCCAAAATGCTTGATTAACTCTTTTTGAATTTTACGTTTTCGAGTTCCACTTGCGTCTAATTGTTGGTTGACTCTTCTTTTATCTGATTCATAAGTAAAGGTTTCCATCGGCCCGTAAATTCGATAATATAAGTTGAAAAAACCATGCTTCTTTGCCTTTTGAGGTTTAAGTTTAGAATTGTGCTTTTTAAATTTAGCCAACAATACTTGTCCAGCATTGACTTTGATATTGTAATCGATTTTGTTTTCAAAAGTATGAGTTCCACTCACCGCTAAATTCATTGCATTACTTTGAATAAACATTGCTGGCATAAAAATTTTACTTTTTTTCACTTCCATATAATTATGGATATTAGTGAATTTAATGCGTCGCAAATCTTCAATTTTTACGAAGTCAGAGAAATCGTAGAGCATTTTCAAACCTACCAATTCTCCATTTGATAATCCAACATCTCCTAGTATATGTAATTTGTCAGTCAAGAAAGTACCATCTTCACTCCAAAAAGATTCAATGAAAAATTTTGCATTCAGTTTCCCTTTGAGATTTTTATAGGTTAAAACTTCTTGTCCAAAATTTTCAGCCTGTCTAAAAAATTCTTTGATATTAATTTGCTCGCATGTCAACTTCGCTTCCATGTGAGGTTTCCCTTCAAAGAAAGTTTTGCCATCCACCAGCATTCGACCTTCCATCATTTTGACTTTTCCTTTGACTGACATTTCGTTATTGTCAAATTCTAAAGTTCCTTGAAAGTCTTCTCCTTCTATTTCTTCATAATTAAATTCCGCAATATTAGCAGCAAATTTTCCTTTTAAGAAATTAGTAATTCGCTCCCTAGCTTGTGTCTTAGCCACCTCTTTTTTATCAACGCCTGGTGCAGCTTTGATACTTTGAATATTTTCCTCGACTGGAATTTCAGTAACTTTTAATAATTCATCAAAATCAATTTTCGTTGCATCTAACGAAGCATTGAATTTTAATTCCGCATGTTTACTATTTAAGGAATCGGCAAAAAGTACAGGAAGAAAATTTAGAAATGTTCCTTCTAATTCTATTTCAGTTCCTGGCCCTTCAAATGCTAATCCTTCTACTTGTAAACTATTGTTATTAAATTTCAGCAACCCCTTATCGATTGTAACCTCTTCATCATTAATAGTCATTGAGGCATTAGCAAATTCTACATCGCCCGAGGTGGTTACACGACCAATTCCATAAGGACTGATAATATCTTTCAGTTTACCTTTGATTCTTAATTTTCTCATTTCTATATCACCATCACCATCCGTTATAATCGGACTATTCAACATCCCATAAACTGACTCTAGCGGAATCGTTCCATTTAAATTAAAATCAATCAAAGGATCATCCAAGTTCGAAATTCGCAATCCTCCTTCTAATAGTTCTCGATTAAAATATCCTTTAAAATCAGAAATCTCGAAAGATGAATTCCGATTATTCCGCTGTTTTCCATTGTTAAAAATTGCGGTAAAAGAAACATCTTTTAAGGAACTTCCTAGTTTTTCAGAAGTGATTTTTCCTCCCTCTAAACCAAACTTCATCGTAATCGCAGGGTTAGAACTCACCGTCTGAGGCCCTTTGATTGTCGTATCAAAAAAGAACGACCCTTTGCTATCAAAATCTTCAATTGAATTTTTACTTTCAGGAGGTAATAATGCTACGACAGAAGACAAACTCCCATCGTCACTTTTAATTTTCAAATCATAATCGTATCCACCTTTAATTTTTTCGATCAATCCATCTACATTAAAAACATTGGAAGATACACCAACAGTCACATCATCAAATTCATATTTTCCATTGACAAAATCGACATCTACTTTTGCATCATAAATGATTTCTTCATCTACCAAAAACTGCTCTTCGCCTGATTGGAAAAAATGAAAATGAATATCTGCGAAACTAGAAAGTGAAAATTTACTAGCAGAAAAATCACCAGATGCGACTGCTTTATTCAAATGAAATTTGGTGTATTGCTGCACCGTCTGATCGACATATATAACTTCTACTCGATTCAGTCTAGCTTCATCTAGAGAAAGCGCTACTTCATTTCCCGCACTACCATCAGTTGAGGTAGAGCTCGGTGACTTTTTAATAATGTCATAATTAGTTCGGCCCTTTTTATCTTTCTTGATATATAAAGAACCATCTTCGATGACAATAGAATGTACTTTAATATTTGATCCAAAGAGGCTAAATAATCCAAATCGGAAAGAGAGATTTTGAGCATCCAAAAGCATTCCATCCAATGCATCATCTAATTCAACATTGTGCAAATTGGCAGAAGCATCTGGAAATCCAGAAATCAAAGAAAGATTAAATTCACCAACTCGAAGTTCTGTTTTAAGTTGTTTATTTACTTCGGTGACTAACCTTTCGCTAATCTGATCTTCAAATACAGAAGCAATCACGATCAAAAGAAACATGGTCACTAAAACAAAAAGACCAGACCAAACCAAAAACTTTTTTAGATACTTATTCATCGATGGGAAATAGGTTTTAGAAATTGTTTTCAAAAAAATCAGAAAGACTAAGGAGAGTTGTATATGGTTTTCTTTTTTTGGAAAAACACATTACGCATAAAATTAATGCAATATCAGAACTTTTTTAACGAAATGCTTGGCAACATTATTTTTTATAACAAATTCTTTGTGGAAAGAAGTTTAATAAAAAGACCATTTAGAGCAAAAAAAAAAGTCCATCTACAAATTGTAGATGGACTTTTAATTTAAAATGGTGGGCGATGAGAGACTCGAACTCCCGACCCCCTCGGTGTAAACGAGGTGCTCTGAACCAACTGAGCTAATCGCCCTTTTTATATAAAAGTACTCCTGCTTTTCAGAAGCGAGTGCAAAGATATATTTCTAGTTTCTTTTCTGCAAGTTTTTGCAAAGAAAAAGTTAAAAAAAAGTCAAATAAGACTCTTCGAATCTTTTTAAGAAATATCTTTTGCTGCTTTAGTTCAAATAACCAATAAAACTAGCTTTTCTCTCTTTTTTCAAAATATAAAAACTGTCACCTACTATTTATTTTTACAAAAACTCAAAACTTTTATATTCTTTTTGTTGTAAATTGTGTTATTAATAAGGACGATTACCAATTAACTACAAACTCAAAAAATAGAATTACGCGATTTAATGAGAATTCTCTTAATCATATCACTCATCCTTATCCTCTCGTCCTGCAATAAAACCACAGAACGTTTAACTCATTTTGATATACATGGTATTGATGTCTCTCGATATCAATCAGATATTGATTGGGAAGTAGTGGCTGATCAAAAGATTACGTTCGCTTTCGTCAAAGCAAGTGAAGGAGAAACTATTTCTGATAATTTCTTTTGCAAAAATTGGAAAGAAATGAAAGAAGCGGGTATTCGACGAGGTGCTTATCATTTTTTCCGACCAAAAACTTCTGTGCTGACGCAAGTACAAAATTTTATGGATAATGTCGTTTTGGAAAAAGGAGATTTACCGCCGGTCTTAGATGTGGAAGTATTGGATGGAGTTGCACCAGAAGATTTAGTTTTACGGATTAAGACTTGGTTAGAAATCATCGAAACAGAATACCAAATCCGACCAATCATTTATACTAATCTTAAATTTTATAATAATCACTTAGCTGATTCTTTTACTGATTATCCCGTTTGGATTGCTCGGTATAATAAATACTTTGAACCACTTCTGACCAATGGGCTAGATTGGAGATTTTGGCAATATGGAAATCGAGGTCGCTTGGAAGGAATAAATGGCGATGTTGATTTTAATGTTTTTCGAGGCACAATTGAAGAATTGGATGAGATGTGTTACGTCCCTCAGATTTATAGTTTAGTTGAATAAAAAATCGCCAACAAAATTTCTTCATTGACGATTTCTATTGTCCTGCATTCTTTTCGTATCTTATTAAATAATTATCTTTTCAAATCGCTTTCCTAGAATTTGCGTCGGAGATGCATCTAACCAATCTTCCAAAATCGTTGCATAGATTTTTCTGAAATCCATTTGGTAAATCAAATCACCTTTATCCAATTTTTTCAAATCAGGAGCTGAATTATAAAAACCCTTTTTCTTCAAATTTCCTCCCATCAGAAAAACATTATTTGCAGTTCCATGATCAGTTCCTCCACTCGCATTTTGTTGTACTCGTCTTCCAAATTCTGAAAAAGTCATAATCAACGTATCATCCAACAGTCCATTGTTTTTTAAATCTTTGACGAAAACACTCATCGCATCCGAGTAAGTTTTAAGTAATCGAGCTTGCTTATTTTTTTGTCCCACATGAGTATCAAATCCGCCAAGATTCGCGTAGTAGATTTTGATGTCTGCATCGGCAGTCATCAATTCTGCGATTTGTTTTAAGTCATTTCCAAAAGCACCTTTTGGGTATTTCACTTTCGTTTTATGCACCTTTGATTTTTGATAAAGGTAATTGGCTGAAGCTTGAGTATCGACTAACGTTTTGTATAAATATTCCACATTCTCCTCGTGCTCATGTTCATGATGATGGGTTATTGATTTTAAAAATTTGTTGTCAGAAATTCTTTTTAACTGATTTGGATTACTCATCGCAAAACCACTTTTCGCTATTCCTTTCAATGACAAACTTAACGTGTCATCCACTTCCAAAGCATGATGTGGACTTTGACAACCAGAACAATTACTATCCAAATATCTACCCAACCAACCTGTACTCAAATACTCATTACTATCACTCGCGGTGTGCCAAATATCCATCGAACGGAAATGCGATCGATCGGGATTCGGATAACCGACACTATTAATAATACTCATCAAACCTTCGTCATACAATGATCGCAAACTTTCCATAGCTGGATTAAAACCTAAATTCTCACTCACTTTTAATACTTCGTTCGCTTTGATTCCGAGAGATGGTCGGTTTTTATAATAGAGATCATTTTGATATGGAATGATGGTATTCAATCCGTCATTGCCTCCTGAAAATTGAATAACTACTAAATTTTTTCCTTGTCGACTCCTTTCAATATTTGTTGCCTTGACTCCTTTTAAGAATTGTGGAACTATTGCGGAGGTGGAGGCAATTGCGGAGGCTTTTATAAAATTACGTCTTTTCATTTTTTTATTTGTTTATCAAGTACCAAATAGTGGATATAAAAAACACGTGGTGGTCTGCTTCAGCTGACTGTAAAAAAAGGGGTCATTTTTTTTTAACCATTTCAAATCACCACCCTTTCAAATTCTTTTTCTAGGTCAGCTAAAGCAGACCACCACGTGTTACATAAGTTGATATTCTGGCAAACTCATCATCCTCAGACACATCGTTTTTACCAAATCTTCTTTATTATTTTTTATAACAAAATCCTCAAAAGTAGATTCATTCAACTTTCCTTTCGTTTGCAAAACAAACCCACCCATTTTATCCAAAAGTAATTTTTCATTTTCTCTTTTGAATAAATTATAAAATGGAGTGAAGTTAACCGAAGCTTGAACATTTCGTTTCCGTTTATTTCTTTTTTGTGCTTCGAGTTCCTCTTTTATTTTGATGTTCAAGTCTGAATTTTGAAATAAAACATTGGCCAAATTTAATCTTAACATCAATGTCGAATTGTCAATCCAACTTTTCCCACCTGCCCATCCTGCTACATTTGGCGGATCAAACAAAACTTGCCCTAAAGCTTTTTCGATAAAAATTAATGCAGCTGTATTTTTAAAATCTACTTCAAAAGTTCGAATCATTCCTGCCAGTAATTCGACCGGAGATTTAATTTTCACACCTACGTTCTTTTCCTCAAAAAACCATTTGCTTTCAAATATGGCTCGCATCATTTTCTCAATATCATATTTAGAATCATAAAATATTTGAGCAAGATATTTTACATTTTGCTCATCTATTTTTTCATTGACAAAAAAGCGATAAACTTTCCGAGCGATAAATTCGGACGTTTCTCTTTTTTCCAAAATCATATCAATGATATCGTCGCCATCCCATTTTCCTTTTTTTTCAAAAAATATTTTTTGACCAAAGTCATGTTGTCGTTTTTTAAACACAAAATCACCTTTCAAGTTGGACGACCAACCGGTGAATGCTCGTGCAGCTTCTTTGACATCTTTTTCAGAATAATTTCCTCGGCCGATAGTAAATAATTCCATCACCTCTCGAGCAAAATTTTCATTCGGCTTTCGTTTTTTATTTTGTTGATTATTCAAAAACCGTATCATCGAACCGTCTTTTGCAATCGCTAAAACGAGTTCTCTAAAATTGCCCAGAGCGTGTTGTCGAATTGTATTTAATTGCTTCCTTGCCCATTCAGGAATCTTCGTGGTACAAGCAAAATGTCCATGCCAAAACAAAGTCATTTTTTCCAACAAAGCGCTTTCATCAGGATTACCCATTCGCATAATCCAATCAGTATTATGTGCTCCGACTCTAATTTTATTTTGTTTCCTTTTTTCTTTTTTATCCGCTTTGGAAGACATGCCCATTTCGGAAGATTCTATTCCATTACCATTTTTGACAACCTTTCGTTTGCTAGCTTGGTGAGCATTTTTAAATAACTCATCTATCGCCTTTTGAGTTGAGTGTTTCTTTTTGGAAGACCATCCTTTTGGACTCATGCCAAAACCAGCTCGCCAATATAGATGTTGTAATCTTTGTTGTGTATTCATAAATTAGGATTTTTTCAATGAAGTCGTTTGTGGATTGGACATAATCCATAACTGAAGGTTTAAAGACATTCCCGAATCTTAACTTTTTTTAACAAAAAAATAGAATCGTGTATCTTTGTGGAAAGAAAACATCTCCTATTTTTGAATTCATACTTAATAAATTTTAAATAAAACTTAAATGTCAGAAAAAATATCCGCTATGAAATACATTTTAGGCCTTGCAATATTTCTGTTGCTTTTTGGAAGCTGTACCTCTGAAACTTCTAATACTAACACAGTTTCCGAAACACCTTCCAAAATTCCAAAAGAAATAACTACTGATACTTCCAATATTAAATCAAACCTAACTCCCAAAAAAGCCCCAGTTCGTATCGGAACTGCTCCTGTTAGATTAACCAGCCAAGAGAAATTGGATAAGATGCATGAAAATTTGATGAATCAAATGGAAACTGGTTTTGCGGCAAAAGATGTAGTGGCTTATGCCAAGGAGGCAGAATTGTATATGAGCATTTATGGTGATTCCTTAGCTGCGGAGCATCTGTTCAATGCAGCTGATTTATAT
The DNA here is from genome assembly GCA_937981555.1 of uncultured Saprospiraceae bacterium. Taxonomy (GTDB): domain Bacteria; phylum Bacteroidota; class Bacteroidia; order Chitinophagales; family Saprospiraceae; genus CAJQQY01. Next base: position 80,646 of record CALJOK010000050.1, read on the forward strand.
CGAGGTATTGGTGATTATACCAAAGCTTTGGATACTTGGTATATCGTTTATCGAAGTTATGATCGAGATGGACATCCGAAAGCTCCTCATGCGATGTTTCAATGTGGATTCACTTACGATAGTGTTTTGAATAAAAAAGATTTGGCGAAAACATTATATAATATGTTTTTGAAAAGATACCCAGATCATGCCTTGGCAAAAGATGCAAAATTACTTTTGGCTAATTTGGATAAATCTCCAGAGGATTTAATTAAAGAGTTTCAAAAGAAAAATAAGCAATAAAGATTAAGATAAGTTTAAAGGAATCCATCGTGCAATAAAGCTCAACAACTCTTATCTTGCAATTAGTTTTTTAGAATATAATTTTTTACAAAAAGATATCATTATGCGTTTTACAATTATTTTACTTTTTATCCTTTCTTGTTTTCAAACTCAAGCACAGAAAGGAATTGATTTTTTCCACGGAACCTGGGAAGAAGCACTTGTCGAAGCAAAAGCTCAAGACAAATTAATTTTTGTAGATGCCTATGCTGTTTGGTGTGGTCCATGCAAGCGAATGGCAAAAAATGTTTTTACAGACAAAGCGGTGGGAGAATTTTACAATAAAAATTTTATCAATATGAAAATTGATATGGAGAAAAAAATGGGTCGAGCTTTTGGGCGAACATATCCTGTTTCCGCTTTTCCAACTTTGATGTACATCGACTACAAAGGAGAATTAGTGCATAAAGTAAAAGGTGGTCAACAAGTTGACCCTTTTATCAAATTAGGAAAATTTGCCTTATCTAAAGTTGACAATAGTAAAGATTTTAAAGTAGCCTACGAAAAGGGAGATCGCAGTCCTGAGTTAGTTTATAATTATGTGAAGGCATTAAACAAAGGAGGAAAACCAAGTTTGAAAATTGCCAATGAATATGTTCGCTCGCAAAAAGATTTGACAACTGATCAAAATTTAAAATTCCTTTTGGAAGCTGCGACCGATGCCGATTCTCGAATTTTTGATTTGATGATTGAAAATAAAAGTGCGATTGAAAAATTAACTTCAAAGCAAGAAGTGAAAAACAAAATCGAAAAAGCTTGTTATCGAAGTGCAGAGAAAGCTGTCGAATATCAAAATGCAGAATTGCATAAAGATGCTTTGGCAAAAATGAAAAAGCATGTTCCAGAGAAAGCAGCACAATTTGCAGTTCAAGCTGACATGAAATTTTGCTTGGCTTGTGGTGATGGGAAAAAATATTTGAAAGCTTGCGAAAAGTATGCAAAGAAAGAAGCTAAAAATGATCCTGCTAAATTGAATGATTTGGCTTTGGCGATTTCTGAAAACTTTCCAGAAGATGAAAAGGCTTTGAAGAAAGCTGAGAAATATGCAAAGAAAGCAACTGAAAAAGGAAAGGAATATAACTACTTCTTGACTTACGCAACTATTCTCCTTCAAAATGGAAAGAAAAAAGATGCTTTAAAAATGGCTAATAAATCTCTTGATTTGGCCAAAGGAAAAAGAGGTGTGGAAGGAACTGTTATGCGATTAATCCGTAAAATTGAGCAAAGTTAATTTTATAATTCGTGGTTCGTAACTAGTTTACGAATCACGAATTACAAAATTAGATCACCACATATCAAAATTAAAAAATCCCATATCTGAACATTATGAAGAAATTTACACTTTTCATTCTACTCCTTTCTTTTCTATCCACCGATATTTTCGCCCAAAAAGAAGGCATTAAATTTACCCAACAAAATTGGAATCAAGTTATCATTCAAGCTGCCAAAGAGGATAAAATTATCTTTATTGATGCCTACACCGATTGGTGTCAGCCTTGTAAAAAAATGGACAAACAAGTTTTTCCACAAAAGCTGATAGGCGATTTTTACAATAAAAATTTTGTTAATGTAAAGTTGAATATGGAAAAAGGGATTGGAGAAGAATTAAAAAAGAAATACGATGTTTTCTTTTTTCCAACGTTTCTTTTTTTAACTGCTGATGGGACTATTGTCCATCGAATTGCAGGTTATCAGTCTGTTCCAAAATTATTGGAATTAGGAAAAACGGCTGTTGATCCAAGTAAAAGACTTTCAGCTTTTGAAGAGCGATTTGAAAAAGGAGATCGTGATCCAAAATTTTTAATGCAATATACTGATGTGCGAAAAGCAGCCATGGATGGCACACATAATGCCATCGCAGAGGAATATTTAGCGACACAAGAAGATTGGACGACGAAGGAAAATTTAAAATTCATCTTCAAACAAGTGGACGATACTGACTCAAAATTATTCGATTATATTTTGGAAAATCGAGCTGTTTTTGAAAAACAATTTAAAACTTCAAAAGTCGCAGGAAAGATTGAGAACTTAATTTATCAAAAAGTTTATGATGATCAAGGAAATGCTTCTCTGGACGAATTAGATCGTTTGTTTAATAAAGTTTACGAACCAAAAGTGGCCGAGCAAGCTTCTTCTCGGTTTAAGTTGAATTATTTTTTGGAAAAGAAATCAAGTGAGAAATATGCAGCGGAAGCCGTGAAATATTATGAAAATTTTCCACCAAGAGATCCAAGTGAATTGAGTGATGTAGCTTACAATTTTTATGACTTGGATGTGAGTGATAAGAAGTTATTGAAAAAAGCAGTAAAGTGGACAAAGAAGGCAGTAAAATCGGATCCTAGTTTATTTAACTATGAAGCGATGGCAGCTGTTTATTATAAATTAGGAAAAAAACGAAAAGCAAGAAAAGCTGTTAATAAAGCAATTGATGCTGCTAAAAAGAAGAAAGAAGATTTTTCTGAAACGCAAGAGCTTTTAGAAAAAATCAAGGCGATGTAATGCATCTAAAAACTATTTTCTAAAAAAGGTTTTCAGTTCAATTGAACTGAAAACCTTTTTTATTTTTCTCAAAAAACAAAAAGCCCATTCAAAATTAATTGAATGAGCTTATTTGGAGGTCGCGGACGGATTCGAACCGCCGTAGATGGATTTGCAATCCACTGCCTAGCCACTCGGCCACGCGACCATTTTTTTATTTCATAGAAATCAAAATCCACATTTGGATTTTTTTTCGGCTGCAAATATATAAATATTTTTATAACCATGCAGAATTATCTTTATGAAACGAGAAAAAAATATTTTTGGTTGCATTTTTTTTCATAAAATGATCTTTCCTTGCTTAACGTACGAGATACAATTACTATCTTGATTGAAATTTTTACAAAATAAAACGAAAATAGAAATCTACAATGACTTTAATATCATTTTTAGCCTTTACAATTTTGGTTGCTGCCATATCCTATTATTATACCAGCAACGATACCAATAAGACATCTGATGATTATTTCTTAGGAGGACGAAGTTTAACAGCTGGAGTTATCGCTGGATCATTATTATTAACCAACTTATCAACAGAACAATTAATTGGTTTAAATGGGTCAGCATTTACGGAGGGTATCTTAGTGATGTGTTGGGAAACACTTGCTGCGATTGCGATGGTGGTAACTGCATTATTTCTTTTACCTCGATACTTAAAAGGAGGATTAACTACCGTTCCTCAATTTCTTGAAACTAGATATGATACCATGACTAAGACCATTGCTTCTGCTTTGTTTTTGTCTGGTTATGTCGTGGTTTTATTACCGATTGTACTTTATTCTGGAGCTTTAGCTTTTGTTTCTATGTTCGATATTCCTGAACAATTAGGAATTTCTCATACTGCTGCCATTTGGCTTTGTGTTTGGGGAATAGGGATTATCGGATCTATCTATGCTGTTTTTGGAGGATTAAAAGCAGTTGCTATATCTGATTCAATCAATGCTATAGGATTATTGATCGGAGGACTATTGATTCCTATTCTTGGTTTACTCCATATTGGAGATGGATCAATTGCAACAGGAATAGATAACTTATATGAATTTGATCCATCTAAATTTAATGCGATCGGTGATTCTTCTGCTTCTGTTCCCTTTGCTACTATTTTTACGGGAATGATGTTAGTTCAATTATTTTATTGGGGAACCAATCAAGCAATTATCCAACGAGCTCTTGCAGCAAAGGATTTAAGAGAAGGACAAAAAGGATTATTACTTGCTGCAGGTGTAAAAATATTAGGGCCTTTAATTTTGGTACTTCCTGGGATGATTGCTTTCTATTTATTCAAAGGTGAATTAGATACTCCAGATCAAGCATATCCTGAATTAGTGAAAGCCGTTTTACCTGCACCTTTGGTTGGATTTTTTGCAGCAGTAATCTTTGGAGCAATCATGAGTTCATTTAATAGTGCATTGAATAGTTCTGTTACTTTATTTGGTTTAGATATTTATAAAGAACACATCAATAAAGATGCTGATGATGAAACGGTAATTAAATATGGAAAACGATTTGGACTTTTATTAGCCTTTTTAGCTATGTTTATTGCACCATTTATCGCAAATGCCCCAAAAGGTTTATTTGGTTATTTACAAGAAATAAATGGATGTTATAGTATTCCTATCTTGACTATTATTGTGGTGGGTTATTTGACCAAACGAGTTCCAGCGATCGCTGCAAAAATTGCTATAATTTTAGGTGCAGTGCTTTATGCTATTAGTCAATTCATTTTAAAACCTTATGTTTTTGGTGAAGAGAGCTACCCTCATTTCCTTCATGTAATGGCAATTCTTTTTGTGATGAATGTGATCATCATGTTAGTTATCGGCCAACTACAACCAAGATCCTCAGACTTCGAATTGAAATACAGTAACGAAGTAGATATCACTCCTTACAAATATGCTAAACAAGTAAGCTTAGTCATTTTACTTATTGTGATTTCGTCATATGTTTACTTCTCTTAATTTTTGATTTAGATTAAAAAAATGGGACTTTTGATAAAACATTATCGGAAGTCCCATTTTTTATTTTACACTAAATCAATTATTGAATAATGAAATCTATCAAACTGATTTTTCTTTCCCTGCTTTTCCTTTTCGCACAATTTGCCAATGCTCAAGTTGCCGAACTTTCCAAAGTTGAAAAATATATTAAGAAAAAATTGCCCAATGCTACCGTCAAGAAACTAAAGACATCCGATCATTTTAAAGAAGTTTATGAAATAAAATTTAAACAATATTTAGATCATCAAAATCCAAAAGCGGGGACTTTCGAACATCGAATTTTTCTTTCACATGTAGGCAGAAAGAAGCCAATGGTCTTCGTAACAGAAGGTTACGCTGGTCGTCAACGAACTTACGAATTATCAAAAATTTTAAATTCCAATCAACTCATTGTTGAATATCGTTTCAATGGAGAATCTCGCCCTAAAGAAATTCAATACCAATATCTCACCAACGATCAAGCGATGGATGATTTGCATCGCATCCGAAAGTTGTTTAAGAAATTTTATAGAAAAGAATGGGTAAGCACAGGAATCAGCAAAGGTGGAACAACCACTTTAATTTATAAAAGCAAATATCCTAAAGATGTTTGTGTAGCAGTTCCTTACGTTGCCCCTTTGGCATTCGCACAGGAAGATCCACGAACAGATGAACATCAAAAAATAACTGGAACTGAAGAATGTCGAAATAAATTAATCGCTATGCAAAGAAATATGCTAGAGCGAAGAGCGGAACTCATTCCCATGATTGAAAATTATGCGACGGAAAAATCTCAAACATTTTCTATCGGAACTGGAGCTGTTTTGGAATATGCTGCATTAGAATTACCATTTGCATTTTGGCAATGGGGTGGTGATTGTGAAAAAATTCCCACGGCGGAATCTAGTGCAGAAGAGATTTTTAATTACATCGAAAAAATAGTTAGCTGGGGTTTTTATGCAGATGCTTCGATTGAATATTTTGCGCCTGCATTTTATCAATTCATGACTGAGTTAGGTTATTATGGTTTTCCAACGGAGAATGTCAAAGACTTACTTCAAGTGGTAAAAAATCCTACGAATCGGCTCTTTGGTCCAAAAGATGTGGACTTAACTTATAAACCATATTTGAAAGATGTGAATGACTTTTTGATGAAAAAAGGAAAACGTGTTTTATATATTTATGGAGGCATTGATACTTGGACGGCTTGTGGAGTTACACCTAATCCAGAAACTGATGCGCTGAGAATGACTTTGGAAGGAGGGCCACACACAACTCGGATTAAGAATTTTTCGAAAGAAGATCAACAGAAGATTTATGATAAATTGGATGATTGGTTGAAGGCGAAGGTCATCCCGTTGAAGAAATAAATTTTAATATAAGTACCTCTTTGAGCAACGGACTGTATGTCGTGGTCTGTGAGAAATGCAATATCCACTTTTTCATAAAAAAAGGTGTTAGCCCAAACGGACTAACACCTTTAATTTTCACTCAAATCTATTTCTTACAAATCGAATTTAATCCCTTGAGCCAAAGGCAATTCGCTACCATAATTAATCGTATTCGTCTGTCTTCGCATGTAAGCTTTCCATGCATCAGAACCACTTTCACGTCCTCCTCCAGTTTCTTTTTCACCACCGAAAGCACCCCCGATTTCAGCACCACTTGTTCCAATATTTATATTCGCAATTCCACAATCTGAACCTGCAGTTGAAAGAAATTGTTCTGCTTCTTTTACAGAATCTGTAATGATAGCAGAAGATAAACCTTGAGGTACATCATTTTGCATCGCAATCGCTTCATCCAATGTTTTATATTTCATTAAATATAAAATTGGAGCAAAAGTTTCATGCTGTACAATTGCGTAATGGTTTTCTACTTCTGCAATAGCAGGTTTTACATAGCAACCACTTTTGTATTCTTTTCCTTTTAGAACTCCTCCAGCAACTATTAATTTCCCACCTTCTTCTTTCACTCTTCTCAATGCATCAGAATACGCTTCTACTGAATCAGTATCAATTAATGGTCCAACATGGTTTTTGGAATTTAAAGGATTTCCAATTTTGATTTGCTTGTATGCCTTAGTGATTTTATTTTTCACAGTATCATAAACACTTTCGTGAATAATCAATCGTCGAGTCGAAGTACATCTTTGTCCAGCCGTTCCAACTGCTCCAAAAACAGCACCTGGTAAAACCAAATTCATATCTGCACTTGGTGTGATAATAATCGCATTGTTTCCACCTAATTCCAAAATCGTTCTACCCAATCGACTTGCAACTTCTGCGTTCACAATTTTTCCCATTCGAGTACTTCCTGTTGCAGAAATCAAAGGAACTCTTTTATCCTTTGTCATATATTCTCCAACTTTATAATCTCCATTAATCAAGCAAGAAACTCCTTCAGGAACTTTATTTGCTTTCAAAACTTTATGAAAAATATTCTGGCAAGCGACACCACACATTGGTGCTTTCTCTGAAGGTTTCCAAACACAAACATCTCCACAAACTAGTGCTAACATCGAATTCCAAGACCAAACAGCAACTGGGAAATTAAATGCTGAAATAATTCCAACAATTCCAAGTGCATGCCATTGCTCATACATTCTATGATTTGGTCGTTCAGAGTCCATTGTCAATCCATATAATTGACGAGACAATCCAACTGCAAAATCACAAATATCAATCATCTCTTGCACTTCTCCATAACCTTCTTGAAGGCTTTTTCCCATTTCATAAGAAACCAATTTTCCAAGCGCATCTTTGTTCGCTCGAAGTGCTTCTCCATATTGTCTAACAATCTCTCCACGCTTTGGTGAAGGCATTGTTCTCCACGTTGCATATGCTTTTTGTGAAGTTTTGATCACTCGCTCGTAATCTGCTTTTGTAGTTACACCTACACTACCGATATATGCTCCATCAACTGGAGAATAAGATTCGATATATTCTTTAGAAGCATAAGATTTTTGTCCTGTGCTTGTTCCGTTATTTTTGGCTTTAAGACCTAGTTTTTTTAAAAAATCTTTTTTCATTTTTTATAATTTAAAATTTCTCATCAATTATGAGAAATAACACTTTGGTTAGGTAAATATTAATTTGACTACAAAATTAGGAAATTTTTACATGAAAAAAATTTTACGAAAAAGATTAAAAAAAGGTACGGCGAGAAATGTCTTTTAAAATTAGTTTTAGCTAAAGTTGAGCTTAAATTAAATGATAGATTGTCTAAAGTAATCAATGAGAAATGGTCTTTGAGTAATAGGACGGGATGGGGTTATTGAAAAATGTTGGCGCGGGTATCTGCATGGAATTAAGCTATTTTTTCGCCATTAATTTTTGATTGCTTTTTTTTTGAATGAAAAAAGTAACAGATTAACAAGCATGAAGAAAATTTCCATTTTTTATCTCAACAAAAGCATCTGCTTTGAAAATGCTTTTTTTTGAATAGAATTTGTAATTTCGCACCCGAAAATTATAACCTATTTTTATATTTTAAATAAAAAAACCACACAATGAAGTTAGATGATTTAGTAGCCGTAAGTGGAATGTCAGGCGTATACAAGTTAGCAGCCAATAGAAATAATGGCTTAATCATAGAAGATTTGGACAACGGCAAAAGAAAGTTTGCCCCAGCAAGAAAGCATCAATTTACTCCTTTAGCAAGTATTGGAATTTTCACACTTGATGATTCAACTGAATTGAAGATTATATTTAGAACAATGGTTGAGCAAATGGAAACTAATCCAGTTCCTGCTGCTAGTAGTTCTTCCAAAGAATTACATGCCTATTTCAGAATAATTTTGCCAGATTACGATGAGGACAAAGTGCATACAAGTGATATTAAAAAAGTAATCAAATGGTTCAATTTCTTGAATGAAAGAACTTTGATCGATATGGAAGATGAGCCAGAAGAAACCGCAGAGAAATCTGAGGAAGAAGAATAGAAAAGAATGAGGAACGGTAAAGTATAAAATTTACGCTTTATCGTTCCTCCTTCTTTTTAGCCCTGATTTTTGAAAACAACACCTTTACATAAATGAACAACCCAACACCCCCTAAATTTAGGCAACGTATGTATTTGCCTAATGAGTTTAAAATTACCGTTTGGTCAAAAATGAGACCTTACTTTCATGAATTACTTCGACGAGATATTCAGTCTACCGAAGATTTAGAAAAGTGGATTTTAGATCAAAATGAATTGGCTCAAGTGATTCAAGTAGAATTTGATTTAAGAGAAAATAACCACTTAATTCATCATACCGAAGATGAGCGGACAGCTGAGCTTTATGAATATGCTGCTCAAGAATTATTTCCCAAAATTACTCCATTCGAAAAACAATTAAATGAAAAACTATCAGCGTGTGAATTCGCTCCGATAATTTCAGATGATAAAAGTTTAATTTATTTACGAAGTATAAAATAGGTGAATAAAGTGTGTAATATTTAGAATCATACATTATTCAAGCGTTCACAGTTCAAAAAAATATTATGTACAAAGGAAAGAAAGTGATTGTCGTTTTACCTGCTTATAATGCAGCTTTGACCTTAGAAAAAACTTACAAAGAAATTCCATTTCCTTTAGTGGATGAGGTAATTCTTTGTGATGATGCAAGTAAAGATAATACTTCAGAACTAGGTCGACAGATTGGTATTAAACATATCATTCGACATGAAAAAAATAAAGGTTACGGCGGTAATCAAAAATCACTTTATAATAAAGCGTTGGAGCTCGGCGGAGATATCGTAATCATGCTTCATCCTGATTATCAATATACTCCGATGTTGATTCCAGCAATGGTAAATATTATTGGGGATGATTTGTACCCAGTTGTTTTAGGATCAAGAATTTTGGGAAAAGGAGCTTTGAAAGGAGGGATGCCGATGTACAAATATATCGCGAATCGTTTATTGACTTTTACTCAAAATATGTTGGTCAATTATAAATTATCAGAATATCATACAGGTTATAGATCTTTCAGCCGAGAGGTTTTGGAAGGCATTAACTTTAATGCAAATGATGATGATTTTGTATTTGATAATGAAATGTTGTCGCAGATTATTTATGCAGGTTATGATATTGCAGAGGTGACTTGTCCGACGAAATATTTTGATGAAGCATCTTCAATTAATTTCCAACGAAGTGCGAAATATGGAATGGGGGTTTTGAGAGTTTCGGTGGGGCACTTTTTTCAACGGATGGGATTGGTAAAAATGGAAATGTATAAAAAACCAAAGAAAAATTAACATGCCATTTCCTATTGAAGAAAAATATATAGAAGCGACAGAAAAAGAACTTAATGTAATCTTCCCTCCTAAATTTAAAGAAAGAATGATAAAGGATAATGGAGATACATTAAGTTCTCGTCGACCTTATGTTGAACATATCCAGCTCCATCCTTTTTTTGATAAATCAAGTAAAAAAAGAATTTCTAGAACTTGTAACCATATTGGACTTGAAACTAAAAACGAAAAAGAAGCGGATTATGGATTTCCAGAAAATGCTATCACTATTGGGAATGATGGGTCAGGTAATCAAATAATTCTAATGCACAATGGAAATAGTGTGTTAGAGGAAACTGTTTATTTTTGGAATTGTAAAACGGGTAAAGTCAAGAAGATTGGTAAAAACATCAATGACTTTGAAGATAATTAAGATTTTGACTCCTGTTCTATAAGATCAAAAGCTTTTCTACCAATAAAAATTGCTGCTAAAACGAGGGTATAAGTAAGTGTGGCGGTCATATTAGGCTCCAAGTTTAGTTAGGTAAAATAAATGAATTCCTTTTTAACTATCGTAAAACTAACGCTAAATTGGTATTACTTCTCAGCGATTATTTCACCTCAAATGTAATATGCCGACAAATCTAAACATTAACCAACAGGAATTAAAATCCTATCTCGATTCTTGCGTGAATAAATTCAATACTCCTGACTTTATTGAAAACGATCCCATTTCGATTCCTCATCAATTTTCTCGAAAACAAGATATTGAAATTATGGGTTTTTGGGTCTCCATGTTAGCTTGGGGACAACGAAAAACGATCATTAATAAAGCGAATGAATTAATTCAATTAATGGATGGTGCACCTTACGATTTTATTATAAATCATGAGGAAAAAGATCGGAAGCCTTTTTTAGATTTCAAGCATCGAACTTTTCAAGCGATAGACACCCTTTATTTTTTAGAATTTTTTCAAAATTTTTATAAAAAAAACGACTCGCTTGAAAATGCATTTTCCAGTCATATTACTTCTAAAAGTGATAATATCGAAGCTGCGCTAAAAGGTTTTCATGAACAGTTTTTTTCCCTTCCTGACGCACCTCATCGTACTCGAAAACACGTTTCTACCCCTATTCGAAATTCTGCTTGCAAACGATTGAATATGTTCCTTCGATGGATGGTTCGAAAAGATAAAAAAGGAGTTGATTTTGGGATTTGGAAAAAAATAAAACCAGCGCAATTATTGATGCCTTTAGATGTTCATGTCGATCGTGTAGCGAGAAGATTAAATCTTTTAGAACGAAAACAAACGGATTGGAAATCAGTAATTGAGTTGACGAATAACTTAAAACAGTTTGATCCAAAAGATCCTGTGAAATATGATTTTGCTTTGTTTGGAATGGGCGTTTTAGAGAAAGATCAATTCTCTTAACCAACTCGATTGACTTGGCAATTATAACATCCTGGACTAGCATTATGAATTTGAATATATTTCGCTGATTCATTTTCGAAAACATTTTCAATTTCTTTTTCCAAAATATTTCCTTTCACCATTCGTCCATCTACCATCATTCCATCGCTATTATAAACTCTCAATGAAAGTAATCTATGCTTTAACATCAGAGGTATTTCATTGATTTCCAATTGAGCAGTTCGAGCATTTTTTCTAATAAAGATTGCGCCAGAGGATTGGTAAGGTGAATCTACTTTGTGATGTTCGAATGGAAATAAAATAACTTCTTCTCCAATGTTGGCATCTTCTAAACTTACTCGACATGGAAACCCTGGCTTTTCATTTACGATCATCTTCACCGCATTTATGTCTTTTAATTCTTTCTCTGACAAATCGAAAAAGTGATTAAAGTTCACATCTTTGATTGCATTTATTTGAAATTGAGTATTCATCTTTTGATATTTTTATGATTGAAATTTTATTCAAAGATAACTCCTAGGTCAAAATCTATCAATCCGATTCTTGCGCAATTTTTGAGGAAAAATTCAAGCACTCATATCCATTCATGGCTGCTTTTCTTTCGGGATTCCATCGATAACCTCCCATCTCTCCATTTTGTCGAATCACTCGATGGCAAGGAATCAAATAGGCAATTGGATTTTTTCCAATCGCAGTTCCAACTGCTCGAGATGCTTTTGGCTTTTCAATCTTTTTAGCAATGTCTTTGTAGGATAATAATTGCGAGGAAGGAATTTGAAGGAGCGCTTTCCAGACTTGAACTTGAAATGGAGTGCCTTGTAAATCCAAACCAATTTTCTGTTTGGGTATTTTCCAATTTTTAAAAAAGGACTGAACTAACTTTCCATTTTTGCCAAGTCCTTTTGTAAAAATAGCATTGGGAAATTCTTTTTCTAAATCGTTTTCGAGAATTCTTTGACCATCGGTAAATGATAATTTACAAATTCCTTTTTCTGTTTCGGCAACGACAGCTTTTCCAAAAGGTGTGTCGATTTCCTCAAAATTAATTTTTAATCCATCTCCTCTTTTTTGAAATTCTCCAGGGGTACACGCTTCCATCTTTACAAAAAGATCATGCAATCGACCATTGCCTGATAAACCAACTTGGTAAGCTGTTTCCAAGGTTGATTTTCCAGCTTGAAGAGATTTTTTAGCTTGCTCGATGGTGGTGTATTGCAAAAATACTTTGGGGGTAACGCCTGCCCATTTTTGAAAAAGTTTTTGGAAATGATATTTACTTAAATTTACCTGAGCGGCAATTTCATCAAGGTTAGGTTGTTCGATGTGATTCGTTTTGATGAAACGAATAGATTTGGCAATTAGGTCAAAATGATAATTATTTTCCATGTTGCAAGTATCCAATTATTTTAAACTTTAAACAATCCGATTCTTGCTTTTCTTTTTTCTAATCTTTACTTCATCTCATATTCTACTCGCAAAAAATCATTTAATTGTTGAATGTCCACCACTCCAATTAAATTTTCATTTTCAAAAACAGGTAGAATTCGTAATTCTTGACTCACTAGTTTTTTATAAAAAACATGGAGTGAATCACTCGGAGAAATATTTTCTTTGACTGGCGAAATAAATTCTTCAACTTCATGATTTTCATGTGAATCCGTCGGAATACTTTTCGCCACTTCCACAATTTCGGGTTGAGAAAAAACACCTGCAATTGTTCCGTCTTCATTTTTCACTAAAAAATCTTTTTCCAAGCCTCGTTTCAAAACTTCCAATGCATGAGCGATGTGATCATTTTTTTTGAAAACATTTACTGGCTGACGAATCAATTCTGAGATAGAATGATTTTTCAAAATCTCTTCAAATTTCACCATCCGATATTCTTGTCTTGCCATAAAAAACATAAATGCACTCGACAATAAAAAAAGAGGAATTAAGTAAAATGACATTCGAGGTGGAACCAAAAAGTAAGCTAAAACGACTAACAATATTGCCATCCCTTGCCCTAAATAAGTCGTAATTAAAGTAGCTCGCCGCCTTCCCAAACTTGGAGAAAGCAATGATCTAAAAATTCGTCCTCCATCCATTGGGAAGGCAGGAATCAAATTAAATAGCGCTAGAAAAATATTGATCAAAAGGAATAAGGTGACAAAATTTTCAGGATTTCCAAACACTAATCTTGACGATCCTAGATTGGAAAGATCAATGCTCGAAGTCATCCAACCATAGCCTCCAAAAATGCCTGCTAGTAAAATATTTACCAACGGCCCGGCAAATGCAACTACTGATTCATCAATTGGTTTTTCTGGCAAACCATCCAATCGTGCCACTCCTCCAAGTGGTGAAAGAATAATATCTTTTGTTTGAACACCGTATCGCTTGGCCGAAAAGGCATGCCCGAATTCATGTAAAACCACACAAGCAAAAACACCAAGCATCAAAACTGCGAACCAACCTACACTTTCCCAATTCATTCCATTCCGCCTTCCTTCAATAGCAACCCAAACTAACATTAGTACAAATGACCAATGTAGTTTAACTGGAATGCCAGCGACTTTTGCGATTTGGAATGCTCCTTTCAAAGAATGAGTTTTAAGTGATTTAATATTTGATTAAACGTGATTTTGATGCTTTTGTTTGTTATTAAAATATTAAACTTTATCAGAATGTCTTTTAAAGAATATTGCTATCAAAAACAATATCGCTCCAATTGGTAGGGATAAGTTATTACTTTTTGAAAAATCAAGCATTCCCATCTTTGTTTGGAAACCACTAATTTCTGTCCATTTAGACCATCTCCCAAATGAATTGCCACTTGCATCCATCAAGTCAAATCTAACTTTATATTTTCCTTTTTCTCTAAAGGAAAATGCGCCAGAACACATTCCATGTCCTATGTCAATTTTCCCATCTCTTGAACTTAAATAATAAATAGTTTTCTCTTTATTTTGCAAATTTACCACTTCTGTTTTGACCAAAGTTTCTGAAGCATCATCTATTCTTACTTGAAAATGTGCAAAAATTGCTGGTCCACAACCATATTCAATATAGGACGTATTTAAAAATTTAGGCCTCATTTCTGAACGTCATAATGGTTTTTTGTTATCCAGTCCATCTTTGACTTTCCATGAAATCGGTTTTCCGTATGCTCTTATTTTATACATCTGATCAAAGCGACTTAAACTATCTATCTTTAAAGTATATTCATTTCCAGCGAATAATTCTTCCTCAGGTTTCAAAATAGCTTGTGTTAAACTATATTGACCTTGGTATATTCCTACTACGTTTAATTGAACAATATGGTCGCCACTTATTAAATATGCTTGACCTCCATTTTTCAATTTATTAATCGTTTCCTGAGAAGTAGCATAGCCTTCAATCATAATAATTGAATTTTTCAAAATCTCATTTCCATCTGGAAAAACTCTTATCCCGCCAGCACCACAATCTGCAAAAAGAGAAAAACTATAAAAAAAGACAGAAACTAAAATGAGTAATTTTTTCATATCAGGTATTTATTTAAAATTTAAATTCTAACGTTTTACCTAAAGATTACTTTTTCACCAAAAAGGGTGCATCCTTTTTCCAAAAAATAAAAAAGGCAACAACTCAATCGAGTCATTGCCTTTTTAATATTTTATAGAGAAAAGAAATTATGCCTTTGCTGGCGCTCGCAAAATCGGAGCATATAAATTTCCTTTTTTAACTATCTCTCTCGAAATCACTACTCGCTGAATCTCCGAAGTTCCCTCATAAATTTGAGTAATCTTCGCATCTCTCATTAATCGTTCTACGTGATATTCTTTTACAAAACCATATCCGCCATGTACTTGTACCGCTTCCACCGTATGTTTCATCGCAACTTCCGAAGCAAAAACTTTTGCCATCGCAGCTGACATCGTATAATCCATATGTTCATCTTTCATCCATGCAGCTCGGTGAACCATCATTCGCGCTGCATCAATATCGGTCGCCATATCTGCCAATTTAAAAGCAATCGCTTGGTGCTGGTTAATTGGTTTTCCAAATGCCGCTCGTTCATGTGAGTAAGCAACTGCCAACTCATATGCACCTGCTGCAATTCCAACTGCTTGAGCTGCAATTCCAATTCGACCACCGGTCAAAACTTTCATCGCAAATTTAAACCCGAACCCATCTTCTCCAATTCTATTTTCTTTTGGCACTTTTACATCTGTGTACATGATCGTGTGAGTGTCCGAAGATCGAATACCTAATTTATCTTCCTTCGCTCCGATTTGCACGCCTTCCCAATCTGTCTCAACGATAAATGCATTAATTCCTCGGTGACCTTTTTCTCTATCTGTTTGCGCAATGACTAAATGAACCTTTGATGTTCCACCATTCGTGATCCAGTTTTTAGTTCCATTGATTAAGTAATGGTCGCCCATGTCAATTGCCGTAGTCTGTTGACTGGTTGCATCACTTCCCGCTTCAGGTTCTGAAAGGCAAAATGCACCAATCCATTCTCCTGTCGCTAATTTTGTGAGGTATTTTTGTTTTTGATCTTCTGATCCAAACGTTTCCAATCCCCAACAAACCAATGAATTATTTACAGACATTGCTACTGAACAAGAATTATCTACTTTTGAAATTTCTTCCATCGCAATACAGTAAGAAATAGTATCCATTCCGCCGCCACCATATTTTGGAGAAACCATCATTCCCATAAATCCTAACTCACCCATCATCTTGATTTGTTCCGTTGCATGAGTCATGTTAGTGTCTCTTTCGATCACACCTGGCTTTAATTCTTTTTGGGCAAAATCTCTAGCAGCTTCTTGGACAGCTAAATGTTCTTCGGTTAATTCAAAATTCATACGAGTGGATTTTTTATGATTCTATTTATGGTTAAATTTAACGATTACAAAAGTAGCGAATTTTCGCAAATGATGCTTATTTAAATCAGAACAGTTTTCTAAAACTAGGTTCAATTTGTTTTTTCTTGAACTAGTTTAATATTAGAACTATTTCTACGATTTTAAACATCAAAAGTTATCTCTACTTCCGCCGTTGTCGGATGAGACTGACACGTCAAAATAAATCCTTCTTCAATCTCATCATCATCCAATGCATAACAAGCTTCCATTTCAACTTTTCCTTTGACTATTTTTGCCATACATGTTGAGCAAGAACCTGAGCAACAAGAGTAAGGTGGTTCATGTTTTAAATCCAACAAAGTATCTAAAATTGATTTCCCTTTTTTTACTTCCGTCTCGATAGTTTCTCCATCAAGGTGAACGATTAATTTTGCCCCGTCTACTGGTACACCTACGCCTGAATGAGTAGTACTTTCATCACCAGAAATATTCGAAGTAAATCTTTCAGAATGAACACTCTTTTTATCTATCCCCATTTCCAATAATGCATTTTCCACATCATCAATCATTCCTCCTGGACCACAAACAAAGTAATGTGCTTCTTTACTTCGAGTTGGATTATCTGCTAAAAATTTCTTAACACTTAATTGATCCACTCGCCCAACTTCTCCTTGCCAGGACATTTTTGCTTTTTTAAATATACTACCTAAACCACCTTTCTTTTCTTTTTTAGGTTGACTTAAAGTATGGCAAACCATGAATTGATTTTGATATTTTCTTTCCATTTCATCCAACTGATATTTGAAAATAATGGACTCTTCATTCCTATTTCCATAAAAAAGAAATACCGTCGAAAGTGGTTCTTTTTCCAAAATCGTTTTTCCAATCGACATCAAAGGCGTGATTCCACTTCCTGCCCCAAACAAATAGAATGTTCGGTTTTTTTCTTCATCCAACTGCAAAGTAAATCTTCCTTGCGGTACCATCACTTCTACCATATCACCTGCTTTTAAATTATTGCAAATGTGATTCGATACAATTCCTTTGTCTACTTTTTTGACGGTAACAGTAATTCCATTTTCCAATGGGCTACTCGACATCGAATATGCTCGACGTTCTTCTTTTCCATTGATTTGAAATTTCAAAGTCAAATATTGCCCATGCGTATAATCAAACTTATCTTCTAGATCACTAGGTATTTCAAAAGTAATCGAGGATGCATCACTAATCTCAGGAGTGACTTTCATTACTTTTAAATTATGAAATTGAGTACTCATCTTCTTGTTTATTTTTTATCATCTAATATTAGAATATCGTGGCGCAAAGGTAACAAACCTAATACCTTAATAGATAACCTTTTTGTCATATTATAGTTTAAAATTTTGTATTTTTAATCATTGCTTTTTTAGTCTAAATCAACTTTTTAAAATTATGAACTGGAAAGATTCAAAATATTTATTGGCTTACCTTGCTCCGCTTTCGACATTTGTAGCTATTTATTATCAAGGTTATTGGTCATTTGCAACAGTCGTTTTAGCATTTGCGGTTATTCCTCTTTTGGATCATTTCTCTTCTTCTCAGAAAAACTTAAACAAAGAAGAAGAAGATTCTAAATTATCTACAGCCATTTTTGATTGGTTATTGTATTCCAATGTTCCAATCCTTTGGTTTTTAATTTGGTATTTTTTCAGTACTATTTCATCAGGAGGTTTGGAAACTTTTGAAGTGGTAGGAATGACTTGGAGTATCGGAATCATCGTCGGAACAATTGGAATTAATGTGGCTCATGAACTCGGTCATCGAGTAAAAAAGTCCGAACAATTGATGTCCAAATCGTTATTACTTTCCGCTATGTATATGCATTTTTTTATTGAGCATAATCGCGGTCATCATAAAAATATAGCCACCGATGAAGATCCTGCTTCTTCTAGATTAAACGAAAATTTATATTCATTTTGGGTTCGGTCTACTTTTGGAGGTTATCGAAGTGCATGGAATTTGGAAACAGAAAGATTAACCAAACAGGGCATGTCTTTCTTTTCTTTAAAAAATGAAATGCTTATTTTTCAATTAATTCAAGTGGGGTATTTAGTTGCTGTTGGTTTATATTTTGGATGGTTTGTCGTTCCTTTTGCGATCATCATTGCGATCATAGGATTTCTTTTGTTAGAAACCGTCAACTACATCGAACATTATGGTTTACGTAGAAAAAAATTGCCTTCAGGTCGTTATGAGAATGTGACGATGCAACATTCTTGGAATTCAAATCATGAGATGGGTCGAATATTTTTATATGAATTGACTCGACATTCTGATCATCATTTTAAGTCGACTCGGAAATTTCAGGTACTTCGTCATTTTGATGAAAGTCCACAGTTGCCATATGGTTATCCAGGTTCGATGCTAATTTCATTTTTACCGCCGCTTTGGTTTAAATTGATGAATGATAAAGTTCCTGTTGTTCTCTCCTAAAAAGAATTATAAATAGTTATTTTTACTTTGAAAAATCCAAGTCAGTTATTTTATGAAATACTGGTTTGGATTTTTTAGTTTTGTGCTGCAATTTTTAATCTTTCAGAAAAATTACATGAGTCAAAAACTTTCCATTATTATTCCTGCGTACAACGAAGCACCGACTATTCATTTTATTTTGGATAAAATTAAAGCGGTTCAGTTAATTGGTGATTTGAAAAAAGAAATCATCATCATCAATGATTTTTCTACTGATGATACGGAAGGAGCAATTCTACGATATTCGGAAGCGAACCCTGAAATGAATATTCAATATTCTAAACATGAAGTCAATAAAGGAAAAGGTGCTGCACTTCATACAGGAATCAAAAATGCGACAGGCGATTTTTTAATTATTCAAGATGCGGATTTGGAATATGATCCTGAGGAGTATAATATTTTATTAAAACCAATGTTGGACGATGTAGCAGATGTAGTTTATGGTTCAAGATTTATCGGAGGAAAACCTCATCGAATTTTATTTTACTGGCATTCGATCGGAAATAAATGGTTGACTAACTTGTCGAACATGATGACCAATTTGAATTTGACGGATATGGAAACTTGCTACAAGTTATTTAAAACAGAAATGGTACAGAGTTTAAACTTGAAAGAAAATCGTTTTGGTTTTGAGCCGGAAGTTACTGGTAAGATTTCTCGAATTCCAAAAGTTAGAATTTACGAAGTTGGAATTTCTTACTATGGAAGGTCTTACGAAGATGGAAAAAAGATTGGTTGGCGAGATGGCTTCCGAGCAATTTATTGTATTTTAAAATATAATACTTTTTGGAAAGAATAATATGGACTACCTAAAATAATTCTAATGCTAATTCATTTACAACATCACTCGAACCATCAGAACGATTCCAAAAATTACAAATGCGATTCCTGAAATCCTACGAACCAATAAAATATTTTTAGGTTTTAAATATTTTCGTATCACTTTTGCCAAATAAACTTTCAACATATCAGAAGTGATAATCACAAAAAGTATCGCCCCAAAAAAAATAAAAAATTCATTTTCACTAAATCCACTTTCTGCTAATTTTCCCGCTGCAATAACTCCCCAAAAGAAAAAAGTAAATGGGTTTAAAGTATTCACCAAAAAACCTTTGAACAATAATTTGAAATAAGAAATATTCTTTTTATTCGGTATCTCTTTCAAATCTTCTTGTATTTCTTTTTCCGAAAAAAAATTATCGTTAGGCATCGAAGGTGGTTTTGAAAAGTACGTTCCAAGTCCAATTAAAACCAAAGCAATTCCTCCTGCTATTCCTAATGTCAAATTAAAACCATCCATTTTCACGACAGCTTGAATATAACTCAACCCAAAATATACTGCCACTACAAATAAAACATCACTAAAAAAAACGCCTAACGCAACCATCATTCCCGCTCGAAATCCTTGTTCAATTCCTGCTTGCAATAACGCAAAAAGTATTGGCCCAGCCATAACTGTCAACGTTAATCCAAAAAGCAATCCTTCCAATAATGCGTTCAAATGATTCTATTTTTCATGATAAATTAAAGATAGTTTTTTAACTGTAAACAGTAGCTACAAGTTTCCTACTTCCTCCAAAATCTCGAAATTCACACAAATAAATCCCTTGCCACGTTCCCAAATTTAATCGACCATTTGTAATCGGAATCGTTACCGAACTTCCTACCAAAGTCGATTTAATATGAGCAGGCATATCATCCGCACCTTCCATTGTATGAGTCAAATATGGTTCATGCTCAGGCATAATTCTGCGATTAAAAACTTCCTCAAAATCAACTCTTACCGATGGATCCGCATTTTCATTTATCGTCAAACCTGCAGAAGTATGTTTGATAAAAAGATGAAATAAACCAACTTCAGGTAATTCCATTTTCGCCAAAACTGTTTGAGTAATTAAATGAAATCCTCGTGAGTGAGCAGGTAGAATTATTTCTTTTTGTAAAATCATGATAACCTTTTTAATAAAAAATTTCGTCGTGGTAATTAAATACTCAATAACAGAAATTCTTTAATATTATGACCATGCCTTTTTATTCTACTCTTCGTCACGTACTCATCTTGATAGCTAAGGCTATCAGATTCCGTGCGTTCCTTGATTAGATTAAAAATTCATTGCCCATAATATCAAACAACTTTTGTTACTGTGTATTGAATTCAAATCTAAATCAATTTTTTGCTTTTTGAAAGTTTGATTTTCAAAATTGATTTAGAATCTTTTTTAATAAAAAATTAAAGTCATGAAAAAAAATTTAATTCTTCTTCTCGTTTTATTTTTATCTACTTCGTTTGCCTTTGCTCAAACTTCAATTACTGGAAAAATTACTGTCGCGGAAACTGGCGAAGAAATCATTGGAGCGAACATTATTGTTTCTCAAAACGGAAATTTTATTCAAGGTGAAACTACAGATGTTGATGGAAATTATAACATAAGGGTTGCCCCAGGAGTTTACGACCTTGCTATTTCATACACAGGTTTCGCTAACAAAAAAATTACAAATGTAATTGCTACCGAAGGAAAAACGACTCAAGTAAATGTTCGATTAACTTCAGGCATTCAATTAGATGAAGTGGTTGTCACAGGTTACAAAGTTCCACTCATCAAACAAGATGAAACAAGTTCAGGACAGACCGTCACCAGCGTACAAATCAGAAATCTTCCAACTAGAAATATTAATTCCGTAGCTGGAAAAGTTGCAGGACTTAATACGACTCCAAGCAAAGATGTCAAAATTAAAGGTTCTCGTTCCAATGCAACAGACACCTATGTCGATGGTGTTCGAATTGGTAAAAAGACAAAAAAATCATCCAAGAAAAAAACTAAAAAGGATCCACCAAAACCAATCGACAACAGCAATGAAGAATACAATCATTTTGTTGAAAATGAATTTTTGACTTCTTCGGACAAACCACTTTCTACTTTTTCCATCGACGTCGACAATGCATCTTATAGCAATGTTCGAAGGTATTTGAACAACTACCAAATGCCACCAAAGGATGCCGTTCGTATTGAAGAATTTATCAACTACTTTGATTACGATTATCCACAACCAAATTCCGTTGATCCATTTTCCATCAATACTGAAATTTCAGATTGCCCATGGAACAATGAAAATAAATTAGTGCACATTGGTTTGCAAGGTTATGAATTACCGAAAGCACAGATGCCTCCTTCTAATTTAGTTTTTTTACTAGACGTTTCAGGTTCGATGAGTGCGCAAAATAAATTACCGCTTTTGAAAAAGGCATTTAAATTATTGGTACAGCAGCTTCGCCAAGAAGATAAAGTTTCGATTGTAGTTTATGCTGGTGCATCAGGTTTAGTTTTGTCGCCGACTTCTGGAAGTGATAAACATAAAATTATTTCAGCGCTTGATAAATTAAAATCAGGCGGAAGCACAGCAGGTGCAGCTGGAATTAATTTAGCTTATCAAACTGCTGAATCTACTTTTATCAAAAATGGAAACAACCGAATCATTTTAGCAACAGATGGAGATTTCAATGTGGGGACGAGCGGCAATGCTGCATTGGTAAAGCTGATTGAAGAAAAAAGAAAATCAGGTGTTTCACTTTCTATTTTAGGCTTTGGAATGGGTAATTATAAAGATGGAAAAATGGAACAAATTGCTAATAATGGAAATGGAAATTATGCCTACATCGATAATTTTCAGGAAGCTAAAAAAGTATTTGTACAAGAGATGGGAGGAACGCTTCATACGATTGCCAAAGATGTAAAATTGCAAATTGAGTTCAATAAAAATTATGTCAAAGAGTACCGATTAATTGGTTACGTCAATCGAAAATTGAAAGACGAAGATTTTGCTAATGATAAAAAAGATGCAGGTGATCTAGGCGCAGGCCATACCGTTACGGCACTCTATGAAATTATTCCAACGAGAAATGCTGCAAAGAAAAATTTCTTAAATCGTGTTTTTAAAAAATCAAATCAAGCTGAAGAAAATTGGATGACGGTCAAGTTGCGTTACAAAAAACCTGATGGCAAAAAGAGTAAATTATTAAAAGTAAAAGCAACGAATAAAAACGTAGCACTTTCATCTGCTTCTAACAATTTTAGATTCTCTGCTGCTGTCGCAAGTTTTGGAATGTTACTGCGCGATTCAAAATTTAAAGGTGATGCGGATTATGATAAAGTTTTAAAAATGGCTCAAGTTTCTTTGGGAAAAGATGAGTTTGGATATCGAAATGAATTCTTAGAATTAGTAAAAAAGGCGAAAGAAACGAATGCTCGTTTGACCGCTAAAAAATAGTTTTCCTACAGATTATGAAGAGCGTTATCTTTTAAAAAGATAGCGCTCTTTTTTTTCAAAAAAAAGAAAAAAGATAGCTCGACCCACCAAAAATATTTTTCCCTGCATCTCCTAAAATATAAAATTCACTCACCAAAAAAATCAAGTTATGAAAAGTACGCTATCCTTTTTCGCAATGATTTTAATTTGTAATTGTATTGTTATGACTTCTTGTCAAAATAATATTCCAAAAACTTCTCAGGATCAAACAGACAATACAAAGCAAAATAGTCCAAATCCAATCGACGATCAATATGCTTATCAAGAAGAAGCAATAACCATAATTAGAAGTGAACCAGTACCTCCTCCGCCACCACCATTCATCGAAGAGGTTCCAGAGGAAGAGTTCTTTATGGATCAAGATATGGTGGAAGAACAAGAATTTGAAATAGCAGTTCCAGATGCTTCATCCAAAGCTTTTAATGTTATGAGACATAATATAAAACAGCGAAAAGAAATCCATAACTCCGCCCCCCAACACAACACCGAAGAATACAACCACATCGTAGAAAATGAATTCCTTTCTTCTATCGAAAAGCCATTATCTACTTTTTCTATCGACGTCGATAATGCCTCTTACAGTAATACTCGTCGCTACTTGAACAATGGTCAAATGCCTCCTAAAGATGCCGTTCGAATCGAAGAGTTTGTCAATTATTTCAACTACGATTATCCGCAACCAAAAGGTGTTGATCCATTTTCTATCAATACGGAAATTTCAGATTGCCCTTGGAACCAAGGCCACAAATTAGTTCATATTGGATTGCAAGGATATGAACTACCAAAGGAACAAATGCCTCCATCTAATTTAGTTTTTCTATTGGATGTTTCAGGATCGATGGGTGATTATAATAAATTACCACTTTTAAAAAAGGCATTCCAATTGCTCACCCAACAAATGCGAGAAGAGGATCGAGTTTCGATTGTAGTTTATGCTGGAGCTTCAGGTTTGGTGCTTCCTCCAACTGCTGGAAGTAACAAAAATAAAATCATGGCAGCTCTTGAAAAATTAAATGCAGGTGGAAGTACCGCAGGTACAGCAGGCATTCAATTAGCTTACCAAACAGCTGAATCTTCTTTTATCAAAAATGGAAATAATCGAATCATTTTGGCAACTGACGGAGATTTTAATATTGGAATTAGCAGTACTTCCGAACTAGTTCGGTTGATTGAAGAAAAAAGGAAGTCAGGTATTTCCCTATCCATTTTAGGATTTGGAATGGGTAATTACAAAGATGGTCGAATGGAACAATTGGCTGACAATGGAAATGGAAATTATGCTTACATCGATAATTTCGACGAGGCAAAAAAAGTCTTAGTGCAAGAAATGGGCGGCACACTTCATACTATCGCAAAAGATGTGAAATTACAAATCGAATTCAATCCTGCTCATGTCAAAGAGTACAGATTAGTTGGTTATGAAAATCGAAAACTTAAAAATGAAGATTTTAATAATGACAAAAAAGATGCTGGAGATTTAGGAGCTGGTCACACCGTCACGGCCATTTACGAAATCATTCCGACAAGTTCTGAAACTACTTCCGCCAATAAAGTTGATGATTTAAAATATCAAGATCGTTCTGTGAAAAGATGGGCAAAAGTTGATCCCGATTGGATGACGATCAAGTTACGTTACAAAAAACCAAATGAGAAGGTTAGTAAATTATTGGAGGTGACAGCCAAGGACAATGGCATTTCATTTCAGGCAAGTTCTAATAATTTTCGGTTCTCTGCAGCTGTTGCAAGTTTTGCGATGACGCTTCGAGATTCAAAATTTAAAGGAAATGCGACTTATGATAATATTTCAGAAATGGCGCAAGGAGCAACTGGAAAAGATGAGCATGGATATCGAAAAGAATTTTTGGATTTGATTCAAAAAGCGAAACAAGCAGATATTCGATTGACCGCGGAGAAATAAAAATAAAAAGCGGTGTTAAGGTTTGAAGCCCTAACACCGCTCATCTTACAATAAAGAGAGACGCTATTTTTTTATGAGATTGAAATTAGTCCAGTAAACTTTTTTGCATAAAAATTTAGTGTCTCTCTTTATTTTATCTTTTAACTTGCTTATTCACACTTTGCCAAGAACCTCCGTTATAAGCTTCAATTCGGTAGGATTCTAATTGTTTTTTCGCAGCACCACTTCGCATTCCTGAAGCACAACAAGTAATAATTGGTTTTTTCATCTTTTTCATCTTATCGATGTTTTTCCCAAAATCCCCAAGTGGAATATTTATCGCTCCTTCAGCACTTCCGCCCTGAAATTCCTTTACCGTTCGGACATCAACTATCACCGCTCCTTTTTCAATAATCGGTTTTAAATCAGTTCCTCCAAAAAGTCTTCTTAAAAAATCTAACATTATATGTACGCCTGTTTAATTAAAAAAAAACAAAGATAGCCTTTACAAAAATCAAAAGTTTCCTTTTTCAAAAAAGACTTAAAAGTTTATTAAAATCGCATTGACTTTAAGTCCTGCTTCTTTTGCTTTTGGATTGTTTGATAAAAACTCTTTATCACCTAATAAATGCGGAAAAACCGGTTCCTCGTTCGTTGCTTCCAGAAAAACACTCAATTTGTCATTTAATTTTCCGCCATTCCAATTAGCTAATTTTCCAGCATAATCCCATTCAAAACCATAAAAATTAAAATCCTTTCCATTCGCCGCCACTAATTCTTCCAAAGTACTTCCTACCTTGATTCCAGAATCTGTTTTCCATTTTGAATCAGTTCCGTTAATTCTGATACTTTCTAACTTCTCCATTTCTTCATTTCCTTGGAACAACACTTGAATCTCATTATTTGTTTTGGGAAAAACTAGTAAGCCTTTTTTCGTTTCGCCTTCGCCCAATCCAATTTCAGTTTCTGAAACATTCTCTTTTCCAAACGTTTTATAAATATCTGAACCATTAAAATTGGTTTTGATTCGACCAACTTGCTCACCTGGAATACAAGTCCAATTGTCTATTCTTTCTATTTTCACAGGATTCGTTGATATTGGTTTTTTCGCATCATCGGTGATCGAATTTCCATTTTCGACAGTTGAAGAGCTGCCAAATTCGCAACTTGAAATAGTAAGTGCAAAAAATAAGATGGTTAAAAATTTAATGTAATTCATAGTTGTTGTTTTATTTTAAAAAATTATTCTTTCCAAAAAAAGATGCGAGAATATCCAACATCTTCTATTTCATCTTTTCTATTTAGTCTTTTCTTTTGAATATAAATTTCATGTTTACCTTTTTGTAACGTATCAATTTCGAGCATCGTTTGTACACCTCGTTCCCTTTGATTTGGATGAATGTAAAAGTAAAAATCCGTTTTGATATTTACAGAATCAATTGTTACCACATAAAAATCAGCAAAACATTCCAACGCTTTTCCTGGTTCATCTTCCTCGACAAAAGCGTCATTTATATTTATCCCTTCGCTACCAATATAAATTCCGGAGTTAAATCCATCCTTTTTCTTCGGAACAAAATCTTTGCAAATTTTTTCCAAAACCTTATTATCATCTAAACTGTATCGAATAAATAATGGTAAAAAACTTCCGCTCACAATTTGCGATGAAATGCTCGCATCACCAATATAATTTTCTTTATTTCTGATATCATCATATTCATTACTACTCAATTTGAATTGACTTCCATTGTCAGGATAATAAATGTATTGGTCAAATTTCATAAACGGAATCATAAAAAATAACAATACATACACGAATAATAATATTCGAATATAATTTTTGGGAAACCGACTGATCAGACTATAATAAATACTTCGGTAAACACTTGCCATTGTAATTTTCCCAATCCATTTATAAATCGGAAAATACAATCTACTCAGTCGATTATATTTTTTGAAAAAGCCTAAAGTCAAGGTATCAATCGCATAAATTATCCCTGCAAAAAGCATTGAAAGAATAAGGAAAATAGTTACAGTTTTAACGACTTTTTTAAAGACTGCTCCTTCCTCCAATAAATTTAATCCCAAATCTATAAAATAAATAAACAGACTAATCGTAGCCAAAAACATAAACAAGGAAAAAAACATAAACACAATCAAAAATGTGAAAGCAAAGATTACACTCGAAAGTGTATCCAATTTCTCCAACATTCTGTCAAGTGAAGGAACGCTAGTTTTTAATTTTTCTGTGAAATATTCGCTGTAGCCCAGCTTCTCAATATCAATTTTACTTTGCACCGATCTTAATCCGACTGCTCCAATCCAAAAACCTCGAAGGAAAACATGAGCAATTAAGTTAATCGTCAAAACTATTGAACCCAATAATAATACTCCAACCAAAGTCCTCAACATTCCATCGAGATTTCCATTCAATCCCGTATTCAAATTGATGTATTGAAATGCGGAAACCAATCCTTGATATGCTTGCATCAAAAGAAAAATAGAAAAACCCGAAACCAATAGTTCCAAGTTCCAACTCTCTTGTTGTAACTTCTCCAACCAATCGCCTATGTGTTCTTTTTCTTCTTCCATTATTTATTTGATGACAAAGCAAAAACCGCAAACGATGCCAACCAATGCGAACCTTCATAATGTTCCGAAACTACATTTGGCACCGTCAGTCGCAAATGTTTTTCAGCTGCATCGTACATCAGTTTTCGTTTCTTCTTACTTTTTATACTTTGGGAGATCCCATACATGCACCACGCTCGACTCAAATTTAATCCATCCAAATGTACAATTTTTGGATCACTTCGATCACTCACATCAGCGGGAGTCGTCAATGTTTTTAATTTCTTTTTGGGTAAAAACTTCTTAAACCATTTTTCAAATTCTGTAGGCGACAAAACTCGACGCATCAAGTTGGCTTCTTCTAAACAACCTGATAAAAAATCCTCACCACTCGGTTCGAATTCCGCAGGACAGTTGCAATCTGAATAATAATAAAATTTCGCTCGTTGCTCAATTAAGTTTTTCAACTTAGCATGTCCCGTCGAATTGGCATAATCCCAAGCGAACGACATTCCAAAAGCAGTATTCGGATGTACACCTGTTCGCACCGGATAAGTTTGAATCGGTAAAAAACTCAGGTATCGTTCGATCATCAAATCAGTCAACGGTTGTAAATTTTTCACCCACAATTGTGATTCTTCATCTTTGAAATTATGAAGCTCTTCTGCCAATTTCATTAACCATGACCAACCGTACATTCGCTCCCAACTTTTGCTAGCTGATTTAAAATATACCACTTCGCCTTTGATATTTTCAGCGGTCAAATTCTCTCCCAATTTTTTTCGAATCATTTTCGACTCTGGCAAATTGGGAAAGTCTTTCAATAATTTCACTAACATCCAATGTCCGTGAACTGACGAGTGCCAGTCAAAACATCCATAAAAAGCAGGATGCAATTCCGTCGGTTCTTTCAAATCATTTTTATCATTCAACACTTGATTCAACTTATTAGGATATTCTTTTTGCAAACAAGACAACGCTAAACCTGCAAAATGCGAAGCACCTTTCTCAGTCATTTTTAATTGACCAGATTCTGTAGTTTTCAGAAATGGGTTATTCATTTTTTGAGAAAAAATATTTGATGAACTCCAGCAGATTAAAAATCCGAGGAGGAGAAATTGAAATGGTTTGTTCATTTTTTTTTGAACAAATATAAAATTCGTGGGAGACTTTTTAGGGGAAATGGAGTTTTATCTTTCCTATGAAAATGTATTGTTATAAAAATGCGTGAAATTTTATTTATTTTGCGTGAAAAGTATATTTCATGAAACAGCTCTCATTTCTTTTTCTATTTCCTTTCTTTTTGTTTTTTATAATAAATGAAAAACCCATTTCTCAATCTGAAAAGACTTCTCAGATTAACCAACCTTGTAAAATAAAAAAGGTCTTCTACAATGATATATTATCTCAAGAATACCATTATAATAGCGAAAAAAAATTGATTCGTATTGATCATTTTATTGATGGAAAAACAAAGTATTTTTTCTCTCTTAATTATGATGAACAAGATCGCATATCTTTTTCTGAATATGGATTCTATTTTCACTACAGCGATGAATATGTTGAAGAAAACGAAATTGAAACTAATCCTGTAATTACTCAATTAAATAGATATACTTACCTGTATGATGAAACTCATAATTCGCAAATCAACACTATGAAAGTTTACTATGGAAAAGCCACCAAAGAAACAACGGTAGAAGAAAATTTAAAATATACAAATCGATATGTATGCAGCTATAACTCTAAAAACCAACTCGTAAAATTTGAGAATATTCATAAAAAAAGAAGGAAGAAAAAATTAAAAAATACAGGTTGGTATGAACTAGAGTATGATAATAATAATCCTATTAGAATTAAAAATTACTTCCTAAGAGAAGGCAAAGACACAATTCTTAATTCTGTTGTAGAAAGAGAATATGACTCTAATCCGAATTTACAATTTTATGGTTTTGATTTCATAAATTATCCAGCTCTTATCCTTAAAAATAATCTTACTTACTCAAAAACACTACGACGTACAAAAGGTAATTTTCAATTAGTTCAAGAAGAAAAATTCGCCTACGAATATGATGAGAATGGACTTTTAATACAAACATCTAAAAGTGTTATTTACCCAAAATCAGATGATAAAAAAAATAATGTTTTCACTTATAAATATGTTTGCGAATAATCCGCAAGCATATTTATTGTTTATTATTTTATTTTGGGAAATTTCTACCGCCCCAAATGCACCAACAAAACCGAAATATCCGAAGGACTCACCCCACTAATTCGACTTGCCTGCCCAATCGTATGTGGCTGTAATTTCCCCAACTTCTCTCGTGCTTCACCTGACAAAGAAACCAATTGTGAATAATCCATCGTCTCCTTAATTTTTACATCTTCGAGGCGATTCATTTTATCCACCATCTCTTGTTCTTTTTTGATGTAGCCTTCGTACTTCATGTTGATGCCAGCCAAATCCACAAACTCTTTATCGAATTGATTTAAGTGAGCATCCAATGACGGAAGTGCTTTTCGCATATCATCAATCATTATATTTGGACGCATCAAAACACTATACAATTTCTTTTGCTGGTTCAAAGGTGCTGAATCAATAGATTCTAAAAATGGATTAATCTCAGCAGGCGTCACACCTACTTTTTTGAAATGCCTTTGCACCTCTTTCTCATCTTCCACTTTTTTTCTAACACGGTCTGCACGTTCTTCCATATTATTCATACCGAGTTTCTCTGCTAATGGAGTCAATCTAACATCCGCATTATCTTGACGCAACAAAACTCGATATTCCGCTCGACTCGTAAACATTCGGTAAGGCTCATCCGTCCCTTTGTTCACCAAGTCATCAATCAGTACGCCTATATATGCATCTGACCGACGCAAAATAAATGGGTCTTTTTCAACAACATTTTGATGTGCATTTATTCCAGCCATCAAACCTTGACAAGCTGCTTCTTCATAACCTGTCGTTCCATTAATTTGTCCTGCAAAAAATAAGTTTTTCACCAAGCGAGTTTCCAATGAAATTTTCAATTGGGTTGGCGGAAAATAATCATACTCAATCGCATAACCTGGACGGAACATTTTTGCATTTTCAAAACCTCGAATTTTTCGCATCGCTTTGTACTGAACATCTTCAGGAAGCGAAGAAGAAAATCCGTTGACATAAATCTCGCAAGTGTCCCAACCTTCTGGTTCAATAAAAAGTTGATGACGATCTCGATCTGCAAATCGCTCAATTTTATCTTCGATGGAAGGACAATATCTTGGCCCCAATCCTTGAATTCGACCATTGAACATTGGCGAACGATCAAAACCAGTTTTTAAAATTTCATGAACTTCCTTGCTTGTGTATGTGATATGACAAGGATGTTGTTTTTCTAATTTTGGCGTATCAGTAAATGAAAATTTAGAAGGGTTTTCATCTCCAGGCTGAACTTCCATCGCAGACCAATCAAGACTTCGACCATCTACTCGTGGAGGAGTTCCCGTTTTCATTCTGCCTGATTCAAAACCTAGTTCGACTAACTGCTCGGTGATTCCTTTTGCTGCTCGTTCACCTGCTCGACCTCCACCAAATTTTTTCTCTCCAATATGAATTAGTCCATTTAGAAATGTTCCGTTGGTCAAAACTACCGACGAACCTTCGATCTCGATTCCCATACTGGTTCGAATTCCGCAAGCTCGTCCATCTTTAACTATAATCCCAGTTACCATCTCCTGCCAAAAATCAATATTGGTATTTGCTTCCAACATATTTCTCCACAGTCGAGCAAATTTCGCTCGATCACTTTGTGCTCGTGGACTCCACATCGCTGGCCCTTTCGAAAGATTCAACATCCGAAATTGCATCATCGTTTTATCTGTGATGATTCCTGAGTAGCCACCCAATGCATCTACCTCTCGAACGATTTGTCCTTTCGCCACTCCACCCATCGCTGGGTTGCAACTCATTTGTGCAATGGTCTGCATGTTCATCGTAGCTAGCATTACTTTTGAACCCATGTTGGCTGCTGCAACTGCTGCTTCGCAACCTGCGTGTCCTGCACCTACTACTATCACGTCGTATTTTGGAAACATATTATATTGTATTGTGATAATGAGATTGTCAGTATTGAGATTTTCACTCACTACTTTTTTCTCAAAAAATTATTCTAATTATTCCTAAATCATCTGTGGGTTTTAAACCCCAGTTTCTTTCAATTTCAAAAACCTTTTTCTTTAGCATATTTTGGTTTTCAAATCCGTCTTTATCTTTCAATAAAAAATCAATTACGTTCTCGGAAGATGGATACTTTTGATTATCAAATTTTTGAAAAGTAAAAATACCATCTGTACAAATACTCAAATCCTGAATTTGTTGAGCAGAGATTTTTTGATTTTGCGAAGCGTACCATTCTTCAAAATCTTCGCCCAAATGATATCCAAAATAATCTGGTTTATTGTCTTGCTCGAATTCAGTTATTTTTCCATCAATACAAAACATCCCATCTCCGATTGCTAAAAATTCTCCTCTTTGTTTTTTTATATCAACTACACCGATTAGTAATGTGCTGAGCAATTCTTCCTTTTCTAAAAAAAGAATATTTTTTAAATGCTTCAATTCATTAAATAATTGCTCCACTATTTTCTTCAACAAAACCTCAATCACAACTTCCTCTTTTTCTAAAAACGATTTATATGAAATTTCTTTAACAATTTTTCGAAGTATTTTTCCAATCAACGTGGAAGCAAAATAACTTTCCGTCGCCATTGTACATCCATCCATAACTGCACAAAGTATTTGATCTTCTCCAAGCGAGGTTGTCAAAACGTAGTC
Organism: uncultured Saprospiraceae bacterium; assembly: GCA_937981555.1. Taxonomy (GTDB): domain Bacteria; phylum Bacteroidota; class Bacteroidia; order Chitinophagales; family Saprospiraceae; genus CAJQQY01. Next base: position 113,077 of record CALJOK010000050.1, read on the forward strand.
TTCACAGTAATTTGTGTGATGTTCTCCAATTTGTGTTATTTCATATCTTGTCATATTTTTTGCAAAAATAAGAAATATTCAGCTAGCGAACCAGTTTTTAATCGTTAGCTAAATGTCAAAAAGGAAAACCAAAATTTGGCTTCTTTCGTTCAAGAACTTGTCGGATATTTTATTTCACCATTTATTCGTTTTATTTTTTGTGGATCGGCTAAAAGCAACCGCTACATTTTATGTAAATTTACTTTTCAAAAACTTACTATTTTTTTGATGATTTTTGGTTTGACTTAAAAAAGCAACATTTTTCAAAAAAATATAATTCACTTTTTTTATATGAAACGTCAGGCATTAGAAACAGAACAGAAAGCACTCGAAATTAACCTTAATGATAAGATTTACGGGACTTTCGCAGAAATTGGAGCAGGTCAAGAAGTCGCTCGATACTTCTTTACCGTTGGAGCAGCAGCAGGTACAATTGCCAAAACGATGTCTGCCTACGACAAAACTTATTCAGATAAAATATATGGAGTAGAGGCGAGCGGACGATATGTTTGTGAAAGTCGATTGTACAAAATGTTGGATCATGAATATGATTTGATGATGACTCGATTAGCGAATGAAAGACCTGACACTAACTTTTTTGTTTTTGCTGATACGATTGCGGCATTGAATTATTCGCGAACGATCAAAGGTGATGGTTGGTTAGGTTTAAGATTTCAATTGTCTCCTCAAGGCGAAACGAATGATATTATTATACATGTCAAAATGTTGGATAATAGTACAGAGTTGCAAGCACAGGCGGTCGGAATCTTGGGTGTCAATTTATTATATGCTTGTTTTACTTATCATGAAGATCCTGAAGTGATGGTTCAATCGTTGATGGATAATTTGCAAGGACGAGTGGCCATTGATATGATTCGATTGACTGGGCCCGATTTTAAAGAAGTCGATAATCGTTGGTTGAGTTTGATGATGGTGAAAAATGGTTTGACGAAAGTAGCGATGTTCGGCCCTGATGGACAAAATATTCATGGGTCAGAATTTTTATATAAAAAACATGTCTTGGTGGTTCGAGGAAGTTTTAGACCTGCGACTTTGGTGAATCAAGATATGATTAACAAAAGTTTTGAGCAATTCCGAAATGAAGAAGAAGTGGATGCTCGAAAAGCTTTTTTGTTGACTGAGATTACGATGGATAACTTGTGTGGTGGTGATATGACGGCTTTAGATGAAAAAGATTTTATGGATCGAGCGGATGTTTTATGTGCGATGGGACAAACAGTAGTTGTTTCCAATTGCGAACAACATCATCGGTTAGTAAGCTACCTTGAAGATTTCAAAGTACAAAAAGTGGGTTTGGTAATCGGCGTAAAAGAATTGTTAGAAATCATCAACGAAAAATATTTTGACGATAAAAAGAAAAGTTTGTTGATGGAATTTGGAGAGTTATTTACGAAGAAAATGAAAATGTATGTTTATCCGTCGATGCAAGAAGGAAGTGAAGAATTGATGACTTGTCAAAATTTACCTATTCCAGAGGCGATCAAATATTTATATATGCATTTGTTGGTGGATAAAAAAATTGTGGACATCGAAAGTTTTGATCGTAGTAATATGCATATTTTTTCAAAGCAAGTTTTGGATTTGATTCAAGCGAATGATGAGACTTGGGTAGAAATGGTTCCTGCAAAAGTGGCGAAGTTGATTAAGGAAAAATACCTTTTTGATTATCCGTATGAGACGATGACGTTTGAATATTAATTTTTGAATAAAAAATTTGAATTTTGAATGACGACAAAATTATAAAATCAGAAGGTTATGTTTATTTTGGAATAAGTACTGCTAATGAAAATTTAGAGGGAAAAGATTTCAATCATCATTTAGGAATTGAACCAACTCGTTTTGAAAAGAAACATGCAAGAGGAAAAATACCAGTAACTACCAATTGGAGATATTCAACGGAGAAAATAATTAATCCAATTATTTATGAAATGATTGAAGAAATATATCAAAAGCTTTTTCCTATAAAAGATAAATTAATAGCGTTTAAAAAAAGTCATCCTGATATTAATTATCATCTCCAAGTTGTTTTTCATTTTGGTGATGAATCACCTGGATTATCTGTAGATAATCATATTATAAGTTTTTTAAGTGAAATTGGTGGCCATCTCGATTGTGATTTATACAACAACAAATAATTTTTATAAAAAACATTCATGAAATTTTTTACAATAATACTTTCTCTCTTTTTATTTTTTGCCTGCAATGATTCTACCACCGAATCTCAATCTACTCTCATGTCCAATGCTGAAATAAAAAGGCCTGCTTTAGAAAAAAAATCTTCCAATAAAATCACTATTGATTCAGCTATCACACTCGATTTTTTGATGGGTAAATTTGAACCTAAGAAGCACGACGACTTTTTAAAAATAGAAACAAAGTACGCTAACCGAGCAGACATGTTTATTCAAAAAGAAACTTACGAGGCTTTTAAAAAAATGCATGAGACTGCAAAACAGGATGGAATTTCATTTGTTATAAAATCAGCCACTCGAAACTTTTTTTCCCAAAAGAATATCTGGGAAGCGAAATGGAATGGAAAAAGAAAAACAACTGGCGTCAAAAATATTCTCAAAGAATTTCCTAATCCAAAAGATCGAGCATTGAAAATTTTAAATTTTAGTTCGATGCCAAGCACTTCTCGGCATCATTGGGGAACGGACATTGATTTGAATAATTTCACCAATAAATATTTTGAGAAAGGACAGGGAAAAAAGGAATATGATTGGTTAAAAAACAATGCGCACAAATTCGGTTTTTATCAACCTTACACAAAAAAAGGAAACGAACGTCCGCATGGATACAACGAAGAAAAATGGCATTGGTCATATTTGCCATTGTCTAAAAAATATATTGATCAGATGAAGTTGAGAATGAAAGATGAGTTAGTCAAAGGATTTGAAGGTGCAGAAGTCGCGAAGGAAATTGGAGTGGTGGAGAAATATATTTTAGGGATTAATCAAGAATGTTTGTAAACGTTTATGATGTTAATTGATACTTTAAAAATTCTTTTCAAAAGAGATCTCAACAAATTAAAAGACGAAATTAGTTTGTATCAAAATGAAGTAAATCTTTGGCATACTGAAAAAGGAATTACTAATTGTGCAGGGAATCTTTGTTTACATTTAATTGGAAATCTTAATTGTTATATTGGTGCTGAAATTGGAAAAACGGATTATGTTCGAAAACGTAATTTAGAATTTTCTCAAAAGAATGTTCCAAGAATAGAATTGATAAAAAAAATAGAAGCGACTATTTTGATGATTGATTTTGCTTTGGATAAATTGGCTGAAAAGGATTTACAAAAAGAATATCCAATATTAGTTTTTACTGAAAAAACTTCGACTGGATATTTGTTAATTCATCTGACCACTCATTTAACTTATCATCTTGGTCAAATCAATTACCATCGCAGATTATTAGATAATTAATTTTTAAAAAATAAAATATGGCTCTTACCGAATCAACCATGTTAGCCTTAGGGACTCAAGCTCCCAATTTCAATTTACCAGATACAGTGAGTGGAAAAATGATGAGTTTCGATGACATCAAATCTGGTGTTGGAACAGTCGTAATTTTCTCTTGCAATCATTGTCCTTACGTGATTCATGTGAATGAAGGAATTGTTAATCTTGCAAAAGAATATCAAGAGGCTGGAATTGCATTTGTTGTTATCAGCAGTAATAATGTAGAAAAATATCCACAAGACTCTCCTGCAAAAATGACAGAGTTTGCCAAAGAAAGTGGTTATACATTTCCTTATCTCTACGACGAAACGCAGGAAGTGGCAAAGGCATACGATGCAGCTTGCACACCTGATTTTTATGTTTTTGATGGAGCAGCAAATTTAGTTTATCGAGGACAAATGGATGGGTCACGGCCAGGAAGTAATATACCTGTGACGGGTGAAGATTTACGTGCTGCGTTAGATGCAGTTTTAGTTAGTCGTCCTGCGAGTACTGTTCAACGACCAAGTGCAGGTTGTGGAATTAAATGGAAATAATTTCGTTACTTTTTTTTTGTAAAAGTATTGTTACATTTAACGTAAAAATCAAAGCATAGTCAATATCTAATGTTTACCGAAATCCATTATCCCGAATTTTTGCCACATAAAAAACTAGACGATTACCTCGCTAGAGGATGGTTTCGTATGGGACAAATGATTTTCACTTGCCGATTTTTATGCTTTGATGGGAAATTATATACAGCAGTTTGGACACGCCTTGATTTAAAAGATTATGCATTTCGAAAAAGTGTTCGAAAAATTTTTAATCGAAATAATAAACGATTTCGGATTGTCGTACGAAGAGCGGTTTTTGATAAAGAGAAAAATGATTTGTACTTAATTCATCGCCAACGATTTGGTGGTTTTGTTTCTTCCAATTTGCGAAAATCACTTTTTGGCGATGCTGATTATAATATCTATGATACTTGGGAAACTTGTGTTTACGATGGCGACACTTTGGCGGCGGCAAGTTTTTTTGACTTAGGAGATAATAGTATTGCGAGCATCATGGGTTTGTTTCATCCTGATTATTCGAAGCATAGTTTAGGGTTTTATACCATGCTTTTGGAAATGGATTTTGGAATGAAGTCGGGCGCCGAATATTATTATCCAGGCTATGTAGTTCCGAATTATTTTAAATTTGATTATAAGTTACGCATCGGTAATACCGATTACTACGACCCAGATAATAATGAATGGCTTCCATATTCAGAATTGGATTTTGAAACATTGTCGAGCAATCTTTTAAAAACAAAACTGGACGAACTCGGAGAATATTTAAACGAAAAAGATATCCGAACAGATTTATTTCTTTATCCACTATACGAACGCGTTTTGTTCGGGCATGAATACAAAGATTTTTTACACAATCCATTATTTATTTCTTGCTATCATCGACGGTTTCATAATTTGTTGTTGATCGTGGAATACGATATTTTTAAGCATACTTATCGATTAGTTCGAGCAGGTCGCATTGAAAATAATCATGCAGGTTTTATGACAGCAATGCGAAATGGACATGATGGAAAAACTAGTTTCTTTGATTTTTTATTTAAAGAAAAAGTAATTTTGGAAACGACTAAGCTAGACGAGTTGGCTAATGCAATTTCGATTTATGCGAAACGATATAACTTGTTGGATGAATAAAAAATCGGTTGACGACCATTCATCGTCAACCGATTTTTTTAATACTGATAATATTCATACCCTTCCAACAACCATTCATTTTTTGTATTTGATTTAACCTCTTCAATCATCTCTGTCAATTTTTTAATTCTTCTATTTAAAAAACCTTTCATTGTACCATCTGCATTTTTTTCATTCAATGCAATTTGATATTCTTCTCGCAGATCACTTAAAGTTTTTGTCGCAGAAAATCTTCTCCATTTTGAATCCTTCGAATCCAATCCTATTTTTTTCAAATTCAAAATAATCGATTCATATTTTTTTTCATCAGCCAACTGAACCAGCGCTCGGTAACTATCAAAAAAAGAAATCAATTCAAAGTCATCCATTTCCGTCCATTTTTTTTCAAAATAAGAAAGATATTTCACGTCGCCTGATGCAGCATAGATTTCACCAACGGTAATAAGAATCTCTTGGTTCGAATCATTTTTCACCTGATTCGCAAAAGCCACACCTTCAGCAGCATCCAAAAGATACAACGTTCGCATCGCTGAAGTTTTGACGCGAATGGCTTTTTCATTTTGGATAGCAGCTTTAATATTTGGGATAAATGTTTTGTCTCCAGTCTGTGCAAGTGCATCGATAGCCGCAGCTCGAACATTTGAATTTGCATCATTTTTAGCCATGCCCGCTACTTTCTTTTTTAGGGAAATATCATTTGTCAAATCAACTTTCTCCAAAGATCGTATTTTAATCAACCAAGAATTATCATCCAATGCTTTTTTGAAAACACTTTTCGCCGCAGGATTTTTTGACTCATCCAAAGCTACAATTGCTTCGAATCTCGCCATGAATTTTTTAGTATTTAAATATTGAAAAATAAACTCTTCCTCCGTATGCGTATCTTTTACATCTGCCAGCAAAATCTTTTCAGAGTCAATATCAATTAACTTTGGTCTCGTCTCTGCATCAAATTCAAACCTCTGAATTCTTTTTGTAAGAGTAATGTTATGACGCGTCATTTTTCCACTTTCAGAATAAACATCCACCTTCATCGGTAACTTAAAAATAGGAATACTGGTATCGACATTTTGAGTTTGCTCTATCGTAGTCGTTGCTTTTTTCGAAACTTCATCATAATCATAAGTCACTTTCAATATTGGATGTCCCGCTTCAAAATACCATTGATTAAAAAACCAATTCAAATCCAGTCCAGTCACCGCTTCCACCGACAATCGCAAATTATGAGCCTCCACAGCACTATATGCATTCTTCGTCAAGTAGTGATTTAGCGAAGCAAAAAAAGCATCATCTCCAATATAATTCCGAAGCATATGCAAAACCAATCCACCTTTATTATAACTATGCGCATCGAACATATCTTCCTTATCATTGTATTCGAAATTAATCAAATCATGTACACCTCGCATCGTCGAATTAAGATAAGCATTCAGTTCACTCCGTCGATGCAAGTCCGCTTCGTCTACGCCATATTGATGTTCAAACCAAAGGTACTCGCTATAATTTGCGAAGCCTTCATTCATCGTCAAGTTGGCCCAACTCTCGCAAGTCACCAAGTCGCCAAACCAATGATGAAACATTTCATGCGCTACAATTAATTCATTCGACGCATCAATTAAGTCTTGTTCTTTCTTCTGCACAAACTCTCCAAAAATAACTGCCGTCGTATTTTCCATCGCTCCCGAAACATAATCTCGAACTACGATTTGCGAATATTTATCCCAAGGATATTCCACGCCTAACTTTTGGGAGAAAAAATCTAACATCGGAATTGTGTTTGAAAAAATCGCTCTCGCATCTTTTTCAAATTTCGGTTCCACCCAATATTCAATCGGCTTGCCTCGCCAAGTATCTTTGACAATGGCAAATTTCCCCACCGCAACCATAAATAAATACGGCGCATGTGGCTGATTCATTTTCCAATAATCAGTTCTAGTTCCATCATTATTTTTATTGGAAGAAGTCAACAATCCATTTGACAAAGTTTTAAATTTATCTTCCACCGTCAAGTACATTTCTTGCGTACATCGTTCATTGGGTTTATCAATTGAGGGAAACCAACGGGAGTTCCATTCCGTTTCTCCTTGCGTCCAAATTTGTTGAGGTTTGTCAGGATCTTCATTTCGAGGATTAATAAAAAACAAACCTTGATTAGAAGTAATCGCTTCGCTTCCTCCCGTGGCCGCAGGACTTGCGACATAATCTATGAAAATTTTATACTGTTCTTTCGCTTTAAATTCTTTTCCCAAATCAATTTGGAGTAACTCGCCATCATACTCATATTTTAAATTTTCACTCGCACCTTCATAAGTTACTTTGTTAAAAACAAAACCTTTTGCATCCAAGGTCAAAGTGCTACTCGAATAAAAAAGCGGTTCCAATGTCAACGTCGCTTTTCCAATGACTTGCTCTTTTTTCCAATCAAATTTCAAATCCAATTTTGTATGAATCAAGTCATGAGTTCGAGGATAACTTTCATTGTACTTCGGCAATTTATAATCTTTGTCCTCTTTGATAATTCGAGGTGCGGTGACGACGAGGGAATCCAATGTTCGTTCTTCGATAGAAAATTCATATTCAGCAGCGTCTACAATTTTTTTAGCTTTACAACTGAAAAGGAAAACGAAAGGAACAAGTAGAAAGAAATATTTAAAATTCATATTGAGTATCTATTTTTAAGTTAGATGCAATTGATTGTTGGAAAGGTGTAAAAGTAAAGAGAATGTTTTCCAAGAATTGTTGCTTGTACAAATAATTTCGAAATTAAATTTTCGGAATTCATCAAAGGAAATGTATTTTTAGTTTTTAAACAAATTACTTTTTTAAACAATGAGCTGGCTTTCTCGATTTTCAACTATGGCAGATGAATTACGACAACATTCTCAAGTAGAATTATTGTCTTTTCATTCCTTCTCGTCGGTCGAAGAAAAACAGTTCGAGTTTTTAGAAAAAAAATATAACATTATACTTCCAAAAAGTATTCGGGCATTTTATCGAGAAACAAATGGACTTCAATTAAGTTGGATTTTAAAAAACAACGAACATTTCTCCAAAGAAAAATACTCCCCTTCCAGCGAATTTTCATCTTGGGATTTTTTTGAAAAAAACTTAAAATTCGAAGATGGAGCAATTATGCTTTTGCCACTAGAGATGGCTTTGGAGAAAAATGTATTCGATGCCTTTTCCCATTTTTACACCATGATTTTTTCATTGCAAAATTTCCATTTGACATTGAGTGAGGACGATCATTTTTCGGAGGATTTTTTGACAACTGATTTTGAATCGTACTTAGCATTTTTGCTCGCTGGAAAAGGATTAGTTTCTCGTCGCAGTTTTTTTTACAAACGAACAGTGGATTTTTTATTAAAGAAAATATCCACTCATATTTCCACTCCCATCTCTTTTTGGATAAATAGAAAAACATTAAATCTTGACCAAGCGGCACTCAAAGATAAATTTCCAAATTGTGACCAAGTTCGTTTTTTTGAAAATAAAATCAATCGAGTCGGGCTTCGACAAATGGCAGAAAATGGCGAACAAATTTCTAAAACTAATTTGGAAGAAATTATTGAAAAGCATCATCAGTTTCTAATGTCAGGTGGAGTTGGTGGTACTTGGCAAGTTTTGGAAATAAGAGGAATCGTCACCGCTTTTTATGAAATCGAAATAGAACCGACAGAAGGCGAGCAAGCTATTTTTGAAAGAAAAAATTTGATCGATATTTCATTTGAAAAAATTGAACTTCCCTTCTCCAACTACTGTTCCGCATTTGCTGAAGGCGTAAATTTTTCTAATTCAAATTTTGAAAAAAGTATTTTTAGCGATGCATTCTTGCAAGGTGCAGGCTTTTGTAACAGTATATTTACAAATGTAGATTTTTCCAGAAGTGACTTACGAAGTGCGAACTTTGAAAATGCAGATTTGCGAAATGTTGACTTTGAAAACTGTGATTTGCGAGGCGCGAATTTTATAAATGCAAAATTGAAAGGAGCGAATTTTATAAATTGTCTTTTGATTTAAAATTGAATAATCACAAGGTAACTTTAAGCCACCTTGTGATTAACTTAACTTGGCTACACAGCCACACTATGATCTCTCAACGCATCATTCAACGAAGTCTTTTTATCTGTACTTTCTTTTCTCTGACCAATGATCAAAGCACAAGCAACTTGGTAATCTCCTGCTGGAAATTTCTTCGTGTACGTTCCAGGAATCACCACCGACCTTGGTGGAACAACTCCTCGATGCGTCACAGGTTCTTCACCAGTCACGTCAATGATATGAGTTGATTTTGTCAAAACAACATTTGCTCCAAGTACCGCTTCTTTTCCAACTCGAACTCCTTCGACAATAATACTTCGCGAACCGATAAAGCAATTGTCTTCGATGATCGTCGGAGTCGCCTGCAATGGTTCCAATACTCCACCAATTCCCACACCTCCACTCAAGTGAACATTTGCCCCAATTTGAGCACATGATCCAACTGTCGCCCAAGTATCGACCATTGTTCCGCTTCCGACATGCGCTCCAATATTTACATAACTTGGCATCATAATTACACCTGGCGCAAGGAATGCACCATGTCGTGCAATCGCATGAGGCACCACTCGAACGCCTAATTCTTTGTATCCTTTTTTCAAGGGAATCTTATCATGAAATTCAAACATACCCACTTCCAACGTTTCCATTTTTTGAATTGGGAAATACATCACAACTGCTTTCTTCACCCAATCATTTACTTTCCAATCCCCATCTGCAGTTGGTTCAGCTACTCGAAGTCTACCTTTATCAAGATGTTCGATAACTTCTCGGATAGCTTCTTGGGTTGGGTTTTCGTGGAGGAGATTTCTATCATCCCACGCTTGTTCGATAGTATTTTGTAAATCGTTCATTTTAAAATTTGTATGATTTGTTTATGATTTTAAAAATAGGTTTATATACGATAACAATGAATTTACATTTTCTTAAAAACACTTTCTAGCTAAAAAAAACTAAGTGCAATAAACTGAGTTGCCAATCCAACCAAATAACCTCCGTACAAATCTTTTGGCTCATGCGCATCTAAAATCAATCGAGATGTTCCGACAATTCCACAAATTAAAATAGTGGTTGTCAACAATCCAAAAAGAGTGACCTCTATCATTCCAAAAATTCCAGTATTGCATACAAAAGGAAATAATTCTGATCGTTGAATCGTAATCAATATCATTCCTAAAAATCCCCCCATTCCTACAGCATGCAAACTAATTTTGGAAAACAGCGTTATAAAAAATGCCAAAAATAATCCAATCACCGCACCCAAAAAGCAAGCTTTAAATGCAACAGGCATTTCTGGGCTCCGATAAATTAAATAGTAAGTGGAAATGTAAAAAACTCCCGTAACAATGAATGGTCCAATACGGTCTTGCGCATTTTTTAATTCAAGAGAAGGGATTAGTTTTAATGCTTTCATCATTAAAACTGAAATGATTGGAATAAAAAAAGTAGAAAAGAAAACCATCAAAATATTTCGCATTCCACCTTTTACACTATTCGTCCCAAATAAATGCGGATCTACAGAAAGTAAAATAAGCAACATATAAGTAACCATCAACAAGGGATGGAAAACAATAGAAAAAAAGTATGCGATGAATTTGAGTAACATTTACCTTTATTTTTGAAAAGGCAAAATTATCATTTTTTAGGACAAAGTTTATTCAATTCCATTGGCATATTTTTTTCATCCTCTAAAATTTTATAAAAAGATTTTAAATATTTCGTGACATCTTTTTTACAACGTTTATGAAGTGGTTCAAATTCTTTTACCATTTGAAGGGTCGCTTCTTTTTGATTTAAAAAATGCTCCGCCACTTTTTTCAATTCTTCCTCTGAATATATTTTTCCCAGAAACACTCGTTGCTTAGTACTTTTCAATTTATAGTCAGGGTTTGGAATGGCATACGTCGCAGAGACTAAGCCTGAAAAATCAAAATCATATGGAAAAGTGCAAAGCAAGCTATTAGGTTCAGGACGCAATAATTTCACATTTCTCATATGTGTTATACTCCAATCCGCATTTCCAATCATACATTGGAACATGGCCTGAACAGTACCATTATAGGTGTCAACAGAATCGACCGTACAATACTTCTTTTCAACGACTTTCGAATTGGTTCGTCGAGCTAATTCATTATCATCTTCAAGAATCATCCCCATTCGCTCAAACATTTTTTTCCCGCTACCGGATTGCACATATTTGATTTTGACTAATTGAGCACGTAGACTATATTCTGAATGAAGGTTATACATTTTATAAATTAAATACTCTTTTAGTATATTTTGCTTTGCTTCTTTTTTATCATCTAGGCAATGAGAGACCAATTTGAGGGAATTATATTTACGAGAGAGTCCCATTTTTTTTAATCCCTTTTTCTTAAACTTTAGTCGTAAAGGAGGAAATTCGCAAATTCTTCTTCGATATTTTCCACGAGGTTTGATCTCAACTTTCAGATCAACTTCTTCTAATTCGCCATTATTAAAAGAAATTTTGCCTGGCATGTATTCAACTAATTTCTTTTTATGAAAAAGAAGGGAGTCAAAATTGGCTTCCAAAGTCATTTCAAAGATTTCGTCTTTTGAAATAAAATCAAAAATGCTTTCTTTCTTTTTCGACTTTTCTTCTTCTTCCTCATCATCAGAGTCCATTTCTATTATAGCTGAGTCCATTGAATTCATAGAAAGAGAATCCGAATTAACGTTTTGCCCAAAAGAAAAAAATGGAAGAAGTAAGAAAAGAATAATTTGTAGGTTTTTCATCATAGTTATTTTGAGAGGTAAAAGCTCTTCATCCTAATTAATGCTTGAAGAACATTTCAAAAATAATCATAAAAACTAAAAGTATTGTTATTGAAAAGGTTTTATTTTGTTGTAATTTGCTTTACTGGATTTCTCTTCTTTTTTTTTGAAAAGAGAATTGCAGCATATAATTTTTACATCACTACTTTTTCTTAGAATTAATTTTTCATGTCACTACATAAATGGATTATATTACTTATCGTTTTTGCTTTTTCAAGCTGTGGAAATAAAAAAACAACAAGTCCGATTTCCTCTCAGGAATCCCATGAGCATACCGACCCCGTTATTCCTTATCCAAAAAATATTATTTTGATGATTGGAGATGGAATGGGAATAGCTCAAATTACCGCTTCTATGTATTTGAATAGGAAAGGTTCTTACCTTGAACAATTTCCAGTTGTTGGCTTTCAAAAAACATTTTCAGGAGATAATATAATTACAGATTCTGCGGCAGGTGCGACTGCAATGGCCTGTGGAGTCAAGACTTATAATAATGCGATTGGAGTAGATATGGATACTCTTCCTGTGCAATCTATTTTAGAGTTATCTGAAAAAAATGGATTAGCGACTGGATTGATTGCCACCTCGCCAATCACCCATGCGACACCTGCTTCGTTTATTTCACATGTATCTCATAGACAATTTATGGAGGAAATCGCTTTAGGATTTATGGATACTAAAATTGATTTTTTCGTGGGCGGAGGAAAAAGGTATTTTGATCGACGAGAATCCGACGAAAGAAATTTATACCAAGAACTGAAAGATGATGGATACTATGTAAGTGATTATTTCAAAAAAGATATTTTTGAAACACATATAAGTTCAAAGAAAAATTTTGTCTTTTTTACTGGAGATGAAGATCCTCAACAAGCTAGAAATGGGAGAAAATATCTTCCTTATATTTCCAGTAAAGGAGCTACTTTCTTGAAAAAAAGAAATGATAAAGGTTTCTTCTTGATGATCGAAGGTTCTCAAATTGATTGGGGTGGACATCAAAATGATGCATCATGGTTGATTTCCGAAATGGATGATTTTAACACAGCGATCGGTCGGATTTTAAAATTTGCAAAAAAAGAAGGAGAGACTCTAGTTATCGTTACAGCTGATCATGAGTGTGGAGGATTCTCTATAAATAATGGATCAACGAAAAGTGAATTAGTTACTGCATTTACCAATAATGGACATACTGCTGATATGGTTCCCGTTTTTGCTTTTGGCCCACAAGCAGAATTGTTCCATGGAATTTATGACAATACTGATATTTTTAGAAAAATGAAAAAAGCACTTCAGTTTGATTAGTTAAAAAAAGAAAACTGATTACCTACCTAAGTAAGTAACCAGTTTTGTATTTTAAAATCGGATGTATATTATCTTATTACTGAATTATTTAAAGGCAAAGTATTTTTGCTGAAATTCAGTACATTAATCTCTGTACAAAAAATATTATCTAATCCTGCCTCTTGAATATTAAGTTCCAATTCAATCGTCTCTTCTTCCATTTTATTAATCTTAATAAATTGAGCTGGTGAACCATCTTTTGGCATTAAAACTAAGTTGTAGTTATCATCAGTAATGTCCCAGTTTCCAACTTCCATTATTTCATTATCACCACTTCCATATGTTTTAGAGTACGTTCCATTTTTATCAAATTGAAATTTCAAAAACGCATCTTTAACAATAATGATTTCTTCACATGCATGGATTTTATCCACAATCTGGTAGGCAAAATTAGTGTAAGCCCACTCACCTGTTAAAGTATTCAATGTTGTTTCTTTACAATTTTCAGTACATGTAGAATCTCCATTATGAGCAAAAAATACATTCATATTAGAGACAAGAATCGTGGCAATTAATAATATCTTTTTCATTTTAAATTTTCTTTTCCTTTGGTTTGTAAAAAAATAAGTGTTGCAAAGTATATTGTTTTCTATAATGACTCAAAGTTATATCCACAGTTGCAATAATGGTCGTTCGTTCGACAGTTCAGTAAATTTATTCGATGAAATGTTATTAAATATATAAAACTCTTGTAATCATCAAAAAGTTCTCCAAAACAGAATAAAATTTTGATAAAGTTTATCAAACATACTGCAAATCTATTTTAAATATTGCAATAAAGCTATATTCAGAATAAAATTTTACATAGAATTAATATAAGGTCTTAAAAAACTGACTACTGAAGACTAAAAAGTATAAAAACTTTTAACCACTTCTTAACAACTCAATTACACATTCAATACTTCTTAAATTCTAAATAGTTACAAAAGGTGGATATAAAAAGAAGACGAAACGATATAACTTTTTGTTACAAATGATTAAATAGTTAATCGATTGGGCAGAAGATTTAAAGAATTAGTTCTTATTAACTGATTTCTAATTGAATCGATCTGGATCTAAAGTCGGATGTGTAATTTGAGGTGTTTCATTTGAAATAATTTGAGCAATTATTTTACCAGTTGCTGGACCAAGACTCATTCCTACCATAGCATGACCAGCTGCCACCGTCAAATTTTCATAATTTTTTAATCTACCAAGATAGGGCATTCCATCTGGTGAGCAAGGACGCAAACCAGACCATGGTTGTATATTTTTAAAATCGTAATTTTTGAATTGAGGAAAATAGTCAGGTACTGCTTTGAGGATTCCATTAACTCTTCGAGGGTTGATTCGATTATTAATACCTGCAATTTCCAAAGTTCCTGCAAATCGTAAATCATCAGCCATTGGAGTCACCGCTACTTTTGCTTCCGACAAAAGATAAGGATAAGAAGGCTTTATTTTTGGATTGGATAAAGTAACATTATATCCTTTTGCCGCTTGAATTGGAATGTTTGTTTTCAAATTTTTAACTAAACCTGGTGCCCAAGAACCACTTGTGATTAAAAATTCATCAGCAGTAAACTCTCCTTTTGAAGTATTTACTTTCGTTATTTTTTTATTAGAAAAAAATAACTTTTCTACCTCCGTTTCAAAATGTATTTCCACTCGACCACTTTTTTTCATTTGATCACGTAAGCATTGCATAAATAGGTGTGGATATAAATGTGCATCTCCAGGATAGTAAACGGATCCTAAAATATCCATCTTCAAATGTGGATCTAACGCTTGAGTTTCTTCTGCAGAAAGATGTTCGACTTTTACGCCAATTTTATTCGCTACTTCACTTTCTGTTTTTAGTCCAACTTCTCCTTTTTTTGTTCGATACAAATCAACTAATCCCTTCTCTACAAATGCGAATTCAAAATCTTCTTTTTTGGAAAAATCTTGATACAAACTTTTGCTCATCCAAGCCATATCTCGCAAAACAGTTGCTGCATTATCAACATGTTGATGAGTGGCTGCTCGGTAAAATTTCCATCCCCAAGACATTAAATCGAAATCTAATTTTGGTTTGATATAAAATGGGCTTTCAGGATTGAACATCCATCGAATCCCTTTTGAGATCATTCCAGGTTGTGCCAAAGGGATAACATGACTTGGACAAATATATCCCGCATTTCCGTAGGAAGCACCGTCTGTCATTTTTCCTTTTTCCAAAAGAATAACTTCATGACCTGCTTCTTGTAAAAAATAAGCGGAAGATAATCCGACGATTCCGCCACCGATGATAATTACTTTTTTCATTGGTTTACTTTTTTAAATTACTTGAAATCCATGTGCATATGGATCATCATCATCAATAATAATTGTATTAAATCCAGTAACTTTTGCCCATCCTTCGATGCTTGGAATAATTGCATCTATATTTCCCACTTTGGTAACATCTTCCACTCGGCCGATAAATTGACTCCCGATAATACTTTCATGTACAAAGGAATCTCCTTTTTGAAGTTTACCTTTCGCAGCCCATTGTGCCATACGAGCAGAAGTTCCGGTTCCACAAGGGGAACGATCGATCGCTTTGTCTCCATAAAAAACTGCATTGCGTGCATCTGCATTTTCTGCCATCGTTGAACCAGTCCAAAGTAAATGACTCAATCCTGAAATCGTTTCATTTTCAGGATGAACGAAAGTGTACTTTTCATTAATTCGTTTTCTAATAATCGGACTCCATCGAATTAAGTCTCCTGCTGTATAATCTTGAATACCTGAAAAGTTCTCTTGCTCATCAACGATAGCATAAAAATTTCCTCCGTACGAAACATCCATTTTTAGTAATCCTAAATCTGGGCATTCGATTTCAATATTTTCAGCTGCGAGGTAAGATGGAATATTGGTGAGTTTGACTGACTTTACTTTTTGTCCTTTTTTTTTGTATTCGACTTTGACCAAACCTGCGGGAGTTTCCAACCGAAGATGTCCTTCTTTTTTTGGAGTGACGAGCCCTTGTTCGAGGGCGATGGTGACTGTTCCGATTGTTCCGTGACCACACATCGGTAGGCATCCGCTAGTTTCAATAAATAAAACTCCTACATCATTTTGTGGATCAGCAGGTGGAAATAAAATACTACCTGACATCATATCATGTCCTCGCGGTTCAAACATCAAACCTTTGCGAATCCAATCATATTCTTTTAGAAAATGTTGGCGCTTTTCGCTCATGTTTTTTCCTTCCAAATTCGGCCCGCCACCTGCGACGACTCGAACTGGATTTCCACAGGTATGTGCATCAACGCAGAAAAAAGTTTTAGAAGCCATGTTTCTAATTAATTTTATTTCAATTTTTCATAAATCAATTTCGCCGCTGCTAGGTCTTCTAATGCATGACCAACCGATTTAAAAAATGTTATTTCAGTATTATCTTTCCGACCAGTTTTTTCTCCTCGGCTCAACTCAAATAAATCTCCGCAAATATTTTCTCTTTTTAAAATTCCATTTTTTATCGGAATTGCAATATCTCCACTTTCATGCATGCCATCATAGGTATCAATAAAAATTGAACTTTTCGAAATCGCTTCATTATCTGCTTCACGCATGTCAGGTCGATAAGCACCAACTAAATCTAAGTGTTGGCCTGCCTTTAAGTTTTTTCCAAAAACTAAAGGAGTTGGACTGAGTGTCGCGCAGGAAATGATATCTGCTTTTTCAATTCCTTCTTCGATATTCTCTATGGGAAAAATTTGGAAATTAACATTTCCTGGTTTTTGTAAATGTTTTGTTATAAAACTAGAAACTGTTTTTGCTTTTTCCAAATTCCTTCCCCATACATAAACTGTTTCAATTGGTCGAACCGAAAGATGTGCTCGAATCAATTCAGGAGCCAAAGCTCCAGTTCCAACCATCAGTAAGGTCTTGCTATTTTTTTTTGATAAAAAACTCGACGCTAGGGCAGAAGCGGCGGCTGTTCTTTGAGCGGTTAATGTGGTAGCATTTATTTGTGCTAAAGGCATTCCTTTTTCCGCATCAAATAAAGTATAAATTCCATGAATTGAAGGCAAGTTATACTTTCCATTGTTTGGAGAAACAGTTACCATTTTGACTCCTAAATATTTTCCAGTTTGCCAAGCTGGCATCAACAGCAAAGTAGATTCAACACCTTCTTTTGGATTTTGATAATTATGATGATGTCGAGTAGGAACAATATATTTTTCTTGAAAAGCTTTTCGTAAAGCTTCAATCAAAATTGGATAATCTAAATTTTCTTCTAATTGTTCTTTGGAAATATTTAGCATTAATAAAAGTTTATCCATAGTGAGATTCTCCCGAATCCAGTATTATTTATAATGGACTCGGGAGAATACTGCTACGTTTACGCTATCGGGTTTTTAGTCCATTCGCCATTGATCAATCTCCAGATTTTTCTCAAATTCTCATTCTTCAATTCCAATGGCAAAACACTTGGTTGCCAATTTTGATAACACAATGGTCTAGCAAATCTTTTGATCGCACCAGTTCCAACTGAAGTAAATCGACTATCCGTCGTTGCTGGAAATGGTCCACCATGATGCATCGAATGACACACTTCAACACCCGTCGGAACATTATTAAAACTGATTCTTCCCGCTTTTTCTTTCAACTCATCAATCACTTGATAATATCTCGTAAACTCATTATCTTCTCCCATCAAAGTTGCCGTCAGTTGTCCTTGCATATTCAAAACAACTTCCATCAACTCTTCCTCTGATTGACATTTTACCACTAAAGTGAAAGGTCCGAAAACCTCTTCTTGCATATTTTTATTTTTCAAAAAGTCACTTGCTGAAACAGATGCAACGGTCGGTCGTCCTGTAGAATTATTTCCTTCATCACTAGAAACACCTTCCATTTTTACACCTGCTTGTTCTAATAAACTAGCTCTACCTGCCTCGTAATTTTTACAAACATTTTCATTGAGCATCGTACTTGGAGTTACTTTTTCAAAACCATTGACTAGGTGTTTGATAAAAGAATCTAGATGTTCATTTTCCATTCCAATCAACAAACCTGGGTTGGTACAAAATTGACCAACACCTAAATTTACAGAACCAACATATTGATTAGCTAATGCTTCATTTCTATTTTCTACTGCCTTCGGAAAAAGAATAACAGGATTAATACTTCCCATTTCTGAAAAAACTGGAATCGGAATCTCTCTCTGATTCGATGCATCAAACAATGCTTTTCCTGCTCGGTACGAACCAGTAAATGCAACTGTTTTTGTCAGAGGATGCTTTACCAAAGCTTGACCTAATTCTACTCCAGTTCCATTCAATGAGGAAAAAACACCATCTGGCATATTGGTTACCATCGCTGCATTTTGAATTGCAGCAGCTACCATCGAATTGGTTCCTAAATGTGATTCATGTGCTTTCACAATAACTGGATTTCCTGCTGCAAGTGCCGAAGCTGTATCTCCACCTGCCGTCGAAAATGCCAATGGAAAATTACTCGCAGTAAAAACTACCACCGGTCCAACTGGTACCAACATTTTTCGAATATCAGCTTTTGGAAATGGTTGTCGATCTGGAATAGCAGTATCAATACTTGCTTCCACCCAAGAACCTTCTTCCACCAAATCAGCAAACATTCGAAGTTGACCTATCGTTCTTCCACGTTCTCCTTCAAGTCTTCCTTTTGGTAAACCTGACTCTTCCATCGCTCGCTCAATTAGTGGATCACCAAGTGCTAATATATTGTCTGCAATTCTTCTTAAAAATTTTGCTCGAATCGTTCCAGCAGTATTTTTATACGTTCGAAATGCATCTGTTGCTTTTTCTAATGCTGAATCAATTTCTTCCGAAGTCGCTTTGTGAAATTCGCCTTCGATTTCTTTCATCATCGCAGGGTTCGTAGAGCGCATGACTTCTATTGCAATTTTGGAAACGCTAAATCCAATTATATTTTCTCCAGAGGGAATGGCTTTTTTCATATTCTTTTTTGTAGCCGCCGAATTCATTCGGCGTGGTTTTAAAAATGTAAGTGCATTGTTTTTTATGCCGACCGACTAAAGTCGATAGCCACTATAAGTTTGCATACGGACTCATGTCTGG